>NZ_GL870929.1:0-27992 GCF_000190695.1 Kingella denitrificans ATCC 33394
CGGTGCTTTAGAATTATGAAATTGTAAAAAGTGCAGGCTGCTTTGCTACGCCAAAGCTTACAATTTATGGCACATATCGCCCATTAAGAAGCCTTGCCAATCAACAGAAATATTTTTTCCAAATGCAATCACTTTAAATAGCTCGCCCATTTCGTGCTGTGCTGTTAATTGATGTACTGCCGCAGCAGCCCGTATGTATTCTACAGAATCAGCTTCTGGATACTGTTGCCCCAATCGTTCCAAAATGCCCAAATTAAATAAGAAATTTGCCTGTGTTGTATATCCGATTAAATCAAGCCCGTTTGTGCAGGCTGCATCGGCGATATCACTGAAATTCACATGACTTGTCAAATCAGTCAAACCGACACGGTAAAATGGGTCATGGATACTATGATGTCGGTGATGTCCAATTAATGTGCCATCATTACGTTGCGGGTGATAATATTGCGCCGCATCAAAACCATAATCAATCCATATCATGGCGCCGCGGGTTAGCTTTTGCGCCAGAGTTTGGATAAAGGCATATTGGGTTAAATGCAATTCGCTGGTATAAGGCGTATTGTCTGGGAAATACTGCAAAGCAGCCTGCACTATATTTTCATCTTCAGTCTCTTGATATTTCAGTATAAACTTATCTCCTTCTTGGCTGACGCAAGCGCGTTGCCATTTATTTGATTCGTTATGCCGAATGCGTTCTATCGGCATTGCATCCAATACTTCATTTCCAATCAAAATCCCTTCCAACTGTTCCGGTAGTTGTGCCAACCATTCGACCTTGTCGAGGAACTCTGGGGCATATTCGGCAATATGCTGCCGTTGTTGTTTGGCTAATTGTGCAGATACTTCAACGATATAGTAAGTGTGCAGGCTGCTTTCGAGTGCATTGAGCAAATCTGCCGCCAATACGCCTGTTCCGGCACCAAATTCATAAATAACACCACCTACTTCTGGCAAAAGAGGCTTTAGTTGCTGTGCCAAGGTTTGGGCAAACAGTGGGCTTAAGGTGGGGGCGGTAATAAAATCTCCAGCCTGTCCGATTTTAAGGCGTCCGTTGGCGTAATAGCCCAAGTTGGGTGCATAAAGTGCCAACTCCATGAAGCGTGAAAAAGGAATATCACCTTTTTCGCGGATTTCGTTTTGAATAAGCTGGCAAAGGGCTTGTGAGCATTGCTGTTCTTCTTTTGTGAGGTCGGCGATTTGTAGGGTTTTCATGGTTAAAATAAGTAAATTTACAAATTGGTCAGAGGAGTATCATTTTGTCATTTCCAATAGGGCATAGTTTTTACTTTGTTTTATTGGAATTTTTTTCTTTGCTATGTTGGTGAGCGTTGCGATGGGCGTATTTTAGCATTTAATCATCAAAAATTTGATTACAAATAGGTAGGTTATCGCATGGGCAATATTGACCTGACGCAATTTTTTGCTTATAGTGTCAAATTGTGGGGAGAAGTGGTGCAAAGTGTGTCATTATCCCTCAATAAATTAAATTTTGTTTCCGTAGTGCTCTGTTTTTATGTTCCGAGGTTCTCACGACTTAACCATTGATACCAAAGGGCGTTTGGCGATTCCTGCCAAATTGCGCGAGGTTTTGTCACGCCGTTTCAAAACGGATGAGAACGAACCTAATTGGGTGGTTACACTGGACAGCCGTAAACGTTTGCTGTTTTATCCCGAGTCCGAATGGGAAAAGGTGGAACAAAAACTGTTGAATTTAAATGTAAACGGCAAACCGAATTTGCAGTTGTACCAAAATTTGCTGCTGCATAATGCGGAAACGTTGGAAATGGATAGTGCGGGCCGTGTGCTGCTACCGGCTAATCTGCGCCGCTTGGTGAATTTTGATAAGGAAGTGAGCCTTTTAGGGCGTGTGAATCGTCTGGAACTGTGGGATAGGGAACAAAAACAAGCAGAAACAGAGGCGGCATTATCGATTGATGAGACCGAATTGAACTTTGATTTAAGCCAAACCGATTTGCAATTATGACCACTCAATCGTTTGAACATATTACCGTTTTGTTGAATGAGGCAGTGGATGCGCTGAATGTCCGGCCGTCGGGAATTTATGTGGACGGAACGTTTGGGCGTGGGGGGCATTCCCGTTTGATTTTATCGCGCTTGAATGAACAGGGGCGTTTGATTGTATTTGATAAAGATCCTGCTGCGATTGCAGTGGCGCAAGAATTGGCGCGGCAAGATCAACGTGTTTCTGTGTTCCATCAGGGATTTTCGCATTTTGATGCAGCCTGCACCGAGCTGGGTATATCGCAAATTGATGGCGCTTTGTTTGATTTGGGCATTTCCTCGCCGCAGATTGATGATGCTTCAAGGGGTTTCAGTTTTCGTTTTGATGCACCGCTGGATATGCGGATGGATACGACGCGCGGCGAATCGGCGGCAGAATGGTTGATGCATGCGGACGAACAGGAAATACATGAGGTAATTAAAAATTATGGTGAAGAGCGGTTTAGTCGCCAAATCGCGCGCGCAATTGTTGCAAAGCGTATCGAAGCGCCCATCCATACAACCGGCCAGCTGGCGGAGATTGCGGCACAGTGCGTCCGTAGTCGTGAGAAAGGGCAGCACCCTGCAACGCGCACCTTCCAGGCCATTCGCATCTACATTAACCGCGAGTTGGACGAAGTGGCGCAAGTCCTGCCGCAAGTAACGACGCGGTTAAACACGCACGGGCGGTTGGCAGTTATCGCGTTTCATTCGTTGGAAGACCGGATTGTCAAACAATTTATGCGCGAATACAGCACGCATGCGCCTTTGCCTAAATGGGCGGCAGTTCGAGAAGCGGATTTGCCGAAGCCTCCTTTGAGAATTGTGGGCAAGCCGATTAAGGCGGGTGCGGAAGAATTGAATTATAATCCGCGCGCACGTTCCGCTATTTTGCGAGTGGCGGAGCGGACAGACGGCGAATTTAAACTGCAGGCTGCTTTTTCAAGATAGAGATATGTTTTCCAGATTAAATTTTTTATTATTGTTGGCGGTCACTTTATCGGCGCTGTATGTGGTGGATTTGCGTTTGAAAATTAAATGGCAAACCACGGCGTACACCAAAGGTAAAGAAGAAGAAATCCGCTTAAATCAAGATAATGCTGAATTGTTATATGAACGAAGCCAGCTGGCAGATGCGGCACTGGTCGAGCAATCGGCAAAAAATATGAATATGCACCGCGCAACGGACAAAGAAACCGTAATGGTGAAGTTTAGTCAATAATTTTAGATGTTTAAGTAGTAGTCGTTATGCTGATTCGCAATGAACACAAGCCTTATATGGCGTATAAAAAAGAGGAAAAAATCCAACCGGCCCTCAAAAGCAATTACCGCTTGCCCACATTGTTTGGTGCAATCAGCGCGGTTTTTGTGGGCTTGATTGGTTACAGTTTTTTCGTGCAGGAAAAATACCATCAAGAATTGAGTTCCAGCAGCGAGGCGCGGTTGGTCCGCACGATTCGCGAGCCTGCACTGCGCGGCGCTATTGTGGATAGGAACGGCACGATATTGGCCGTGAGCCGTTATCTGAAAATTGCCACATTTAATCCAAGAGCGATTTATGCGCCCAAACGCAAGGGCGACACCATCAACTGGAACACCATCAGCGATGCGCAGTTCCGCCAGTTGGCCGAAGTGTTGCAAGTGCCTGAAGCTGAGGTTCGCGCCAAATTGCAAAACCTGTCCAGCCAATATGTACAGTTCAAAACCGAATTGTCGTTGGAAGATGCCGATAAACTGAAAGCATTGGGCATTCCCACGCTGCATTTTGAAGAGCGCACCGAGCGCAGCTATCCGACAGGCAATCTGTTTTCGCACATTGTCGGATTTGCCAACAGCAAAGGGCAGGGCTTGGAAGGCTTGGAATTGAGCCAAAATAAAACATTGACCGGTGAAGACGGCAAACAGGTTGTGCTGCGCGACCGTCACCGCAATGTAATCGAACTGGTGGATTCGCCTGAAAATGTGGTGGCCAAATCCGGTGAAACGGTTACCTTGTCGCTGGATTACAATATGCAGCGTTTGGCGCGCGAACAACTGCAGGCTGCTTTGACGCAATTCAAAGCAAAAGCAGGCGGCGCGGTGGTATTGGATGCGCAAACCGGCGAAGTGCTGGCCATGAGCAGCCTGCCGGATTACGATGCCAACCATTACGGCGAATATCCGGTGGAAAGCCGCCGCAATTTCACGGTGGGTGTGACCATCGAACCTGGTTCCGTGATGAAACCATTTATTGTGGCCAAAGCATTGGACGACGGCAAAATCAACCGCAACACTTGGTTTAATACTTCTGCCTATGAATTGGCCAACAAAAGAATCAGCGATACGCACGAATACGGTTCTTTGAACACGGAAGGCATTTTGCAGAAATCGTCCAACGTGGGCGTGAGCAAAATCGCGGCCATGTACGACAACCAAACCTTGTATAATTATCTGTCGGCCATCGGCTTCGGACGCAAAACGCAATCGGGCGTGGTGGGCGAGCAAAGTGCCGCTTTGAAAGCTGCCAACCGCTGGAGCCGTTTGGATAAGGCCGTTATGTCGTATGGTTATGCAATCACGGCCAACCTGCTGCAAATGGCGCAGGGATACACCATTTTCACCACGGACGGACGATTGCAGCCTGCAACCATTTTCAAGCAGCCCAATCCGCAAAAAGGCGAAGTGATTTTGCAGCCCGAAACGGCACGCAAAATGCGCGAAATGATGATTAGCGTAACGCAAAAGGGCGGTACGGGTCAGGCCGGTGCCGTGCCGGGCTACGATGTGGCCGGCAAAACGGGTACGGCGCGCAAAGCGATTAACGGCCGCTACGAAGGCAAATATGTGGCCAGCTTTGTGGGCTTTGCGCCTGCCAAAAACCCACGCTTGATTGTGGCGGTGAGTATTGACGAGCCGGTGGGCAGCTACTACGGCGGCACGGTGGCAGGCCCCGTGTTCCGAGGCATTATGGAGGGCGGCCTGAAGCTGTTGAACGTTGCCCCGACTTATGTCAATGCCGACAAAACCGTGCAAACCGCACAACGATAATAACGGATTAACAGACCTTTGCTGTTTGCAAAACAGCAAGGGTCTGTTGGCGTTTTGAATGTGCAGGCTGCCTGCAACCCCAAAAAGCAGCCTGCACACCGAAAACCAAAAGGATTCCCCATGTACAGCCAAACTGCCGCCCCCAAAAATCCCCAACTCCCCGAGCTGCAACACCTTGCCGCCGCCGATGAGCGTCTCTGCGCCGACAGCCGTCAAATCCGTGCGGGCGATACGTTTGTGGCCTGCCGCGGCGAATATGCGGACGGGCGCGACTATATTCAGGCAGCCGTCGATAACGGCGCAGGCTTCGTGTATTGGGATGCGGACGGTGGTTTTGAATGGCGGCCGGAATGGGACGTGCCGAACCAGGCCATTCCCGATTTGCGCCAAATGGCGGGCATACTCGCCGCCGAAGCATACGGCAGCGTTTCAGGCAGCCTGCACATCATCGGCGTGACCGGCACCAACGGCAAAACGTCTGTTACCCAATGGCTGGCGCAGGCGGTTGATATTTTGGAACAAAAACCGCAGTCCTGCGCCATTGTCGGCACGGTCGGCAACGGCTATTGGGGCAGCCTGCAGGCCGCCACGCACACCACACCCGACCCCGTTTCCCTGCAAACCCTGTTGCGCCGATTCCAGCAGGACGGCGCGGCCTGTGTTGCCATGGAAGTGTCCAGCCACGGGCTTGACCAATACCGCGTTAACGGCACGCCCTTCCGCACCGCCGTGTTCACCAACCTGACGCGCGACCATTTGGACTACCACCGCAGCATGGAAGAATACGGCGCAGTCAAAGCACGGCTGTTCCATTGGCAAGGCCTGCAAAACGCTGTCATCAACACCGACGACGCATTCGGACAACAGCTTTGTGCCGAACTCAAACGCAGCGAAAGCAGCCTGCACGTCTATTCATACGGCTTCAACGAACAGGCCGACATCCGCATTACCCGTTTCGCCGCCAATCCGCAAGGCATGGCCATTGACGTGGCAACCCCGTGGGGCAGCGGCACGGCGCAGATCCGCCTGCTCGGCCGCTTCAACGCCCAAAATTTCGCCGCCGCACTCGGTGCACTGTGCGCGGGCGGTTACGATTTTCAGGCAGCCTTAAACGCGCTGTCGCACATCCGCCCTGCCACCGGCCGCATGGACTGCATCATCGGCGAAGGCAAACCGCTGGTGGTGGTTGATTATGCCCACACGCCCGATGCGCTGGAAAAAGCCCTCGCTACGTTGCGCGAAATCAAGCAGCCTGCAGGCTGCCTTTGGTGCGTGTTTGGCTGCGGCGGCGATCGAGACCGCGGCAAACGCCCCCTGATGGGCGAAGTGGCTGCGCGTCTGGCGGATAAAGTTGTCGTTACCAGCGACAATCCGCGCA
Source organism: Kingella denitrificans ATCC 33394 (assembly GCF_000190695.1). Lineage (GTDB taxonomy): Bacteria > Pseudomonadota > Gammaproteobacteria > Burkholderiales > Neisseriaceae > Kingella_A > Kingella_A denitrificans. The sequence continues at coordinate 6,407 of NZ_GL870929.1, forward strand.
CCGAAGACCCGCAAGCCATCATCGCCGACATCCTGCCCGCCGTCCCCCATCCCGCGCTGGTGGAAGCCGACCGCAAAGCCGCCATCGAGCAGGCCATCGCCCAAGCCGCACCGAACGACATCATTTTGATTGCCGGCAAAGGGCACGAAACTTATCAGGAAATCCACGGCGTGCGTACACATTTTTCGGATTTTGAAGTGGCGGAACAGGCGTTGGCGGAGTATGAAACGGTCTGTAAACCAAATTTTGAACCATTGAAGCGTTGGCAGGATTTCCCGCTCCAATTATTACGTCTGCAAGAACGGGGCATGACGATTCAGAATCCAAAGCGTGCTTTGCATTATTTGCAACGCATTGGCTATTACCGATTGAGCGGGTATTTTCATGTTTTCCGCCAGTGGGATAGAGAAAAACAGGAATTATCGGATATGTTTAGGCAGGATTGTGATTTTGAAACGGTTTTGTCTTTATACCTATTCGACAAAAAATTGCGCTTATTAGCAATGGATGCGTTAGAACGTATTGAAATTGCAGTAAAAGTGGATATTTCCCATTGTTTGGGGCATTATCATCCGTTGGCGTATGAAAAGCCTGCGTTTTTTGACGGCAAATTTGTCGCGGAGAACCATTCGGGAAGCCTGCACCAACAATGGTTGGTAAAGCACAATAAATTGATTAGACAGGCGCAGCGCAAAGAGTTTATACAGCATTATCAGCAAAAATACGGCTGTCTACCCGTATGGGTGGCAAGCAATATATGGGATTTTGGCGTAATGTCGCATTTATACAGTGGCATGAAACAGCGCGATAAAAACAAGATAGCGCGGAAATATGGCTTTGCTAATGGCTATATTTTTGGACAGATACTTAAGAGTTTGAATGAAATAAGGAATATATCTTCCCATCACGAGCGGCTTTGGAATACTCGGTTGAATAATACTTCGCCACTGCCAGCGCATGATGCTTTCTGGAAAATGCTGGATAACACGCGGCCGTTTTTCTATTTTTGCGTGATGAAAACGATGTTGGACGTATTGTGCCCTAATTCGCAATGGGGAGAACGTTTACAGGAACTATTGGCTGATTTCCCCAAAAACAGAAGTAAAAATATCAGCTTGGAAAGATTTGGTGTTGTGGGGGATTATACAGCATCAGATCTATGGACAAACAAAAACCACCGCTTGTAAAAACAGAGGCGGCGGTCATATCGGTGCGGATATTACAGCTTATATTGCCTGACGTCAAATAAAAAAAATTGTTTCAGGCAGCCTGCACATCTGCCCGCTTTGCAAAAGGCATCGAACGATGATGAATCCCAAACAACTCGTCAAGCTCACCAATACCGTCGGCATTGTTTCATTTGTCTTGTTGATTTATTGGATTTTTGTTTTCATTTTGGTGCAGGTATTCAACCTGAAAATCTTCCGCCAGCACCTGAGCGAGATATTCGCATTGAGCATCACGGGCATTATCGCCTTGATGGCGGGCGCGCTGATGCTGAACATCATGTTCAACCTGACGCGTATTGCCGAGCGTGGTAGCGAAACGGATTCGCCCAAGAAAGGCAAAAAAATCATTGTGTTGATGATTTTTATGTTTCCCGTGCTGGCGGGCGTGCTGTTTGCCGGCAACCATTTGAGTTTGCAGCGCAGGGAGAAGGCATTGCAGCAGGCCGGGCAGGCATTGGTGCAGCAGAATGTGCGCGGTATTCAGGCAGCTGCGCAATACCGTTTCACGCCCGAATACATCCGCCAAACGTCCGACTATTTAAAAGTGGTGGAGCAGGCAAATACTTCGTTTCAGCGTGCCGTCATCATCGTGCCGGATGAAGTGGACGGCAACCGTGTTTATCTGCGCATCGCATCGGACTCCGGCGCATCGGATGCTGTGAAGAGCGCCGCTTCCGAAGCCGCACCGCCTTTGGACAAACGTAATTTTCTCTATCGCGCGGAAACGTTTGAACACGATTATCTGCACAATACCTTCGCCCAGCATTTGACGCAGCCGTATTTTGCACAGCGCGAAAACAATTATTTCCTGTATCTGCCGCAGCAGCACAACGGCAAAACCACCGCCATATTGCTGCTGACCGATTATTACCCGTATGGCAAATTCGGCAGCTAGATGGAGTGTTGCAGGCTGCTTTTTGGGTGCAGGCTGCCTGAAACGCAAAACTACCCGATAACCCGCTGAAAAATAAAACATGAATAACCTGTTTCACCAAACCTTTCCGCAATACGCCCTGCTGAGCCGCAGCAGGAAATGGCTGGCATGGATAACCTTGCTGCAAGGCATTTCTTGGCTGGCGGTGGCGTTCACAGTGGCGGATGGCTGGTTGGGATTGCTGATGGTTTCTGCTGCCGCGTTGTTGAATTTTTATGCGTCCTACTACATTTTCCACCGCCGGTTGCGTGGATTCCGTTGCGCCTTACTGGTTTTCGTATTGGCCTTGTTCTCAATCCGTCATGCCAATGGTTCCTTTATCGATTTGGCGGGCGTGATGCAATTGACCTTGGTTGTCGGCTCGCAGACGTGGCAGGTGGGCGTGAATTTTTTGGCCGTGCTGTTTTTGTGGCTGGTTTATCGAAACATCATACGCTTGAAAGCGGAAATCCACGCGGAACGTCCCGAGATACCGATGGAGCAGATTTAGCTTACAGGCAGCCTGCACATTTATGAATGATTGAAAAAATGAAAACATTAGACCTAAACTTCATCTGCGCCACATTAAACCTGCCGCAGCCCGCCGAAAACCATCCCGTTTGCCGCGTCATCACCGACAGCCGCCAAGCGCAGGAAGGCGATTTGTTTGTCGCGCTGGCGGGCGAGAACCACGACGCGCACGATTTTGTGCCGGATGTGCTGGCCAAAGGCGCGCGGGCTATTGTGTCGCGCAGCGATTTGGCCGGCGTTGCAGGCTGCTTTTTCGTGCCCGACACGCTGCACGCCTTGCAGCAAATGGCAGCGGCGTGGCGCAAGGCCGTGAACCCGTTTGTGTTCGGGATTACCGGTTCCAGCGGCAAAACGACTGTGAAGGAAATGCTGGCGGCGGTGCTGCGTGCCAAATTCGGCGCGGACGCGGTGCTGGCGACGGCGGGCAATTTCAACAACCACATCGGCCTGCCGCTCACCCTGCTGAATTTGCGCGGACACCACCGTTACGCCGTGATTGAAATGGGCATGAACCATTTCGGCGAGCTGGCGGCGCTGACCCGCATTGCCGCGCCCGATACCGCGCTGGTGAACAACGCTATGCGCGCGCACATCGGCTGCGGTTTCAACGGCGTGGCGGACATTGCCCGTGCCAAATCCGAAATCTATCAGGGGCTGCCTGAAAACGGCGTTGCCCTGCTGCCCGCCGAAGACGCGAACCTGCCCGTGTTTCAGGCAGCCTGCAACGGTTTGAAAACACTGACGTTCGGCGCGGAGCAGGGCGATATTCACGCGGAAAACATCGATTTGCAGCCGCTGTCCAGCACGTTTGATTTGGTGTACGGCACGGAGCGCGTGCGCGTGTCGCTGCCGGCGGCGGGTCGGCACAACGTGGCCAATGCCTGCGCGGCGGCGGCTTTGGCGGTGCAGGCGGGCGTGTCTTTGGCGGAAATTGCGATCGGTCTGGCCGCGTTCGGCAACATTAAAGGGCGGCTGCAACAGAAGCGCGGCATACGCAATGCCCTGATTTTGGACGATACCTACAACGCCAACCCCGACAGCATGAAGGCCGCGCTGGACGTGTTGGCCAAGCAGCCTGCACCGCGTGTTTTCGTGATGGGCGACATGGGCGAACTGGGCGAGGCGGAAGCCCCGAAAATGCACGAAGAAATCGGCGTTTACGCGCGCGAATTGGGCATCGAATACGCCTATTTCGTGGGCGACAACAGCGCGCAGGCTGCCGAAAAATTCGGCGCGGCAGGGTTGTGGTTCGCCGACAAAGACCCGCTGATTCTGTCGCTGGCGCACGATTTGCCCGAAAATGCCAGCGTACTGGTGAAAGGCTCGCGGTTTATGCGGATGGAAGAAGTGGCCGACGCGCTGGCGGAAACGAAATAAGATGAAGTGTGCAGGCTGCTTGAACATAAGCCCGACACATCTGAAAAGCAGCCTGCACTTTCAGGCTGGCCGAACACACGACACACAAATTGAATGATTAAGGAACAACTATGCTTTTATGGCTTGCCCGATTGAGCAACTGGATTTCCGCGCTCAACGTTTTCCAATACACCACCTTCCGCGCCGTGATGGCGGCACTCACCGCGCTGGCGTTCAGCCTGCTGCTCGGCCCGTGGACCATTCGCAAACTGACCGCGCTGAAAGTGGGGCAGGCGGTGCGCACGGACGGCCCGCAGACGCATTTGGTGAAAAACGGCACGCCCACCATGGGTGGCTCGCTGATTTTGAGCACCATCACCCTGTCCACCCTGCTGTGGGGCAACTGGGAAAACGCCTATATCTGGATTCTGCTCGGCGTACTGCTGGCCACGGGCGCGCTCGGTTTTTACGACGACTGGCGCAAAGTGGTTTACAAAGACCCGAACGGCGTGTCCGCCAAATTCAAAATGGTGTGGCAGAGCAGCGTGGCTTTGGTGGCGGGCTTCGCGCTGTTTTATCTGGCGCGCGGCAATGAGAACAATATCCTGATTGTGCCGTTTTTCAAGCAGGTTGCCCTGCCGTTGGGCGCGGTCGGCTTCATTATTTTGAGCTATTTCACCATTGTCGGCACGTCCAACGCAGTGAATCTGACGGACGGCTTGGACGGTTTGGCGGCTTTTCCTGTGGTGCTGGTGGCGGGCGGTTTGGCCATTTTTGCCTATGCGACGGGGCACTTTAAATTTGCCGAATACCTGCAACTGCCTTATGTGGCCGGCGCGAACGAAGTCGTGATTTTCTGCTCGGCCATGTGCGGCGCGTGTTTGGGTTTTCTGTGGTTCAACGCCTATCCCGCGCAGGTATTTATGGGCGATGTGGGCGCACTGGCCTTGGGCGCGGCTTTGGGCACGGTTGCCGTCATCATCCGCCAAGAGTTCGTGCTGGTGATTATGGGCGGCCTGTTCGTGGTGGAAGCGTTGAGCGTGATGCTGCAAGTGGGCTGGTACAAAAGAACCAAAAAACGCATTTTCCTGATGGCGCCGATTCATCACCACTACGAGCAAAAAGGCTGGAAGGAAACGCAGGTGGTGGTGCGCTTTTGGATTATCACGATTATTCTGGTGCTGATTGGATTGAGTACGCTGAAAATCCGCTGAGCACCCATGGCAAAAAGCAGCCTGCACCCGTTTTCCTTGAAGTGCAGGCTGCTTTTTTATTCAATCAAAACAACGGTTGCCATGTTTCCACGCTTTGCCTGGCCCATGGTTTGGCGATACAATCCGCAATGAAACCTTCGCCAAGCCCGGGATTCGGGCGCGGCGTTGCAAAGGGTTCAAACGGCAACGTGCATAAGGAGTCATTATGTCTTCACTTTCGTCCAAGCAACGGATACGGCGTGCTGCGTGGGTTATCGGCATTGTTTCGTGTGCCGCCATGGGGTATGCGGGCTGGAAATTCATTCTGGCGGCGGAACAGAGCGCGGAAAACATTCAAAGCAATGTGGTGTCGTCCGAGCCGGTGGTGTTCCAAGAAACCGCTTCCGCCGAGGTGCTCCCCGCATCGAATGCGGTGGCCGCCATTTCCGTCAGCACGGGGCAGGACATCAAAATTCAAGAGGGCGAGCTGCGTTATCAGGACGGCGTGCCCGTTTTGCGCCTGCGGATTCAGAACTTGGGGCAGTTTAAAATTGCGCGGGTGTATGTGCGCCTGCAAATGCTGCCGCAGTCTGAATCCGCCGTTTTGGCGCAATCGGTGCTGAAAATGTCGCTGGCCGAGCCTTTGGACGTGGGCAAAACCACGCTGCTGACCTTTCCCATCAACGATGAAAAATGGCTGATTGCCACCGAGCAGGACGCATCGCCCAAACGCGCGCTGGTGCAAGTGCTGTCGGTGGGCAACGCCGAAATTGAAGGTGCGGATTATCCGCAGCAGGCCGCCGCCATTCAAATTGCCGAAATTCCGACCGACCGCGAACGCCATACGGACGACGATGAAGACGACGGCGATAAAGACCGTATCGACGAACGCCGCCAACCGCCGCAAGAGAGCGAGCCGGAGGAAGACGTGGTCGATGAAATTTTGCGCAAGGAAAACGAATCGGCCACCGGCGACCCGAGGGTTATGTCGTATGAAGCGCGGCAATCCAGGCAGCCTGCACCCGATAAATCCGAGCGTTAGGATATTTTATGTTACAGAATCAAAAAGTTTTGGTGGCCGGATTGGGCGGCACGGGCATTTCCGTGCTGGCCTATTGCGCGCACATCGGTGTGGAGGCGGCCGGTTACGATGCACAGCTGTCTGAAGCGCAACGTGCGGAATTGACGGAAAAATTCCCGCAGTTTCCGTTGTTTGCAGGCAGCCTGCACACGGCGTTGCAGGGTTATGACGTGCTGGTATTGAGCCCGGGCATCACGCGCCGCCAGCCCGAGATTATCGAATTCGAACGGCGCGGCGGCAAAGTCATCGGCGATGTGGCGATTTTGGCGGATTTGCTGAGCCGGCAGCCGGACAAAATCATCGCCATCACCGGCAGCAACGGCAAAACCACCACCACCAGCCTGGTGGGGCATTTGTGCGCGCAATGCGGTTTGGATACCGTGGTGGCGGGCAATATCGGCACGCCCGTACTGGAAGCGTGGCTGGCGCGCAAAGGCAAACCGGCCGATGTGTGGGTGCTGGAATTGTCCAGCTTCCAACTGGAAACCACGCCGCTGCTGGATGCCGATGCCGCCGCCTGCCTGAACATTTCTGAAGACCATTTGGACCGTTATGACGACCTGCTGGATTACGCGCGCGCCAAGGACATGATTTTCAACGGCAAAGCGGTGCAGGTGCTGAATGCGGACGATGCGTTCTGCCGTGCCATGAAACGGGACGGCCGCACGGTGCATTATTTTTCGCTGCAACAGCCGCAGGATTATCACTGGCAAGCGGGCGCAGGCAGCCTGCACCATCAAGAAGTGCTGCTGATGCCGCAAACCGACATTCCTTTGCAGGGCAGCCACAATATGGCGAACGTGCTGGCGGCATTGGCATTGTGCGAAAGCATCGGCCTGCCGCGCGACCGCCTGCTCGCCCATGTGAAAACGTTTAAAGGCCTGCCGCACCGCGTGGAAAAAGTGGGCGAAAAAAACGGCATTACCTTTATTGACGATAGCAAAGGCACGAATGTCGGCGCCACGGTGGCCGCGATTGCCGGATTGCCCGAAAAAATCTGGCTGATTGCCGGTGGCATGGGCAAAGGGCAGGATTTCACGCCCTTGCGCGACGTGCTGCGAGAAAAAGCGGGCGCGGTGTTTCTGATTGGCGTGGACGCGCCGAAAATTGCGGCGGATTTGGACGGCTGCGGCGTGGATTTGGTGTTTTGCGAAACCCTGCCCGAAGCGGTGCAGGCTGCTTTTGCGCGCGCCCAGTCCGGCGACATCGTGCTGCTGAGCCCTGCCTGCGCCAGCTTTGATATGTTCAAGGGCTATGCCCACCGTTCGGAAGTGTTTGTCGAAGCAGTGAACGGATTGGCGGAATAATCAAAAGCAGCCTGCACCCGGCTTTCCGTTTGGCGGGGGTGCAGGCTGCTTTTCGCCGTCCGCCGGCGCAGAAAAATTTGCCCCGAAACACGCCAAGCAAGATATTCACTGCTACAATAAACCCCTTTGTGTCGAAGTATCTCCCACACCATCCATGAAACAGATTTCCCGAAAAATCACGCATTGGCAGCAGAACCTGCCCCACCATCTCGAATCCACACTGTTCGACCGCAACCTGCTGCGCCGGGGCGATGCCTACGACAAACCCCTGCTGTGGGTGCTGCTGTGCCTGTTGTGCTTCGGCCTGGTGATGGTGTATTCGGCATCGGGCGTGCAGGCGGGGCTGTACCATTTCGACAACCGCGCGTCGTTTCTCATCAAACAAACCCAATTTGCCCTAATCGGCGGTGCCGCGTGTTATCTGTTGATGCGCGTGCCGCTGTGGCGCTGGCAAAGGTGGGACAAGTATCTGTTTTACATTGCATTAATTTCATTATTCGCCGTGCTGTTCGTGGGCGAGCAGGTGAACGGCGCACGCCGCTGGCTGCCTACGCCGTTCGGTTTCAAAGTGCAGGCCAGCGAAATCTTCAAACTGGTAACGATTATCTACATGGCGAACTTTTTCCGCCGCAAAATCGACATCCTGCACGACTTCAAGCGCGTTATCATGGTCGGCATTCCTGTCACGCTCGGCGCCATGCTGATTTATTTCACGCGCGATTTGGGTTCGGCCGTGGTGGTTTTCTCCATTTTCCTGGCCTTGCTTTTTTTGGCGAACATGCCCAAAAGCTGGTTTTTCTCTGCCATCGGTATTGCCGTGCTGGTGGGCGTTGTCGCCATATGGGGTAACGAATACCGCCTGCGCCGCGTGGAAGTGATGTGGCAGCCGTGGAACGACCCCACGGGCACGGGCTATCAGGGCTTGGGCTCGCTGCTGTCGTTGCAGCGCGGCGGCCTGTTCGGCGAAGGCTTGGGCAACGCGGTGATTAAACGCGGCTTCCTGCCCGAAGCGCACACCGATTTCATTTTGGCGGTGATTGGCGAAGAGCTGGGGCTGGTGACCGTGGCTGCGCTGGTGCTGCTATATGTGTGGATTATTTGGCGCGCGTTTTCCATCGGTAAGCTGGCGCGCGATTTGGAGCTGTATTTCAATTCGTTTATGGCGGTGGGCATCGGCGTGTGGATTGCCGTGCAAACGTTCATCAACGTGGGCGTGAACATCAGCCTGCTGCCCAACAAGGGGCTGACGCTGCCGCTGATTTCCTACGGCGGCTCGTCGCTGGTGATTATGATGATTGCGCTGCTGCTGCTGCTGCGTGTGGATTATGAAAACCGCCGCGTTCTGCTCGGCCACAGCGTTACCGATCCGAAGCAGCCTGCACCCCGTCCGCAACCGCAAACGGATACGGCGGAATCCGAAGACATTTCAGACAAGGCATAACCATGACTCAATCCGGCAAAACATTTTTAATGATGGCAGGCGGCACCGGCGGGCACATTTTCCCCGCATTGGCCGTGGCGCAATCGTTGCAGCAGATGGGGCACAAAGTCGTGTGGCTCGGCAGCGAGGGCAGCATGGAAGAGCGCTTGGTGCCGCAATACGGCATTCCCTTGGAAACGGTGGCGATGAAAGGCGTGCGCGGCAAAGGCTTGTGGCGCAAGCTCACCTTGCCGTGGATGCTGCTGCGCAGTGTGCAGGCTGCCGTGAACATTATCCGCCGGCACAAAATCGATGCCGTTATCGGCTTTGGCGGCTTTGTTACGTTTCCCGGTGGCATGGCGGCGAAAGCGGTTGGCATTCCGATTATCATCCACGAACAGAACGCCGTGGCCGGCATGGCGAACCGCCGCTTGGCCAAATGGGCGGCGCGCGTGCTGTATGCCTTCCCCAAAGCCTTTGAACAATATCCGGACGGCTTGGTGGGCAATCCCGTCCGCGCCGACATTGCGCAGCTGCCCAAACCGGAAGAGCGTTTTGCCGGACGCAGTGGCCCGTTGCGGATTTTCATTATCGGCGGCAGCTTGGGCGCGCAAGCCCTGAACGAAACCGTGCCGCAAGCCATGGCGCGTATTCCCGAAGAAGCACGCCCGCGCATCACCCACCAATCCGGCCGCGGGCATTTGGCGAACCTGCAGGCTGCTTATCAGGCGGCAGGCGTATCGGCCGAATGCGTGGAATTTGTGGACGATATGGCCGCCGTGTACCGCGATGCCGACGTGCTGATTTGCCGCGCGGGTGCATTGACGATTGCCGAACTGGCCGCCGCCGGTGTGGGGGCGCTGCTCGTGCCGTTTCCGCTGGCCGTGGACGACCACCAAACCGCCAATGCGCGTTACCTTGTCGGCGCACAGGCCGGCCTGCTGCTGCCGCAAAACCAGCTGAATGCCGATAATCTGGCGCAAATCCTAGGCAGCCTGACGCGCGAACAATGCCGTGAATGGGCGGTGAACGCACGCACGCTGGCCATGCCCGACAGTGCGGCCCGCGTTGCCGAAATTGCCGTTCGGACGGTGGGCGGCACATAAAAAGCAGCCTGCACTTTTTCAATGGAGAAATTATGAGTAACCTTCCCATGCTGGCTTCGGTGGATTTGGGGTCGAACAGTTTCCGCCTGCAAATCTGCCAAAACCATCAAGGTCATCCGCAAGTCATCGAAAATATCAAGCACATGGTGCGCTTGGCCGGCGGTTTGGACAACGACAAAATGTTGGACGAAGCCAGCCGCCGCCGCGCCTTGGAATGCCTGGCGCAGTTTGGTGAGCGTTTGCGCGGTTTTTCGCCTGAAAACGTCCGCGCCGTGGCCACCAACACGTTCCGCGTTGCCAAAAATATTGCCGAATTCCTGCCGCAGGCCGAAGCCGCGCTGGGTTTTCCCATCGAAGTGATTGCCGGGCGCGAGGAAGCGCGTTTGATTTACACGGGCGTGGTGCACACCTTTTCTTCGAACGGCCGCAAAATGCTGGTGATGGACATCGGCGGCGGCTCGACCGAATTCATTCTGGGTAGCAGCCTGCAACCCACCCACACCGAAAGCCTGCCGTTGGGCTGCGTCACCTATTCCATGCGGTATTTCGACGGCAAAATCAGCGCCAAAAACGTGCAGGCTGCCGTGACTGCCGCGCGCGCCGAAATCCAGCGCATCAGCAAAATCTACAAACGGCAGGGCTGGGAAATCGCGCTGGGTACTTCGGGCTCCGCCAAATCGATTGCCGCCGTGATTGCCGCGCAGGGTTTGGGCAACAAAATCACATTGCCCGCCATGGTTCGGATTTTCGAGCAGATTGTCGATGCGGGCAGCGTGAAAAAAGCCAAGCTGGAAGGGCTGAAGCCCGAACGCATTGAAGTGTTTGCCGGCGGATTGGCCGTGATGCAGGCTGCTTTTGAAGAGCTGGACATCGAAGAAATGGCGTTTAACGAAGCCGCCCTGCGCGACGGTGTGTTTTACGACATGATCGGTCGCAATTTGGACGAAGATTTGCGCGACCAAACCACGGCGCAGTTCCAGCAGCGGTATCACGTCAGCCGCAATCAGGCAGAACGCGTTGCCAAATTGGCCGGTTATTTTTTATACAGCCTGGCGCAGAATGCCACCGTGCAGGAGCTGGAATATTGGTCGCATTATGTGCGCTGGGCGGCCTTGCTGCACGAAGTCGGGATTGACATTGCCCACACGGCCTACCATAAACACACGGCCTACATTCTGGCGCAGGCGGACATGCCCGGCTTTTCGCGGCAGGAGCAGGAATTGCTGGCGCAGATTACCTTGGGGCAGCGCGGCGATTTGAAAAAAATGGCCGAAACCTTGGGCAACGAACCGATGCGCTGGCATGCCGTGATGGCGTTGCGGCTGGCGGTGCTGTTCTGCCGAGCGCGCCTGCCGATTGAATTGCCGCCGCATACGCAGTTGAAAGAAAAATCAGGCGCTTATGCGCTGACGATTGCCCAAAGCTGGCTGGAACACAATCCGCTCACCGCTGCCGCATTGCAGGCCGAAAGCGAGCAATGGAGCAAGGTGGGGCGTTCGTTCAGCGTGCAGATGCAGGCGTAACCCAATACGAAGACGGAAGTGCAGGCTGCTTTGGAATGCTTTAAAAGCAGCCTGCACTTTGCCGAACCCATCATGTATAAATTAAATCATTGATTGAGAAACGAATATGAAACTCCAACAAACCCTATCCGCCCAAATCGAATCCGCCTTTGCCGCCGCAGGTGTGGCAGGCAGCCCGATTGTGTTGCAGCCTGCCAAAAACCCCGATTTCGGCGATTTCCAAATCAACGGCGCCATGGGCGCGGCAAAAGCGGCCAAGCAGAATCCGCGCGAGTTGGCGCAGAAAATTGCCGACGAACTGAACGGTAAAGGCGCGTTTGCGGTAGCCGAGGTGGCGGGCCCCGGCTTCATCAACCTGCGCCTGTCGCCCGAATTTCTGGCCGCGCAGCTTGAAGGCAGCCTGCACATTGCCCAAACGCCGAATCCCGACACGGTGGTGATTGACTATTCATCGCCCAATTTGGCCAAAGAAATGCACGTCGGCCACCTGCGTTCGTCCATCATCGGCGACAGCTTGGCGCGCGTGCTGGGCTTTTTGGGGCACAAAGTCATCCGCCAAAACCATGTGGGCGACTGGGGCACGCAGTTCGGCATGCTGGTGGCCTATCTGGTGGAACAGCAAAAAGACAATGCCGCCTTTGAGCTGGCCGATTTGGAGCAGTTTTACCGCGCCGCCAAAGTGCGTTTTGACGAAGACGCGGCGTTTGCCGATTTGTCGCGCGAATATGTCGTGAAGCTGCAAGGCGGCGACGAGGCGGTGCTGGCGCTGTGGCGGCAGTTTGTCGAAATTTCGCTGCAACACGCGGAAAAAGTGTATGCCAAACTCGGCCTGTTGCTGGAACGCGGCGATGTGGCGGGCGAATCCAAATATAACGACGATTTGCATAATGTTGTCAAAGAGTTGGAAGCAAAAGGGCTGGTGGTGGATTCGGACGGCGCAAAAGTGGTGTTTTTGGACGAATTTAAAAACAAAGACGGCGAACCGGCCGCGTTTATCGTGCAGAAGCAGGGCGGCGGCTTTTTGTATGCCACCACCGATTTGGCGTGCCTGCGTTACCGCCTGAATATGTTAAAGGCGAACCGGCTGCTGTATGTGGTGGACACAAGGCAGGATTTGCATTTTAAAGAATTGTTCGTTACCGCCCGCAAAGCCGGCTGGCTGCCGGAAAACGTGTCCGCCGAATTTGTCGGCTTCGGCACGATGATGGGCAAGGACAACAAGCCCTTCAAAACGCGCAGCGGCGACACGGTGAAACTGGTTGATTTGCTGGACGAAGCGGTGGAACGCGCCACGCAGTTGGTGCGCAGCAAAAACCCCGATTTGAGCGAAGCCGAAGCGGCAAAAATCGGCCAAACCGTGGGCATCGGCGCGGTGAAATACGCCGATTTGAGCAAAAACCGCACCAGCGATTATGTGTTCGACTGGGACAACATGCTCTCGTTCGAGGGCAACACCGCGCCTTATCTGCAATATGCCTACACCCGCGTGCAGAGCGTGTTCCGCAAGGCGGGCGATTGGGACGTGCAGGCTGCTTTCGTGCTGACCGAGCCGCTGGAACAGCAGCTTGCGGTGGAACTGCTGAAATTTGAAGACGTGCTGCAAAGCGTTGCCGAAACCAATTTCCCGCACTATCTGGCGGCGTATCTTTACCAGTTGGCCACGTTGTTCTCGCGTTTTTACGAAGCCTGCCCGATTTTAAAAGCCGAAGGCGCGGCACGCGATACGCGGCTGAACCTAGCACGGCTGACGGGTGAAACGCTGAAAACGGGGCTGGGGCTGTTGGGCATCGGCGTGCTGGATGTGATGTAAAACGGTTTTCAGGCAGCCTGCAAAAATAGAAAGGAAAAAATCATGTTTCAAAAAATGTTTCTAAGCGCGGTTTTATTAAGCAGCGTATTCGCACACGCCAAAACTGTGCGGTCGTTAGACCAAGTGTCCGGAGAAATCCACAGTAACGAGATTGCCGCCGAATATGACTACCAAATGAACGGCACCGCCAAACCCGACGGCTTCGGCAGCGTGGCGCGCAACGATGGGGCGACCGTAAACGCTTTGGTCAAACTGCTAGCCCCGCAAACCCAAACGGCAAACATCGGGTTAATCGGCTTGAGAAAATGGCAGGGCAATCAATACATTGCCAGCTTCTGCGCCTACCACGAGCCGATGAAGTGGGAATATGCCGACGACAAATCGCGCTATGCCGATTGCAGCAACAATATCCAGACATTCCAACAAATCACGTTTGCGGTGGTGGAGCAGAAGGATGGCGCGTGGCAACTGGCTGCCGAGCCTTATACCGTGAGGTTTAAAACTCAGGAGGAGCAGACCGAACAAGATATCCAACGTTCCGCCTTTTCACTGAAAAACCATAGGGGCAACACGGTAATTGGGACACCGGACCGTTTGGATTTGGCACCATATCAGTTGAATGAAAACACGCGCGCATTTGGTGTACGTTATACGGCGCATGTCGGCTATGCGGGCGGCGGCGCGATGAATCAGGCGATGACGCTGTTTGCTGTGTTGGACGGCAAATTGAAGCCTGTATTGACGGTGGAGACTTACCAATTTGAAAATTTGGCCGGCGATTGGAATCCGGACGGCACACGGCAGCATGATATTGAAAGCACGGAATATATTTTAAAAATGTCGCCCAAGCAGACACATGGTTTTTACGACATTGTTTGGCGCGAGACACGCAGCCGCAGGCCGCAGCAAAAAACCTTTACATGGCAGCCTGCACAGCAGCGTTACGTTGAATCGAAATCCCGATGATGCGTTGCCTGCGGGCGTGATGCCAACCGAAAAAGCAGGCTGACTTCCCATATTCAAGTGCAGGCTGCTTTCCTATTCTCCAACTTCAAGAGGAAACTATGTTGAACTATTTGAAAACATGGCTATTTGCCGCTGCCGCCTTTTGCCTGACGGGATACAGCGTTGCAGAAACCCACGGTGCGGCGCATCAAGCGGCTTCCGCCCAGCAGGCATCGGCCAGCCAAGCGGCATCGAAAGCGCCAAGCCGCGAAGAAAAATCCATTATCTGGCGGATTCGCAAAGACAACCAGCCGACCAGCTATCTGGTGGGCACGGTGCATATCGGCAAACAGGGCAGCACGCTGCCGCCGGATTTCCAATATGTGCTGAAACAAAGCCGTCAATTAGTGCTGGAAACGCAGATAGCGGACGAAGAATATGCGAAAGCACATCCCGAAGAAGTCGTGAAAATGTTACAGATGATGGTACACAACAAATCGCTGAACGAGACGCTGGGTGGCAAAACCACCATGATTGTACGGCGCATTTTCCGCGAATCCGCCATTCCCGAATTCGCTGATTTGATGGGCAATCCCAGCAGCCAATACAGCTTGGCACCGTGGGCGATTTGGTTTCATTTGGGCTATACCGGCACGCCGCCCGATTACAGTACTGATTATGGTGTCGAATCGCTGCTGCTGAAACAGGCCAGAACGCGGAAACTGCCCGTGTTGGGGCTGGAAGATATCGAGCCGCTTGAAATGATGCGCACCATTCCCGACGATGTGGCTGTGCGCAATATCGAATATCTCATTCTGCGGCAAGACCAAATGAAGCAGGAGCAGCTGGAGCTGTTCCAAGCCTATGAACGGCGCGATGCCGACAAATTGGAGGAGCTGGCCAGCGACGAGGAATCCGTGTCATTGGTCGATCCGCGCGACCACGAATTCATGAAACGGCTCAACCAGCAGATTTTGGGTCAGCGCAACCGCAACTGGATGCCGAAGCTGCAACAATATTTGGCGCAGAAACCGACCTTGGTGGCGGTGGGCGCGGCGCATTTGTTCGGCAAAGACGGCTTGGTGGCGCTGCTGAGGGAGCGCGGCTATACGGTGGAACCGTTTGTGATGGGCAAATAATCCGCATTGCGGCATAAAAAGCAGCCTGCACTTTGTTTTTAGAGTGCAGGCTGCTTTTGTATGTGGCAACGCTTCGGACGGCGTGCTTATTGCACCACGATTTTCGGGAATTTACTGCTGAAATCGCGCCCTTTGTCCGCCACTGCCAAAGCGACTGCCAACGCGGCCTGACGGTAAATTTCCGCCACGGCGGCGTGTTGCGCGTGCAGCTGCCCCGCTTCGCCCGAATCCATGGCTTCGCGAATCGGCAGGCTCAAAGGCAGCTGTCCCAGCAACGGCACGTTGAGTTTTTCCGCCAAGCGTTTGCCGCCTTCCGTGCCGAAAATGGCTTCGTGGTGACCGCAGTTGCTGCAAATATGCACCGACATGTTTTCCAGCACGCCCATAATCGGGATATTGACTTTGTTAAACATATCAATGGCTTTTCGCGCATCAATCAGGGCGATGTCCTGCGGTGTGGTAACCACGATTGCGCCGGTGACGGGGATTTTCTGCGACAGGGTAAGCTGGATGTCGCCGGTGCCGGGCGGCAAATCGACAAACAGGTAGTCCACGTCGTCCCACTCGCTTTGGAACAGCAACTGTTGCAGGGCTTGCGACACCATCGGGCCGCGCCACACGACGGCTTGGTCGGGATCGACCAGAAAGCCGATGGACATGACTTGGATGCCGTCTGCGTTGCGCACGGGGATAAAGTGCTTGTTCTGCTGTGCAGGCTGCTTTTGGGCAACGCCGAGCATGGTGGGCTGGCTGGGGCCGTATAAATCCGCATCCAGAACGCCGACGCGAGCGCCCATGGCGGCCATGGCGGTGGCCAAATTGGCGGTGGTGGTGGATTTGCCCACGCCGCCTTTGCCCGAAGCCACGGCAATGATGTTTTTCACGCCTTTGATGGTGTGGATGCCGGCCTGCACTTTGTGGGCGACGATGTTATTTTTGATGGTCAGTTGCACGTCTTTGCCGGTGGCGGCGGCGATTTGCCGTTGCAATTCGTCGGCCAGAAACTGCGCGGGAAAGCCGAAGGTCAGCTCGACGTGCAGGCTGCCGCCGCGTTCTTCCAGCGCGGTGAGGGCTTTTTCGCTGCCGATGGTGCGTTCGGTGCCGGCAATGGCAATGGATTCAATCAGATGACGCATATTGTTCTCCTGTCGGGTGTGTGAATCGTGTGTGTGGTGTCGGTATTATTGGGTATGGGGTGGCTTCTGCGGGTGGGCGGAAAGCAGCCTGCACGTTCCTAATGTGCCCGCCGCTTAAAATTTTTGTATGCCGCGTTCGCTGACGAAGTAGTCGGTGCGGATGTCGTGGGCTTCGCGCGGCAGGCGGTCGATTTGTTGGCAGGCAAAGCCGACGGCGACGGTTTGCGGACGGCGCGTGCGGCAGGCGTTGAGCGTGCAGTCGTAATAGCCGCCGCCCTGTCCCAGCCGTATGCCGTCCCGGTCGATGCCGACAATGGGAATCAGCATTTTGTGCAGCCGTTCGGCACGGATTTTTTTGCCGCGAAACTGGGGGACGTGCAGGCTGCTTTGGCCGCGTTTGCGTTCGGCGCGCTGGGCTTTGCGCGGATAGGGCGTGAACCAGAGGCGCAGGGAGCGCGGTTCGATATAGGGCAGGTAAACGTTCGCGCCGCGTTTCAAAGCAGCCTGCACCCAGTCGTCCAAATCCAGCTCGCCGCCCATCGCCCAATAAACGGCGATGTTTTTGCCGCGCCGGATAAAGGTTTTCAGTGTGCGGTTGCAGGCTGCCTGCGCTTGGGCACGTTCGGTTGCGGGCAATGCGCGGCGGGTTTGGCGCAGTTGGCGGCGCAGGGCTTTTTTGGCCGCTTTCATCAGCTGCGCCCCGTGCTGCCGAAGCCGCCCGTGCCGCGTTCGCTGGCGGCAAATTCGTCCACCAGCGCGAAATCGGCCTGCACCACGGGCACAATCACCATTTGGGCAATGCGCTCGAAAGGTTCGATGACGAAGCTGTCGCTGCCGCGGTTCCACACGGACACCATCAGCTCGCCCTGATAGTCCGAATCAATCAGCCCGACCAGGTTGCCCAGCACGATGCCGTGTTTGTGCCCCAGGCCGGAGCGGGGCAGCAGCATGGCGGCCAGTTGCGGATTGTCCAGATAAATGGCGATGCCGGTGGGGATGAGCACGGTTTCGCCGGCGCGGACGGTTCGGGCTTCGGGAATGCAGGCGCGCAAATCCAGGCCTGCGCTGCCGGAAGTGGCGTATTGCGGCAGCTGCGCGGCAATTTCGGGGCGGAGGATTTTCAGTTGGACTTGTGGACGGACGGTCATGAAGATTCCTTTGCAATGGATGGGTGGGATAACGGATGCTGTGCAGGCTGCCTGCAACGGCCGCATCGGGTTGGATTTCGGCGTTCAAAAGCAGCCTGCACTTACGGCTGCCCCGTCCGCCACATGTAATAATCGCGCAAAGGCGGCGCGGGCGGATTGATGCAGTGCGGGCAGATGCCGGTGGTGTCTTCGTCGTCTTCCAGGCTGTCGAAATGCCCCGCGTTCGGGTCGAAGCGGCTTTGCTGCATCACCGCCTGAACCAAGGCCTGCTCCTGCACCGGGTCGAAATCGAATTTTTGGATGATTTCATAAAGCAAATCGTTTTCCGCGCTCGAAAATTGCGCCGAAAAACGCAAAATGCTGTCGCGGTAATCGCTCATGGCGATTTTTTGGGATAAGAGTTCGGAAAGCATGAAAAAGCAGCCTGCAAAAAACCGTTATCATACTCCATTTCCGAAGTGCCCGTTATATTCGTTTATTCTCACCAAACACACGGATTTATAGTACAATCCGCCCAGTTCCGCTTTTCGTTTCATTTTCCAAAACGCAATGACAGAAAGATTGAATTATGGATGAGCATATCAAAGAAGCCGCCCTGAATTTCCACGAATTCCCCATGCCGGGCAAAATTCAGATTTCCCCCACCAAACCGCTGGCCACGCAGCACGATTTGGCATTGGCGTATTCGCCTGGCGTTGCCGCACCGTGTATGGAAATCCATGCCGACCCGATGAAATCCTATAAATATACCGCGCGCGGCAACCTGGTGGCCGTGGTATCCAACGGCACGGCGGTGCTGGGGTTGGGCAACATCGGCCCGGAAGCCAGCAAGCCGGTGATGGAAGGCAAAGGCGTATTGTTCAAAAAATTCGCCAATATCGATGTGTTTGACATTGAAGTGAACGAAACCGACCCCGACAAACTGGTCGATATTATCGCATCGCTCGAACCCACCTTCGGCGGCATCAATCTGGAAGACATCAAAGCGCCGGAATGTTTCTATATCGAGAAAAAACTGCGCGAACGCTGCAAAATCCCCGTGTTCCACGACGACCAGCACGGCACGGCCATCATCACCGCCGCCGCCGTATTGAACGGCTTGCGCTTAATCGGCAAAGAAATCGGCGAAGTGAAACTGGTGTGCTCCGGCGCGGGTGCCGCCGCGATTGCCTGCTTGGATTTGCTGGTGGCGCTGGGCATGAAACGCGCCAATATGACCGTGTGTGATTCCAAAGGCGTGATTTACCAAACACGCGAAGACCGCGCGCGCATGGACGAAAGCAAAGTGCGTTACGCGATTGAAGACAACGGTCAGCGCACGCTGGCAGACGCCGTGGCCGGCAAAGATATTTTCTTGGGCTTGTCCAGCGCCAACGTGCTGAAAGTGGACATGTTGAAGCAGATGAACAGCCAGCCGCTGGTGTTCGCACTGGCCAATCCGCAACCCGAAATTTGGCCGCCCGAAGCCAAAGCTGCGCGCCCCGATGTGATTATCGGCACCGGCCGTTCCGATTTCCCGAACCAGGTCAATAACGTTTTGTGCTTCCCGTTCATTTTCCGCGGCGCGTTGGACGTGGGCGCGACCACCATCAATGAAGCCATGAAGCTGGCCACCGTGCGCGCGATTGCCGATTTGGCATTGGCGGAATCGAACGATGTCGTTGCCGGTGCATACGGCGGCGAAGAATTGAAATTCGGCACGGAATACCTGATTCCCAAACCATTCGACCCGCGCCTGATTGCCCAAATCGCCCCCGCTGTGGCGCAGGCTGCCATGGATTCCGGCGTGGCAACGCGCCCCATCACCGATATGGATGCCTATATCGAACGCCTGAACCAGCAGATTTACAAAACCAACCTGCTGATGCGCCCCGTGTTCGCGCAGGCGAAAAAAGACATCAAACGCATTGTGCTGGCCGAAGGCGAAGACGAGCGCATGCTGCATGCCGCACAGCAGATTGTGTCGCAAAAACTGGCTTATCCGATTCTGATCGGCCGCAAAGAAATCATTGAAGAGCGGTTGCAGGCGCAGGGATTGACCATTCAGGCCGGCAAAGACTTCGATTTGGTGGATTTGGTGGACAATCCGTATTACGAAGAATCTTGGAAAACCTATTACGATTTGCAAAAACGCAAAGGCGTGACCGAAGAGATGGCGCGCCGCCGCATGATGGCGAACAACACGCTGATTGGTGCGAGCATGGTGCGCCTGGGCCATGCGGACGGCATGGTGGCCGGTGTGGTGGGGCGTTTCCGCGACCACTTCAAAATTTACGAAGACGTGATCGGCTACGACAATCCGGAGCAAAACGCGTTTGCCATGAACGCGCTGATTTCCAATAAGGGCAACTTCTTCATTGCCGATACTTATGTCATTCACGACCCGACTGCCGAGCAGTTGGCGCAAGGCACGCTGATGTGCGCGAAGGAAATCCAACGCTTCGGCATCAAGCCGAAAGTGGCGCTGGTGTCCAATTCCAATTACGGCACGCACACCGACAAAGATTCGGTGAAAATGCAGCAGGCGTTGCAAATCGTGCGCAAAGCCGACCCGGATTTGGAAATCGACGGCGAAATGCAGGCGGATGCGGCGTTGGACGAAAAACTGCGCAAACAGATTTTCCCCGAAACCACCTTGCAAGGCTCGGCGAACCTGTTGGTGATGCCGAACGTGGAAGCCGCGAATATCAGCTATAACTTAATGCGCGTGAATGCCACCAACGGCATTACCGTCGGTCCGATTCTGATGGGCTTGAACAAACCCGTGCATTTGGTCACGCCGATTTCGACCGTGCGCCGCATTGTGAACATGGTGGCGTTTGCTGCGGTGAGCGCGCAATCCAAATAAAATAAAGGTTGCCATCGGCATTATTTATGGCACAATAGGGCTTGCTTTTGGCGTGCGGTTGCGTGTCAAAAGCAGCCTGCACTTTTAAGTTTTTATTTTTTATCCACATTTTTGGAGGAGTTTGTTGATGAATGAACCTGTACAACATTATTCGAACGACGCGCAGTTGGCACATCAGGAAGTCCTGCTGCAAAAAACCTACAGCCTGTTGGCGTGGTCTTTCCTGCCCGCGGTTGCCGGCGCATTGGTCAGCATGGTGTTCAATCCGCTGGCCATGGTGGGCAATTACTGGGTTGCGGTGGGCGCGATGTTTGCCTTTTTCTACGGCATGTGTTTTGCCATTGAGAAAAACCGTTACAGCCAAACCGGCGTGGTACTGCTGATGGTCTTCACCTTCGGCATGGGCGTGTTCTTGGGTCCGCTGTTGTCGGTTGCCCAAATGTTTTCCAACGGCGGTCAGCTGATTGCCGTGGCCGCTGCCATGACGGCGGGCGTGTTCTTCACAATGGCGGCTTTGGCGCGCCGTGCGAATATCAACACCAACGCGTTGGGCCGTTTCTTGGCGGTGGGCGGCGTGGTGCTGATGATTGGCGTGGTGGCTAACCTGTTCCTGCAAATGCCCGTGGTATCGCTGACCATTTCCGGCGTGTTCGTGGTGTTCAGCTCGCTGGTGATTATGTGGCAGGTGCGCACAGTGTTGGAAGGCGGCGAAGACAGCCACATCAGCGCGGCTTTGACCATCTTCATTTCGATTTACAACATTTTCAGCAGCCTGTTGCGTTTGCTGTTGGCTTTTGCCGGTGAAGATTAATCTCATTGCATATCAAAAAGCAGCCTGCACTTTCCGCTTAGGGAGTGCAGGCTGCTTTTTTGGTTGTTATAGTGGATTAAAATCGCAATG
>NZ_GL870929.1:28042-75325 GCF_000190695.1 Kingella denitrificans ATCC 33394
ATACGGCGTTGGCTCACCTTGACGTACTACCTGTACGCCTTGCGGCTCGCCGCCTTGTCTCATTTTTATTTTAATCCACTATATTTTGCCGGATACGCCAAACGGTACGTTGCAATGGAAAAAGCAGCCTGCATGGCGTTTTTCAACGTGCAGGCTGCTTTTTGGGCAGATAGTTCAGCCTTCCAGCAACATGGAATCAATGCAGTCGCACAGCGCGTGTATCAACAGCAGGTGCACTTCCTGAATGCGGGCGGTGCGCGGGTAGGGTACATTGAGCAGCACGTCGCCGTCGCGCAGCAGTCCGGCAATTTTGCCGCCGTCGCGTCCGGTGAAGGCAATCACGTTCATTTCGCGTTCGTGCGCGGCGTGAATGGCTTCGATGATGTTTTTGGAATTGCCCGATGTGGAAATGCCGACCAGCACGTCGCCCATCCGCCCCAAGGCGCGGACTTGTTTGCTGAAAATGTGGTCGAAGCCGTAATCGTTGCCGATGGCGGTGAGGGCGGAAGTGTCGGTGGTGAGGGCGACGGCGGCCAGCTCCATGCGTTCCTGTTCGAAGCGGCCGGTCATTTCGGCGGCAAAGTGCTGGGCGTCGGCTGCGGAACCGCCGTTGCCGCAAATGAGGATTTTTCCGTCGTTGGCCAATGCGTCAAATAAGAGCTGCGCGGCTTGGGCGGCGGCTTCGGTCAAAACTTCCTGCGCCATCTGCTTAGTGCGGATGCTCTCTTCAAAATGGTCAAAAACACGTTTGTTCAAATCAATCATGGGTTTATCCTGAAATATTCTGTATCCATTGCGGTGCCTGCGCGCCTTGCAGCAAAACGGCGTCTAAGCGGCAGTGCGGGTTAATGTGTTGGGTTTGCAGGTAATATTCTGCGCTGCGTTGCAGTTTGGCCAATTTGGCGGGGGTGATGCTGTATGCCGCGCCGCCGAATGCGTTGCTGCTGCGGAATTTCACTTCGACAAACAGCAGCGTTTCCCCGTGCTGCATAATCAGGTCGATTTCGCCGTAGCGGCAGTGCCAGTTGCGTTCGCGCAGCAGGCAGCCTTGTTGTTGCAGAAACTGCAATGCGCGTTCTTCGGCGGCGCGGCCTGCTGGATGGTTCAGTTTCATCGCTCAATCCAGACGGCGCTGGCCATGCGTCCGGTTTGACCGTCGCGGCGGTAGGAGAAGAAGCGGTCGGATTCTTTCACGGTGCAGAAATCGCCGCCGTAAATCCGCGACACGCCGGCCTGTTGCAGGATTTGGTGTGCCAGCCCGTAAATATCGGCCAGATATTTGCCGTTGCCCAGCGGTGCGAAGCAGGATTGCGCGGCGGGGTTCGGGGCGCAGAAAGCAGCCTGCACATCGCCGCCCACTTCAAACGATTCCGCGCCGATGGCCGGTGCCAGATACGCCATAATTTCATGCGCCGGAACGCCCATCGCCCGAACGGTGTTTTGCAGGATGCCGCCGGCCAGCCCGCGCCAACCCGCGTGTGCGGCGGCCACCACATTGCCCGATTGATGGCAGAACAGCACGGGCAGGCAGTCGGCCGTCATGACGGTGCAGGCTGCTTTTCCCGTGTCGTCCCACGAAGCGTCCGCATTTTGCGGTTGCGCGATGCTGTCGGCGGCGCGAACCACATCGGTGCTGTGCGTCTGGTTCAGATACGCCATCGGCACGGGCACGGCCTGCTGCACCAAGGCGCGGTTGTGCAATACATGCTGCGGACGGTCGCCCACATGCAGGCCCAGGTTCAGGCTGGCGAACACGCCCTCGCTCACGCCGCCCTGCCGTGTGGTGATTAAGGTTTTGACCGAAGGCGGCGCGTCCCAATCGGCCGTGAAAAAGCAGCCTGCACTCATGTGGTTTCCTCCTGCAAACGGACAATGCCGTCATCTGCCAATGCGCGTGCCAAATCGGCGGCGCGGCCGTGGCTGCCCAGCACATAATCGGGGGCGATTTCCGCCAGTGGGCACATCACAAAACCGCGTTCGTGCGCACGCGGATGCGGCAGGGTCAGTGTGTCGGTTTGCCAAATTTCATGATGAAAATCAATCAAGTCCAAGTCCAATGTGCGCGGCGCGTTGCGGAAGGTGCGCTCGCGGCCGAACGCCTGCTCCACCGCCTGCAAACGTTGCAGCAGCGCCATGGCCGAGTCGCGCGTCTGCACCAAAGCCACGGCATTGATGAAGTCCGGCTGCTCCGCGTAGCCCACGGGCGCGGTGCGGTATAAAGACGAGAGGCGGAACGACACCATATTCGGCAGTGCCGCCACCGTTGCCGCCGCTTGGCGGACTTGGCGCGCAGGTTCTTCCAGATTGCTGCCGAACGCAATCACGGCGGTGTAAATATCCTGATGATTCATATGCCTGCCTATCGCGCCTGCTTCATCAAACGTTGTTTTTCGCGCTTCCAATCCGATTCTTTGGACGACTCGCGTTTATCGTGCAGCTTTTTGCCTTTCGCCAAACCGATTTCCGCTTTGATTTTGCCGCGGTGAAAGTGCATGTTCAAAGGCACAATCGTATAGCCCGCGCGTTCGGTTTTGCCGATGAGTTTGTTGATTTCGCGCTGGTTCAGCAGCAACTTGCGCGGACGGACAGGGTCTGGGCGGACGTGCGTGGAAGCGGTGGGCAGCGCGGTGATGTGGCAGCCCACCAGGTAAAAAGCATCTTTTTTCCAATAGATATAGCTTTCCTTCAACTGCACGCGCCCCGCACGGATGGCCTTCACTTCCCAGCCTTCCAGCACTAGGCCTGCCTGAATCTGCTCTTCGATATAATAATCGTGGAAGGCCTTGCGGTTGTTCGCAATCGACATGGTCGCTCCTTGCAAAATGTTTAACGGACGGTATTTTAACAGAAAAACAACGGCGGCACAGTGCAGGCTGCTTTCGGCGCGGTTCAAAAGCAGCCTGCACCTCCGTTTTCCCGTTGCAGGCTGCCTTCGAATTGCGATTTCCACCAACGGCACAGGCGCAATCTGTTATAATCGTCCCTATTTTTGACACGCCGGCGCGCAAAAAGCAGCCTGCACGGACACTGTCCGTTTGTTTATCCGCCAACCTATTTGTTTTTTGAGAAATTTTCATGTTTCACGCAATTGAAAAATACCGCACCCTGTCGCAAGTCCTGTTGGGCATCATCGGCGTTTCGTTCGTGGGCTTCGGCATCGCCAGCTTCGAAATCGTGCGCGACAACCGCTACATCGTCAAAATCGGCGACCAAGTCATCAACCGCGCCGCATTGGACGAAGCCGTCCGCAACTCGCAGGCATCGGGCGGCAGCGCAAGCCGTGAAGAAGTGTTCCAAACCTTGGTGCAGCGCGCCTACCTGATGGAAGGCGCAAAAGCCTTGGGCATTGCCGTTTCCGACACGCAAATCAAACAAGGCATTGTGGACGCGCCGATTTTTCACGACGAACAGGGCAAATTCAGCCCCGAACGCTTCCAAACATTCTTGAAGAACAACCATTTGAGCGAAAGCGCGTTTATGCAGATGGAACGCGAACGCCTGACGCTGGTGAGCCTGCTGCAAATGCTCAACAGCAACGTGGTGACTTCGGGCCAGGCGGAGCGCTATATCCAAACGCAGATGGCCGAGCGTGTCATCCGCACCAGCGTGTTCAATCCCGAAAATTACGCCGCGCAAGTGAAGGCGGGCGACGCGGAACTGCAAAAATATTATGACGCGCACAAAAGCAATTACGCCGTCGCGCCCGGCGTGAAATACGAATACATGGTGGTGTCGCCGAAAGATTTGGTCGACAAGCAGACCGTGTCCGCCGAAGAAGTGCAGGCTGCTTTGAAAACGGCAACCACCAACCAAAAACCCACGCGCCGCATTGCCCACATCATGATTAATGCGCCGAAATCCGCCGATGCCGCCACGCGCCAAAAAGCACGCGAGCAGGCAGAGAAAATTGCGCAGGAAGCCAAAGCGTCGCCCGATAAATTTGCCGAATTGGCCAAGCAGTATTCGCAAGACACCGGCTCGGCGCAAAACGGCGGCGATTTGGGCGCGCTGACACAGGGTAGCCTGCCCGCCAAACCGCTGGACGACGCGGCGTTCAAACTGGCGCAGGGCGCGGTGAGCGACGTGGTGGAAACCGATTTCGGCTACCACATCGTCCGCGTGCTGGAAATCCAGGGCAACGACGCGGCTGCGCAGGAAGCCCGCGTGCGCCAAGAATTGCAACTGAAAAAAGCGCAGCAGGCGTATGAAAAAATCCGCGAAGAAATTGCCGAATTCACACTGAACACGCCCGATTTGAAAGCCGCCGCGCAAAAATTCGGCCTGACCGTGCAGCAGCAGAACGAATGGCTGACACAGGCCAACGCAGGCAGCCTGCACGTGCCCAAAGCCGTGGCGGACACGCTGTTCAGCGAAGACGTGATGACGAAGAAACACATTTCCGAAGGCATTAGCGCGGACGGTGCGACTTGGTTCGTGCGCGTAACCGACACGCGCCCCGCCGGCACGGAAACGCTGGCCACCGCGCGCGACCGCATCCGTGCGGATTTCGTCCGAGCCGAAAGCATTCGTCTGGCGCGTGCCGCCGCACAGCAGGCGCAAACCGATTTGCAGGCGCGCAAAGCCGTTACGCTGGCATGGACGCCCGAACAAAATGTGCTGCCGATGCAGATGCAGGCTGCTTTGGTGCCCGCCGACTACAAAGCCTTTATGGCCGCCGTGCCGAACAACGGCCAGCCTGCTTATGCCGTGGTGGAACGCAACGGCATGGTGGAACTGGTGGAAGTGCTGAAAAACAATCCGCTGGGCGGCGGCCAGATTATTCAGGCCGTGCGCATGCAGTTGGCGCAGTTGCGCGGCGAAACCGTGACACAGGCGTATCTGCAATATCTGCAAACCAAGATTCCGACCAAGCAGGGCGTGGAAAAGGTCAACGAAGAATAAGCCTTGTCCGGCCGGTGCGCCATGCCGTTGGAGGATGGCGCGGCGGGGTGTAAAATGCGGTGCGGGAATGTTCCTGATTAGGAGTATGACATGAAAAAATACCGCGTTATCGCTGCTTTGGCGGCCTGCCTTCTGGTGCAGGCTGCATCGGCAGAAGTCGTGCTGTACAGTTATAAGGGCGACATCCGCCGCTGCGAAATCCCCGTTTCCGTCATCCGCCGCCATCTGGAAGAGCAGCCGTTTTACGAGATTCAACGCGGCACCTGTCCGTATATTCGGATTGTGGACGACGAAGCGCGCGGCCAAAACCCGCCAACCACCGAACCCCGTACCGAATCCGCCCCCGAAGATGTGCCGATATCGAACCGTTAAATTTACCGTTCAAAGTGCAGGCTGCTTTTGAAACCGACAAAAAGCAGCCTGCACTTCCATTTCATCAACAGAATCAACCATTAAACGGAACCCGTTATGAAGATTATCCACACCATTGCCGAGCTGCGCGCTTGGCGCAAAACCGCCGGCAGCGTCGCCTTCGTGCCGACCATGGGCAACCTGCACGCAGGCCATCTGGCACTGGTCGCCCAAGCGCGCGCCGCTGCCGAACACGTTGTGGTGAGCGTGTTTGTGAACCGCCTGCAATTCGGGCAGGGCGAAGATTTCGACCAATATCCGCGCACATTGGAAGAAGATGCCGCCAAACTGCGCGATGCCGGCGTGAGCGTGCTGTTCGCGCCGAGCGAGCAAGAGCTTTATCCGCGCGTGCGGCAGGATTACCAAGTCGAACCGCCGCACCTGCAAAACGAATTGTGCGGCCAATTCCGCCCGAACCATTTCCGCGGCGTGGCCACCGTGGTGTGCAAGCTGTTCAACATCGTGCAGCCCGATGCCGCCTGCTTCGGCAAAAAAGATTATCAGCAACTGGCCATCATCCAAGGCATGACGGACGATTTGAACATCCCCGTTCGGATTATCCCCGTCGATACGGGGCGTGCGGAAGACGGCTTGGCCCTGTCCAGCCGCAACCAATACCTGTCGGCCGAAGAGCGGCGGGAAGCACCGCGCCTGTTCCGTGAATTGCAGGCCGTCGCCCAAGCCGTGCAGGCAGGCAATCGCGATTACTCCGCCCTGCAAAATGCCGCAGCACACCACCTGCAACAGCACGGTTGGCAGGTGGATTATGTCGAAATCCGCACGCAGGGCAGCCTGCACATCGCCCGTTTGGGCGACACTCGGCTGGTGGTTTTGGCTGCGGCGCGCCTGGGCAAAACACGCTTAATCGACAATTTGGAATTTGCCGCCGAATAGGGCATATACTCAACAAAAGCGAATTTTGTTATACTGGAACATTATTTTTCCAACAGATTTAGGAGACCTACCATGTTTGGTAAAGCCGGATTGGGCGGCTTGATGCAGCAAGCCCAAAAAATGCAGGACAATATGAAGAAAGCCCAAGCCGAATTGGCGCAGACCGAAGTGGAAGGCCAGGCGGGCAATGGCTTGGTGAAAGTGAAGGCCACTTGCGGCCATGTGGTTACGCGGCTCGACATCAGCCCCGATTTAATCGCCGAAGCGGCGGACGACAAAGAAATGCTGGAAGATTTGATTCTGGCGGCGATTGCCGATGCGCACGAAAAAGCCGAGCAAACCACGTCGGCGCGCATGGCGCAGTTCACGCAGGGCCTGCCTCCCGGCTTCGGCGATTTCTTCAAATAAACGGAAGGGCGGCGTTATGGTCAAAATCGGTATCATCATGGGCAGCAACAGCGATTGGGCGGTGATGGAACATGCCGCACGCATGCTGGAACAGTTCGGCGTTGCCTACGAGGCCAAAGTCGTGTCGGCGCACCGCACGCCTGATTTAATGTTTGAATACGCCAAATCGGCACAGCAACGCGGCTTGCAGGCGATTATCGCCGGAGCGGGCGGCGCGGCGCACCTGCCGGGCATGGTGGCCAGCCAAACACCGCTGCCCGTGCTGGGCGTGCCTGTGCCGAGCAAATATCTGCGCGGCGAAGATTCGCTGCTGTCCATCGTGCAAATGCCCAAAGGCGTGCCGGTGGCCACGTTTGCGATTGGCGAGGCGGGCGCGGCCAATGCGGCCTTGTTCGCCGTGTCGTTGCTGGCAAACCACGATGCCGCCCTGGCACAAAAATTGGCCGATTTCCGCACACGGCAAACGCAGACCGTGTTGGATATGACGCTGCCTGCCGTGTCCGAATAAACGGACGTGCCGCCCGAATGACCCATCAAAAGCAGCCTGCACACGGATAGCGTCATCGTGGCACACGAAAGTGCAGGCTGCTTTTTTGACGGAACGAAGCAAATGAAATTCAAACCGGAATATCCGAACCATGCTGCCGAGAAGGAACGCATCGGCGTGTTGCTGCTGAACCTGGGCACGCCGTCCGCCCCCAAGCCGGAGGCGGTCCGCGCTTATTTGCGCGAATTTTTGTCCGACACGCGGGTGGTGGAATTGCCCAAATGGGTGTGGCAGCCGCTGTTGCACGGTATTGTGTTGCCGTTGCGCAGCAAAAAAAGCGCGCATGCTTATGAAAAAATCTGGTTCAAGGAAGGTTCGCCGCTCTTGGTGTTTACCCGTCGCCAAGCCGAAGGCCTGCGCCGCCTGCTGCCCGAAACGGTGTGTGTCGAATATGCCATGACGTATGGCAAACCGTCCATCGCCGAAAGTATCGATGCGCTGAAAAGCCAAGGCGTGGGCAAGCTGCTGGTGCTGCCGCTGTATCCGCAATACGCCGCCAGCTGCACGGGCGCGGCGCTGGACAAGGTGTGGCGCGAGATTTTAGCGCAGCGCAACCAAATGTCGGTGTGCAGCATCAGCCGTTTTTACGACCATCCAGCGTATATCCGCGCATTGGCGCAGCAAATCCACAATTACCGCGCGCAGCACGGCAGCGGCGATTTGCTGATGTTCAGCTTCCACGGCATTCCGCAACGGCACAATGATTTGGGCGACCCTTATCCAGACGAATGCCGCCGCACCGCGCAATTAACTGCCAAAGAGCTGGGTTTGACGGAAAAAGATTATGTGGTGTCGTTCCAAAGCCGTTTCGGCAAGAACAAGTGGATTGAACCGTCCACGCAGACGCTGTTTTCCACCTTGCCGAAAAAACAGGGTGTGCGGCGGCTGGACGTGATTTGCCCCGGCTTTGTGTCGGATTGCTTGGAAACGATGGAAGAGATTGCCATTGCGGGGCGCGAGCAGTTTCACGCGGCCGGCGGCGAACAGTTCCACTACATCCCCTGCCTGAACGACAATCCCGAGTTTTTGGACGCGCTGGTACGCATTTTGCAGGACAATAGCGCGTGGCTCGCCGCAGCCGAATCGTAATGGCCAATGCCAAAAGCAGCCTGCACTTTCCGTTTATAGCGGGTGCAGGCTGCTTTTTTACCTTTGCCGCATTTTCCGTATGATAGAAATCCTTGCCCAAACAGACGATTACATTGCCGTGAACAAACCGGCCGACATGCTGGTCCACCGTACATGGCTTTCCTGCGGTGAAACCGTGTTCCTGCTGCAAACCCTGCGCGACCAACTGGGGCGGCACGTTTTCCCCGTCCACCGGCTCGACCGCCCCACGTCGGGCATTATGCTGTTTGCCCTGCACCGCGAAGCCGCCCAATATTTCACCGGGCAATTCGGCAGCCGCCTTGTCCGCAAAACCTATCTTGCCATCGCGCGCGGCTGGACGGACGATGCAGGCTGCATTGATTACCCACTCAAAGAACAGCTCGATAAAATTGCCGACCAGCACGCCGACGGCGACAAGCCCGCCCAAGCAGCCTGCACCGAATACCGCACGCTGGCCCGCAGCGAACTGCCCATCGTCAGCACGCCGCGTTATGCCACCTCGCGCTATTCGCTGCTGCGCCTCATGCCGCACACCGGGCGCAAACACCAAATCCGCCGCCACCTCAAACACATTTTCCACCCGATTGTGGGCGACACCACGCACGGCGATTTGCGCCAAAACCGCGCCATTCACCAATTTTACGGCAACACGCGGCTGCTGCTCCACGCCGAAAGTCTGCAATTCACCGACCCGCAGCAGCGCGAAATCCACATCGCCGCGCCCACCGATGCGGCATGGCGGCAAGTGCAGGCTGCTTTGTTCCCCGAATACGCGGCGCAGGAATGAAAGGCACAATATGAAGAAAACGGAAATGCACATTGCAGGCAAAGACTGCGTATTGTACGCGCAGGAAAACGCGGAATACCTGCTGGTTCAGCCCGTTGACGAACACGACAGGGCGTTGCTGGACAGTGAAGTGGCCTATATTGCGGGCAACACGGAGCAGCGGTTCGGCCTGGCCGCCTTTCACATTGACGATTGGAACAGCGCGCTCACGCCGTGGGAAATGCCGCTGTTGCGCGGAAAAGGGCGCTTCGGCAGCGGTGCGGCGGACACGTTGGACTGGATATGCCGCCACCTGCTGCCGTATTGCACGGAACGCCTCGGCATGGCGTATGGCAACGCGCGCTGTTTTCTGGGCGGCTATTCGCTGGCAGGGTTGTTCGCTTTGTGGAGCGGTTATCAGACGGACAAATTTTGCGGCGTGGCGGGCGTATCGCCTTCCGTGTGGTACGAAGGCTGGCTTGAATTTGCCGCCAAAAGCAGCCTGCACGCCGAATCCGTGTATTTGAGCCTCGGCACGAAAGAAGAAAACGCCAAACACCCCGTATTGGCACAAATCGGCCATCGTATCCGCGAATACGCGCAAATTCTTGCCGATGCCGACCGCGCGCCGCGCCATGTTTTGGAATGGAACGAAGGCGGCCATTTCAGCGATTCGGACACGCGCACCGCCAAAGGGTTCGTGTGGCTGCTGCAAAACGGCGGCTGAAAAGAAATCCGCCGTGCGAATGCGGAGAAGCCTGCATTTCGTGCTATGATAGCCCCATTTCAGACAACAGAAGGATCAGCCATGCCATTTGCATTTTTCTTCCCCGGCCAAGGCTCGCAAAGCCTGAACATGATGAGCGGTTTTGACGGCGTTTCGGTGGTGCGCGACACCTTTGCCGAAGCTTCGGACGCATTGGGTCAGGATTTGTGGGCGATGATGAACGGCGAAGATGCCGAACTCATCGGCCAAACCGTCAATACGCAGCCCTTGATGCTGGCGGCGGGCGTGGCGACGTACCGCGCTTATTTGGCGGCAGGTGGCAAAATGCCCGATGTGGCGGCAGGGCACAGCCTGGGCGAATACACCGCGCTGGTGGCCGCAGGCAGCCTGCACTTTGCCGATGCGGTGCGTTTGGTGCGCCGCCGTGCCGAATTGATGCAGTCCGCCGTGCCGCAGGGCGTGGGCGCGATGGCGGCAATTCTGGGTTTGGACGATGATGTGGTCCGCCAAGTGTGCGCCGCCGCCGAACAGGGCGAAGTGTGCGAAGCCGTGAACTTTAATTCCGTGGGGCAAGTGGTGATTGCCGGCAATACCGCGGCGGTGGAACGCGCCATGCAGGCGGCCAAAGAAGCCGGTGCCAAACGCGCCCTGCCGTTGCCCGTGTCCGTGCCGTCGCATTGCCGCCTGATGCAGCCTGCAGCGGAAAAACTGGCCGCCACGTTGGACGAAGTCGATGTGCAGCCGCCGCGCATCCGCGTGATTCACAATGCCGACGTGGCCGCGCATGCCGAACCCGCACAAATCAAAGACGCGTTGGTGCGCCAACTGTATTCGCCTGTGCGCTGGACGGAAACCGTGCAGCTGCTGGTGCGCGAAGGTATCACCCAATCCGCCGAATGCGGGCCGGGCAAAGTGTTGGCCGGTTTGGCCAAACGCATCGACAAAGAAGCAGCCTGCACCGCTCTGGTGTCGCAAAGCAGCGTGGAAGAATTTATCGCCGCACACGCGCAGTAAACCGTTTGCATCTTCAAAATCCAATCATTAGGACGACATTATGACGACACAAAACCTGACAGGTAAAACCGTTTTGGTGACCGGCGCATCGCGCGGAATCGGCGCGGCGATTGCCGACACATTGGCACAGGCCGGCGCCACCGTTATCGGCACGGCCACTTCAGAAAGCGGGGCTGCCGCCATCGGCGAGCGTTTGGCGCAATGGAACGGACACGGCCGCACGCTGAATGCGGCAGACGAGCAGGGCATTGAAACGCTGATTGCCGATATTGAAAAAGAATTCGGCAAACTGGATATCCTGGTCAATAACGCAGGCATCACGCGCGACAACCTGCTGATGCGCATGAAGGACGAAGAGTGGGACGACATCATGAACGTGAACCTGAAATCCGTGTACCGCGCCTGCAAAGCCGTGATGCGCGGCATGATGAAACAGCGCAGCGGCCGCATCATCACGATTACCTCGGTGGTCGGCACCATGGGCAATGCGGGGCAGACGAACTATGCCGCCGCCAAAGCCGCCTTGCAGGGGTTCAGCAAATCGCTGGCACGCGAAGTCGGTTCGCGCGGCATTACGGTGAACTGTGTCGCCCCCGGCTTTATCGACACCGACATGACGCGCGCCCTGCCGGAAGAAACGCGCAAAACGTTTGAAGCGCAAACCGCATTGGGCCGCTTCGGCGAAGCGCAGGACGTGGCTGACGCGGTGCTGTTCCTCGCCTCCGACCAGGCGCGTTACATTACCGGCCAAACGCTGCATGTGAACGGCGGCATGTTGATGCCTTAAACCAACGGCCATAAAAGGTGCAGGCTGCTTTTCGCATTTTTAAAAGCAGCCTGCACTTTACACACCAAAAGGACAACGCATGATCACAACGGCCAACCTTTGGCACACCATCCGCGCGGAAGTGGAAGCCGCCGCACGCGAAGAGCCCATGCTCGCCAGTTTCCTGCATTTGACTGTGCTGCGGCACGACAGCCTGGCACACGTTTTGGCCTTCCATTTGTCCAGCAAATTATCCAGCAGCACCATGGACGCGCGCGCGCTGTACGAAACCTTCCTGCACGTTTTGCAGCACCATCCCGACATTACCCGTGCCGTGGAAAGCGACATCACTGCGTGTTACGAACGCGACCCCGCCTGCGATGCCTATTCGCTGCCGCTGCTGTATTTCAAGGGCTTCCACGCCATCCAAACGCACCGGATTAACCACGCGCTTTGGCGGCAGGAACGCAAAACGCTGGCCTATTTCCTGCAAAACCGCGCCTCCGAAGTATTCGGCGTGGATATCCATCCGGGCGCGAAATTCGGCTGCGGTATCATGTTCGACCACGGCACGGGCATTGTGATTGGCGAAACCGCCGTGTTGGGCAACAATATTTCGCTGCTGCACGGCGTTACGCTGGGCGGTTCGGGCAAAGAAAGCGGCGACCGCCACCCGAAAATCGGCGACGGCGTGATGATTGGCGCGAATGCGTCCGTGTTGGGCAATATCCGTATCGGCCATTGCGCGAAAATCGGCGCGGGCAGTGTGGTGGTGCGCGATGTCGAACCGCAGACCACCGTGGTCGGCGTGCCCGCCAAAGCCGTGGGCTTGTCCAAAAACACGCCCGCCGCCGACATGGATCAATCGCTGCTGTGCGATGATTTTATCTATGTGATTTAATGGAAACGAAAAATGAGTCAGATTCCGACAGAGTTGCGTTATAGCGCAGAGCACCAATGGGTGCGGCTGCAAGAGGACGGCACTGCCCAAATCGGCATTACCGACACCGCCCAGAACGCGTTGGGCGACATTGTGTTTATCGAACTGCCCGCTGTGGGCGCGACGTTTGCCGCAGGGGAGCAGGCTGCATTGGTCGAATCGGTGAAATCCGCTTCCGATGTGTATTGCCCGATTGCGGGCGAAGTGGTGGCGGTGAACGGCGTGTTGGACGGCAGCCCGGAAACCGTGAACGAATCGCCTTATGATGCAGGCTGGTTTTTCGTCATCCGCCCGGCGCAGGTGCAAGACATCGAAACGCTGCTGACGGCCGAGCAATACCGCGCCCTCAACAGCTGATTCCGACATGGCACACACACCTTATCCGCTGACACGGCGGCATTTTTTGCAGGCCGTCGCCGTTTTGCTGGCCGCCGGCGCATGCCGTTTCGCCAAGAAATATACCAAAATCCCCGCAGGCAGCACGGTGTTGGCGCTTGGCGATTCCTTAACCGAAGGTTACGGCGCGCGCCCGGGCGAAGATTATCCGACACAGTTGGCCAAAATCACGGGCTGGAATGTCATCAACGGCGGCGTGTCGGGCGATACCAGCGCGCAGGCATTGGCGCGGCTGCCCGGTTTGATGAAGCAGAATCCCAAGCTCGTGCTGGTCAGCATTGGCGGCAACGATTTCCTGCAAAAGAAACCGGAAAGCGAAACCGTGGCCAATATCAGCCGGATGATTGAGCAGATTCAGGCGGCCAAAGTGCCGTTGGTGCTGGTGGCGATTCCGTATTTCACGGCCGGCGCGCTGATTGGGCGCGTATCCGAACATGCCTTGTTTTCGGATTTGGCGGAAAAATACCGAGTGCCGCTGCTGAAAGGTGCGTGGGCGGATATTTTGGGCGACAAGGATTTGAAGTCGGACACGGTGCATGCGAATGCGAAGGGCTATTTGCAGTTTGCCGAAGAAATGGCGGATTTTTTGCAGGCGCAGGGCTTTCGATAAGCGGATAAACAGGGTGCAGGCTGCTTTTTTGGGGTATCAAAAGCAGCCTGCACTTTTCAATTTCCATTTTTTATAGTGGATTACAATAAAAATGAGACAGGGCGGCGAGCCAATGCCGTATCATTGCAATTTTAATCTACTATATATGGTTGATGAAATCACGAGCGCAATAAAGTGCAGGCTGCTTTTCAGTTTCCCAAAAAAGCAGCCTGCACTTTTATTGACCGGACGATTACGCTGCCAAGCCGCTCAAACGTGCGGTGTCTTGTGCAATCATCAGTTCTTCGTTGGTCGGAATCACCACAGCTTTGACTTTGCTGCCGGCAGCGGTAATCACGCCTGCTTTGCCGAAGCGTGCCGCCGTGTTGGCTTCTTTGTCCACGCTGAAGCCCAAGAATTCGCAGTAGTTCAATACTTTTTCGCGGATGATGTCGGAGTTTTCGCCGATACCGCCGGTGAACACCAATGCGTCCAAACCGCCGGCCGCCACGGCCATGGAAGCGACATATTTCGCCAGACGGTAAGAGAACATTTCCAGTGCCAATACGGCGCCTTCGTGGCCGTTCAGCGATTCGTCTTCAATCACGCGGCAGTCGCTGGACAGCTCGGAAATGCCCATCAGGCCGCTTTCTTTGTTCAGAATGTCGGTGATTTGCTGGGTGCTCAATTTCAGGTTGTCGGCCAAGAATGAGAAGATGCTTGGGTCCACATCGCCCGAACGCGTGCCCATCACCAAGCCTTCCAAAGGTGTCAGACCCATGCTGGTGTCCATGGATTTGCCGTTGCGCACGGCGGTGATGGACGCGCCGTTACCCAAGTGGGCGATGACCAGTTTCAGATTGTTTTTGTCCGCGCCCAAAACGTTGGCGGCTTCTTCGGCCACGAAGCGGTAGCTGGTGCCGTGGAAACCGTAGCGGCGCACGCCCAAATCGCGGTAGAACTTGCGGGGGATGGCATACATATACGCGTGTTCGGGCATGGTTTGGTGGAATGCGGTGTCGAACACGGCCACATTCGGCAGGCCTTTGAAGATGTCTTGCGCGGCGCGGATGCCCAGCAGGTTGGCGGGGTTGTGCAGCGGTGCCAGCGGAATGCATTTTTCGATGGCTGCCATCACGCTGTCGTCAATCAGCACGGATTCGCTGTATTCTTCGCCGCCGCTCACCACGCGGTGGCCGATGGCGCCGATTTGGCTTTCCAAGCCCATGGCTTTCAGTTTTTCCAACATTGCGCCCACTGCGCCGGTGTGGTTCGGTGTTGCGCTCAAATCGACACGTTCTTTTTGGCCGTTCACTTTAAATGTGATGTAGGCATCTGCCAGGTTCAGTTTTTCGCCCAGACAGCTCAGCAGCACATCGCCGTTTTCGCTGTTTAAAACCGCTCCTTTCAAAGAAGACGAACCGCAGTTTAATACCAAAATCAATTTAGACATGAGTTTTCCTTATTATAAAAGAGAAATAAAGTGCAGGCTGCTTTGAGCTGCAAGGGAGCGCCTTGTGAGGGCAATAAACCTTAAAGGCGGTATTTTAACGGATTTTCGGCCGTTTGATAATCCATTGGGCTAATCTGCGGCGTTTGGGCGCACGAAATAATACAGAATTGGCAAAATGGCGAGGTTGCCGGCCACCATCGCCCACGGCAGCCATGCCATCCCCAGTGGCGCGACGGCGAACAGAATCAGCAGGTAAATGGCGGCGGACAATAGGGAAATGCTGGAAATCAGCGAATTTTTGCCGAAATAAAACAGGTAATTGATCAGCAGGTAATAGGGGATGGTGAGTGCGTAGCCCAAGGTGAAGAGGACGATATAGTGGTGCGCGCCAATGTATTGCGCCCCTAAAAACCACACGAACCAGGATTCGGGTATGCACCAAACGGCGGCGGCGAACAGCGGTGCGGCGCAGAAGCCGAGCCATGCCCAGCGGCGGACGCGGCGGGCGGTGAGTTTTTTCTGTTCGATGGCGTGATAATAATACGGCACGGTGGCTTTGTTCACCGCCATCAGGATAATGCTCAGAATGCCGGCCAGTTGCAGGGCGGCGGCATACACGCCCAATTCGGCGGCG
The DNA here is from genome assembly GCF_000190695.1 of Kingella denitrificans ATCC 33394. Classification (GTDB taxonomy): domain Bacteria; phylum Pseudomonadota; class Gammaproteobacteria; order Burkholderiales; family Neisseriaceae; genus Kingella_A; species Kingella_A denitrificans. The sequence continues at coordinate 43,600 of NZ_GL870929.1, forward strand.
GAATACATGCGGTAGATGATGATGCGGTCGAGCTGGCCTTTGACGAAGCCGCTGGCGTGGTGCAGCAGCAGGGGTAGGCCGAAGGCCAGGATATAGCGCAGCGAATGCAGGGCGCGGCGGCGGGTGAAATGTGCAGGCTGCTTTTGATTGGCCCAGCAATATGCGGCGGCGGCCACGGCAAAATTCACCGAACACAGCGCGGCAAAGCGCATGGCGACCGGCTGGTATGCCGTGCATTCCAGCAGGAGGACGGTGAGAACGGCGGACAACGCGCTGCTGCTGATTTGTATCGCCACATAAGGCAGGGCGCGTTTTTGGCATTGCCGCCAGGCCAGTTGCGCACCGAGCAGGGTTTGGCTGCCCGCGGTCAGGACGACAAAGCCCACAATCCACGATTGCCGCCACCAGGCGAACAGCAGGCCGAGCAGGGTGAGCGCGAGGGCGTACAGGCCGCCCGTGCGCAAAACGTTGGGCAGGTTGCGCTTGCCGTAAAAATAAAAATAGCGCGTGATGGCGCCGTCTTGGCTTAAGCCGAATGCGAGTGCCAGCAGCGACAGGACGGTTTGGTAATACGACAGTTCGCCGAAGCCTGCCGCGCCGAGTTTGCGCGTCAGATAGGGCAGGAGCAGGAAGGGCAGGGCTTTGGCAAACAGTTCGCCCAGCAGGTAAACCGCGCTGTCTTTCAGGATTTTCATGTGCAGGCTGCTTTGGAAAATGCGGCAAAAGTGGGCAATATTAGCGGAAAATTTGGGGCGGTGGCAAATGTGCAGGCTGCTTTTGGCACGCGCGCCGTTAAATTTTGCCGCCGCCCTGTTCAACCGGCGCGAAAAGGTTTACATTTGCGCTTTCCGCATCTCAAACAAAAACGAAAGAAGAACGATATGACGATTTTAGCCGAAGTGAAAAAACTGGGACAACAAATCTGGCTGGACAATTTGTCGCGCACCTTGGTGCAAAGCGGCGCATTGGCGAAAATGCTGGAACAGGGCGTGTGCGGCGTAACGTCCAATCCGGCCATTTTCCAAAAAGCCTTTTCGGGCGACGCGCTGTATGCCGCCGATATTGAAATGCTGAAACAACAGGGCAAAGATGCCAAAACGATTTACGAAACCTTGGCCGTGGCCGATGTGCAGGCTGCCTGCGACGTCTGCCGCGCCGAATTCGACCGTTCCGGCGGCAACACGGGATTTGTGAGCCTGGAAGTGTCGCCAGAGTTGTCACGCAACGCGCAAGGCACGATTGACGAAGCCAAACGCCTGCACGCTGCCATCAACCGCCCGAATGTGATGATTAAAGTGCCGGCCACCGACGAAGGCTTGCAGGCATTGACCGAGTTGGTGGCGGACGGCATCAGCGTGAACCTGACGCTGCTGTTTTCGCGCCGCCAAACGCTGAAAGCTTACCGCGCTTATGCGGACGGCATTGCGAAACGCTTGGCGGCGGGCGGCGATGTGCGTGCCGTTCATGTAGTGGCGAGCTTCTTCATTTCGCGCGTGGACGGCGCACTGGATGCCACGCTGCCCGAACACCTGCAAGGCAAAATCGCCATTGCGTTGGCCAAAGCCGCGTATCTGGATTGGCAGGCATTTTTTGCCGCGCCCGAATTTGCACGGCTGGCAGAGCAGGGCGCCAACAAAGTTTCGCTGCTGTGGGCTTCCACCGGCGTGAAAAATCCCGCGTATCCCGACACGCTGTATGTGGACAGCCTGATTGGCGCGGACACGGTGAACACAGTGCCAGATGCCACGCTGAACGCCTTTATCGACCACGGAAAAGCAGCCTGCACATTGACCGAAGGCACGGAAGAAGCATTGGCGCAACTGGCGGAAACGGCGCAACTGGGCATTGACTTGGAAACGCTGGCCACGCGCCTGCAAGACGACGGCTTGAAGCAGTTTGAAAAAGCGTTCGAGCAACTGCTGGCACCCTTGGCCTGACGGGAAAATCATCATACGAAAAAGCAGCCTGCACTTTCATGAACCGTGAAAAGTGCAGGCTGCTTTTTGGCTTTGCAGATGTGTCGGCAATATATAGTGAATTAAAATCGCAATGATACGGCGTTGGCTCGCCTTGACGCGGCTCGCCGCCTTGTCTCATTTTCCTTTTAATCCACTATAAAACGGCCGAACCTGAAAACCGTTCGGCCGTTGCTTGGCGGCGGAGGGTCAGCGGGCTTCCGAAGCAGCCTGCACCGCGGTATCTGGCGTGTCGTGCGTGTACCGTTTCAGGCCGCCGCCCAACACTTTATACAAATCCGCCATGTTTTCCAGCAGGCTCAATTCGGTGGCGAGCAGGTTGCTGCTGGCCGAATAGTTGCTGCGTTCCGCATCGAGCAAATCCAGCGAGCTGGACACGCCGTGGCGATAGCGCAGGCGCACCAGGCGCAGGCGGTCGGCAAAGGCTTTGCTTTGGGTAACATTGGCATTGTATTGCGCGTTCAGCGCGGAGCGTGCCGCCAAAGCGTCCGATACTTCGCGGAATGCGGATTCGACCGCCGCTTCATAAGCCACCACGGTTTTTTGCTGGGCGATTTTGGCGGCATCCAAATTCGCACTATTGCTGCCCCAGTCGAAAATCGGCAGGCCGGCAGAACCGCCGAACGACCATGATTTGCTGCCGCTGCTGAACAGATTGCTCAACTGCGGGCTGCCGAGGCCCAAGCTGCCGGTCAGGCTGATGCGCGGGAAGAAATTGGCACGCGCCGCGCCGATATTGGCGTTGGCCTGTTTCATGTTGTGCTCTGCGGCGATGATGTCGGGCCGGTTCAGCAGCAAATCGGACGGCAGGCCGGCGGGCAGCTGGCGGATTTTGAACTGGCGGCTCAAGGGCAGGGCAGCCGGCAGGTTGTCGGGGATTTTCTGGCTGATGAGCAGTTCGATTTGGTTGCGCGCCACCTCGGCATTTTTAACGGCTTCGGCGTAGCTGGCTTGGGCGGCGGCGATGGTGGCTTCCTGTTCGCGCAAATCCAAAGCGGAAATCACACCCGCGCGGTAACGCAGTTGCGACAGGCGGTAGGTTTCTTGGCGGGTTTTGAGGACGCGCTGCGCCAAATCCGCGCTGGCCAGTGCGTATTGTTGGTTGAAATAGGCTTTGGCGACGGTGGATATCAGGCTCAAATGGGTGCTGTCGCGGCTGGCGGCGGTGGCGAAGTAGCTTTGCAGCGCGGCTTCGCTGCTGTTGCGCACGCGTCCCCACAAGTCCAGCTCGAAGGCGGAAATGCCCAAGCCCACGGAGAAACTGTTACCCACGCCTTGCACGTTGCCGCTGCGTGTCGCGCCTGCCGAGCCGTTGAGCGAGGGCAGTTCTGCGCTGCGGGTGATGGCGTATTGGGCGCGGACTTGCTCCACGTTCAGGTTGGCGGTGCGCAAGTCGGTGTTGTTTTTCAGCGCCAGTTCAATCAATGCGTGCAGGCGCGGGTCGGCAAAATAGTCTTTCCAACCGAGGGAGGCGGCCTGAATGGCGCGGGTGTCGCTCACTTTGTTGTGGCGGAACTGGCTGCTGGGCAGCTCGACTTCGGGGCGCTCGTATTTGGGCGCGAGGTTACACGCGGACAGCGCCAGGCTCACGCCGGTCAGGATAAAGGCTTTTTTCATCATCATAAACATCTCTTGTTCGGGGTGCAGGCTGCTTTTCGTGGTTGCTTCAAAGCAGCCTGCACCGTGGTTTTTAATATTTCTGCGGTATATCCATGTCTTCTTCATCGGGAATCAAATCCAATTCGCCCTGCACGGGGTCGGATCTGCCCTTGAAGATTTTGCGCACGATTAAATAGAACACGGGCACAAAGAAGACGGACAGGAAGGTACCGATGAGCATACCCCAGAACACAGCGGTACCGATGGCGCGCTGGCTGGCGGACGATGCACCCGATGCGATATACAGCGGCACAACACCCAAGATGAACGCGAACGAGGTCATCAGAATCGGACGGAAGCGCAGCTTGGCGGCGCGCAGCACTGCATCGCCCACCGATTTGCCGGAGTCTTGCAGCAGTTTGGCGTATTCGATAATCAAAATCGCGTTTTTGGCACTCAGGCCCATCACGGTAATCATACCCACCGTGAAATAGGTGTCCATGCTGTATTGGCGGATAACCGCGCCGGTGGCGACGCCCAAAATACCCAGCGGCACCACCATAATCACGGCCATCGGAATCGACCAGCTTTCATACAGCGCCGCCAATGCCAAGAATACGGCCACGGCGGCCAACGCGTAAAGCATATTGGTTTGGGAAGAGCCTTTGGCTTCTTCTCGCGATTGGCCCGCCCATTCCAAGCTGTAGTTGCCGTCCAGTTCGGACACCAGCCGTTTCACTTCCGCCATGGCATCGCCGGTGGCTTTGCCCGCGGCGGGCGCACCCGATAACGACATGGCCGGATAGCCGTTGAAACGCTGGCTTTGCTCCACGCCTTTCACCCAAGAAACGGTGGCGAAGGTGGACAATGGAATCAAAGTGCCGTTGGAAGAGGGCACGGTGAGCGCCAGAATATCTTCCGGCTGCATGCGCGCTTCTGCGGCAGCCTGCACAATCACGCGTTGCAAACGTCCGTCGTTCGGGAAGTCGTTCACATAGCTGGACGACATGGCCGAACCCAGCACGCTGTTGATGCTGGCAAAGCTCACGCCGTTGGCGGCTGCGGCGGTACGGTCGATTTCGATTTTTAACTGCGGCGCGTCTTCCAAACCGGAAGCGCGGACGGCTTGCGCGTTGAACATTTGCGGATTCTCGCGCATTTTCGCCATCAGTTCGTTGCGCTTGGCGACCAAATCGTCATGATTGGCGGTGCCGCGCTGTTGCAGATAGAAGCTGAAGCCTGAATCGTTGCCCAGTTCCATAATCGGCGGCGGGTTCATGGAAAATGCGAAGCCGTCTTCCAGCACGCCGCTGACCGCGCCGGTAATTTTTTTGGCCACGCTGTCGGCATCGCTGCCTTTGGCGGTGCGTTCGGACCAATCTTTGAGCATGATGAAGCCCATGCCCATATTTTGCCCGCTGCCGCTGAAGCTAAAGCCGGATACGGTAATCACGTCTTTGACTTCGGGCATGTTTTTGGCCACGCCCACCAATGTGTTGAGCGCTTTTTCCGTGCGTTCCTGCGTTGCGCCGGTGGGCAGTTGCAGGCTGGTCATGATAAAGCCTTGGTCTTCGCCGGGCAAGAAGGATGTGGGCAGCTTTTTAATCATCACTACCGCAACGGCCATAATGCCCAAGTAAATCACAAAGGTAACAAACGATTTACGCAAAACGGCGGCAATCCAGCCGGAATATTTGCGCGTGCCGGTATTGAATGTGCGGTTAAACCAGCCGAAGAAGCCGCCCTTGGTGTGGTTGTGCCCTTTGGGAATCGGTTTCAGCATGGTGGCACACAACGCTGGGGTGAGCGTTAAGGCCAAGAATGCCGAGAATCCGATGGCAAACACCATGGTGAGCGAGAACTGGCGGTAAATATTACCCGATGCGCCGCTCAACATTGACAACGGCACAAATACGGAAATCAAAACGGCGGTAATGCCGACAATGGCGCCGGAAATTTGGCTCATGGCTTTGCGCGTGGCGGCTTTGGGCGGCAGGCCTTCTTCCGCCATGATGCGTTCCACGGCTTCCACCACCACAATCGCATCGTCCACCACAATACCGATAACCAGCACCATGGCGAACATGGTCATTACGTTAATCGACATGCCCAAATACGAAATGGCGGCGAACGCGCCCAACAACGAAACGGGGACGACGATGGTCGGAATCAGCGTGTAGCGGAAATTCTGCAGGAACAGGAACATCACGATGAATACCAACACAATGGCTTCGCCCAGCGTGCTGATTACTTTCTTAATCGACAGGTCCACGAAGGTTGAAGTGTCGTAAGGCGATGACCATGTAACGCCTGCGGGGAAGTATTTCTGCAATTCCGCCATTTTGGCTTTAACATCGGAAGCAGCCTGCAGTGCGTTACCGGTATTGGACAGCGACACGGCCATACCGGCGGCTTCTTTGCCGTTCAGGAACGACGAAGAACTATAGTCTTGGCTGCCCAGTTTGATTTCCGCCACGTCTTTCAGGTAAACATTGGCACCGTTGGTGTTTTGTTTCAGGAAGATGTTGCCGAATTCTTCGGGGGTTTTCAGCTGGCCTTCCGCCGATACGGTGGCGGTGATTTGCTGGCCTTTCACATTGGGCGTGTTGCCGAGTGCGCCCACCGACAGTTGCGCGTTTTGCGCCCGGATGGCGGTGCTGATATCGCTGAACGACAGGTTGTAGTTTTTCAGTTTGACGGGGTCCACCCAAATACGCATGGCGCGTTGCGAACCGAACAGGCGAACGTTGCCCACACCGTCCACTCGCTGCAATTCGGGAACGATGTTGCGTTGCGCATAGTCTTTCAGCTCTTCGGCGGATTTGGTGTCGGAATCCAAAAACACAATCATCAGGAAGTTGGAGCGCGCTTTGGACACGGTAATACCGTTGGTCTGCACCACGGAGGGCAGCTGCGCGGTCACTTCCGACAATTTGTTCTGTACGTTCATTTGCGCCAAATCTTCGTCGGTATCGGGCGTGAAGGTCAGCGTTACGCTGCCCGAACCGTTGGAAGAGGCGGAAGTGCTCATGTAATCCAAGCCTTCCACGCCGTACATATTGCGCTCGATAACGGCCAGCACGCTGTCTTCCATCACTTGTGCCGAAGCGCCGGGATAAGCGGCGGTCAGCGTGATGGTGGGCGCGGCCACGGACGGATATTGCGAAATGGGGAGTTTGCGAATCCCCATCACACCCGCAATCATGATGAAGATGGAGATGACCAATGCGAAAATGGGCCGGTCGATAAAGAATTTAGCCATGTGCCGTGGTCTCCGTTATTTTTCTGCGGAAGCGGCGGATGCGGAAGAAGCAGCCTGCACTTTCGGTGCGGCAGGTGTTGCAGAAGCAGCCTGCACTTCGGAAGTGGCGGCAGCCTGCGCTGGTGCGGAAGCTGCGGCGGCCGGTTTTTGCGTTTGCGGCGGTGTCCATTCTTTCGGCTGCACTTTTTGCGCGCCGGACATGGCGGCCAGCATCGTGCCTTCCACAATTACTTTGTCGCCCGCTTTCAAGCCTTCGGTGATAATCCAGTTTGTACCTTTTTGGCCCACCACTTTCACAGGGCGCGGCTCCATTTTGCCTTCGGGCGTCACCACCATCACGGTGTCTTTTTCGCCGCGTGTTACGGCTTGCTGCGGCACGAGGAACGCATTCAAAACGCCGGCCAGCGGCAGTTTCACGCGCACGAACATGCCGCTCATCAACGCCTGGTCGGGGTTGGGCACGGCGGCGCGCACCATGACTTGGCCGGTGCTTTCTTCCACCGAGCTGTCGATAAACAGCAGGCGGCCTTTGTGTTCGTATTCGCTGCCGTCTTCCAAAAGGATGCTCACTTCCACACCGTCGTTACGCACGCGGTCGCCGGCAAGCAGTTGTTGGCGCAGGCGCAGCAAATCGGTGGACGATTGCTGGATATTCACATACAGCACGTCGGTTTGGCGGATGGTGGCCATTTGCGTGCTGCCTGCGCTGACCAACGCGCCTTCGGTCACCAAAGACTGGCCGATAATGCCGCTGATGGGCGCGGTGATATTGGCGTGGTTCACATTGACCTGTGCGGAGCGGATGGCGGCTTGCGCTGCTTTAATCGAGGCTTCTGCCGAACGTTTAGCCAGCACGGCCGCGTCATATTCTTGTTTGCTGATGGCATCGGCGGCAACCAAAGGCTGGTAGCGTGCCAAATCGGCATTGGCTTTGGCGGCGGAGGCTTGCGCGCTCAACAGGCTTGCGCGTGCGTTTTCCAGCGTGGCGCGGTAGGCCGCATCGTCCAGTTGGTACAATGGCTGTCCTTGGCGGACAAAGGTGCCTTCTTCAAACAGGCGGCGTGTGACGATGCCGCTCACTTGCGGCACAATCACGGCGGAGCGTATGGCTTCCAAGCGGCCGGGCAGTTCGGTTTCAATCAGGACGTTTTCGGGCTTCACGGTCACCACGTTCACGGACGGAACATGCGCGGCTTTTGCGGCAGCGGCGGCTTTTTGCGCTTCTTCTGAATTTTCTGATTTGTTGCAAGCAGTTAAGGCGAGCAATGTGGCGGCTGCCAAGGCTGCGTAACGCCAGGGTTTCGGTGTTGCCATATAATAAATCTTCCTTTGACGGGGTGCAGGCTGCTTTTGTAAAGAAAGCGGCCGACTATTGAAAATAATGGAAAATGCGGTATTATACATACATTGATGAATGTTGTTAACCTATTTCCATTATATTTGCGCATTTTATTGTCAATATATCAATGCTATCAAGAACAAAAGGCCGTTTATGAGAAAAACCAAACAGGAAGCACAAAAAACACGCCAGCACTTGCTGAATGCCGCTTTGGAAATTTTCTGGCGCATGGGCGTTACCCGCGCCACATTGCAGGAAATTGCGCAGCAGGCGGGGGTGACGCGCGGTGCGCTGTATTGGCATTTTTCCAATAAAGAGGCCTTGTTTGAATCGTTGTTCGAGCAGCATTATTCGGTGTTTATGGAAAAACTGGACGACGGCGCGCTGAACAATGCCGCCGATGTGTGGGAGCATTTGCGCCAGAGCCTGTTCGATTTGTTCCGCCTGCTGGAAGAAAATGAGCAGCAGCGGAAATTTTGCCAGGTCATGTTTCTGAAATGCGAGCAGACGGAAAGCAACCAAACGCTGACCGAATTGGCTGGGCATTATCATTCGGTGTGCCGCCGGCAGATTACCCGCGCGTTGCAGTTGAGCCAGGCGCAGGGCAGGCTGCCGGAACATGCGGATATTGAGTTGGCGGCGATTTATCTGGAGAGCAATTTGGTCGGTTTGATGAAGATGTGGTCGAACGATACGTCGCGGTTTGCATTGTCGGAAACTGCGCGCAAGGTGATTGATGCGAGCATGCAGACGTTGCAGGCGGGTTTTTTGAAATAAATGGTGGTTCATGTGCAGGCTGCTTTTTGGGGGATTTGAAAGCAGCCTGCATTTTAATTTGTATTGCTAAACCAATCAGTTAATTGCCGTATAGCCTTGCCGTGGTGCAGGCTGCTTTTGTCGGTTAAAACAAAAACCGTACCACATCGGTTTTGATGGCGGTACGGTTTTTGTGTTCAAAAAGCAGCCTGCACTTTATTTGGCCGGCGCTTTGGCTGCTTGAAAGCGGAAGGCGACTTTGGCCAAGCCAGCTTCTTTGGCCGCTTCCAACACTTTTACCACGTTGTCGTATGCGGTGTCTTTGTCCGCGTCAATCGCAATGATGGTGTCCGGATTGGTTTTGGCGATTTCTTGGAAGCGCTGTTTCACGGCTTCCAAATCCACTTTCTGTGCCGAATCCGCGCCGATGGCGTAATTACCCGAAGCATCCACGGCAATTTCCAGCGGGTTGATGTCCATTTTGTTTTGGTTGTCGTTGGTTTTGCTGCTGGCCACGGGCAAGTTCATCGGAATGGAGTGCGTCATCACCGGCATGGTAATCATGAAGACGATGAGCAGCACCAACATCACGTCCACCAAAGGCGTTACGTTGATGTCGCTCATGGGCGCATCTTCGTCATGGTCGTTCATTGAGCCGAAAGCCATGGCTTACTCCTTGTGGTTAATCAGTTGGACGTGCAGGTCGTGGGCATAATTGTGCAGTGTGCGCGACAGGTTTTTGTTGCCGCGGCTGAAACAGTTGTAAGCCAGCACGGCGGGAATCGCCACAAACAGACCCACGGCGGTGGCCACCAGCGCCTCGCCAATCGGTCCGGACACTTCGGCAATGCTCATTTGGCCGCTTTTGCTAATGTTGATTAAGGCGTGGTAAATCCCCCAAACGGTACCCAACAGGCCGATAAACGGCGCGGTCGAACCGATGGTGGCCAAAGCCGTCATGCCGCCTTCGAAACGGCTCATAATTTTGCTGGCGCTGTGGCGCACTTCGCGCTCCAGAAATTCAGGTTCTGGCAGGCTGCCGGAAAGCTGTTGCAGGCTGCCGTCGCGGAAACGGCGTTGCGCTGTCAAAGCGTCCAACGTCAGCTCGCTGATGGGCGAAGGCGTTTGTTTGGCCGCTTTTTCTGCACCTGCCAGCGTTTTGGACGACCAGATGGCTTCGCTGGCGGCGGCATTGGCTTTTTTGGCGGCAACGTGGCGGATGCTGCGTAGCACAATCACGCACCATGTGCAGATGCTCATGGAAATCAGAAACAGGAACACGCCGATAAGGACGGGATCGCCTTGTTGGAATACTAAACCTAAATTCATGAATACTCTCTTTCAGGGATAAAAATTAAAAAACAGTTCGAAAAGCAGCCTGCACGTTATTCAAGTGAGAACGTGTAAGACGTGTTGAAACGGGTGCGGACGGGCGTGCCGTTAACCGATTTGGGACGGTAGCCTGCACTGCGTGCAGTGCGGACGGCGGCGGCATCCAACCGTTGATGGCCGGTGGATTGGGTTACTTTCACCTCGGACACCGAACCGTTGGCTTCCACAAGTACGGAAAGTTTTACAGTACCTTCTTCGCCTTCATCTTGTGATGCGCGGGGGTAAGCCACGGTTGGCAGTTTGACGTAACCGCCGTTCACAATGGCATTGGGGTCGGCCGCCGGTTTGTCGCTGTTGCCGTGTTTGCCGTTACCGTCTCCGTCGCGGCTGCCTGCATTGTTGCCCGGACGCTGGCTGTTCGGATTGGAGCCGCCTCCACCATTGCCGCCGTCCTGACGATGTACCGCATCAGGCGAACCGCCCGGACTTTTCGAATTGCCCGGTGTGCCGCTGGTGTTATTGCTGGCCGTTGTGCTCGGTTTCAGCGGCGTCTCCGCCGGTTTGGGCGCGGGTGGGGTCGGCGTTGGTGCCGGCGGTTTCGGTGTCGGTTCGACCGGTTTCGGTGCGGGTGTCGGCGGTTTCTCAACCACCGGTTTGGTCGGCTGCACCACATCGGCAGGCAAATCGTTCCGCACAACCGCGTTCACTTTGGGTGGCGGCGTATTGGCGGGTTTTTCCTGCACGGGTTTGGGTTTTTCAGGTGCTTGCGGCGGGGGCGGAGGAGGTGCAGGCTGCTCTTGGGCAGGCTGTGCCGCACCGCCGTTTTCCAGAGGTGCCGGAGCTCCGTCTGCAAGCGGTTTGTCGTCACCTTCGGGCGTTCCCAAATCGACAAAGGTCAATTCGTCCACCGTAACGGGCTCGGGCGGCTCTTTGCTTTTCCACGCCAGCGCCAACAGCCCCGCGTGCAGCAAACTCACCACAATGATGACAGAGGGTTTTAAAAGATTATGATTTTTCATGGGGCGCAATAATAATACAAACGATTATTGTCCGCAAATTTTTGTTAATGGCGCAAAAAGACAAAATGCCAAAAATGCATCGATTTTGGTCATTTTGTGTTCATTTATTGTTCGCGGCAAAAAACGATTTTCGTTATAATACCGCCTTTGCAACGGCTGCCGAGGCATGGATGCTTGGCTGCTTTGCTTATTTTGTTGGATTAACTCAATATTAGGAATCAAAATGGCAGATTTTAATCAAATTTTGGATGCGGGCGATGTGGATGCGGGCATTATCAACGTGGTGGTGGAAATTCCAGAAGGCAGCACGCATAAAATCGAATGGGACAGAAAACTGGCGGTGATGAAACTGGACCGCGTTGAGCCGCAAATTTTCGCCAAACCTACCAATTACGGCTTCATTCCGCAAACATTGGACGAGGACGGCGATGAATTGGATGCTTTGATTATTACAAAAAATCCGTTGCCGACCGGCATTTATATGCAGGCGCGCGTTATCGGCATTATGAAGTTTGTCGATGACGGGGAAGTGGACGACAAAGTGGTGGTGGTGCCTGCGGACGATCGCGATGCGGGCAATGAAATCAAAACATTGGCTGATTTGCCGGCGCAGCTGGTCAAACAAATCGAATTCCATTTCAATCATTACAAAGACTTGAAAAAGCCCGGCGCGACCAAAGTGGAGCACTGGGGCGATGCGGAAGAAGCCAAGCAGGTTATCCGCGAATGTCAAGCGCGTTGGAATCAGCGATAATATTGTCGGTTGTCACATGAAACGATGATAAAAGTGCAGGCTGCTTTTTGCCCAATGATAAAAGCAGCCTGCACTTTTACAAAGTGCCGTAAAATGTTAGTTTTCGTCAAAAGGACTATTTAAATGGAACATCTGCAAACGCCCGCGATGGAGGATATGGAAGTACGCCAATTAACCGTTCCGCCGCATTCTGTCGAAGCGGAACAGTCGGTGCTGGGCGGCTTGCTGATTGACGGCGAAGCGTGGGAAAAAATAGAAGACATATTGGCCGAGAATGACTTTTATCGGCACGAACACCGGCTGATTTTCCATGCCATTCATACGTTGGCCAGCGCTTCTCGAGCCGTGGATATTTTAACGGTGCAAGACGTTTTGCTGAGCAACAACACGCTGGAAGAAGTGGGCGGCTTCGATTATCTCTATACATTGGCACAAAACATCCCTTCTGCCGCCAATATCAAACGATATGCCGAGATTGTGCACGAGCGGGCGATTATCCGTCAGCTGGCAGAAGTTGGAACAGAAATTGCTAGAAATGCCTACAATCCACAAGGGAAAACGGCAGAGGAATTGCTGGATATTGCTGAAAACAGCGTTTTCCAAATTGCCGAAAGTACCGAGAAGTCGAAACAGAATTTTTTGGAAATGCCCGAATTGTTGGCAGAAAATATCGCCAAAATCGATATGCTGTACCAGCAAGGCAGCACCAGCGAAATCACAGGAACGGCAACCGGTTTTGTCGATTTGGATAAGAAAACTTCGGGATTGCAACCTGGCGATTTGGTGATTGTGGCAGGTCGTCCGTCTATGGGTAAAACAGCATTTGCCATCAATATTGCAGAAAATATCGCGTTATATGAACAACTCCCTGTGGCGATTTTTTCGATGGAGATGGGCGCTTCGCAGCTGACCTTGCGGATGTTGAGTTCGGTTGGCCGCGTGGAACAATCCTTGCTGCGAAATGGTCAGTTGAATCGGGAAGAATGGGCAAGGCTGAATGAAGCGGTAACGCATTTGAATGCGGCGCCTATCTTTATTGACGAAACATCTGCGCTGACGGCGTTGGAGGTTCGCGCCCGTGCAAGGCGGTTGGCCAAGCAGCAGGGCGGAAAGTTGGGCGCAATCGTGATTGACTATCTGCAAATGATGTCCGGTTCAGGGAAGCGCAACAGTAACCGTGTTGAAGAATTGGGCGAAATTTCACGCTCATTGAAATCTTTGGCAAAAGAATTGCAGGTACCGGTAATCGCATTGTCGCAACTGTCGCGGTCGGTGGAAAGCCGCCCAAATAAGCGCCCGATGATGTCGGATTTGCGCGAATCGGGTGCAATTGAGCAAGATGCCGATTTGATTATGTTTATGTACCGCGATGAATATTACAATAAAGAAAAGAGTGAGCTGAAAGGCTTGGCCGAATGTATTATCGGTAAGCACCGTAACGGACCGACAGGTACAGTTTACCTAACATTCTTGGGGCAGTTCACACGCTTCGAAACGGCTGCCTATGTGCCTGAATATGCAAACACATCGGAATAATATTTTAAATTATGGATATGCTTTTATGAAGAAATATACTAATCCCACAAAAGGATTTACTCTGGTCGAGTTGATGGTGACGCTTGCTGTGATGGGCATTATGGCGGCAATCGCATTTCCCAGTATGAGTAATTTTATCGCCAATACCCGATTGACCAACCGGGCAGGTCAGGTGGCTAACCTATTCCGTTTTGCGAAAGGCGAGGCGGTTCGTTTGGGTGTGCCTGTTGTGGTATGTGGGGTTAAAGTGCGGACGGATGGCCGCCCTTCGGGTGTTTGTTCTCCAAGCAGTGTTAGCAGCGGAATGATGGCCTATGCCGATAATAATAAAAACGGCATGTATGATGACGGCACGGATGTAATGTTGCGTTCTGTCAGCATTAATGGAAATGACAACCCGGAAAAGATGACGGTGGAAGTCAATAAATGTAAAGTTGACGGCACGAGCTGCACAACAGATTCTATTGTGGAATATGTGTTTTTTGCGAATGGTATGTACGGTAGCAAAAAAGTAGCCAGAACGACTCAAACTGATTTAGTTAATAATGTAGAAGTGGCGCAGTCGTTTTTGCGTATTCGGATTAAAGATGTGCAAAGAACAAATCTTGCGGCACGCAATACGGTTGTTGCACCCAGTGGGGCTGCTGCGATTTGCCAAACAGGCAGCACATCTAATGCGGCAGATGGCTTTAGTGCAATCATGAAAACAGTTTGTGATTCGTAAAAATAATAAAAATTCAGAATAGTTAGGATGATACGTTCATGAAAACAGGAAAAATGTTATTTCAATCCATTGCACATGGTGCAACAATATTGGAAGTAATGGTTTCGGTGTTGCTGCTTACTTTTGGTGTGTTGGCGTTAATGGCTGCGCAACTGCGCTCTGTGGCCAGCCTTAGCGAGGCGGAGAACAGAAGTATTGTTTCGCAGGCTGCCGAGGCTTTGGCGGAAGGCATGCAGGCAAATTCCAGTTTGGAAAAAGTAGGAAGTTCATATGGTCGCACTTATACTGCTTATTACAGCGGATCTACCAGTGTAATGACGGTTGGTGATGATTCGCAAAAGACCAAAGTGCAAAATGGGTTATCAGGCACCGGATTGACGAAAAAACAGGTGGCTGATCAGCATATTGCTGAATTTGAATATGTGTTGAAGACACAATTAACCAATGTGAATACTTTGGGTTATACGATTTGTCGAGATAAAGCCAAGCCAGAAGCAGCAACCTATGATAATGGTCACTTTGATGATAAGTGTGCTCCTGCAAACAACGATACTGATACGCACGTTATTAAAGTTGTTTGGCGTATGGGCAATGGCAAAAATGATTCAAGCAACGATAACAATACGACGGCATACTCCTATATGCTTGAAGTTGGTCGATGAACATGAATTGGAAGAATAAAATGAACCGTAGATGGATTGCAAAACCAAAGGGTTTCACCCTGATTGAATTTCTTGTTGCAAGTGCCTTGGCAATTATTGTTATTTCCGCAGCAGGTGGTACTTATTTTATGACAAGAAAAGTGAATGATGCTGCACAGCGCAAATTGGAAATACAACAAAATTTACGTAATGCTGCTTCAATGCTGACACGTGATGCGCGTAACGCCGGGACATTCGGTTGCTTTAATATGGCTTCAGGGAGAGATTTTCCAGTGCTCACTTCAGGCCTTACATCTATTGGTTTGAAAATTAATAATACTGAAAATGATGGTTTGGGTGTTCGGCAGCTATCACAGGCTAATGTAACGACTTTATTGACTGGTCAAAGGCTCGTATCTGGGGGATTTACAGCTGAGAGTAATGCGTTAGTTTTTGTTTATGGACGTGGTGCAACAGGTGTTAATAAAGAAATCACAGATGCACAGCCAAATAAATTGTCCATTAATGATGCAAGTAATGACCCTGATTTAAATTTAACATTATCCGACAAAGGATACCTTGTATTGAGCAGTTGCACAGAGGGTCGGTTGGCTAAAGTAACAGGTGTTGATAGTGGGTTTAAAACAGTTGATGTTTCTATTGATACGAATAATGCACTTTCAGCGATTACGACAGATTCTAAAGACTCGCGTGGCGAAATTACCGTTAGCCGTTTCTATGCTTCCATGTATGTATTGGGTAAATTATCGGCAACCGATAGCCCTGCTTTACTGCGCTTTGATTTGAATGGCCAGGGTAAATGGCAAGGGCCCCAATTGTTGGCGGAAGGTGTGTCGGGTATGTCCATTTCCTATGGATATATTACGGATTGCACCAATTTGACAGCGACTAATGTAAGTAGGATGAACCAAGAAAAATACACATTTACAAACACATTAAGTAGCAAAACGTTACCTGCAATTGTGCGTTTGCATTTGACCTATAATACATCTGCAGATAAAGCCAACCAGTCGGAAACAGATTATTTTATTAATGCATCTGTGCGTGGTGGTAATACATGCGGAACTGTGTTGCCTGTACTATAAACAAGGGAAATAAAATGATTTTTAAAAATGTACAAAAAGGTTTTTCGTTATTCTTTGTTATGATTTTGATGCTGGTGATTGCATTTATTGTCATTATGACCAGCCAATCTTCATTGACAGAGATGCGCAGCAGTACTAATGAAGCGGATAGGAAATTTGCGCTTTCTTTGGCGGAAAATGGATTGCGTGAAGGTGAGTTTGCGATTAAGGCGGCGTTTGATGCGAAACCTACAGTTACAACATTTACGGCAGACTGCAAAAATGGTTGGTGTCTACCTGCCAAAGACAGTTATTCCAGTACCCAGTCTAATGAACCCTTCAAATTTGATACCGCTGCTGCACCTGATATCCCTGCATGGGAACGTTGTGCGGCCAATACCAGTCAGCAAGCATCATCTTGTGTTGGTAAAACAGTTTTGGATGCGGGTTGCGATGCCAGTGCCAGATGTAAGAAGAGCAATGATGGGAAAACATACTATATCGTTGAGTATTTGGGCTCGCGTATGGATAATGTGAAAGCGCAACAGATAGATAATTTCCGTATCACATCTAGAGCGCGCGGTAATAATGACGATACAGTGGTAACGTTGCAAAGCTATGTTGAATTGATTCAATAATTGATAAGGGCAAATATGAAAAAGTACTCATATGGCTTTACTTTAGTAGAGTTGATGATCGTTATTGTGATTGTTGGTATTTTGGCTGCAATCGCACTGCCCGCTTATCGCTCCCATGTAGAAAAAACCAATTTGGCAGAAGCAAAACAAAAATTGGTCGATATCCGCCAAAAACTGGAAACGCAGAAAATGACAGCGCCGGGCGAATATGCACGTGGCGCAGGTGCTGCATTGGAAACAAAATATGGTACGTTTTTGCAGGGCGAATTGGGTAAAATCGACCCTAAATTAACGGGAAAATATACATTCTCCCGTTCAGCCAAAGTAATTAATGGCAATCAGGTAAATGTGGTTATGCAAGCGTATCCTACAGCCAGCAGCGGTTATAAATTTGGCGTGTTTATTGACAGCACCAATAAAGCATGGCGTTGCCCGAAAACGGTCATGAGTGCCACGGCGGATTATACGAGTCAGCCGGCATTTGGCAACTGCGAAGCGTTTTAACGGATAGTGATATGATAAAACTGAATTTCACAGGCAATGTGGAGTTCAGTTTTTTATTTAAAGCAGCCTGCACCGCTTTACGCTATAATCTGTGGGCATTAAAAATGATGATTTTGATATAGGATACCAGTATGCAGAAAATTTGGTTGTCGAGTTATGAAGAAGGCGTGCAACCCGAAATTGACGTTACACGTTACCGTTCCGTGGTGGATGTGGTGAATTACGGAGTGCAGCAGTTTGCCCGGCAAGAAGCTTTTTATAACATGGGCAAATCACTGAGTTATCAGGAAGTGGGGCAGTTATCCGACCAAGTTGCATCATATCTGCAAAATGTGCTGAAGCTCCCGCGCGGCGAACGTGTGGCCATCATGATGCCGAATATCCTGCAATATCCAATCGCCGTGTTCGGCATTCTGAAAGCGGGATTGGTGGTGGTGAATACCAATCCTTTGTACACGCCGCGCGAATTGGAACACCAGCTGAATGACAGTGGGGCCGGCACCATCATCGTATTGGAAAATTTTGCCAATACGCTGGAATTGGTATTGCCGCGCACACAAGTGAAAAACGTCATTATTGCCAAAATGGGCGACATGTTCGGCACGATTAAAGGCGGCATCATGAATTTTGTGCTGCGCCATATCAAAAAAATGGTACCCGGTTATCATATTGCCAATGCGATTCCTTTCAAGCAGGTTCTGGCGCAGGGTGCGAAGCAGCCGTTTACACCGGTGGATTTAACACGGGAAGATTTGGCCTTCCTGCAATACACCGGCGGTACCACGGGCGTTGCCAAAGGCGCCATGCTGACACACGGCAATATTTGCGCCAATATGTTGCAGGGCGGCGAGTGGATTAAGCATAAATTGACGCCGGGGCAGGAAACCGTGATTGCGGCATTGCCCATGTATCATATTTTTGCGCTCACGGTAAATCTGCTGCTGTTTTTCCAGGCGGGCGCAAAAAGCATTCTGATTACCAATCCGCGCGATTTGGACGGCTTTATCGAAGAATTGAAAAAGCACCCCGTCAGCGTGTTCATCGGTTTGAATACCTTGTTCCGTGGGCTGCTCAACAAACCCGCGTTTCACCAAGTCGATTTTTCGACTTGGAAGCTGTCGTTGGGCGGCGGCATGGCCACGCAACAGGCAGTGGCGGAAGAATGGTTTAAAACGGTCGGCATCCCTGTGGTGGATGCGTACGGTTTGACCGAAGCCAGCCCGGGCGTATGCGTTAATCCGTTGAATGTGAAAGATTATTCGGGCGGTATCGGCTTGCCACTGCCCAATACGGAAGTTCAGTTGCGCGACGGGCGCGGCGGGGAAGTGGCTGTGGGCGAATCGGGCGAATTGTGGATTCGCGGGCCGCAGGTGATGCGTGGTTATTGGAACCGTCCCGATGAAACCGCCAAAGTCATCGACCAAGACGGTTGGCTGGAAACGGGCGATATTGCCGTGATGGACGAACGCGGCTGGCTGAAAATCGTTGATCGCAAGAAAGATTTGATTGTCGTGTCCGGCTTTAACGTGTATCCGAACGAAATCGAAGACGTGGTGGCCAGCCATGCGAAAGTGCAGGAAGTGGCGTGCGTGGGCGTGAAAAGCGACAAAACGGGCGAGGCATTGAAGCTGTTTGTGGTGAAAAAAGATGCCAGCCTGACCAGCGACGAGTTGATTGAATATTGCCGCACGCAACTGACGGGCTATAAAATCCCGCGCGATATCGAGTTCCGCGATGAATTGCCGAAATCCAACGTCGGCAAAATCCTGCGCCGCGAATTGCGCGACCAGGCGGAATCTTAACGCTGCGCAAAACAAGTGCAGGCTGCTTTTGAGCCATCGGAAAAACGGCAAAAAGCAGCCTGCACCTTTATCCGACCAACCCATGACGAACGGAAACACATTATGGCAGGCAACACCATCGGACAAGTATTCACCGTAACCACATTCGGCGAAAGCCACGGCGAAGGGCTGGGCTGCATTATCGACGGCTGTCCGCCCGGATTGCCGCTGGCGGTTGCCGATATTCAGGCCGATTTGGACCGCCGCAAACCCGGCACCAGCCGCCATGTTACCCAGCGGCGCGAGGCGGACGAGGTGGAAATTTTGTCGGGCGTGTTCGAGGGGAAAACCACCGGCACCCCAATTGCGCTGCTGATTCGTAACACCGACCAGCGCAGTAAAGACTACGGCGATATCGCGCGCCAATTCCGCCCCGGCCATGCCGACTATACTTATTGGCACAAATTCGGCACGCGCGATTATCGTGGCGGCGGGCGCAGTTCGGCACGGGAAACCGCTGCGCGCGTGGCGGCCGGTGCAGTGGCCAAAAAATGGCTGCAGGCCCATTTTGGTACGGAAATCGTGTGTTGGGTCACACAGGTGGGCGAACACGAAATCGCGTTTGAAGGCGAAGAGTTTATCGGCCAAAATCCGTTTTTTGCTGCTAACCAGTCGCAAATTGCCGAGTTGGAACGCTATATGGACAGCGTGCGTAAATCGTTGGACAGCGTGGGCGCGAAGCTGCGGATTGAAGCGCGGAACGTGCCGGTCGGGCTGGGCGAGCCGGTGTTCGACCGCTTGGATGCGGAAATTGCCTACGCGCTGATGTCCATCAACGCTGTGAAAGGCGTGGAAATCGGCGACGGTTTCGATGTGGTGGCGCAACGGGGCAGCCTGCACGGCGACGAACTCACGCCGCAGGGATTCAAATCCAACCATTCGGGCGGCATCTTGGGCGGCATTTCCACCGGGCAAACGATTACCGCCAATTTCGCCATCAAGCCGACCAGCAGCATTGCCACGCCGCGCCAATCCATCGATATTGACGGCAATGCGGTAGAAATTGCCACGCACGGAAGGCACGACCCATGTGTGGGCCTGCGCGCCGCGCCGATTGCAGAAGCCATGCTGGCATTGGTGCTGATGGACCACGCGCTGCGCCACCGCGCGCAAAATGCCGATGTGCGTGTGAATACGCCCGATATTGCGCGAATTTCGTAGCCGCATCGTTCTATAGCGGATTAAAAGAAAAATGATACAAGGCGGCGAGCCAACGTCGTAGCATTGCGATTTTAATCCGCTATATCAAAAAAGCAGCCTGCACTCCGTTTTTCAAAGTGCAGGCTGCTTTTTCTTTTGTTTCCACTATCGGGCGATTTAGCCCAACACCTTCCGCGCCGCGGCAAACAGCCGATACCAGCCGCCCAGTTCGAACGCTTTCCATTCTTCGGGACACCAGCTCATTTGCGCGGTGCGGTACACGCGCTCGGGGTGCGGCATCATGATGGTTACGCGGCCGTCGGCGGTGGTGATGCCGGCGATGCCCTGCGGCGAACCGTTCGGGTTCAAAGGATATTGCTGCGTTACTTCGCCCAAGCCGTCCGTATATTGCAGGGCGATGTGCAGGCTGCTTGGGGCTTGGTTTTCAGGCTGCCCCAAGTGGGCGAAATCGGCGCGGCCTTCGCCGTGGCTGACGACGACGGGCAACGCGCTGCCGGCCATTTCGCCCAGAATCAGCGAGGGCGATTTCGGCACGCGCACCATGCTCAGCCGCGCTTCAAACTGTTCGGATTCGTTGCGCTTGAATTTCGCCCAGCCTTCCACGCCGGGGATGATTTCGGCGAGGTTGCTCATCATCTGGCAGCCGTTGCACACGCCCAAGCTCAGCGTGTCGGGGCGGGCGAAGAATTCGGCGAACTGGTCGCGCAGCCTGCCGTTGAACAGGATGGTTTTCGCCCAGCCTTCGCCCGCGCCCAGCACGTCGCCGTAGCTGAATCCGCCGCAGGCGGCCAGCATTTGGAAATCGGCAAGGTCGGCGCGGCCCGAAAGCAGGTCGCTCATGTGCACGTCCACGGCTTGGAAACCGGCACGGGTGAAGGCGGCGGCCATTTCAACGTGGCCGTTCACGCCCTGTTCGCGCAGGATGGCGATTTTGGGTTGCAGGCTGCCTGAAAGATAGGGCGCGGCAATATCTTCTTTCAAATCAAAACTTAAATCGGCAAACAGTTTGCTACGTCTGTTGTCCGCCAGCAGGGCAAATTCGCTGTCGGCGCAGGCGGGGTTGTCGCGCAGGCGTTGGATTTGGTGGCTGGTTTCCTGCCATGCAGCCTGCAAATCGGCCAAGGCAAACACGGTGTCGCCGATTTTGAGGTCGCCGCTGCCGATGGCGGGCTGCCCGATTTGGTACAGGATTTCGGGAAATTCGTGCTGCTCGAACAAGGCCTGCACATAATGCAAATCTTCATGGCGGATTTGGATGACCGCGCCCAGCTCTTCGTTGAACAGGATGTCTTGGTCGGACAGGTTGTTCACCAGCCGTTCCATAGCAAAATCTTCTTCCAAATCAATATTCAACCCTGTGCGGCCGGCAAACGCCATTTCCGCCAGCGTGGTAAACAGGCCGCCGTCCGAACGGTCGTGATAGGCCAACAGTTTGTCTTCGGCCACCAGCTGCTGCATGATGTCGTAGAACACTTTCAGCGTGTCCGCGTCAATATCGGGGCTTTCGCCGCCCAAGTCGTTCCACACCTGGCTCAATGCAGAGCCGCCCATGCGTGCTTTGCCGAAGCCCAAATCCACCAGCAGCAGCACGCTGTCCGCCACGGGTTTGATGTCGGGTGTAACGGTTTTGCGCACGTCGTGCACGGGGGCGAAGGCAGAAATAATCAGGGAGAGCGGCGACACAACGGATTTCTGCACGCCGTTTTCCTGCCACACGGTTTTCATCGACAGGCTGTCTTTGCCCACGGGGATGCTCACGCCAAGCGATTGGCACAGTTGCGACACGGCATCCACGGTGCGGTAAAGTTTCTCGTCTTCGCCCTTCACGCCGCAGGCTGCCATCCAGTTGGCGGACAATTTGATGTTGCCCAATGCGCCGATATGGGTTGCCGCGATGTTGGTCAATGCCTCGCCCACGCACATCCTGCCCGATGCGGGCGCGTCAAACAGGGCGAGCGCGGGTTTTTCGCCCATGCTCATGGCTTCGCCGCGATGGGTGTTGAAGCCCATCAGCGTTACGGCGCAATCGGCTACGGGGGTCTGCCACGCGCCCACCATCTGGTCGCGGTGCGTCATGCCGCCCACGGTGCGGTCGCCGATGGTAATCAGGAAGTTCTTCGCGGCCACGGCGGGCAGGCGCAATACGCGGTACGCGCTTTCCTTCAAATCGTATTGGGCGGCGGAAAACGCTTGTGCAGGCTGCTTTTGCGTTTCGTCGGTGCGCGTGGTTTTGGGCGGTTTGCCCAGCAGCACGTTCAGCGGCAAATCCACGGGGCTGTTGCCGAACAGTTCGTCGCGCACCTGCAAACGGCCGTCGTCCGTGGCCGTGCCCACCACGGCAAACGGGCAGCGTTCGCGCTCGCAGATGGCGCGGAATTTTTCCAAATCTTCGGGCAGGATGGACAGCACATAACGCTCTTGCGATTCGTTGCACCAGATTTGCAGCGGCGACATGCCGTGTTCTTCCAGCGGCACGGCGCGCAATTCGAATATTGCGCCGCGCCCCGCATCGTTCACCAGTTCGGGGAAGGCGTTGGACAGGCCGCCCGCGCCCACGTCGTGAATGGCGATAATCGGGTTGCCTTGGCCGAGCTGCCAGCAGCGGTCGATGACTTCCTGCGCGCGCCGTTCGATTTCGGGGTTGCCGCGCTGCACGGAGTTGAAGTCCAAATCCGCGCTGTTGCTGCCCGTGTCCATCGATGAAGCCGCGCCGCCGCCCAAGCCGATGAGCATGCCTTTGCCGCCGAGCTGGATTAACAGCGCGCCTTCGGGAATTTCGTGTTTATGGGTTTGTTCCGCCTGAATGTTGCCCAAACCGCCGGCAATCATAATCGGTTTGTGGTAGCCGTGAACCGTGCCGTTTTTCTCCGCTTCAAAGGTGCGGAAATAGCCCAAGAGGTTCGGGCGGCCGAATTCGTTGTTGAACGCCGCGCCGCCGAGCGGGCCGTCGGTCATGATGTCCAAGGGCGATGCGATGTGTTCGGGTTTGCCGTAATCCTGTTCCCAAGGCTGTTTGAAACCGGGAATATTCAGATTGGACGTGGTGAAGCCCGTCAAACCAGCCTTCGGGCGCGAGCCGCGTCCCGTTGCGCCTTCGTCGCGGATTTCGCCGCCCGCACCGGTGGCCGCGCCCGCAAACGGGGCGATGGCAGTGGGGTGGTTGTGCGTTTCCACCTTCATGATGATGTGCGTATTTTCCTTGTGGAAGCCGTATGCCTGACCTTGGTCCGCGTTCGGGTAAAACCGCTCGATTTCCGCGCCCTCAATCACGGAGGAATTGTCTTTATACGCCACCACTGTGCCTTCCGGGCTGGCCTCGTGCGTGTCGCGAATCATGCGGAACAGTGATTTTTCCTGCTTTTCGCCGTTTAAGACAAAGTCGGCATTGAAGATTTTGTGGCGGCAGTGTTCCGAATTGGCCTGCGCGAACATCATCAGTTCCACATCGGACGGATTGCGGTTCAGCGCGCGGTAGTTTTCGACCAGATAGTCTATCTCGTCGGACGACAAGGCCAGCCCCATGTTTTTGTCTGCCGCTTCCAGCGCGGCACGCCCGCCGCCCAGCACGTCCACCGTGTTGAACGATTGGTCTTCGTGTGCGGCAAACAGTTGTTTGGCGGATTGGAAATCGGGCAGCACGGATTCGGTCATGCGGTCGTGCAGCAAAGCAGTCCATTGCGCGCGTTCTTTATCGTGCAGGCTGCCTGAAACATACACCGCCATGCCGCGTTCGATGCGTTCCACACCGTCCAGACCGCAGTTGTGCGCGATGTCGGTGGCTTTGGACGACCAGGGCGAAATCGTGCCGATGCGCGGTGTAATCAAAAACAGGCTTTGTTCTGCTGCCGGCGTATCCACACGCACGGCAGAGAGCAAAGCCTGCAATTTTTCGGTTTGCGCCGCATCCAAAGGTGCGGGAGAGGAGACGAAATACCAGTATTCGCTGGCAATTTCGGCTTGTGGCAGCCCCAAGGCGGCGGCTTTTTGCGCCAATTTTTGAATGCGGAAAAGCGAAAGTGCGGACGCGCCGCGCAAAGCGGTAATCACAGACATGGTTTGAACTCACGAAGTTAGCGGGAATGGGCGGGATTATACACGATAACGCAACGGATTTCAGGGTGCAGGCTGCTTTTTGCGGCACGGAAAAGCAGCCTGCACATTGCCGCGCAAAGATGGGGCGGATGATGGCCGGCTGCATTGTAAAGCCAACGTAAAGCTGCCATAATTCCATATCGTTTTCCGTATCAATCAGCAAAGGACAATCAACATGGCAACGCAAACAGCCAACGCAATCCGCTTTCTTTCAATGGACATGGTGCAGGCCGCCAATTCCGGGCATCCGGGCGCACCGATGGGCATGGCGGATATGGCGGACGTATTGTGGCGCGAATTTCTGCGGCACAATCCGAACAACCCGAAATTCTCCAACCGCGACCGCTTTGTGTTGTCCAACGGCCATGCTTCCGCACTCTTGTACAGCGTGCTGCATTTGAGCGGCTACAATCTAACGGCGGACGATTTGAAAAACTTCCGCCAGCTGCACAGCAAAACGCCCGGCCACCCCGAATACGGCTATACCGACGGCGTGGAAACCACCACCGGCCCGCTGGGGCAGGGCATTGCCAATGCCGTGGGCATGGCCTTGGCAGAGAAAATCCTGGCCGCAGAATTCAACCGCGACGGCTTGGACATTGTGGACCACCACACGTATGTGTTCTTGGGCGACGGCTGCCTGATGGAAGGCATTTCGCACGAAGCGGCTTCGCTGGCGGGCACGCTGGGCTTGGGCAAGCTGATTGTGCTGTATGACGACAACAATATCTCCATCGACGGCAAAGTGGACGGCTGGTTCAGCGAAAATATCCCGCAACGCTTCGAAAGCTACGGCTGGCATGTCGTCCCGAATGTGGACGGGCACGATGCGGCGCAAATCCGCGCGGCAATTGAAGCGGCGAAAAACGAAACGGCCAAACCGTCCATCATCTGCTGCAAAACCTTAATCGGCAAAGGCGCGGCGAACAAAGAAGGCAGCCACAAAGTGCACGGCGCACCGCTGGGCGCGGACGAAATCGCCGCCACGCGCGCGCATTTGGGCTGGCATTACGCCCCGTTTGAAGTGCCGCAGGAAATTTACAGCCAGTGGGACGCGAAAGCAAAAGGCGCGGCTTTGGAAAACGAATGGAACGCGCTGTTTGCACAATATCAGGCCAAATTCCCCGAAAAAGCCGCCGAATTCTTGCGCCGCACCGAGTGCAGGCTGCCTGAACACTTCGATGTCCATGTGCAGGCTGCTTTGAAAGACGTTTGCGCCAAAGCCGAAAAAATCGCCACGCGCAAAGCCAGCCAAAACAGCATTGAAATCTTGGCCAAAGTGCTGCCCGAACTGGTGGGCGGCTCGGCGGACTTAACGCCTTCCAATTTGACCGACTGGCCGGGCAGCGT
Organism: Kingella denitrificans ATCC 33394; assembly: GCF_000190695.1. Taxonomy (GTDB): domain Bacteria; phylum Pseudomonadota; class Gammaproteobacteria; order Burkholderiales; family Neisseriaceae; genus Kingella_A; species Kingella_A denitrificans. The sequence goes on from NZ_GL870929.1 coordinate 69,209, forward strand.
GTCCGTCAGCGCGCGGCAGGGCGGCAATTATGTGCACTACGGCGTGCGCGAATTCGGTATGGCCGCCATCATGAACGGCATGGCGCTGCACGGCGGCATCAAGCCCTTCGGCGCGACGTTCCTGATGTTCAGCGAATACGCGCGCAACGCCCTGCGCATGGCCGCCCTGATGAAAATCAACCCGATTTTCGTGTTCACGCACGATTCCATCGGCTTGGGCGAAGACGGCCCGACCCACCAGCCGGTCGAGCAAACCGCCACCCTGCGCCTGATTCCGAACATGGCGGTATGGCGGCCGTGCGATACCGCCGAAAGCCTGGTGGCATGGGCAGAAGCCGCCAAAGCCGCAGACCATCCGAGCTGCCTGGTGTTCAGCCGCCAAAACCTGCCGTTCATCGCGCGCAGTGAAGCGCAGCTGGCCGACATCAAACGCGGCGGCTATGTGCTCAGCGCGAAAGACGGGGCGAAAGCCGTCATCATTGCCACCGGTTCCGAAGTGGAGCTGGCGTTGAACGCGCAAAAAGCATTGGCAGAGCAGGGCGTGGACGTGAATGTCGTTTCCATGCCGTCCACCAACGTGTTCGACCGCCAAGATGCCGCATATAAAGCCCAAGTGCTGCCCGAGCACCTGCCGAAAGTCGCCATTGAAGCAGGCGTGTCGGACGGTTGGTACAAATATGTCGGCTTGAACGGCGCGGTGGTGGGACTGGACCGCTTCGGCGAATCCGCCCCTGCCGATTTGCTGTTTAAAGAATTCGGCTTCACGGTGGACAACGTGGTGGGCGTGGTGAAATCGGTGCTGTAAACCCAATCAAAAGCAGCCTGCACTTTGGGGCTGCTTTTTTTTCATGGGCGGCGCGGCAAAAGCAGCCTGCACATAACCCGAACAGTTTATAGTGAATTAAAATCGCAATGATACGGCGTTGGCTCGCCTTGTCTCATTTTTATTTTAATTCACTATATTTTGCAATACGGATGGATTTATGAACGCACACATCAGCATTGACGGCCGGAAGATTGGCACGGATTACGCGCCGTATATCATTGCCGAAATGTCGGCCAACCACAACGGCAACATTGAAAACGCCTTTAAAATCATTGAGCAAGCAAAACGCTGCGGCGCGGACGCGGTGAAGCTGCAAACCTACACCGCCGACACGATAACGCTGGACAGCCGCGCCCCCGAATTCATGATTCGAGGTACGCTGTGGGACGGCCAGTCGCTGCACGAGCTGTATCAGAAAGCGCATATGCCGTGGGATTGGCACAAGCCGTTGTTTGATTTCGCGCGCGAGCAGGGCATCACCATTTTCAGCTCGCCGTTTGATTTCAGCGCGGTGGATTTGCTGGAAAGCCTGAACGCGCCGGCGTATAAAATCGCTTCGTTCGAAATGGTGGATTTGCCGCTGATACGCTATGTCGCCCAAACCGGCAAACCGATGATTATCTCCACCGGCATGGCCGATGCGGACGAAATTGCCGAAGCCGTGGAAACCGCGAAAAGTGCAGGCTGCCGCGAACTGGTAGTGCTGCATTGCGTGAGCGGCTATCCCGCGCCCGCCGCCGACTATAACCTGCGCACGCTGCCCGATATGGCGGCGCGCTTCGGCACGCTGGTGGGCCTGTCCGACCACACGCTCGACAACACCACCGCCGTGGCCAGCGTGGTGCTGGGCGCATGCGTGATAGAAAAACACTTCACGCTCGACCGCAACGGCGGCGGCGCGGACGACAGTTTCTCGCTCGAACCCGACGGCCTGCAAGCGCTCTGCCGCGACAGCAAAACCGCATGGCAGGCGCTGGGGCGCGTCCATTACGGCCTGAAATCCAGCGAGCAGGGCAATGTACAGTTCCGCCGTTCGTTGTATTTCGTGAAAGACCTGCAAAAGGGCGACACGATTGACGAAACCTGCATCCGCAGCGTGCGCCCCGGCTTCGGCATCGCCCCCAAGCATTTCGACGAACTCATCGGCAAACGCCTGACGCGCAATGTGCAGGCCAACACCAAAACCGATTGGGCGGATTTCGAATAACGCCCGTCCCCCAACACCCATCCCAAGTGCAGGCTGCTTTTTATGGTTGGGGAACATGAATCGGCAAGCCGGAAAAAGCAGCCTGCAACTTCTCCATCACGAAAGATGCGCAATGTCCAAGCTCCCCGAATGGTTTGCCCCGCTACTGCCCGTGTTGGCCGGTCGCCAGCCCGTCGCCGATTTCGAACGCTGGCTATATACCGAAGCAGCCAAAGCGCTGCTGCCCGAAAACACATACGCCGCCTTGTTCTGGCTGGATTACCGCAAGACGCATCCGCGCGATATCCATGACGCTTTGGCGGAAGCTGGCGATTGGGCGGGCGGTTGGCACAAACTGCCGAATGTGTATGAATATTTGCGCACGGGCTATTTGAATTGGGCGGACGAAGAACTCTTGCGCGTATTGCCACTTCCCGATGATGATATTGCCCGATTGCAGGCGTTTGCCGAGTGGGTGAACGGTAGTGCAGATATGCTGGAAGCATTGGGCATGCCTGCGGAAATTGCCGCCGTGAACGCTTTGTCAGACGGCTATCTGACCGAGTTGTGCCTATATTTTTCCGCACCGCAAAAGTGCAGGCTGCTTGCCGTGCCGCCGCCTTATCTGGCATTGCACAACGCCGCGTTGTATGAGATTGATGGCGTTCCGCGCGAAGTTTCGTTTGTCAGCGCTGCGTTTTCCTGCGAATCGGGCGATACGCCGAATGCGCCCGAAATTTACGGCAAGGCGCTCGCCCGATATTTGGCGGAAGGGCTGGCACGGCGCGGCTTTTCTGTGACGAGTTGCCGCGCGGAAGACTGGGGCTGGCGCGTGGATGTGGACAATGCGGATTTCCCGCTGTGGCTCGGTTGCGCCAATTTGACGGACGGAGAAAACCGCTTCCGCTGTTTCATCGAACCGCACACCGATTGTGTGCACCGCCTGTGGCTGTTCAAACACGATACCCGCGCCGTAACGGCACGCCTTGCCGCCGCGCTCAACGATATTTTGCAGCAGGACAATCGCATCGAATCAGTGGAATGGCAATAACGGCGTGAACATATATTATCGGCTGAATAAAAGTTCAGGCTGCTATTTCAGGTAGCCTGACCCCCCAAAAGCAGCCTGCACCCCACCACATAAAAGGAACCCCCAAATGGCCAAATCCCCCAAAACCCTCTACACCTGCACCGAATGCGGCGGCACCGTGCCCAAGTGGCAGGGCAAATGCCCGCATTGCGGCGAGTGGAACACCTTGCAGGAAGGCATCGCCGCGCCCGAGCCGAAAAACGCCCGTTTCCAATCGTGGGCGGCGGACACCACGCAAGTGCAGGAACTCTCCAAAGTTACCGCCGCCGAAGTGCCGCGCGAACCCACCGGCATGGGCGAGCTCGATCGCGTGCTCGGCGGCGGGCTGGTGGACGGCGCGGTGATTTTGTTGGGCGGCGACCCGGGCATCGGCAAGTCCACGCTGCTGCTGCAAACCGTCGCCCTGATGGCGAAAAAACGCAAAGTGCTGTATGTGTCGGGCGAGGAATCGGCGCAACAGGTCGCCCTGCGCGCGCAGCGGCTGGGGCTGGATGCGGACGGCGTGCATTTGCTGGCGGAAATCCGTTTGGAAGCAGTGCAGGCTGCTTTGAAGCAGCACCAGCCCGCCGTGGTGGTTATCGACTCGATTCAAACCATGTATTCCGACCAGATTACCTCCGCGCCCGGCTCCGTGTCGCAGGTGCGCGAGTGCGCCGCCCAGTTCACCCGCATGGCCAAGCAGATGGGCATCGCCATGATTTTTGTCGGCCACGTCACCAAAGACGGCGCGATTGCCGGCCCGCGCGTGCTCGAACACATGGTGGATACCGTGCTGTATTTCGAAGGCGACCAGCATTCCAATTACCGCATGATACGCGCCATCAAAAACCGCTTCGGCGCGGCCAACGAGCTGGGCGTGTTCGCCATGCTGGAAAACGGCCTCAAAGGCGTGTCCAACCCCTCCGCCATCTTTCTCGCCAGCTACCGCGACGACGTGGCCGGTTCGTGCGTGCTGGTCACGCAGGAAGGCAGCCGCCCGCTGCTGGTGGAAATCCAAGCGCTGGTGGACGACGCGCACGGCTTCACGCCCAAGCGGCTTACCGTCGGCCTCGAACAAAACCGCCTCGCCATGCTCTTGGCAGTGCTCAACCGCCACGCCGGCATTGCCTGCTTCGACCAAGACGTGTTCATCAACGCGGTGGGCGGCGTGAAAATCAGCGAACCGGCGGCGGATTTGGCGGTGATTCTGGCGATGGTGTCCAGCTTCCGCAACAAGCCGCTGCCCGAAAAAATGGTGGCCTTCGGCGAAGTCGGCCTGAGCGGCGAAGTGCGCCCCGTGGCACGCGGGCAGGAGCGGCTGAAAGAAGCGGAAAAACTCGGCTTCAAACGCGCCATCGTGCCCAAAGCCAACCTGCCGCGCAGCAGAAAAGAATTCCCCGGCCTGGAAATCTTCGGCGTGGAACGGCTGGATGAAGCGGTGCGGCTGTGCAGGGATTTGGCGGAGTAGGGTGCAGGCTGCTTTTGGGGGGAGAATTGGCAGAAGCGACAGTATCTGCGACTGCTTATTTTCATTTAAGGCAGGGAAAGCACGATTTTCTGAAAATTTTCGACGGCTTGCCGAGAAATCATACTGATATTCCAAGGAAGAAATGTAATGAAGTTACCTTATAAACCACAAGATATTAGGAATTTTTTTGCTTACTCGTACGAGTTTATTGATTGTTTTGATTTTATGAGAAATCCTTATGAGGTAATAGAAAATTATATAGAGTATGAAAAATTTATTATAGAAAGAATAAAAAATATTGGAATATTAGATAATTTTCATTTTGGATTATTCGATACTGATTCCTATGCTATACAGGCAATGTGGATACCACCTTTTGCTATTGTAGGTATTCTGGAAAATGGATTGATTCAGTTTGAAGATACAGGGAATTCACTTTTCAATCAATGAACAGGGGCAATATGGTTCGGATATTCAAACGGATAAACGCTGGACGATGGGTCTCGTACTATTTCATGTGAAAAATGTTAAAAGCGGAGAGTCTTTAATATTATCTCCATTTCAATTATCTATTCCTGATTATGGACTTGAATGAAGCAGGTGTAGTAGCTATAAGTACGGATCAGATCCAATCAAATATCAAGCAAGCGCAGCTCGCATGGGTAGGGTGTATGCGGAATGCTCGCACGCGGTTTTCGGTTTTCAGGTAACCCATCCCTTTCAGGCTACCTGAAAGCGCAGCTTCCGTGCAGTGAAAACAAATACAGTAAACTTCTGTGCAACTAAAAACAGCCAGGCGAATTTGCCATGAACCAATCATCCGTCATTGAAAAGCTACATCGCGTGTACACCGATTTCCTTGCCTGGAAAAGCGCCGAGTTCGGTAAGCAAGCCGAGCAGGACATTGGTGGCGAATGGGAATGTAACTATGCCGCCATGCCTGAAGTGTGGGCGGCGTGTTTTGATTTTGTGCAGCAAATCCCTGCACACGAATGGCAGCCCGAACAGGCCCGGCAGCTGCTTTATCTCACTGCACGCGACAACGAAAGCGAATACATCGCCGGAATGCTGCCCGAATCAGCACTGCTGCGGCTGTGTGAAACCTATCGGCAGAAAGCCGTGTACGATGCGGGCTGGCAGCTGGCCGTACAGCTCCCGCGGCTCTCTAACCAAGCCGTTGCATGGCAATGGGCGGAATCTTTCTGCAACGACCCCGACGAATACACTTGCCGCCGCGCCCTGATGGTATCTGGCAGCCTGCATGCGCCGCACACCGAACGCTATGCCGAACACTTTTGGCAGCGCGGCATCTACCGTGACGTTGCCGGCTGGGATGCGGATGAATACCAGAAAATTGCCGTGTTGCAGGCCTTGGCCGCTATGGGCTCGCCTTTGCTGCCGCAATATTTAAGCCTAGCTAGGCAAGATGGGCGGCGGTATTTAGTGAAGCAGGCGCAGGCCTTGGGCGGTGGATAGGTAGCTTCCGGCTTCTACAGAAACGTACTGCCATTTTTCAGGCAGCCTCTACCTCATTGCAGGCTACCTGAAAACCATCAAACAGATTGAGA
>NZ_GL870929.1:76161-161011 GCF_000190695.1 Kingella denitrificans ATCC 33394
CTCAGATTGAATACACGAAAAAACAGCCCGATTGTACGGGCTGTTTATGTATCTGGGGGAAAGTTTGGCAAGAGTAGCTTGGGTTGCCAAACCCAGCAAAACTGTTGAGTTAACCGAAAATGTTGGGTATTGTCTAAGCTGTGTTTGCTACTGCGCCCAATAAAGGCTACCTGAAAAAGTTCAGACAGCTCTTTTCTTTCAAATGGCCGGAATATTATTTAACCGTCTCGCAGCGCAGTTTGTCGGCGGCGTCAAACACCACTTTGATGCTGGTCATGGTATTGGCGGTGAGCGCCACATCGCAGCTTTGAATATAGGGTTTTTCTTTATAGACAACATGCAGATTCAGGCGCACTTTGTCTGAAGACGAGTTTAGGGATAGGGTGTCATGCTGATTGAAGTTTCCGTCCCATTCGCTTTCCAAAGGGAAATTCCCATTGCCTTCAAAGGCTATGGAGGGCATAGGGATTCCATCGGTTGGATTAATTTCAGTAGGTATAAAAGAACCCCGCCGCATATCGGTGTCGGTGTGCGGCACAGACTGCAAAAGAACAACCCGAAACGGATAAACGGCCGGTTTTTCCGCGCAGGCGGATAGCGATAAGGCGGCGAGAGCGAGCAGGGAGATGTATTTCATGTTTTATTCCTTTGTTGAAATGCTGGCGGGAATTGCCCGTTTCAAATGAAAAATCAGACAACATGAACGTGTATTTTAGTTGAAAAAGTGTATCCGTTTATATAGTGGATTAAAATCGCAATGATACGGCGTTGACTCGCCTTGACGTGCTACCTGTACGCCTTGCGGCTCGCCTTGTCTCATTTTTATTTTAATCCACTATATTTCATTGCAGGTTAAAGGCTGCCTGAAAATTGATTGAAATATCCGGCTTTTCCTCTCGAATGGGCGAAACGCAGAAAAAGAAGCCTGCACCTTCATTTTCCGAAGTGCAGGCTGCTTTTGCATTTTCAGACAATCTGAGGCATATTGCGTTTCCTATCCGTTTTATTCGCTATTCGCGGATTTGCCCGTTGCCCGAAACGAAGTATTTCGTGCTGGTTAATGCTTCCAAACCCATGGGGCCGCGCGCGTGCATTTTCTGTGTGGAAATGCCGATTTCTGCACCCAATCCGAATACGAAACCGTCGGTAAAGCGGGTGGATGCGTTTACATAGACAACGGCGGCATCCACCTGCTCTTGAAAACGGCGGGCGCAAGAAATATCCTGAGTAATGACAGCTTCGGAATGGTGGCTGGTATGGGCATTAATCCAATCGATGGCTTCCTGTGCGCCATCTACGGTTTTAACCGACAAAATATAATCCAAAAATTCGGCCGAATAGTCTTCCGGTTTGGCGGGTACGGCATTCTTCAACAAGGGGAGGGCGCGTTCGTCGGCACGGAATTCCACTGTATGCACTTTATCTATGGCCTGTTCCAGCATAGGTAGGAAACGGGAGGCTATTTTGTCGTGCACGACCAAGCTTTCGGCCGCGTTGCATACGCTGGGGCGCTGTGTTTTGGCATTGACCACAATTCGCACAGCCATATCGAGATCGGCTGTTTCATCCACGTAAATATGCACGTTACCCACGCCTGTTTCGATAATCGGTACTTTGGCTTTCTCTTTGACCGTCTGAATCAGTTTTGCCCCGCCGCGCGGTATCAGCACGTCAATCAATCCGGCAGCCTGCATGAGTGCTTCGGCTATGTCGCGGCCGGTGTTTTCCACCAGTTGGACGGCGTTTTCGTCAATTCGGGCCTGTCTCAATACGGTGCGTATGGCTTGCACCAATGCCATGTTGGTATTTAGCGCATCGCGGCCTCCGCGCAGGATGATGGCATTTCCGGTTTTGAAGGCCAGGCTGAACGCGTCTGTCGAAACATTGGGACGACTTTCGAAAATCATCGCCACCACGCCCAGTGGCACGCGTTTTTGGATGATTTCCAAGCCGTCCGGATTGGTGTGGCCGTGTAGCACCTGACCGATGGGGTCGGCCAAATCCGCTACTTGCACCATGCCCTGCGCCATGGAACATATGCGTTTTTCGTCCAGCATCAATCTGTCCGTCATCACGCCGGAGATGCCGTTTTCCTGCGCGTTGGCCAAATCGCGCCGGTTGGCCGCCAAGATGGCGTCTGTTTGCGATACCAAGTGTTCCGCCACTGTTTTCAGGATGTGCCTTTTTTGTGCCGAACCCAGTTGCGGCAGGCTTTTTGCCGCGTGTCTTGCCTTTTCGCCCAATCGGGCGATGTATTGTTGTGGGGTCTGTTCGTTCATAAAAATCTCCTTCGTGGTTGAAACTGCGCCCTTTGAGGCGTAGGAATGCGGTTTATTCGGCTGCGCTTTATTCGTTAAAACCAACCTTATTTCCTTTTTATGTTGTTTTTTCTTTTGAAAACCAAGTGCCTATTTCTTCGCCGGCCAAAACGCGCAGGATATCGCGCGGGTTGCGGCTGTTCATCAGTACCATTTGGCCTGCATTATCGAAGACGATTTGCGCGCTTTTGATTTTGCTGGCCATGCCGCCCGTACCAAAACGGCTACCTGAACCGCCGGCAGCCCGTATGGTTGCGTCATCGATTTGTGTTACGCGGCTGCGGAGTTTCGCATCGGCATGCTCGGCTGGATTTTTATCGAACAGGCCGTCCACATCCGACAACATCAGCAATAAATCGGCATGGACGATACCCGCAACGATGGCCGACAGGCAGTCGTTGTCGCCGAATTTGGTGTTATGCGCCATTTCATCAACGCTGACGGCATCGTTTTCGTTGACGATGGGAATAATTTTCATGGCTAAAAGATTTTCAAAGGCGTTGCTGACGTTGTGCAGGCTTTCCGGAAATTCCACTACGTCCCGTGTCAGTAAAATTTGCGATACTTTGTCTTGGTAATGACCGAATATTTGGGCATACAGGCTCATCATGGCAACCTGCCCCACGCTGGATACGGCTTGTTGGCGGGCAATTTCGGCAGGCCGCTCGGGCAATCCTAATACGTTCAAGCCGAACCCCATGGCACCCGACGAGACTAAAATGACATCCAGACCTCTGTTTGATAAAGATGAAATGACGAAAGCCAGTTGGTCTATCCTTTCCAGATTGATGGTTTTGTCGGGCTGTATCAGCGAACTTGTGCCGACTTTGATGACGATGCGTTTGACAGTTGAAAAGTCCCGTTTCATAAAAAATTCCTTGATCATCGAATTCCGGCAGGTTAGCGCGGCAGTGCGGGTTGTTTGGAATGCCAGCTTCTTGCGGCCGGCAATTTCACTATACATAAGACTGCATTTAATGTGTAGCCTTAGACATTAAAAATTTTTGGATAAGGGCGCGTTTGTCTGAATATGAGCTTTGCGTTTTAGCCAGCCTTGCTTTGTATATGATTGGATGATGTGCCATTTTGTGCCGCGTACATCCCAAAGGGGATGCCTTTACTTTACGCGGAATCGATCCGTTTGATGTGTTGCCTGTACACTTTCCTTGTCCTTTAATGAGACGGTTGCACATACTATTGATTATAAGAGTGTTTTACGGGTAAAGGGTTAAACGGAAAAAGCAGCCTGCACCTTCATTAACCGAAGTGCAGGCTGCTTTTTTATGCGGAAAATTTATGCCAATGCGGCCAATGCGGCATCGTAATCCGGTTCGTTTTTGATTTCGGGAACGAGTTGCGCATAAATCACGCGGTTGTTTTCGTCCAGCACCAGCACAGAGCGTGCGGTCAGGCCGCGCAAGGGGCTGTCGGCAATGGCAACGCCGTAATCTTGGGCAAAGCTGCTGCGGAACGACGACAGCGTGACCACGTTGTCAATGCCTTCCGCGCCGCAGAAGCGCGCCATGGCAAATGGCAAATCGGCGGCAATGCACAGCACCACGGCGTTGTCCAATGCGGCCGCGCGTTGGTTGAATTGGCGCACGGAAGTGGCGCAAACGCCGGTGTCGATGCTGGGGAAAATGTTCAGCACTTTGCGTTTGCCGGCAAAGTCGGTCAGTGTTTTATCGGACAAATCGTTGGCGGCCAGCACGAAATCGGGCGCGGTTTGGCCGACGGCGGGAAAGGTGCCGTCGATGCGGATGGGTTGGCCTTGCAGGGTTACTTGGCTCATGGGGGTCTCCTTCATGTGAGGGTGGGAAAACGGAAAGTGCAGGCTGCTTTTGGGTTATGCGAGCAGCTGCGTCATCATGTGTTCATAGATGGCGGACAATTTGTCGATGTCGGCCAGTTCGATGTGTTCGTCAATCTGGTGGATGGTGGCATTGACGAAGCCCAGCTCAATCAGTTCGCGGGCGACGGCTTTGATAAACCGCCCATCCGATGTGCCGCCGGTGGTGGAAAGTTCGGCGGAAATGCCGCAGATGTCGCGGACGGCGTTTTGCGCGGCTTGGGTCAGCACGCCGGCTTCAGTAAGGAACGGGTTGCCCGACAAATGCCATGCCAAATCGTATTTCACGCCGTGTTTGTCCAGAATTTCGTGCACGCGGGTTTGCAGGCTGCTTTGGGTTTGTTCGGTGGAAAAGCGGAAGTTGAACTGAACCTGCACGCTGCCGGGGATGACGTTGGTGGCACCTGTGCCGCCGCGGATATTGGAAATTTGGAAGCCGGTGGCGGGGAAATAGGCATTGCCTTTGTCCCATTGGACGGCGGTTAATTCGGCCAACACGGGCGCGGCGGCGTGAATGGGGTTCTCCGCCAGATGCGGATAGGCGATATGGCCTTGTTTGCCGTGGATGGTCAGCGTGCCGGACAGACTGCCGCGCCGCCCGTTTTTGAGCGTGTCGCCCAGTCGGGCAACGGCGGTGGGTTCGCCGACAATGCAGTAATCGATATGTTCGCCACGTGCTTTGAGCGCATCGACCACTTTGGTGGTGCCGTCGTGCGCGTCGCCTTCTTCATCGGAGGTGATGAGAAGGGCGAGACTGCCGTTAAATTGCGGATGGGCGGCGGTGAAGCGTTCGCAGGCGGTTACGAAACAGGCGATGGCGGTTTTCATGTCGGCTGCGCCGCGCGCGTACAGTTTGCCGTCGTGTTCGGTGGGGGTGAACGGGTCGAACGTCCATTGCCGCACATCGCCTGCGGGCACGACATCGGTATGGCCGGCAAAGCAGAGCAGAGGGGCGGCGCTGCCCAGCCGTGCATAGAAATTTTTGGTGTTGCCGAAGTGCATTTCTTCGATTTGGAAACCGATGGCGCGTAGGCGATCGGCCAGAATCTGCTGGCAGTTTTTGTCGTCCGGCGTGATGCTGGCTTCGGAGAGTAATTGTTTGGCAAGGGCGAGTGTGCTGTTCATGGTGCAGGCTGCTTTGGAAAGGAAAGCCGTATTCTATCGCCAAATGGCGGCGAAATGTAGGTTTGGGGGAAGATTTGCCGTTGTGCGGCAGCGGTATTTGGCGAAAGGCGGCGGGTAAAATAGTTTAAGGTTTGTGATAAATAGTGTTAAAATCGTGAGTTGTTTTGGCTTCATGCATTGCGCATGTTTTGATATTTTATTGTTTTTAAGGAGTAAAACTATGAACCGTCGTCATTTCATCCAATCTACCCTGGCCGCTTCTTTGGCCACTGCCGCCACTGCCGCCGTTGCACACGGCGACCATTCGCACAGCGGCCATGACCACGCGCACAACCATGCGGGTCACGGCGCGGCTGCTGAAAATGCACGTTTTGCTGCGGTGCACGCTGCGGCCTTGTCTTGCGTGGGCGCGGGCAAAAACTGCCTGGCACACTGCGTGCGTTTGCTGTCTGCCGGCGACCAAAGCATGGCGCAATGCGCGAAAAACGTAAACCAAATGTTGGCATTGTGCACTGCGGTGATGGATTTGGCCGCGCAAAACTCTGATTTGCTGCCGCAAGTGGCGCGTGCATGCGTGAAAGCGTGTGAAGCGTGTGCCGCTGCCTGCAAAGAGCACATCAACCACCACGCAGAATGCCGTGCCTGCTACGAATCTTGCGTGAAATGCGCGCAAGAGTGCGGCAAAATCGCGGCTTAATGTGATGCGATACAGCCCCTGCCCGTTGCCTTTGCCGGCGGCGGCAGGGGTTTTTTGTCGGCATGGCAGCGTGCAGGCTGCTTTTTCGGCCGATTCGCGGCGTGTTATCATGCCGCCGACACAATCAACGGGAAATGAAAATGGACGGAACACGCAAATGGGCGGCTTTTTGGCAGCGGCCAATGGTGAAACGGGGGCTGAAAATCGCCCAGTTGCTGCTGACGGTGGCGGTATTGAGCGTGCTGGTGGATTATTGGCGTGCGCCTGTTGCGTCGGTGCAGGCTGCATTCACGGCTTTCCAAACCGAAAAGCAGCCTGCACCCGTGAGTTTGGCGCAGTTGAGCCGGGAGCGCACGCTGGTATTGTATTTTTGGGGCAGCTGGTGTGGGATTTGCCGGCACACGTCGCCCATCATCCAACGCCTGCACGAAGACGGCGTGCCCGTGTTGGGCGTGGCGTTGCGTTCGGGCAGCCGGCAGGAAGTGCGCGATTACCTGCAACAGCACCATTGGACGTTCGATACGCTGAACGACGAACACGGCGACTGGTCGCAGGCATGGCAGGTGAAGGTAACGCCGACCATCGTGCTGGTGCGGCAGGGCAAAGTGATACACAGCACCACAGGGCTGGCGAGCTATTGGGGCTTAAAACTGCGCGTGGCGTTGGCCGATGCGTAGGCAGTCGGCAGATGGCCGCTATGCACGGAAAACAGAAAATTTTGCATGAGGCTAGCCGGGCGGTTGCGCATGGCGTATCGCCGCCATGCCCACTCTTTCAGGCCGCCGACCTCCGCGCGTGGCCATTAAAAATACCAAAAAGCAGCCTGCACTTTGAAAACGGAAGTGCAGGCTGCTTTTTTGCTTGGTTTACCATTTACCGTTTACGGTTTGGCCGTGCCGATCACGCGGCATTGGTCGGCGGAGTTGCCGTCGTCTTGGCAGCGTTGCAAAGCGGCTTCTTTGGCGGGCGTGCAGCGGGAGAGGAAGCCGCCGGCCGGTCTGTCGGCAACATACAGTTTTTCGGTCTGCTCGGATTTCGCCAAGGCAATGCAGCCGCTGTTCAGCCGCCAAGCCGCCAGTTCGCAGGTTTGCCCCCGGGGGCAGAGGTCGTCCACCACGTTGCGGATATTGCGCTCGCCGATGGTGGGCGATGACGATGCCAGCTCCCATTTGTTGAAAATGCGGTAATAAGGTGGCTTGCTGGTCCACAATATAGCGGCAAAGTTCGCTTTGTTCCTGCGTTCGCTGACTTGCCCGCCGCTGCCGTATCCATCGATATTGTAGCCGTAGGAAGCCAGCATGGGGTCGTGCTGCAACGGGCCGTTGGTGGGGTCGGCCAAAGCAGGCTGCACCGATAGTGCAAATAATACGGCCAGCAGGCTGTGGAAATGTTTCATGGGTTTCCCTTTCAATGAGGTTGGCGGACACGGATTATAGCGGAAGCGTGGATTTCTTCATACCATGCCGGACGATGGCCGCATTGCGGATTGGGCCGTTATAGTGAATTAAAATCGCAATGATACGGCGTTGGCTCGCCTTGACGTACTACTTGTACGCCTTGCGGCTCGCCGCCTTGTCTCATTTTTATTTTAATCCACTATAAAAAAGCAGCCTGCACTTTGATTTTGCAAAGTGCAGGCTGCTTTGGGCTGAGCCGTCAGCCGATGGTGCCGGTTTTATTCAAACAAGGCATCGGTTTCATCATCGGCCGGAGGCGGTGCCTGGCGACGGTTGCGCGGTTCAGGCGGGTTGTTCGGCAGCAGTTCGCGTTCCGGTTCCAGCGGCGTGCCGCCGTCGTTTTTCGGTGCAGGCTGCTCTGAACGGCTGACAGGGCGTTCCGCACTCACGGAATTATCGCCTTCCAGCACCGATTCCACCACAGGCTCGCCACCGCCGACAGAGTCGATGGTTACTGGCAGCGGGCTCATGCCTTTCGGTACTTCGAAGCCTTTTTGCGGCATGCCTTTGAGTGCGAATCTCATGTATTCCACCCAAATCGGCAAGGCCAATGTGCCGCCGAAGCCGCGTCGACCCATGCTGGCTGGTTTGTCGTAACCCACATAAATCGCGGTCACGATTTTCGGGGTGTAGCCCACAAACCAAGCGTCTTTAAAGTCGTTGGTCGTACCGGTTTTGCCCGCCAAATCGGAGCGTCCTAACGCATTGGCACGCGTGGCCGTACCGTTGCGCACCACGTTCATCAGCATGGAGTTCATGGCGTATGCGTTACGCGGGTCGATGATGCGCGGCGCATTTTGTTTGGCCACCAAAGGCTGCATTTGTGCCACCAAATTGCGCTTGCTGTCGTAAATTTTATCTACCACATATGCGGAAATTTTATAGCCGCCGTTGGCAAATGCGGCATAGCCCTCCGCCATTTGCAGCGGTGTGGCCGAACCTGCGCCCAAGGCCAGCGACAAAGTGGTGGGCAACTGGTTGGGTTTGAAGCCGAATTTTTGAATGTAGTCAATCGCGTAACGTACGCCGATGGTTTGCAGGATACGCACGGACACGGTGTTTTTGGAACGGGTCAGTGCGGAACGCAGCGTAATCATGCCGGCGTAATTGCCGTCGGAGTTTTTCGGTTGCCATCCGCCAATGTTCAGCGGCGCGTCTTCTACCATACTTTCGGTGGAGAAGCCTTTGGACAGGGCGGCCGAGTAAACAAACGGTTTGAATGTGGAACCGGGTTGGCGGATACCTTGTGTGGCACGGTTAAAGCTCTTGTAGTGGTAGTCATAGCCGCCCACGACTGCCTGCACGGCGCCGGTTTCAGTGTCCAACGAAATCAGCGCGCCTTGAATGGAAGGCTGCTGCACCACGGTATAGCGGCCGCCGCGCGCCTGTGCCACGCGGATGAGCGAGCCGACTTTGATGGCGTTGTCGCCCAGCGCTTTGCTGTTGATGGCGCGGCCGGCAAAGCCCATGTCTTGGATGGTCAAATCGGCTTTGCGCCCGCCCTGCATATATACGGTAATACCTTTATTGTCGGCGCGCAGCACGATGGCGGGAATCATGCCGGTAACGGTGTAGGTATTGGCAAGGTATTGTTCTACTTCGTATTCGATATCTTCGGGTGCTACCTTGCTCAAATCCAGCTGTTGCTCGGCACCGCGGTATGCACTGCCTTTGTCGAAGTTGCGCAGCGCTTTGCGCATGGCTTGCGTGGCAATCTGCTGATTGGCGATTTTGACTGTGGTGTACACATGCCAGCCTTTGGTATAGACCGCTTCACCGTATCGGTCAAACAGGTATTGGCGTGCCATTTCGGCCACGTAAAGCGCGTCTTGGTTGATTTCGGTGCGGTAGCGTTCGTAAACCAGCGGCGTATTGAGTGCAGCCTGCTTTTCTGCAGCCGTAATCATGCCCAGCTCAACCATGTTGTTCAGAATATATTCCTGACGCAGGCGGGCGCGTTCGGGGTTCACAATCGGATTAAAGGCAGACGGTGCTTTGGGCAGACCGGCCAAAATGGTTGCTTCGGCCAGGTTAAGGTCGCGCACGTTTTTATTGAAATAAATTTTGGCCGCCGCCGCAAAACCGTAAGCACGTTGCCCCAAATAGATTTGGTTAAAATAAAGCTCCAAAATCTGGTCTTTTGTTAACGTCTTTTCAATTTTGTAAGCCAGCAGCGCTTCGTTGAATTTACGGGTAAACGTGCGTTCGTTGGTCAGGTAGAAATTACGTGCCACCTGCTGCGTAATCGTACTCGCGCCCGACTGCACGCCACCGGTCAGGTTGCCCAATGCGGCGCGGGCCACACCGATGACGTCCACGCCCCAGTGTTCGCGGAAACGTTTGTCTTCCGCCGCAATCACCGCGTTTTTCAGCACGTCGGGAAATTGGTCAATGGGCGTGAATTCGCGCCGTTCGTCGCCATAAGTGCCGATGATGACGTTGTCGGCGGAATAAATGGTCAGCGGTTCTTTGGGTTCGTATTTTTTAACCTCGTCCAAGCTGGGGAGTTTCGGATAAGTTATCAAAATTGCAACAGTCAGAAGACCCACTGCAAACAAGAATAATCCGAATAAAAGCCCCAAAAGGGTGGTAAGCAAATTCTTAATCATGAAATTTCCATACAAATTAAATTTAAAGTTGCCATTTGTTTTTTAAAATAAAGTAAAATAACTTATCTTTTTTGTTATTGGAATAAAGCCAAACAGCAGGCTGCATTATAAATGTTTTATGCCTAGAGTAAGGATTTAAAATTATGCGTTCAAGAAAAAATGGAAAAAATACAAGCAATAAAGCGGATTCCAGCATTAGCAGGAATAGCGTTATTGGTGTAGATATCGGGCAGGGCGGTATCCGTATGGTACAGTTGTCCGGCCGCAAATTAAACCAGGTCCAACTGGAAAAGTATGCCGCCGTTACCCTGCCGGGCAATGTGGTTTCAGGCAATGACATCGTTGATTTTGACCAACTTGTCTCTCATTTGCAACAATGTTATACCAAGTTGAAAACAAGTTGCAAGCAAGTCAATATTGCATTGCCAAGCGGTATTGTGACCATTGAGGAAAATTTTTCTTACGATCCTGAAGGCAACGATATTTCTTTACAGGAAATGGTTGAGTCTGAAGTGGTGCGCGTCGGCGCATTGGACGGTGTGAACTATGACTGGAAGGAGTTGTCGGAAGACCCGAGGACAGGTGTTCTGTCTGTCGTTATCGCAGCAGCAAAGACAGATGACGTGAATAGTCGTGTCGATTTGTTGGAAGAAGTGGGTTTGCAGGCTGTGAATGTGGATGTGGATGTGTTTGCGCTGGCCAATGCTTTTATCTACGCGGATGAAATGATGGGCAACCAATTTACCCGCTCCAAGATTTTGGTGGTAAATGTCGGTGATGTGAATATGAACGCGATGGTGCTGCAAAACAACAAAATTCTGTTCCGTCATGAAGCTAACTTGGGTTTTGAGCAATTGGTACAGTTGATTCAACGGACTTACCAATGCACAGATTCCGAAGCGGTTGCGATGGCTTATGGCCGAGGCAGCAGGCCGGGCGATTACCGCGAATTGATTACCGAAAGTTTCAATATGCAGATTGCTCAGGAAGTCCAGCGTGCATTGCAATTCTTCTTGGCTACACAAAATATGGATGAAGGTGTCGATATCAGCCAGATATTCATTAGTGGCATAGGTTGTACAGATGCAGCCGGTTTGGATCATGTGGTATCAACGCATACCAATATCCCGACACAACAATGTGCCCCTGTTTCTTTAGCAGCCAGTAAGTCAAAAATCGATGGTACGCAACTTCAGAAAGATGCAGATTCTTTGACGATGGCATTCGGTTTAGCATTGAGAGGTTTGATTTAATATGAATTTAATTAAAATTAATTTGCTGCCATATCGCGAACTAGAAGAGCAAAGGCTGAAAAAGCAATTTCAGGTGATTATGATTGTTGGTGCTATTGCAGGCGTGCTTGCAGCAGCAGCTGTTTATGCTACGTTGTTGGGGATGGTTGAAAACCAGCTTGGTCGTAATGAGAGCTTGCAAACGGGTATCGCTGGCTTAGATAAAGAGTTGGCGGAAATTAAAACGTTGAATGAGCAAAAACGTAATTTCTTGGAGCGTCGCCAAAAAGTTGCGGAGTTGGATAATAAACGTTTTGAAGGTGCACGCATTATCGATACGTTGAACCAATTGGTTCCGGATGGTGCATATCTTCTGTCTTTGACAGGTGATGCATCGAAAAATATCATTAGTAATCAATATACGATTACCGGTAAAGCAATCAGTGATAATAAAGTTGCGATGTTTATGACTGCATTGCCGAGCACGGGCGTATTTGATCCGCCAGAGTTATTGAAAATCGAAAAAACGAATGATGGGCAGCAGTTCTCATTGAAAGCTTTGTTGTTGGAAAATAAAGTGGTTATTCCAGATTCAGAAGGACCTTCTGCTTCAGCACCTGCGTCTTCTGCAGCATCTAATCCAGAAGGAGGTAAATAATGAGTTTTGATGTAAATAAATTGCATCTGCAACCAAAGCCGGTTCAATTGTTATTAGCCATTGTATTGGCTGCGGCATTGGTTGGGGTGGGTTACGTTGCCTTGTTTCAGTCTCAACTGGAAGAGTTGACAGCAGCGCAGGAAAAAGAAGAGCAGCTTAAGCAAGAATTCACAGAAAAAAGTATTCGAGCAGCTAGCTTGGATAACCTGAAGTCGGAATTGGAGCAAATCCAAGAGTCAACGCGTGTTTTATTGAAACAATTGCCAACAAGCGCTGAAATTCCAACATTGATTCAAGAGTTGCACCAAGCGGCTGCTAAGAATGGATTGACTATGAGTTTGGTAACTCCGGAAGCTAAAGTCATTGAGGGTCCTATTGAGCGGTTGCCTTTCTCTATTTCAGTATCGGGGAACTATGAACAAATCGCTCAATTTACACGAGATGTTGGTCAAATGTCGCGTATTGTCACATTAGCGAACATAACATTAGCGGCTGGCGAGGGTGACAACAAAGGTAAGTTGGTCTTCACTGCAATGGCGAATACATACAAAGCATTGGATGCATCTGAAGTTGCTTCTGCAGCAAGTAGTGCATCAGCGGCTCAGTGAGTTCTCTAAAATATGATCAAACAGGAAACAATAATGAAAGTTAAATTAGTTTTAATGTCGGCGTTGGTGCTGGCAGGCTGTTCTGAAAAGTATGGGGATTTACATGAATGGATGAACCAGACAAGGGCAGATGCGAAGACTAAAGTGCGCCCTGCCGAACCGCCTGCACCACTTGAACCTGTAACGTATTTTGCACCACAGCAATCTGGCCCTAATGCATATAGTATGCAACGGATGAAGGCTGCTTTCCAAAATGGTAGTGCGCCTAACTTGAACCGTACAAAAGAGCTTTTGGAAAATTATAGTTTGGAAAACCTCCGTTATGTGGGTTCCATCGGCTCAAAAAATGCACTGTCTGCTTTGATTGAAGTGGATGTGAATGGTCAGCCACATGTATATACTGTCAGACCAGGTAATTACTTGGGGCAAAACTTTGGGCGTATTACCAAAATTACTGCAGACAGAATTGGAATTGTCGAGACTGTAGAGGATACTTTTGGTAACTGGGTAAATCGTGATGCGGAATTAACGCTGACGATAGATGGCACACCAACATCCACACCGACAGATGCTGGGAAATAATTTTGTATTAGATTAATAATTTAAGAGGTTTATCTTATGAAAACAAATTCACTGAAAAAGTTATCAGTATTTGGTTTGGGTTTGATGATGCAGGCTGCTTTTGCTGGAAATATTACCGATGTGAATGTATCGGTATTACCAGATCAACAGCGTGTGATCAAATTAAAATTTGACAGAGATCCAGTAGAACCAAGCGGTTTTATTACCAGCTCGCCTGCACGCATTGCTTTGGATTTTCGTAATACTGGTGTGAAACTGGCTCAATCAGCATTAACGTTTAATGATGCATTATTGAACCAAGTTGTGGCAGCACAAAATGATGCTAATACACGGGTTCTGTTGGGTTTGACAAAAGATGCACAATATAATGCCCAAGTTCGTGGCAATGAAGTATGGATTTATGTAAGTGAATCTGCATCAACCAATACAGCAGCAACCAATGCGGGTGTTGTGGCAGGGGCTCGTAACACCTATGTGCCCACTGCGAATGCGAGTGGTTTCAACATTGATTTCCGTAAAGCATCACAAAATGCAGGTGTTGTCGAGTTTAGTTCTGCTCATGGTGGCCAACCACAAATCAAGGCGCAGAATGACCGCATTGTAGTTACTTTGAAAAACTATGCTTTGCCTACGCAAGAGCAGCGCAATTTGGATGTAACAGATTTTTCAACGCCAGTAAAAGCGATTACAGTGAAACGCTTGGGTAACGATACGCAGATTGTTATCCGCAACCAAGGCACTTGGCAGCATAAAGTGACTGAAAATAATGGTCGTTATGCTATCCAAGTTTCGCCTAAACGTAATGTTGCGGAAGCTTCAGTACTTTCAGGTCGCCCGAAAGCACAAAATTTTACGGGTAAACGAATTTCTTTGGATTTCCAAAACGTTGATGTACGTACTGTATTGCAAGTATTGGCCAAAGAATCTGGCATGAATATTGTTGCCAGTGATTCTGTGCAAGGTAAAATGACCTTGTCATTGAAAGATGTGCCTTGGGATCAGGCGTTGGATTTAGTTTTGGATGCGCGTAATTTGGCTATGCGCAAACACGGCAATATTATTAACATTGCCCCACGTCAAGAATTGAGAGAAAAAGACCTTGAAGAGGCGAAGGGTCGTCAAGAAATGGAACAGTTGGGACCTCTTTTGTCTCAAAGCTTCCAGTTGAAATATAAAAACGTAGAAGAATTTAAAAATATTTTGCGGTTGTCCGATAATGGTTCAACAAATGGTGATAATAGTAAGACTATTTTGAGTCCTCGCGGTAGTGCATTAATTGACCCTGCAACCAATACATTAATTATTACTGACATACAAACTGTTATTCAAAAATTCCAGCGTTTAATTGAAGAGTTGGATGTGCCAGCCAAACAAGTGATGGTGGAAGCACGTATTGTTGAAGCGGCAGACGGTGTAGCTCGTGATTTGGGTGTGAAATTTGGCGCTAACCGTCAAGGTTCT
The DNA here is from genome assembly GCF_000190695.1 of Kingella denitrificans ATCC 33394. GTDB lineage: Bacteria > Pseudomonadota > Gammaproteobacteria > Burkholderiales > Neisseriaceae > Kingella_A > Kingella_A denitrificans. The sequence goes on from NZ_GL870929.1 coordinate 90,758, forward strand.
ACTTCATGGGGTAGTAACTGGGGTAATGGTGTTGAAGCAAATCGCCGTTATGTGGGCAATGGTACAGGGTCTGGCTCGAATGGTGGTGTGAACTTTGCACCTAACGTGAATCTGCCAGTAAGCAGCGCCACAAGCTCTATTGCAGTTATCCGTTCTTGGGCTTCAGGCGCGTTGGGCTTGGAATTGTCTGCAATGGAAACAGATAACTTGACGAAAACAATTTCTACGCCACGTGTATTGACACAAGACCGTAAAGAAGCCGAAATTCGCCAAGGTACTCAAATTCCTTATACCACGCGCGGTAGTAATGGTGAGGTAACAACATCATTTAAAGACGCTATTTTGAGCTTGAAAGTAACGCCACGTATTACGCCAGATTCCAAAATTATCTTGGATATTACGATTAACAAAGACGAGCCCGACTATACTCGTGTAAACGTTGAAGGCGAACCTGGTATTACAACGCGCGCCGTGAAAACTCAGGCGATGATTGAAGATGGTGGCACTTTGGTTGTGGGTGGTATCTATCAAGAACAAATGTCTAATAACATTAGTAAAGTACCGTTCTTGGGCGATATTCCTGTTTTGGGTAATTTGTTCAAATCACGCTCACGCAGCCACACGCGTAATGAACTGTTGTTCTTCATCACACCACGTATTATGGGTGGTGAGAGCACTGTGTTGCGCTACTAAAAAGCCTCTGCATATTTTGCAAATTTAGGTTAAAATGCCTGCCATGGAGAAAAACATGGCAGGCAATTTATTTTTAATCGGCTTGATGGGAGCGGGTAAAACAACGCTTGGCCGCCAGCTTGCCGGTCATCTGCAATATCCTTTTTATGATAGCGATAACGTTATCTGCCAGCGTACCGGCGTGAATATTCCCACTATTTTTGAGATAGAAGGGGAGCAGGGGTTTCGGCAACGGGAAAGTATGGTAATTCAAGAATTGACTGCGATGGATAATGTTGTGTTGGCAACGGGCGGTGGTGCAGTGTTGCGTGAAGAAAATCGGCATTGTCTGCGAAACCGTGGCACGGTTATTTATCTGCATGTTTTGCCTGAAATTTTGTTTGAACGCACGAAATATGATAAAAATCGTCCATTGCTTCAAGTAGCCGATCCACTAAGCAAATTCCGCGAATTATATGAAACGCGCCATGAGCTTTACTGCCAAACGGCGCACATGGTTTTGGAAGTGGGCAAATCGGGTTGCCAGACAACGTTAAATAGAATTTTTGAATTGGTTGGGCGCAAATGAAATCTTTGACAGTGCAGGCTGCTTCACATCGTTACCCTATCTATATCGGCGAAGGAATTCTGCAGGATTTTTCTTTGTTTCAGCAGAAGATAGGCAAAAAAGCCGCCATTATTACCAATGACGTGGTGGCGCAATGGTATTTGCAGCCGTTAGAAAGCAGCCTGCACGCCCATGGAATTGAATTTTTTTCCATTGTGCTGCCGGATGGCGAAATCCACAAAAATAATGATTCGTTGCAGAAAATTTATGATGGGCTCTTAACGCATCACGCAGACCGCCAAACCACCATTCTCGCTTTGGGCGGCGGCGTGATTGGCGACATGGCGGGTTTTGCCGCAGCCACATATCAGCGCGGAATCCCGTTTATTCAGATACCTACCACATTGTTGAGCCAGGTCGATTCGTCAGTGGGCGGCAAAACGGCAATTAACCACCCGCTGGGCAAAAATATGATTGGCGCGTTTTATCAGCCGCAGGTGGTACTGGCCGATTTATCCACGCTGAACACATTGCCCGACAAAGAATTTTCGTCCGGCATGGCGGAAGTTATCAAATATGCGTTGTTGGGCGACGCGGTTTTTTTGCAGTGGCTGGAACAGAATATGCCTGCATTGATGCAGCGCCAGCCGGACATATTGGCGGAGGCGGTGGCGCATTGCTGCCAAATGAAAGCCGATATTGTCGCGCAGGACGAAACTGAACAAAACGTCCGCGCATTGTTGAATTTGGGGCATACGTTCGGTCATGCGATTGAAACCGAAATGGGCTACGGCACATGGTTGCATGGCGAAGCGGTTGCCGCCGGCATGGTATTGGCCTGCCGATTGTCGGAGCGGCTGTATCAACTGCCCGCCGGCGATACCGAACGGGTGAAGGCTTTGCTGCGGCAGGCTGCTTTGCCCGATGTGCCGCCCGCATTTTCGTTTGACCGTTGGCTGACCCATATGCGCCACGATAAGAAAGTGCATAGCGGAAAAATGCGTTTCGTAACGCTGCCGCAACTGGGGCGGGCAAAGGTCGAAACGATTGACGACATGGATATGTTGCGCGAGGTATTGCGCGAATATACGGATTTTTGATTAGTTATTAGGAAAACAGAATGGGACGAGAAACCGCATTGGGCATGGCGCTGAAAAGTGCCGTGGAAACCATGAGCAAGAAAAAGCAAACCGAGATGATTGCGGAATATATTTACGGCAAATACGATGTGTTCAAGCGCTTCAAGCCGCTGTCGGTGGGCATTGAGAACGATTTGATTCAGGCGCTCGGCCAGTTCAGTCCGGAGCTGATTAAACGCGTGTTGGCCAACCACTGCCGCCGCCCGAAATACATCAAATCAGTGGCGCGCGGCGGCAAACGCTTCAATTTGGACAACCGTTTCCAAGGTGAAGTGAGCGAGGAAGAACGCCTGCACGCTTTGGAGCAGCCGGGTATCCGCGAAGCGATTGAGAAGCAGGATGCACGCCGTGCGGAGGCTCAAGCCAAAAAGCAGGCGCAGGCAGATGCCGAATCGGCCGAACAATAACCATGGAACAGTGCAGGCTGCTTTGTAGCGACATGACAAAGCAGCCTGCACTTTATAATGAGCAAATATTTGGGCAATGCAAAAGGAATCATGATGCAAACGGTTCAGATTAAAGATATTTTGGTGGCGAATAACCGCCCGTTCACCTTGTTTGGTGGCATTAACGTGCTGGAAGACTTGGACAGCACCCTGCGTGCGGCGCAGCATTATGTGCGCGTTACGGAAAAACTGGGTATCCCTTTGGTGTTCAAAGCCTCGTTCGATAAAGCCAACCGCTCTTCCATCCATTCGTACCGCGGCGTGGGCTTGGACGAAGGCATGAAGATTTTTGCCGCCGTGAAACGCGAATTCGGCTGCCCCGTGATTACCGATGTGCACGAGCCATACCAATGCGCACCTGTGGCCGAAGTGTGCGACGTGCTGCAACTGCCCGCGTTTCTGGCGCGGCAAACCGATTTGGTGGCGGCAATGGCGGCCACCGGTGCCGTCATCAACATTAAAAAACCGCAGTTTTTGAGCCCCGCGCAAATGAACAATATCGTGGAAAAATTCCACGAGGCGGGCAATCGGCAGATTATTTTGTGCGAACGCGGCACGCAGTTCGGCTACGACAATTTGGTGGTGGATATGCTGGGCTTCGGCGTGATGAAGAAAACCTGCGGCCAAGCGCCCATTATTTTCGACGTGACCCATTCGTTGCAGCAGCGCGAAAGCGGCGCGGCGGCATCGGGCGGACGGCGGGCGCAGGTGCTGGATTTGGCTTTGGCCGGCATGGCAACGGGGTTGGCCGGCCTGTTTTTGGAAAGCCACGAAAATCCAAATCAGGCACGCTGCGATGGTCCGAGCGCGTTGCCGCTGGCACAACTGGAAGCCTTTTTGCAGCGCGTGAAGGCGGTGGACGAAACCGTTAAATCATTTGCGCCACTGGTCATCGAATAAACGCGCATGCCGAGGGGCAGGGGCTGCGGCCGCATCAAAGCAGCCTGCACATTGCCGCAGAAGCGCCCGAAAGCAGCCTGCATTTCAGTTTTTGACGTGTGCAGGCTGCTTTTGCATTGCCGGTAATCTTGTTAAAATCCCGCCATTCAAACAGCCGTCTCCAAAGTGCTCCGTTTTATGAACCACGCTCCCGAAAAACCCCGTTCCGGCAGGCTCGTGCTGGCGCCCATGCAAGGCCTGTGCGATTTTGTCATGCGTGATTTGCTGACCCGAATCGGCGGTTATGACGAATGCGTCAGCGAATTTGTGCGGATTACCCACACGGTGCATTCGCGGGCAACGTGGTTGCGCCATGTGCCGGAAATTGCAACGGCCAACAAAACCCATGCCGGCATTCCCTGCGTGGTACAGATGTTGGGCAGCGATGCGGAAATGATGGTGAAAAACGCGCTGGTGGCGGTCGGATTGGGCGCGCATCAGATTGATTTGAATTTTGGCTGCCCCGCGCCCACGGTGAATAAACATCAGGGCGGCGCGGTGCTGCTGCAAACGCCCGAGCGCATTTACCATATCGTTTCCGCCATACGGCAAGGCGTGCCCGAACATATCCCGATTAGCGCAAAAATGCGTTTAGGTTTTGAAAACAAAGATTTGGCATTGGAAAATGCCGATGCCATCGCCCAAGCCGGCGCATCGGTGCTGACGGTGCACGCGCGCACCAAAATCGAAGGCTACCGTCCGCCGGCGCATTGGGGCTGGGTCGATAAAATCCGCCGGCATGTTGCCATTCCGGTGATTGCCAATGGCGATGTGTTCTGCCTGCAAGACTATATCGACATCCGCGCGCAAAGCGGCTGCGACGATGTGATGCTGGGGCGCGGCGCGGTGATGCGGCCCGATTTGGCGCGACAGATTCGGCAATATCTGCGCGGCGAAGAAGTGCAGGCTGCTTTGTTTGATGATGAAATTATCGTGTGGATAGCACAGTTTATCGAGCTTTGCCTGCAACACGAGCCGCAGGGGAAATACGCCGTGGCGCGCCTGAAGCAGTGGCTGGGCATGATGCGCGACGTGTATCCCGAAGCAGAATCGCTGTTCCAGGCCATCCGCACCCTGCGCGAAATCGAGCCGATTCGTGCGCATATCCGCACGCTGATTACCCGTTCCTAGAAAGGAAACATCATGGCGACACCCCATATTTCCGCCGAAAAAGACGCGTTTGCCGACACGGTGCTGATGCCCGGCGACCCTTTGCGCGCCCGTTATATTGCCGAACATTTTTTGCAGGACGCGCAGCAAATCACCGCCGTGCGCAATATGTACGGCTATACTGGATTTTATGAAAATCAACGGGTTTCCGTGATGGCACACGGCATGGGCATCCCCTCCTGTTCGATTTACGCCACAGAGCTGATTACCGAATACGGCGTGAAAAACCTGATTCGCGTCGGCTCGTGCGGCGCGGTGCGGGACGATGTGAAGGTGCGCGATGTGCTGATTGCCCTGGGTGCCAGCACCGACAGCCGCGTCAACCGCCTGCGCTTCAACGGCAGCGATTTTGCCGCCATTGCCGATTTCGGCATTGTGCAAACACTGGTGCAGGCTGCTTCTGCCAACGAAATTCCCGTGCGCGTGGGCGCATTTTATACCAGCGATTTGTTTTATCATCCGGACGGAGAACTGACCGAACGCCTGCGCCGATACGGCGTGCTGGGCGTGGAAATGGAAACGGCGGGGCTTTACGGCGTTGCCGCCGAATATGGCGCAAAAGCCGCAACCGTCTGCACCGTGTCCGACCACATGGTGAGCGGCGAATCGTTGGATTCGGACGAGCGGCAAACGTCGTTCAACCAAATGATCCGCATTGCACTCGATGCCGCCGTCCGCCTGAACTAAATCGACCAAAAGCAGCCTGCACCCTCTGCTGAACCAAGTGCAGGCTGCTTTTGAAACTTCCGGAAAACCATTATGCTGCCCGAACATCATCCCCGCTATCCATCGCCCGCCAAGCTCAATCTCGACCTGCGCATTATCGGCAGGCTGCCAAACGGCTATCACGCGCTGGAAAGCATTTTCACGCTGATTGACCTGCAAGACACGCTGTGCATCGTCCCCAGAAGCGACGGGCAAATCGTCCTGCACACGCCCACGCCCAACGTGCCCGACGAACAAAACCTGGTGGTGCGCGCCGCCCAATCACTGCGCGACAACGCCGCGACACCCGGACACGGCGCTGATATCTGGCTGGAAAAACGCATTCCGATGGGCGGCGGTTTGGGCGGCGGCAGCTCCAATGCGGCCACCGTGCTGATGGTGCTGAACGATTTGTGGCAATGCGGCCTCGACACGGCGCAATTATTGGAACTGGCCCTGCCGTTGGGGGCGGATGTGCCCTTTTTCATTTTCGGGCGGACGGCATTTGCGCGCGGCGTGGGGGAGCAGTTGCAACCCATTGATGTGCCGCAACAATATTATGTGCTGGTGCGGCCGGATGTTCATGTGTCCACGCCCGCCGTTTTCGCCCATCCCGATTTGCCGCGCAACAGCATCGGCCATCCGCATCCGACCTACCAAAACCTTCAACCGTTGCGCAACGATATGCAAGCCGTTGTTTTGCAAAACTATCCTGAAGTGCAGGCTGCTTTTGCCGAATTGCAGCAATACGGAACGCCGCGCATGACGGGTTCGGGTTCGTGCCTGTTTTTAACATGCGAACAACCGCAGCAGGCGCAGCACATCCGACAACAGTTGTCCGACCGCTGGCAAAGCTGGTGCGTCCACAGTTTGCTAACGCATCCTTTATTCGGCATGATTTCAAATAGATAAAAAATATTTACAAAATATAATTGACAATGCAGCCTGCGGACTGCATAATACCAGCTTTCCAATCGCTGCAAAGCGATAAAGTTGGGGATTCGCCAAGTTGGTTAAGGCATCGGATTTTGATTCCGACATGCGTAGGTTCGAATCCTACATCCCCAGCCAGAAAACCTTTTTTGGGGATTCGCCAAGTTGGTTAAGGCATCGGATTTTGATTCCGACATGCGTAGGTTCGAATCCTACATCCCCAGCCAAATTAAGCGTATATGTTTTTTTGCATATGCGCTTAATCTTTTATGGCGGCATCATATTGACACCATCATTTCAAAAGCAGCCTGCACCCGAATGGCGATGACCGAAAGTGCAGGCTGCTTTTCGCATTAAAAAACCCTATCCACAGTGAACCACAGATAGGGTTTTCTTTTACACGTTGCCGTGTTGATTGGGCGAATCAGCTGGTGCAGGCTGCTCTGTTACGGGTGCTTCGGCTTCGGGAAGCTGCGTAAATTCAGGTTCTGCACCGCCGTTTTCGGGGCGGATGTTGTGGCTGTAATCTTTTGGCGGGCTCGGTTGCTTGCCGCCCATAATTTCCAGCACTTGGTCGCGGTCGATGGTTTCCCAATCCATCAGCGCTTTGCACATCACTTCCATTTTGTCGCGGTTTTCGCTCAAAATTTTGTAGGCGACGGCATATTGCTCATCCAGAATGCGGCGCACTTCCGCGTCCACTTCCTGCTGCGTTTTCTCGGAAATGTGCTGCGAACGGGTCACGCTGCGCCCCAAGAACACTTCGCCTTCGTTTTCGGCATACACCATCACGCCCATTTTTTCGCTCATGCCGTAACGCGTTACCATTTCGCGGGCAATCTGCGTGGCGCGCTCAAAGTCGTTGGACGCGCCGGTGGAAATGCGTCCGACAAAAATATCTTCCGCAATGCGCCCGCCGAACAGAATCGCCAACTGACTCAACATTTGGTCTTTATACAGCGAAATGCGGTCTCGTTCCGGCAGTTGCCATGTCAGGCCCAGCGCTCGCCCGCGCGGCATAATGGTAACTTTGTGGACGGGGTCGGTGAAGTCCAGGCTTTCGGCAACGATGGCGTGTCCGGATTCGTGGTAGGCGGTGGCGCGTTTTTCTTCATCGGTCATCACCATGCTGCGGCGTTCCGGACCCATGTAAATTTTGTCTTTCGCATCTTCAAAGTCGCTCATATCGACTTTGATTTTGTTGCGGCGACCGGCAAACAAGGCGGCTTCATTGACCAAGTTGGCCAAGTCAGCACCTGAAAAGCCCGGTGTGCCGCGTGCCAAAGAAACCAAATCCACGCTGGAATCCAACGGTACTTTTTTGGCATGCACCTGCAAAATCTGCTCGCGGCCGCGGATATCGGGCAGCGGCACAACCACTTGGCGGTCGAAACGGCCGGGGCGTTGCAGGGCGGGGTCAAGCACGTCAGGACGGTTGGTGGCGGCAATCACAATCACGGTTTGGTTGCTCTCGAAGCCGTCCATTTCCACCAAAAGCTGGTTCAAGGTTTGTTCGCGTTCATCGTTGCCGCCGCCTAAACCGGCACCGCGTTGGCGGCCGACGGCGTCGATTTCGTCAATAAAGATGATGCAGGGTGCATTTCTTTTGGCTTGCTCAAACATATCGCGTACACGGCTTGCACCCACGCCAACAAACATTTCCACAAAATCGGAACCGGAAATGCTGAAGAACGGCACGCCTGCTTCGCCGGCAATGGCTTTGGCCAACAGGGTTTTACCCGTGCCCGGAGAGCCGGCCAGCAAAATACCGCGCGGCACACGGCCGCCCAGCGATTGGTAGCGGCTCGGGTCTCGCAAATATTCAACGATTTCCTGCACTTCTTCTTTGGCTTCGTCACAGCCTGCCACATCGGCAAAGGTCACGGCGTTGGCATCTTTGTCCAGCAGGCGCGCACGGCTTTTACCGAACGAGAACGCACCGCCTTTGCCGCCGCCGGATTGGGCGCGCATAAAGTAAATCCACACGCCGATCAGCAGCAATACGGGCAGCAGGTTGGTCAGCAGGCCGCGCAAGAAGCCGGGTTGTTCTTCGGGTGTGACTTTAATGCGGACTTTGTTTTCTTCCAGTGTCGTAATCAGGCGGTCGTCCAGCGGTGCGTTGGTGGTGAAGGCAGATCTTTCGCTGTCGTTGCGTTCGCCTCTAATCCGATAGCCTGCGGGCGAGCCTTCCAAATTGACATTGTTGATTTCGCCGGATTTAACCTGTTGGATAAACTGGGAATATTCAATTTGCTTGCCATCGGTTTTGCGCTCCTGCATGGCATTGACGCCTGCGCCGATGGCTAAAAATAGCGCGCCCCAGATGATAATGTTTTTGATAATGCTGTTTCCCACAGAAACGGACTCCTGTTTGGTCAAAATTGAAAAGTGGATGGATTGTAAAGCAGCCTGCAAGGCTTGTCAGCGTTTATTTTTGCCCAATAAGTAAATTTCACTGGAGCGATTGCGCGAGGCATCGGGCTTGCGTGTCTGCACGGTTTGAAACAGGCTGCGCATCTCGGCCAGGTATTCTTGGTAGCCTGCGCCTTGGAAGACTTTGATCAAAAACGACCCGCCTGGTTTCAGGTGGTTTCGGGCAAAATCCAGCGCCAGTTCGCATAAATAATAGCTGCGTGCCTGGTCGGTGACGGCATTGCCTGACATATTGGGTGCCATGTCGCAAATTACAAGGTCTAAGGGACGGTTGCCGAGTAAATTTTCAAATTGGCGCAATACTTCGTCTTCGCGGAAGTCGCCTTGGATGAAGTCCACGCCGTCAATGCGCTCCATGGGCAGGATGTCGAGGGCGAACACTTGACCCGACGGGCCGACGAGTTTGGCGGCGACTTGCGACCAGCTGCCGGGTGCGCTGCCCAAATCGGCCAGCAGGGTGCCGGATTTAATCAGTTTGTCTTTTTCGTTGATTTCCAATAATTTGTAGGCGGCGCGGGCGCGGTAGCCGTCTTTTTGGGCGCGTTGGACGTAGGGGTCGTTCACATGTTCGTGCATCCACGCGGGGGAGGATTTGGAGCGTTGTACCATAAATACTGTGTGTGCTTTCAAAAGCAGCCTGCACTTTTGGGGCGCGGCATTAGTTGAGTGTAACGTGCTTCATGTATTGTTCGACGGCCTGGGCGATGCCGGCGGCAATGCTGCGCTGGTAATTGGCGGAGGACAGCAGTTTTTCGTCCTGCGGATTGGAGATGAACCCCATTTCCAGCAGCACGGAGGGGATGTCCAGGGAGCGCAGTACGAGAAAATTGGCGGTGTCCACTTGGCTGCGGTGCAGCTTCACTTTGCCGGAAATGTTGCGCAGGATGAGGTTGCCCAGGCGCGTGGAATCGGCGGTGGTCTGGCTTTGCATCATATCGGACAAAATGGTGTCCACGTCTTTGTTGCCCACGCTGGGGAGGCCGTCCACCAAATCCGCGTCGTTTTCCGATTTGGCCAGCCGGCGGACGCGTTCGCTGTTGGCGTGCCCCCAAATATATACGTCGGCACCGCGTGCGGTGGGTGCACCTTCTGCGGAGTTGGCGTGAATGGAGATGAACAGGTCGGCATTGACTTGGCGCGCTTTTTGGCGGCGGGCCAGCAGGGGGATTTTCACATCGGTGGTGCGCGTCATGTGGACGATGTAGCCCTTGGCTTTCAGTTGGGATTGTGCGGCCAGCGCCACGGCAAAGGCCACGTCTTTCTCCTTCACGCCACCGGGGCCGATGGCGCCGGGGTCAACGCCACCATGCCCCGGGTCGAGCATAATCACGGGTTTGCGCGTGCGGCGGTTGGCCTGGGGTGCAGGCTGCTTTTGCTGGGCGGACGGGGTTTGCTGCTGAATCAATGAGCCGATGGCATCTTCGTGCGGCGGATTGTCGTTTTGCGCGCCGCTTTCCGTGTTGCTGCCGCTGCCCGCCAGTTCGATATAAATACGCTGCTTATTGCCTTGGTCGAGCGGTGTTGCCGTTACCACAACTTTTGCAGGCTGCTTTAAATCGATGACCAAGCGCAGGGTTTTCGCGTTTTGCTGGCCGATGCGGATGTTTTTAATCAGCGGGTGCTGTTTGTCGATTTGCTGCGCTAGGCGTGTCAGCGGCAGGTTTTGGTGGATGCCGTCCAAATCGATGACCAACCGGTGCGGGTTGGCCAGCGTGAAATAGCGGTAGGCGATTTTGTGGTTGGTGTCGATAAAAATGCGTGTGCGGCCGCGCTCGTTCTGTACCTGTGCGGCGGTAACCTGTGCGGCAATGTTGGCGGCATAGGCCAGCGGGCCGAGCAGTGAAGCGGAGAGCCATGCCATCATTCTGCGGCGGGTGAGTTTTTTCATTGTGCCAATACGCTTTCTCCGCGTGCTGTCGCGGTGCGGACGGTGCAGCACCGACCGTTGTCCTTTGCGGTAAAATCCAAATAAATATCGGCAGCGGGCACGTTGCCGCCGCCTTTTTCTGCCCATTCGATCAGGCAAATGCAGCCTGCACCCGTTAAATCGTCCAAACCGGCATCGTGCCATTCTTCGGGTTCGGCGAAGCGGTATAAATCGAAATGGTGGACGGTGCATTGCGGCAAACCGTAGCTTTCGACAATGGCGTAGGTCGGGCTTTTCACCGTGCCCGTATAGCCCAACCCTTTCAGCAGGCCGCGCGCGAACGTGGTTTTGCCCGCGCCCAAAGAGCCGTTCAGGTAAATGACGAGGGGTGCATGCAGGCTGCCTGCTAGCGATGCGCCGAAAGCTAATGTGGCCGCCTCATCCGGCAGCCAAACGGAGTGTTGCATAATCTTATTTTCGGGTGTTTTTGTAAGGTGGAATTATAAAGGATTTATTTTTTGGCTGCAAAAACATCGGAATCGGCAAAACGTTGTGTGCGAAAGGGCGGGGCGGGGCAAAAATAAAATAGTGCAATCATGTGCAGCCTGCTACAATAACCTACATTTCACTTTAAAAATCGCCCGAAACAGGTAAAAATCGATGACTGAATTAAAAGAACAGCTGAAACTCGGCCTGCAAGCCATGCATTTGGATTTGCCCACCGCACAGCAGTTGCTGTTGCTGGAATATGTGGCGCTACTTAAAAAATGGAACCATACCTACAACCTCACCGCCCTGCGCGATGAAAACCAGATGATCAGCCACCACATTTTGGACAGCCTGACCCTGTTGCCGTACATCAAAAACGCGACCAGTATGATGGACGTGGGCTCAGGCGGCGGCATGCCTGGCATTCCTGCGGCCATTTGCCGTCCCGATTTGAACATTACCCTGCTGGATTCGAACACCAAAAAAACATCGTTCCTGCAACAGGCGGTGATTGAACTGGGCTTGCAAAACGTTACCGTCGCCAGTGGCCGCGTGGAGGCGATGCACGATAAGAAAGTGGACGTGGTGACCAGCCGCGCGTTTGCCGAATTGCACGATTTTATTGCACTGACCAAGCACCTGCTGAACGAAAACGGCTATTGGGCGGCCATGAAAGGCGTGTATCCGTATGAAGAACTGGAAAACGTGCCGGCTTCCGTCGAGGTTTACCAAATCGACAAGCTGGAAGTGCCCACGCTCAATGCCGAACGCCACATGGTGCTGATGCGTCCGAAGAAGGCATGATATGAGCGCGAAAATTTTAGCGGTGGCCAACCAAAAAGGCGGTGTGGGCAAAACCACAACGGCGGTGAATCTGGCGGCATCTTTGGCGCATTTCGGCAAACGCGTCCTGCTGGTGGATTTGGATCCGCAGGGCAATGCCACCACCGGCAGCGGCATCGACAAAAGCGATATTCAATACGGCGTATATTCCGTTTTGACCGGTGATGCCGATATTGCCGACGCGCGAATCCGCAGTGAGGCGGGCGGCTATGATGTGCTGGCGGCCAACCGGAATCTGGCCGGCGCGGAAATCGAGCTGGTGCAGGAAATCGCCCGCGAAATGCGGCTGAAAAACGCGCTTTCCGCCGTGCAGGACGATTACGATTTTGTGCTGATTGACTGCCCGCCCACACTCACGTTGCTCACGCTCAACGGTTTGGTGGCGGCAGAAGGCGTGCTGGTGCCGATGGTGTGCGAATATTACGCGCTGGAAGGCATTAGTGATTTGGTGGCGACCGTGCGCAAAATACGGCAGGCCATCAACCCGAAACTCAATATTTTTGGTATCATTAGAACTTTATACAGCAACCAAAACCGTTTGGCGCAAGATGTGAGCGAGCAGTTGCAGCAGCATTTTGCTGATGTGTTGCTGCAAACCACCATTCCGCGCAATGTGCGTTTGGCAGAGGCACCCAGCTACGGGCAGCCTGCACTGGTTTATGATGCCAAAGCCAAAGGCACGCTGGCTTATCTGGCTTTGGCAGAAGAGATTCTGGCACGGACCGTGTCTGAAACCCGCGTGTAGTTTCCTACACATCATTTATTTTAATTGGAGCTTTCATTATGTTGAAAAAATTAGCAATCTTGATCGCAGCTGCTTCATTGGCAACCCCCGCTTTGGCAAGAGACAACTGGTTGGGCCAAGCACAGGAAATCAACAAAATACAAATCGGCAAACGCGACCCTGGCGCACGCCGCATGATGATTAAATCCGGCACTACACCTGCCAACCGCACCGTGTCTTACCCTGTGCGTTTGGAAGCCGGCAAATTCTACGGTTTCATGGCAGACTGTGATTACGAATGCAACGAGGCCAAATTGACCCTGACTCAAAACGGCCAAGAAATCGAGAGCTTCTCCCAAGCTGAAAACAGCTCGCCAATGTTCAGCCTGCGTGCTAACCGCACCGGTGAATACAAACTGAACTACACCATTACCGATTGCGAAAAAGACAGATGCGCTTATTCGGTAGAAGTGTATAAAGGCAACCGCGAATACGACATGAATTTCTAATTTGCCGTATTGCCGAGCGCTATAAAAAAGCAGCCTGCACCTTGTTTTTTGGGGTGCAGGCTGCTTTTTGTCATGTTCACAGCGCCCGAATCATCTGCTGAACCATTTGCGCCGAATGTTTCGCCGCCACTTCCAGAAACTCCTCAAAGCTCACGGAAGCCGAATCTTCCGCGCTGTCGGAAATGGCGCGGATGACCACAAACGGCGTATCCAGCTGGTAACACGTCTGCGCGATGGCGGCGGCTTCCATTTCCACCGCCAGCGGTTGCGGCAGCCGAGCGTGAATCTGTTCAATCGCGGCCTTGCTGTTGATAAACGAATCGCCGCTCACAATCAGCCCGTGCATTACGCGCGCGGCTTGGAAGGTGCAGGCTGCTTTTTCCGCTGCCGCCACCAAGGTTTTATCGCAGGTAAACGCGGCGGGCAGTTGCGGCACTTGACCGTGTTGGTAGCCGAACGCGGTCACATCGACATCGTGGTGCATGATGTGCGTGCCCACCACCACGTCGCCCACCTTCAAACCGCCGCCGATGCCGCCCGCGCTGCCTGTGTTAATCACCATGTCGGGCGCGAAATGCTCTTTCAGCAGCGTGGTGGCGATGGCCGCATTCACTTTGCCGATGCCGCTTTGGCACAAGGCAATGTCTTTGCCGGCAAACTGCCCCGTGTACACAACAAAATTTTTGCCGAAGCGGTGGGTTTTCAAGCCGTTCAGGCTGTCGCGCAGCAGGGCGACTTCTGCTTCCATGGCGCCGATGATGCCGATGCGCTGCCCGTGTTTCGCCGTTGGATTCATGCAAAGATTTCCTCCCATTGGCTGCGGTTGTCCAGCAGGTAGCGGGCGATTTTTTGCGCGCCTTCCAAGCTGTGGCTGGCCGCCCAGCCGCATTGCACCACGTTGCAGGCAGGCACTTCTTCGGCCGCCAGCACGTCTTGCAGCGTCAGTTCAATCAGGCGCAGCGCTTCTTGGTAATTGGCAATATTCAGCAGGGTAACATAAAATCCCGTCTGGCAACCCATGGGGCTGATGTCCACGATTTTGTCGGAATGGTTGCGCGACAGTTCCGCCATCAAGTGTTCCAAAGAGTGCAGGGCGGGCATTTCCATGTGGTCTTGGTTGGGCTGGCACACGCGCAAGTCATATTTGTAAATCGTGTCGCCGTGGTCGCCGTCGGTGATGCACGCCAGGCGGACATAGGGCGCTTTGACTTTGGTGTGGTCCAGATTGAAACTTTCCACGTTCATTTTCTTTTCGGCAGTGATGTTCATGTTTGTGTAACTCCGTCGCTGTATATTCAATTGAAATGCGGATTATAAGTGAAGGCCTGTAAAAATACCACGCGCGCAAAAAGCAGCCTGCACCCGAAGAAGTGCAGGCTGCTTTTTGCCGGTTTGTGCTATAATGCGGCGCATATTTCGACTGCTTATCTGCAAATCATCATCCAAAATAATAGAAAAGGAAAATATCATGGCAACATGGAAAGCCGCTGTTTGTTTGGCCGCTCTGCTTGCTTCTACTACTGTTTATGCCAAACCCTCTTCTCCGGCAGGCCGCAACCGGCCGCAGCAAGCCGCCACCAATGCGGAAACCTATTGCAAAGTGTCAGCGCTGGTGTCGCACGATGCCATTTTGGCCCGTTTGAACGATGAAAAACCCGACGACACCAAAACGCACCTGCGTCAAAAATACGCGCCTGCCGCAGTCAGCGAACAAGCCCGCAGCATGCTGGACAGTGCCATCGATATTGCCATCAGCAAAGCCTGGCGTGTCAATCTTCCTGCGGATGCCAAGGCCGTACTTGACGCAGATACCAAAAAACAAATTGCCGAACGTATTGGCGTGGAAGAGTATAACTTCTGCATGAATGCGCTGACTTCGGAATAACGGCTTTCGCCCAATTCAAGTCGGTTTAAGGCAACACTCCGATCCACCGTGCTATAATGCACGGTTTTTTCCGTTTTAACCTAATTATTAAGGCAACCAAATCTCATGAAAAATATCCGCAACATTGCCATCATCGCCCACGTGGACCACGGCAAAACCACGCTGGTGGACCAACTCCTGCGCCAATCCGGCACTTTCCGCGAAAACCAGCAGGTGGACGAGCGCGTGATGGACAGCAACGACCTTGAAAAAGAACGCGGCATCACCATTCTGGCCAAAAACACCGCCATCGAATACAACGGCTACCACATCAACATCGTGGACACCCCGGGGCACGCCGACTTCGGCGGCGAAGTGGAACGCGTGCTGGGCATGGTGGACTGCGTGGTGCTGTTGGTGGACGCGCAGGAAGGCCCGATGCCGCAAACCCGCTTCGTGACCAAAAAAGCCCTTGCGCTCGGTCTGAAACCCATTGTTGTGATTAACAAAATCGACAAACCTTCTGCCCGTGCCAGCTGGGTGATTGACCAAACCTTCGAACTGTTCGACGCATTGGGCGCGACCAACGAGCAGCTGGATTTCCCGATTGTGTACGCTTCCGGTTTGAGCGGCTTTGCGCGTTTGGAAGAAGACGGCACGGAAACCGATATGCGTGTGCTGTTCGAAACCATTTTGAAACACACGCCGCCGCCTAGCGGTGATGCGGACGCGCCGCTGCAACTGCAAATTTCGCAACTGGACTACGACAACTATACCGGCCGTTTGGGTATCGGCCGAATTTTGAACGGCCATATCAAACCGGGCATGCAGGTGGCCGTGATGAACCACGACCAGCAAATCGCCACCGGCCGCATCAACCAGCTTTTGGGTTTCAAAGGCTTGGAGCGTGTGCCGCAGGACGAAGCTGAAGCGGGCGACATCGTGATTATTTCCGGCATTGACGAAATCGGTATCGGCGTCACCATTTGTGATAAAGACAACCCGATGGGCGTACCGATGTTGAGCGTGGACGAACCGACCCTGACCATGGACTTTATGGTGAACACATCGCCGCTGGCCGGCACCGAAGGCAAATTCGTCACCAGCCGCCAAATCCGCGACCGCCTGCAACGCGAACTGCTCACCAACGTGGCCCTGCGCGTGGAAGATACGGAAGATGCGGACGTGTTCCGCGTGTCCGGCCGCGGCGAGCTGCACCTGACGATTTTGCTGGAAAACATGCGCCGCGAAGGCTATGAACTGGCCGTGGGCAAACCGCGCGTGGTGTACCGCGAAATTAACGGCCAAAAATGCGAGCCGTATGAAAACCTGACCGTGGACGTGCCCGACGAAAACCAAGGTGCAGTGATGGAAGAACTTGGCCGCCGCCGTGGCGAGCTCACCAACATGGAAAGCGACGGCAACGGCCGCACCCGCTTGGAATACCACATTCCCGCGCGCGGCCTCATCGGCTTCCAAGGCGAATTTATGACCATGACGCGCGGCACGGGCTTGATGAGCCACGTGTTCGACGACTACGCCCCCGTGAAACCTGATATGCCCGGCCGCCACAACGGCGTGCTGGTGTCGCAAGAGCAGGGCGAGGCCGTGGCGTATGCGCTGTGGAACTTGGAAGACCGCGGCCGCATGTTCGTGTCGCCGAACGATAAAATTTACGAAGGCATGATTATCGGCATCCACAGCCGCGATAACGATTTGGTGGTGAACCCGCTCAAAGGCAAAAAACTCACCAACGTACGCGCCAGCGGCACCGACGAAGCCGTGCGCCTGACCACGCCGATTAAGCTGACGCTGGAAAGCGCGGTAGAGTTTATCGATGACGACGAGCTGGTGGAAATCACGCCGCAGTCCATCCGTCTGCGCAAACGTTTCCTGACCGAGCACGAACGCCGCCGCCAGTTCTCGCAGGCGAAGAAAGACTGATTGCTGTTTGAACCGAGTGCAGGCTGCTTGAAAGTTAGCGAACCTTTCAAGCAGCCTGCACCCCCATCAATCACGGTTTCACATTAATTCAAAATGAACAACCATACCGTCAAACACCCACTTTCCTACCGACCCGACATTGACGGGCTGCGCGCCGTTGCCGTTATTTCCGTCATCCTGTTTCATATCCATGCCAATTTGCTGCCCGGCGGCTTTCTCGGCGTGGATATTTTTTTCGTCATTTCCGGCTATCTGATTACCGGCATCATCCAACGCGAATTGGCCGAGCAACGCTTCTCGCTGCTGAATTTCTACCAGCGCCGCGCCAAACGCATATTGCCCGCCTTCCTGTTCATGCTCGCCGCCTGTACGGCCGCCTGCGTCTGGCTGCTGACACCCGACGATTTCATCGCCTATCTGCGTTCGCTGCGCTCCTCCCTGCTGTTCGGCGCCAATCTGTTTTTTGCCCAAAGCGGCGGCTATTTCGATATTCAGTCGGCCGAAAAACCACTGCTGCACATCTGGTCGCTGTCGGTGGAAGAACAGTTTTACTTCGTGTTCCCGCTATTGATATGGCTGGTGCACAAATACCGCCCCAAATACACCGTGCATGCCGTCATCGCCATGATGGCCGCCAGCCTGCTTTCCGGCCTGATGGAATACAAAGCCGAAGCCTACTACCTGCCGCAAGTGCGCGCCTACGAATTACTGTTCGGTTCGCTGGCCGCCGTTTTCACCGCAGGCAAATCCGCCAATCCAGCCGTACGAACCGGTTTGCAACATGAAATTGCAGCCTGCACTGCCGCCGTTGCCGCGCTCGCCTGCCTGTGCCTGCCCAAAGAAACTTTACCCGGCGGCGGTTACATCGAACGCATCGTTATTTGCGGTGCCACCGCATGGCTGATGGCTTGCGGCAACAGCAAAATCAGCCGTGTGCTGGCATGGAAACCGTTCGTCGCCGTCGGCCTGATTTCCTATCCTTTGTATCTGTGGCATTGGCCGGTATTGGCACTGCTGCGTTATGTTTATATGGACAACGTGCTGCCCGTATCCGTCGTCATTGTGTCGATGGCGGGCGTGGTATTGGCTTCGTGGATATCGTACCGCTGGGTGGAAAACCCGATACGGCACAGCAAGAAACTGTCGGGCAAGGCATTTGCGGGCGTGATGGCGGTGTATTTTGCGCTGGGGTTGGGGGTGAATGCTGGTCGGATAGTTTATGACAAGCAGATACGTTACGCCCCAGATTATAAAAAACTCTATACCACAACAGGTGCTTGTTTTAATGAAAATAATCCTGACGAATGTATTAAAGGGGATCGTGATAAACCTGTAACCGTACTGACAGTAGGTGATTCACATAATATGCATTTACACAAACTCTATGAGTTGGCTGGTCAAAATGAAGGCTGGGCAGCACATGCCGTGTCGGTAAGCACCTGTCCTTTTGTCTATAACACGGATATAGTACATAAGGTATTGCAACGAAAAGAGCATTTGCGTAACAACTGTTTGGCTATGCGTCGCCATGTGGAAAATAATATATATAAATATCAGGTAGTTGTTTTATCTAACCGGTGGTATGAGCGCATGGAAGAAGAAAATTTTGCCCAAAATTTTGAGAAAACACTTCAATATTTGCTGAATAAAAACAAAACTGTCTATGTTTTGAAAGATAGTCCTTATGCAGTTATGAATATTCCCCGAAAAATGCATCTGCAATCTATCGGTTTCTCTTTGCCACTGAATGAACGGCAAAGAAAGATGCAGCAGGACTCAGAAAATGCCAACCAAGCTATTCTTAACATCGTCCAAAAATATCCACAGGTACATTGGGTGGATCCTATGGATTTAGTTCCGCATGACTTTATTATAAACGGCTTACCCATATTTTTTGACAAAGATCATTTTAATGATTACGGTTCAGAAATGATAGCTCGCCGCTTTATTGCCAATGGCCGCCGCCTGCTGGCAACGCCGCCGGAACGGCAACCCAATCCGCAGGACGCAGGCGGCCGATAGCCGTGTGCGCCGCTTCAAAAGCAGCCTGCACCCTAAAAAGCAGGGCAATACAACATGAAACACAGTACGATTTTTATTTTGCTGACGGTTGCAGGCTGCTTTTTGTGGCTGTGGCTGTTTTGGCGGCACAGGCGCAAAAGGCGCAATCCGTTTGACGGGCGCACCAAGCTGCCGTACCAGCGGCGCCATATCATGACGGCCACCGAAATGCAGGTGTACGACACGCTGCTGGAAGCGCTGGACGATTACATGGTATTCCCGCAGGTGCAGGTGTCGCGGATTATCGAAACGCCGCCGAATGCGGAAAATTTCTATTGGTTCAACTTCATCAGCCGCATGAGTTACGACTTCGTGGTCTGCCGCCTGGATGGCACGCCGATTGCCGCGATTGAAATTGACGATGCCACGCATGAGCAGGCCGACCGCCAAGAAGCCGACAACCGCAAAAATCTGGCCACCGAAGCGGCCAAAATCGCCATTATCCGCTGGGAAGTCGGCGCAACGCCCAGCGTGCGGCAAATTGCACGCATCATCGATAAAATCGACCGTAAAGCGCCGTGATAAGTCAAAAAAGCAGCCTGCACTCTGAAAACCAAAGTGCAGGCTGCTTTTTTTCATGTTCACATGGCCGACAAATCCAGTTTTTCCATCAGCAGGCGGTCGGTATCTTCGGCAGGGTTGCCCGATGTGAGCAGCTTGTCGCCGTAGAAAATCGAATTGGCACCGGCCAGGAAACACATGGCCTGCACCGATTCGGGCATATCGCTGCGCCCCGCGCTTAATCGCACCAAGCTGTGCGGCATGGTAATCCGCGCCACCGCAATCGTGCGGACAAATTCCGTCCAGTCCAAATCTTCCGCGTTTTCCAGCGGCGTGCCTTCGGTACGCACCAGTTGGTTAATCGGCACGCTTTCGGGCTGCGGGTCCAGATTCGCCAAACTGGCAATCAGACCGGCGCGCTCGGCACGCGTTTCGTTCATGCCCACAATGCCGCCGCAGCACACTTTCAGCCCCGCTTGGCGGATTTTGCCCAGCGTGTCCATGCGGTCTTCGTGGCGGCGCGTGTGGATGATGTCGTTGTAGCGTTCGGGGTCGGTGTCCAGATTGTGGTTGTAATAATCCAAACCTGCCTGCTTCAAATCTTCCGCCATGCCGTCTTCCAGCAGGCCGAACGTGCCGCAGGTTTCCAGCCCGAGCGATTTTACCGCGCGCACCATTTCGCTGACCAAGGCGACATCGGTCGGCTTCGGCCCGCGCCATGCCGCGCCCATGCAGAAGCGGCTGGCACCGCGCGATTGGGCAATTTTGGCTTTTTCCACCACTTCCGCCACATCCAGCATTTCCGATTTTTCCACGCCCGTGTGGTAATGCGCCGACTGCGGGCAATATTCGCAATCCTCCGAACAGCCGCCGGTTTTAATCGACAACAGGGTGGACAGTTGGATTTTCTGCGCATCGAAATTCTGACGGTGCACGCTGGCGGCTTGGAACACCAAGTCCAGAAACGGCAGGTTGAACAGTTCTTCCACCTGGCATTTGCGCCAATAGGCGGCGGTGGGGTGCGGCTCGGTATTCGGCATGGCCTGCCGCAGGGCAATCGGGGCTATGTGCGCCATTTGGTTATCCTTTGCAGATTAGAAAAAAGATTGGCCGTAATACAGGCAGGCAATGGCGGCTAAGGCCAACACAATGCCTGCCCAGTTGTAAGGATTCACACGTTCGCGGAAAACGAACGCGCCGGCCAGCGTTCCCAAAACAATCACGCCCATGTTCATGCCGGCAAATACCAGCGTCGGGCTTTCTTTAAAGGCTTGGTGTGCTTTGATGTAAAACAGGATATTGAGGAAATTCAGCACGCCCAGCAGCATGCCAGCCAGCACGTTCCAGCGGTGCCATTGGGTTTTGCGTCGCCACAAATAGGCCAACATCAGCACCGCCGCCAGCGAAAACACCATCAGCAGGCTGCCTGCAAACGCGGTTCCCTGTTTGGATAATTGTTTGAACAAAATATCGATAATGCCGTATCCCAGCCAAACGGCCAGCAGCCACCAAGAGCTGCGCGGCTGCGATTTTTCGGGTTTGTACAACACGCCGCACAAGGCCAGCATGGCCAACACCAAGCCCGCCAAGCGGTGGGGGACGATGGCTTCGCCAAACAGCGTGAAGGCGGCCAGCACGGGCAAAAACAGCGACAAACGCTGGGCGGCATCGGATTTGATGATGCCCGCACTGGCCACGGCCCGGCCCATGGCCACAAACACGCTGGGCAGCAGGATGCCGAGCAGCAGCCACAGGGCGGCAGATGAGAATTGGGCGGATTGCGCGGTGAGTGCGATATCCGGCTGCAAAAACAGCAGCGTCAGGGCAATGGCAACCCAGTAATTGCAGGCCACCATCTGTTCAATACTCAGGCTGCGCGCGCGCGCGAATTTCAACAACAGGCTGACCGATACGCTGGCCAAGACGCTGAATATTAAGAATAACATTGGTTTCTCCGTTTGCAGTGAATGTATAGTCGATTAAAATTGCAATGATACGGCGTTGGCTCGCCTTGACGTACTACCTGTACGCCTTGCGGCTCGCCGCCTTATCTCATTTTTATTTTAATCGACTATATTAGCGGCGTTTTTTATGATTTTTGGACAGGGCGGGCTGGTGTTCTTCCAGCCACAGCAATGCCTGACGGGCACATTCTTGTTCGGCCTCGCGGCGGCTGTGGGCGTGGGCGTAGGTGATTTTGCCCAGCTCGCCCAAATCGCATGATACGTCAAATTGCGCGTGTTCGCCTTCGCCGGTCTGCTTTTCGATGCGGTATTTGGGCAAAGGCAGCCTGCACGCCTGCAAAGCCTCCTGCAAGCGGGTTTTGTTGTCTTTTGCGGGCTGGTGTTGGTCGATATGGGCGATGCGTTGGCTGAACAGCTGCTGGATGATGCGCTCCACCGTGGGCAAATCGGCATCCAGGCGGATGGCGGCAAACAGGGCTTCGAGTGCATCGGCCAAAATGGACGGCCGGTCGTGGCCGCCGCTTTTCAGTTCGCCCACGCCCAGCGTCAATGCCGCGCCCACGCCCAATTCGCGCGCCATTTCCGCCAATGCGGCTTCTTTTACCAAATGCGTGCGCAGGACGGACAAACGGCCTTCGGGCAGGTCGGGGAAGGCGTGGTACAGCATTTGCGCCACCACGAAATTGACAATGCCGTCGCCGACAAATTCCAGCCGTTCGTTGTTGTTTTTGCCCGCGCTGCGGTGGGTGAGCGCTTGTTGCAGCAGTTCGGGTTGGCGGAAAGTATAACCCAAACGCTGTTGCAGCTGCTGCCGCGCGGTGTGTTTTTGCGATTTGTTCATAGCGTGTCCGACAGGGTGCAGGCTGCTTTTTGCGGGGCAGCCTGCACTTTTTGTTGGTTGATATTCAATAGGGGTTCGGCGGCTCAATCCAGCGTGGCGATGAGGTGGCCGCACGTCAGCAACAAGAAAAAGCCGGTATAAAATTCAGCGGCCGCCGTCAGCACGAGCAGGCGGATGCGGCGGTATTCGCCCGGCGGCATGGGCAGCGGTTCGGGTTTGGTTTTGTGCCGCCACAGGAACTGCAGCAGCGTCCAGCCGAAATACGGATGCACGAACATGATGTCCGAATCCTGCGGCCGGCCGGCTTCGCGGTAAAGTTCGGGGACTTGTTTGAGTGCATCCATCATATATTCGAATTGGGCGAAGCTGTAAAGATAGAACACGATGGTGACGGCGAAATAGACAAGAAGGGCGGTCAGCATATCGGATAACCTTCAAAAGCAGCCTGCACATCAGTCTTTCACATACACGACTTGAACGTCGTAATCGTCTTCGTTCCAATCGTCTTCTTCATCGGCAAACGTGTCCGCCCATTCCGCTTCTTTGGACAACGACGAATCCAAGCCGCTTTCCAGCCGCAGCACCGACAGCAGGTGGTACATATCGGCAGGGATGGGGGCTTCAAACGACAGCCATTCGCCCGATTTGGGGTGGATGAAGCTCAAACGGTGGGCGTGCAGGGCTTGGCGTGCCAGCTGCTTCACGGTTTCCTTCACGGCGGGCGAGCAGGCGTGGCGCGGGTTGCCGTACACGGGGTCGCCTGCCAGCGGGTGGCGGGCTTCGCGCATGTGCACGCGGATTTGGTGTGTGCGTCCCGTTTCCAAGCGGCATTCGATATAGCTGTGCGCCTGATAGCGTTCCAGCACGGACACATGGGTCACGGCTTCTTTGCCGCCGAATTTGACCACGGCCATTTTCAGGCGGTTGTGCGGGTCGCGGCCGATGAGCGTTTCGATTTTGCCGTCAAACGGGACGATGCCGTCTGCCACGGCGCGATAAATCCGCTTCACGCTGCGGTTTTGCAGCTGCTGCACCAAGTGGTTTTGCGCGGGCAGTGTTTTGGCCACCACCATCAGGCCGCTGGTGTCTTTGTCCAAGCGGTGTACGATGCCGGCGCGCGGCACTTGGCCCAATTCGGGGCAGTGTGCGAGCAGGCCGTTGAGCAGCGTGCCTGTCCAGTTGCCGGCGGCGGGGTGAACCACCAAACCGGCGGGTTTGTTCAGCACAATCACGCTGTCGTCTTCATACACGATGTCCAAATCCATGGCTTCTGGTTCGAAGGCTTGGTTTTCATCGCTGGGCTGAATCTGCACGCGCAGGAGTTCGCCGCCGATAAGTTTGTGTTTGGGGCTGGCGGTTTGGCCGTTGCATTGCACCAGCCCGTCTTTAATCCACGAGGTGATGCGGCTGCGCGAATAATCGGGCAGCAGTTTGGCCAATGCGGCGTCCAGCCGTGTGCCGGCCAGTTCGTTGGGCACGGTCAGGTCGATGCAGGCTGCCTGTTCGCTTTCGCCTTCTGCCCAGTCGGATTCGGTTGTTTCAAAAGTGGTGTTCATGGTGTGCTTTCTGATTCGGTGTGGGTGCAGGCTGCTTTTCGGGTTATACGCGGTGTCTACGGGCTTTAAAAGCAGCCTGCACGTTATAGTGGATTAAAATTGCAATGATACGGCGTTGGCTCGCCTTGACGTACTACCTGTACGCCTTGCGGCTCGCCGCCTTGTCTCATTTTTATTTTAATCCACTATAAAGCGGGGCGTGTTCCGGCCAATGGATTTCGCCGTCCACGGGGTTTTGGTTCAGCCGTTCGTAGCTGCGACGCACGTCGTCTTCCGGCACGCCGTGCAGGTTGGGAAAAAAATAATGCAGGCGGTACACTTCGGTGCAAAAACCGTGCGCCTGTGCCGTTTCCAGTTGCGCCAGACAGGTTTTGGCTTTTTGGTTGGGGTTGGCGTTAATCACCAGCATATCGCGTTCGGGCTGCCGCCACCCTTGGGCAAAGGCTTCGTGCTGCCGCTGCATGTTGCGGCGGTGGGCTTCGGCAAAACGCTCGAAATCGAAGCGGTACACGCCGTCCGGCCCGGTCAATGCGGCATCGTTGTCGATATGGACGATTTCGGCATGCGGGTAATCGCGTAAGAATTCGGCAATTTTCTGACGGGCAAAGGTGGATTTGCCTGCGCCTTCGTGTCCGCGCAACAGGATGAATTTTTGCATGTGCAGGCTGCTTTCGTTTACATCAGTGCCAGCGCGGTCAGGCATTTTTCGCGCATGCCGTTTTGCGGCGGAATCGTGCTGCCGGGCAGCTCCAGCGTGTAGCGGTGTTGGTGCCGTTCGGCCAGCAGCACGCGGTGGGTCATCAGGCCGGCCAGCGTGTCTTTGGGCGTACCGGGCGGATAGTCTTTGTAGGAAATGGTTTCGTCTTGATGCCGGAGCAGCGGCTCGTCAAACACTTTGTCCATCAGTTCGCCGCGTTTGGCATAGGTTTTCCATGCGACGTGTTGCAGGCTGTTGCCGGCTTGGTGCGGGTTCAGATAGGCAATGTCTTCGCCGTGCATTCCGGCGTGCTGCGCAGGTTCGTCCGATACGGCGGCCAAATCCCCGCCCCAATGGCTGTGCTCCAAAGGCGCGGCAAAGGCAATGTTTTCAGACGGCCAAAGCAGCCTGCACTCGGCGCAGAACAGCCCGAACGGCGCGCTGGTGGACACGGTGATGTGCAAAGGCTGCGGGAAATATCCGCGCTGCGCAATGGGGATTTCCCACACGTTTTGCGCCTGCCATTGGTTTTCCTGCGACAGCGTGACTTCGTGCCACTGCGGTTCGGCGGGTGCAGGCTGCTTTGGCAGGTGCGCGCCTTCGTCGTGCCACCACAAAAGGCGGCTTTGGCGCGTGTGGGCGGAAAAGCGGATATGCGCCTTGGCCGTGCCGCCGGCAAACACTTCGCCCGTGCAGGCAGCCTGCACATTCAGCCCCATCAGCTGCCGCTGCGTGAGCAATGCCGACACGCCGATAAAGCCGATGACCCAAAAACACACGGCATAGGCCACGTTCACTTGATAATTGGCCGCGCCAATCCAAACCGCCGCACTCAACGCCAGCATCACCAAACTCAATTTGGTGGGGCGCAGGCGGATATACCGCCGCGTGACGAGCGTTTCGCCCTGCAAAGGCAGGCAGGCCTCCCATTTACGCTGCGACATGTTCCAAGATTTCCGCTAATAATTGGCGGCTGCCCTGCTGCTGCAACGACTGCACGCGGTGGTTGGTGACGGGCAGCCACACGGCTTTCACGTCTTCCGGCACCACAAAATCGCGCCCGTCCAAAAACGCCCACGCCTTGGCCGCATTCACCACCGCCAAACCCGCGCGCGGGCTCAAACCCACGGTGAACAGGCCGGTGCGCCGCGTTGCCGAAACCAGTCGGTACACATAATCGGCAATCGCTTCCGACACGGTAATTTGCCGCACTTTGGTTTGCCATTGCAACACGGTTTCTGGTGAACCGACGGCTTGGATTTGCCGAATCAGCGCGCGGCGGTCGCCTTTGAAATACAGGTTTTTTTCCGATTCCGCGGCAGGATAGCCCATGCTCAAACGCATCATAAAACGGTCGAGCTGGCTTTCGGGCAGCGGGAAGGTGCCCAGTTGCTCGGACGGGTTTTGCGTGGCCGCCACCAAAAACGGTTTGGGCAGGCGATAGGTTTTGCCGTCCACGGATACCTGTCCTTCCTCCATCGCTTCCAGCAAGGCAGACTGCACTTTGGGTGAGGCGCGGTTGATTTCGTCCGCCAGCACGAAGCTGTGGAACACGGGGCCCGGATGGAATTTGAATGAGCCGTCGCCGGGCACGAACACGTTCACGCCGAGCAAATCGGCCGGCAGCATGTCGTTGGTAAACTGGACGCGCTGGTAACGCAGGCCGAGCACCGCCGCCAAAGATGTGGCCAACGTGGTTTTGCCGACGCCGGGCACGTCTTCCAATAAAACGTGCCCGCCCGCCAGAATGCAGGCGACCAGTTGTTTCAAAATCGGCTCTTTGCCCAGGATGACGGTGTTGAGTTGTTGGAATAAGGGGGATAGGGTGGGGTTCATGGTGTGTTTCGGAAAGGGATTGGCGCGAAAAAAGCAGCCTGCACTTTTCGGGGCGGCGGTTTGCTGCGCCTGAATTGTTTTATCTTATTGATATAGTGGATTAAAATAAAAATGAGACAAGGCGGCGAGCCGCAAGGCGTACAAGTAGTACGTCAAGGCGAGCCAACGCCGTATCATTACGATTTTAATTCACTATAAATCAATCTATTGCTTTAATTTCCAAGGTGCAGGCTGCCTGATGTGCCGCCCGATTCGGTGCGGTTTATTCGATATTCAGGCGTTCCAAACGGTAGCGCATGGAACGGAAGCTGATGCCCAGCATTTTGGCCGCCTGCGTGCGGTTGTTCTGCGTAATCTTCAAGGCGGATTGCAAAATCTGCCTTTCGACATCGTCCAAATAATCCTGAATCTGCGTGTGGCCCATTTGGAAATTCGGCAGGCCGTTCACGACCGAGTGTTGGCTGCCATCGTTTTCCATCGGCTCGGGTTTGTTCAGCGGATCGAGGTTGATTTGCAGGTCGTCCACGTCAATCACGCCGTCGGCCGAAAGTGCCACCGCGCGCTCCAAAATGTTTTCCAGTTCGCGGAAGTTGCCCGGGTAATTGTAGTGCAGCAGGGCTTGGCGCGCTTCTTCGGTCATGGAGATATTGCCGACTTGGTGGCGGTTCAGAATGTGTTGAATCAGCCCCCACAAGTCTTCGTGCATGTCGCGCAGGGACGGCATGTTCAGCGTGACCACGTTCAGGCGGTAGAACAAGTCTTGGCGGAACGCGCCGCTTTCCACCAGTGCGGCAAGGTTTTTGTGGGTGGCGGAAATAATCCGCACGTCCACTTTAACTTCCTGCGCATCGCCGATTCGGCGCACAGCTTTCTCTTGAATCGCCCGCAACAGCTTCACCTGCATGGCCAGCGGCAAATCCGCCACTTCGTCCAAAAACAGCGTGCCGCCGTGTGCGTGTTGGAAGAAGCCCAAGCGGTCTTGGTCTGCGCCGGTGAAGCTGCCTTTTTTGTAACCGAAAAATTCGCTTTCCATCAGGTTTTCGGGAATCGCGCCGCAGTTCACGGCGATAAACGGTGCGTCTTTGCGCGGCGAAAGTTCGTGGATGCTGCGTGCAGCCTGCTCTTTACCCGAACCGCTTTCGCCCGAGATATACACGGGCACATTGGCAGAGGCGAGTTTGCGGATGAGCTGGCGCACCTGTTCGATTTGCGGCGAAGAGCCCAAAAGGCGCGGCAAATCGGGCGCTACGGTTAAGCCGCTGCCGCTGGTTTCGTGTACGATTTCTTCGGTTTTGGCGGCGTTCGATTTGGTTTTGCGGTTGGAGACGGGTTTCACGCCGGGTTCGGGAAGCGCATCGGTATCTTTTTCAGTATTGGCAATGGCTTGCGCTGCTTCGTTCAGGCTTTCCAATGCTGCCTGCCATTCGCTGTCGTCGCTCAATTCGGCCATGTTTTCGGCTGCTGCTGCTTTTTTGGGTGCAGGCTGCTTTTTCTCTGCCGCTGCGGGCGGCGCATCGTTTTCTTCCTGCACCTTAATGGCCGATTTTACCAGCGTGCGCAGTTGCGACAGGGTGATGGGTTTTTGCAGATAATCGAATGCGCCGACTTTCAATGCCTGCACCGCTTGGTCAGCATTGCCGAACGCCGTAATCACGGCAACGGGCGTGTCGGTTTGCTGCTTCACGATGTGCTGCACCACTTCCAGGCCCGAGCCGTCCGGCATACGCATATCGGTCAGCACCAGCGAATAACGGTTTTTGTCCAGTTTTTTCTTGGCTGCTGTAACGCCTTCGGCCGTGTCCACCGATAAGCCCATTTTCATGAGCGTCATTTCCATCAAATCGCGGATGTCGGCCTCGTCGTCCACCACCAAAACTGGGCGGTTCAAGCTGTTTTTACTCATCTGTTTTCCTTTTCATGCTTAATTCGAATGTTTTGGTGTCTGGTTGGTACTGCAAATTGCCATGATTGGCGTGCGCCAGTTCGCGCGAAACATACAGCCCCAAACCCGTGCCGGCTTCATGCGTGGTCTGGAAAGGCTCGAACAGGTGCGGCAGGAGTTCGGGCACCACGCCGCCGCCGTCGTCCGCCACCTGTATCACAATATCTTTGCCCGACACGTAAATGCGCACAATCACGCTGTCGCGGATTTTTTTACTGTGCCGCCAAGCATTGTTGCACAAATTCCATAAAATCTGCTGCAAATGCTGCGGGTCGAAACGGCCGACCAGGTTTTGCGGGTGGATTTCCATGTGCAGGCAGCCTGCACTTTGCGGATGGCTTAATTGGAACTCCTGTTGGAAATTTTGCCAGAAGGTTTTCAGTTCGATGTCCTGTATATCGGCCTTATTGCGTTTGTTCAGCGCAGAAATGTCTTCGATCATCTTATCGATGCGCGAAATGTTTTTTTCCACCATATTGGTCAGCTTGGTGATTTGCGGTTGTTGGTATTCGTCGCTTTCGCGCAGCAAATCGCTGGCATGGCGGATGGTGGACAGCGGATTGCGGATTTCGTGCGCCAAATTGGATGTGAGCACGCCCAGTGCCGCCAGTTTCAGTGTTTGTGCTTCGCGTTCCCGTTCGGCTTGATCACGGATAAACAGCATGAGCAGTTCGGTTTCTTCCTGCACCAGCGGAATGGCGCGGACATATACCTGCGTTCCATGCACCGTAATATTATGGCGGCAGGAGGCCGTTGGGCGCAGCGACCATGTATCCACCACGCTTTGTAAATCCTCTACAGGTTCGTTGAGCTTGAGTTCGGGAATGATTTCCTGCGCTTGCTGGTTAAACAGCCAGGCTTTGCATTGCCGGTCCAATACGATCACGCCCTCCTGCACACGGTTGAGCACAATATCGTTCAGGCCGCTGATTCGGTCGAATGCGGTTTTCTGTTTTTTGAGCCTCTGGTTGACGTGTGCCAGATATTCTGCGGAAAACGAAGTAAGCAGCGGCACCAGATAACACACGGCGATGGAGAAAAGCTGGCTGGTAATGAGCGTGAAATTTTTATGGATGCCTTCCGTTGACCATAAATCCATGGCGAAAGCGGCATCAATGACAATCAGCAAGGAGGCATAGCTGCCGTAAATCAGCGGAAAGCGGCCGTAGCTCAGCAGGCAGGAAGTGGCCAGAAAAGGCAGCATCAAAATGCCGAAGCCCGAACGCATGCCGCCGGTCAGGAACATGAGCACGGCAATCATCGTAATATCGACCACCGCACTGATGTTGGGCAGTGTGTTTTTTTTCTGCAACGCCCAATTCGGGTAAAACAGGCTGACCAGAATAATCATGCTGTACATGCCGCACCATACAAACAGCCAGCTTTGGTTTTGAATCAGCGGCGCGAAGGAAAGGTGGGTGATGGGAACGCGCAGGCTGTTGATGGCAATCAAAAATATCAGGAACGAGAACAGGATGGTTACCCGTGCGATATTGATGAGCTTCAGCAGGTATTGTGTCTGCATGTCCCAGTCTAATAATTTTTCGGCTTTCGACATGGCGGATTCCTATGGTGATGCGGCTTCGATGGCGTGCAGGCTGCCTGCAATATCCAAAATCTTGCCTTTGCGGCCGCGTTTTTGCGTGATGTCGGCAATGTGCAGCGTTTCATGGCTGATGCCGCCGCGTTTGCCCACGATGGTGAGGCGGTAATCGGCAGACGAGAGCACATTGAGCCGCTGCACGCGGTCGCCTTCCTGCAAGCTGATCATTTGCAGGCCGCGCCCTTTGGCCATAATTTTCATTTCGCCCAGCGGGAAGGCCAGCAGGCGGTTGTGCGCGGTGGCCAGCATGATTTTGCAGTCGGGGTTGATGAGGGACGACAGGTGCACGCACACAGGCGGCAGCACGGTTTCGCCGTTGTCCAGCGTCATCACGGTTTTGCCTGCTTTCAGGCGCGAATGCAGGTGTTCCAGTTTGCAGATAAAGCCGTAGCCGCCCGAATTGGCAAGCAGGTAGTGGTCTTCGGGTTCGCCGGTGAGCATGGAAACAATTTGCGCGTTGGCCGGCATGTCGATAAGGGAAGCCAGTGGCACGCCGTCGCCGCGCCCTTTGGGGATGTCGGCAGGGTTGATGGTGTAGCTGCGCCCCGAGTCGTCCAGCACGATGACGGGCTGAACGGTGCGTGCGGGCAGGATTTGCTGCAATCCGTCGCCCTCTTTGAACACGGTTTGGGCAATATCGACATCGTGCCCCGACCGTGCGCGAATCCAGCCTTTTTGCGACAGAATCAACGTAACGGGTTCGTCTGCCGTGGTTTGCGTGAGCGTGGCGCGTTCGGCGGCTTCCACCAGCGTGCGCCGTGCGTCGCCGAACTGTTTCGCATCGGCCTGCATTTCTTTGATGATATGTTTTTTCTTGGCGTTTTCATCGCCCAGCAGGGTGTGCAGGCTGCTTTGTTCTTCGCGCAGTTCGTTTAATTCGTTTTCCAGCTTGATGCCTTCCAAACGCGCCAATTGCCGCAAGCGGATTTCCAAAATATCTTCGGCTTGGATTTCGGAAAGGGAAAAATTGGCCATCAGGTCGGCTTTGGGTTCGTCGGCTTCGCGGATAACGCGGATGACTTCGTCGATGTGCAGGAACGCAATCAGGCGGCCGTCCAAAATATGGATGCGCCGTTCCACCGCGTTCAGGCGGTGTTGCAGCCTGCGCGTTACGGTGGCGACGCGGTAGTCCAGCCATTCCTGCAAGATGGTTTTCAGGTTTTTCTGCGCCGGGCGGTTGTCCGCGCCCATCATCACCAGATTCACGGAAACATTGCCTTCCAATCCGGTTTGCGCCATCAGCGTGTTCACGAAATGCTGCGGTTCGATACGGCTGGATTTCGGCTCGAAAATCAGGCGGACGGGGTGTTCGCCGTCGCTGTCATCGCGCACTTTTTCAATCAAATCCAGCATGAGCTTTTTGGTGTTGATTTGGTCTTGGCTCAACTGCTTTTTGCCGGCTTTGGGCTTGGGGTTGGTCTGCTCTTCGATTTCGGCCAGGATTTTGGCGGACGATGTGTTGGGCGGCAGCTCCGATACGATGACGCGCCATTGCCCGCGCGCCATTTTGTCGATTTCGTACCGCGCACGCACGCGCAGGCTGCCTTTGCCGGTTTCGTATATCTGCCGCACGTCTTTGGCCGGCGTGATGATGTGTCCGCCGCCGGCAAAGTCGGGCGCGGGGACGTATGCCATCAAATCGGCCGTGTTCAAATTCGGATTTTTCAGCAGGGCGATGGCGGCTTGGGTGATTTCGGTCAGGTTGTGGGACGGGATTTCGGTGGCCATGCCCACGGCAATGCCGCTGGCGCCGTTGAGCAGCACCATGGGCAGGCGTGCGGGCAGCAGCACGGGTTCTTTTTCCGCGCCGTCGTAATTAGGCACGAAATCGACCGTGCCTTGCTGGATTTCGCTCAATAGCAAATCGGCAATCGGGCTTAAACGTGCTTCGGTATAACGCATGGCGGCCGCACCGTCACCGTCGCGCGAGCCGAAGTTGCCGATGCCGTCAATCAGCGGATAGCGCAGGGTGAAGTTTTGCGCCATGCGTACCATGGCTTCGTAGGCGGAGCTGTCGCCGTGCGGGTGGTATTTGCCGAGGATTTCGCCCACTACGCGCGCGGATTTGACGGGTTTGCCGTTGTGGACCAGGCCCATGTCTTTCATGGCGTATAAAATACGCCGCTGCACGGGTTTTTGCCCGTCTTGCACGGCGGGCAGGGCGCGGCCTTTGACCACGCTCATGGCGTATTCTAAATAGGCGCGTTCGGCATAGGCGGCCAAATCCAGGGTGTCGGGAGCGGAAATCATAAAGAAAATGGGTGTTTATACAAAAGATGTGTGTATTTTAAACGAATCCGGGCGGTGCTGAAAGCAGCCTGCACCTATGGCAGGGCTTTGAATCGGCGGTTTAGGCTGCGGTGGAGGCGGCCGGTGCAGGCTGCTGTGTTTCCAGCGTCCATTGCCAGCGGTTCAGCCATGCGCCGATGACGGCGTTGGGATAGCGGTTGCTGCCGAGGCTGCCGTTGTAGCGTGCCAGGGCGCGGTGCAGGTTGCCGTTTTCCAGATTGCTGTAATGCCGCAGGATGGTGCAGCCGTAGCGCAGGTTGGTGCGGATGTCGAACAGGTTGTGGCTTTCGTTGCCGATATAGCGCTGCCAGAAGGGCATGACCTGCATCAGGCCTTTGGCGCCCACGTTGCTCACGGCGTATTGGCGGAAGGCGCTTTCCACTTCAATCAGCCCCAGCACCATTTGCGGGTTGAGGTCGGCACGGGTGGCTTCGTATTGAATCATGGTGAGCAGGCGGCGGCGGTAGAGTTCGTTGTCGATGAAGCGGGTGAGCCGTGCGGACATTTCGTTGAGCCAGCGTTGCGCGTCTGTGGCGCGGTCGAACACCAAATAGGGCGGGCTGGCGTGTTCTACGGATTGGCGCATGATGCTGGCCACGTCGTCGGCAAGCGTTTCTTCGCGTTGCGCGCCTGCCTGCGCCAGTGCGGACGGGAGCAGCAACAGGCTGCCGGTGCGGAGGAATTGTCGGCGTGTAAACATGGGGTTGGTCAATATAAACAGCTTGCAAAAGCAGCCTGCACTTGGAAATTTGCCGTGCAGGCTGCTTTGGTTGGAAGGAATTAACCGTAACGTTTTTGGAATTCGGTCATGAAGTCAATCAGGGCTTCGACCCCTTGCAGCGGCATGGCGTTGTAGATGCTGGCGCGCATGCCGCCCACCGCTTTGTAGCCGCGCAAAAGTTGCAGGCCGCGCGTGGTGGATTCTTGGGCGAAGAGTTCGTCCAGTTGCGCGTTGCCCGTGGTGAAGACCACGTTCATTTTGGAGCGCGCGCCGGGGTGGACGCGGTTTTGGTAGAAGCCGCCGCTGCCGTCGATGGCGGCATACAGCGTTTTGGCTTTCAGCGTGTTGATGGTTTCCATGTGTTCCACACCGCCTTGCGATTGCAGCCAGCGGAAGACCAGGCCGGCAATGTAAATCGGGTAGGTGGCCGGCGTGTTGTACATGCCTTGGCGCTCGACGTGCGATTTGTAGTTCCACACGTCGGGCACGCGGTCGGAACAGCGGTCCAGCAAATCTTCGCGGATAATCACGATGGTGGCGCCGGAAGGGCCGATGTTTTTCTGCGCGCCGGCATAAATCACACCGAAATCGGACACATTGACTTTGCGCGACAGGATTTCGGACGACATATCGCACACCAAAGGCGGCATGCCGTCGTCCAGTTTCGGCGGGTCGCGGTATTGCAGGCCGTGCACGGTTTCGTTAATCACGAAATGCACGAAGGCGGAATCTTTGTCGATGTCCCAAGAGGAGACGGGCGGCAGGTTGGTGAAGTTGTAGTCGCGTTTGCCGTCGGCCGCCAGATGGATTTCGCAGTCGGACAATTTGCCCATTTGCGAGTGGGCGATTTGCGACCAGTTGCCGGTCACCACGCTGTCCACACGTTTGAAGCCGTTGGCCAGGTTCATCACGACCTGGTTGAACTGCGCCGATGCGCCGCCTTGCAGGAACAGGACTTTGTAATTGGACGGGATGCCCATGAGTTGGCGCAAATCCTGTTCGGCGTGATACAAGATGCTGGCGAACACGTCGGAGCGGTGGCTCATCGTCATCACGGAAAAGCCGGTGCCGTTGTAATCGAACATTTCGCTTTGGGCGGTGCGTAAAACGCTTTCCGGCAATACGGCGGGGCCGGCCGAAAAGTTATAAATGGGGAAATTGCGCATAGTGGTGTGCTTTCTGATGGTGTGCAGGCTGCTTTTTCGGTGCGGCCAATGGGGAAATACGGAGATTGGATTGTATGCCCAACACAACGCTTGGGCAAGGGTTATGGCGGATTAACTCCGCTTTCGCCGCGGTGCAGCAGCCGTTGCAGGTTTTGTTCGCAGGCGAGCGCCAGTTTGGGCAGCGGAATTTGGCGGATTCGGGCGACTTCCTGCGCAATGGGCAACAGGTTGGCCGGCGTGTTGCGCTGCGCTTTCAATCCGAACGGGCTGTCGGTTTCCAGCACGATATGGTTGATGTGCAGGCTGCCTGCAAGGCGGCGCACTTTTTTGGCGGCAGGTTGAAGCAGCAGGTTGCCCAGGCCAATCAAAAAGCCGTGCCGAATCAGCCGTTGCGCTTCTTCCGGGCTACCTGAAAAAGCGTGTGCAATGCCGCCTTGCGAAAAACCGGTGCGGCGCAGGCTCTGCACAATGGCATCGGTGGCTTTGAGCGAATGCAGAATCACGGGGCGGCGGAATTGTTGCGCCAAATCCAGTTGCGTCTCAAAGCATTGGATTTGCTGTTCGCGCTGTGCGGCAAAAGGCGATTTTTCATGGAAATCCAAACCGATTTCGCCCACCCACGCCCGCGGATGTTGCGCCAGCAAATGCGCCAAATCGTCAAAGCAGCCTGCATATTGCGTGTGCAGATACCACGGGTGAATGCCCACGGCTGCCGCGCGAATCATGGGCTGTTTCTGCCCATCCAGCACCGTCTGCCAATCATCGGGCGAAGCGGATGGCACGATAATGCCCGACACGCCGGCATGGCGCGCCGTTTGCAAAATATCGGGCAGGTCGTGGCGGAAGGCCGGGTCGGCAAGGTGGCAGTGGGTGTCGGTGAACATAATGGAATCCTGAAGGTGCAAGCTGCTTTGGCGGCAGGATGGAAAAAGCAGCCTGCACGTTCCAGAATTTGAAGTGCAGGCTGCTTTTTTATTCGCACCGCATCAATCGCGCGGTTTATGGTTTTTCGGTTTGGCTTTGAAACCGTCTTTTTTGAAGCCGCCTTCGCGTTTTGCACCGTCTTTCTTAAAGCCGCCGTGCTTGTCGCCGAAGGATTTTTTATTGCCGCCTTTGCCCCAGCGGCCGTCTTCGCGTTTGCCGCCGAAGCCGCCTTTTCCGCGCGGTTTGCGTTCGGCGTTTTTATTGCGCTTGCGGGTCGGCTCCAAGCCTTCAATCAGCACTTCGGGCAGCTTGCGGCCGATGTAGCGCTCGATTTTGTGCACCGCCATGTATTCGTTCACTTCCGCAAAGGAAATTGCCAAACCCGAACGCCCCGCGCGCCCCGTGCGGCCGATGCGGTGGACATAATCTTCCGCCTGTTTCGGCAAATCGTAGTTAATCACATGGGTGATGGTCGGCACGTCGATACCGCGCGCGGCCACATCGGTGGCCACCAAGATTTTGCAACGGCCTTTGCGCAAATCCATCAGCGTACGGTTACGCCAGCCTTGCGGCATATCGCCGTGCAGGCAGTTGGCGGCAAAGCCTTTTTCGTACAATTCGTCCGCCAGCACTTCGGTCATGGCTTTGGTCGATGTAAAAATCACGCATTGGTCGATGTTCGCATCGCGCAGGATATGGTCGAGCAGGCGGTTTTTGTGGTTTTTGTCGTCGCAATACAATAATTGCTCGTCAATTTTGCCTTGCTTGTCTTCCCGTTCGATTTCAATCACTTCGGGATTTTTGGTCAGCTTGCGCGCCAGTTTGCCGACCGCGCCGTCCCAAGTGGCGGAAAACAGCAGCGTTTGGCGGTCTTCGGGCGTGGCGGCGACAATGGTTTCGATGTCGTCGATAAAGCCCATGTCCAACATGCGGTCGGCCTCGTCCAAAATCAGCACTTCCAGCCGGTCAAAATCCACGCGGCCGCTGCGCATGTGGTCCATCAACCGGCCGGGCGTGGCCACGATAATGTCAATTGGCTTGCTCATCGCTTTGATTTGCTGGCCGAAAGATGAGCCGCCCACCAGTGTTA
Organism: Kingella denitrificans ATCC 33394; assembly: GCF_000190695.1. Classification (GTDB taxonomy): domain Bacteria; phylum Pseudomonadota; class Gammaproteobacteria; order Burkholderiales; family Neisseriaceae; genus Kingella_A; species Kingella_A denitrificans. The sequence continues at coordinate 127,194 of NZ_GL870929.1, forward strand.
CCGATCGCACCCATTTCATGTTTTTGGCGTATATCTGTGCGTTTTTTTCCACTTGCGCCGCCAATTCGCGCGTGGGGGTCAGCACCAAAACACGCGGGCCTTTGCCCGGTTTTTCGCTGCGTTTCACGATTTTTTGCAGGCTGGGCAGCAGGAATGCGGCGGTTTTGCCGGAACCGGTCTGCGCGCTGGCCATAATGTCTTTGTCGGCCAGTGCGGCGGGAATGGATTGCGCCTGAATCGGCGTGGGGCTGTCGTAGCCCGCCGCTTGCAGCGCGGAAAGGATGTTTTTGTCTAAATTTAAGTCGGCGAATTTAATCGTCATGTTTTTTCCTGTTGGAAAACAACAACATTTTGCCTATGCTTAATGCACAGGCAGCCGTAGAAGCATGGGACGCGGAAAATTTAAATCATCGCGAAATGCGATGGCAGAAGATTTTGCAGCAAAGTTGTCGCCGGTGTTGAATACCGTGGGTTACATCGCGGCAACCTGCAAAAAGAAATTGCCCATTCACTGGGCAGCCGGATAGGTTGGTGACGATGGCTTCGAAAACGGCGGATTATAGTGTTTTCCTGCCGGTTCGTCAATCAAAAAGCAGCCTGCACCGTGATTTTCTAAAGTGCAGGCTGCTTTCGAGCCGTTTTCATTCCGCCGTATCTTCAATGCGGACACTGTATTCCACAACGCCGGGCATGATGAGCGTTGCAGGCTGCTTTTTGTGCGCCGAAAGCGCGTCCAGATAAGTGCTGTCGATGTCGCCGGTCACATAGCAGCCGCTGAAGCACGAATCGTCAAATCCGGCAATGTTCGGGTTGAGCGCGCGGATAGTGGCTTCCAAATCGTGCAAATCTTGGAAAATGCAGGCATCGGCATTGATTTCGCGGGCGATTTGCTCTGCGCTGCGGCCGTTGGCAATCAATTCTTCGCGCGTCGGCATGTCGATGCCGTACACGTTCGGATAACGTACTTCGGGCGCGGCGGAGGCGAAAAATACTTTCTTCGCGCCGGCTTCGCGCACCATGTCCACGATTTCGCGGCTGGTGGTGCCGCGCACGATGGAATCGTCCACCAAAAGCACGTTTTTGCCGACAAATTCGCTGGGAATCGGGTTGAGTTTTTGGCGCACGGATTTTTTGCGCGTTGCCTGGCCGGGCATGATGAAGGTGCGGCCGATATAGCGGTTTTTAATCAGGCCTTCTCGGTATGGTTTGCCCAAATGGCTGGCCAATTCCATCGCGCTGGGGCGGCTGGTGTCGGGAATGGGCATCACTACGTCGATTTCGTCCAAGTTGATGTGCTGCTTCACTTTTTCTGCCAGCGTCACGCCCATGTCCAGCCGTGCCTGATACACCGACACGCCGTCAATCACGGAATCGGGGCGCGCAAAATAAACGTATTCGAACAGGCAGGGTTTCAGGCTGGGTGATTGGGCGCACTGGCGCGCATGGAAATTGCCGGCAAAGTCGATGAAGACGGCCTCGCCGGGGGCGACATCGCGCCAAGTTTCGTAATTCAGGCCGCCGAATACGACGCTTTCGCTGGTGATGGCATAAGCGGTTTTACCGTCCTGTTGCTGCGTGCCGATGATGAGCGGGCGGATGCCGTTGGGGTCGCGGAAGGCCACCATGCCGTAGCCCGCAATCATGGCCACCACGCCGTAAGCGCCGCGCACACGCTGGTGCACTTTGGCCACGGCGTTGAAAATATTGTCGAGATTCAGGCGGGTCGGGTCTTCGTTGGCGGATACTTCGCGGCGGATTTCGTGGGCGAACACATTGAGCAGCACTTCGCTGTCGGATTGCGTGTTGATGTGGCGCAGATATTTGGCATACACCTCTTGCGACAATTCGGCGGTATTGGTCAGATTGCCGTTGTGCGCCAAGACAATGCCGAAGGGCGAGCTGACATAAAACGGTTGCGCCTCGGCGGAGCTGCCCGCATTGCCCGCGGTGGGGTAGCGCACATGGGCAATGCCCGCGTGGCCGTGCAAATCGCGCATATTCCGCGTGCGGAAGACTTCGCGGACCATGCCTTTGCCTTTGTGCATGTGGAAACAGCCATTTTGTGTGGTCACAATCCCGGCGGCGTCTTGTCCGCGGTGCTGCAACATTTGCAGGCCGTCATAGAGTGATTGGTTGACGGGTTCGTGAGCCACAAGGCCTAATACGCCACACATAGGTGCTTACTCCTGTTAAGGTTTCAATGATTGGATTTTGGCGGGTGCCGGTTCGGATGCGCCGGCGGCTTCCAAAGCAGCCTGCATATTGCCCTTGCTGGGTAGTTGGACTTGGTTGGCCAAGAAATCCGGCAGGTAATCTTTTTCCATCAGCGCGATATGTTCGAAAAACGGTGCGGTGGCCGCATTGCGCCATTCGGGGTCTTGCGGCAGGTTGCTGAACGAGCAGGCCAGCACGACCAATCCGACCACCAAAACGCCTTTGATGGTGCCCAATATGCCGCCCAGCATTCGGTTCACGCCCGATAATTTGACTTTTTTCACCACCAAATCCAAAACTTGGTGCAGCAGCACGATACCAATGCGCGCGCCGATATAGACCAGCACGAATGCGCACACCACGGCCATCGGGCGCGGATTCATGCTGGTAAACACGACATCGGAAACGGGCACGGCCAATGCGCGTGCCAAAATCAGCGCAACAATCCAGCCGACAAACGAAACGACTTCGCCCATCAGGCCGCGCATTGCCGAAATGCTCAAGCAGACCAAGACGGTCAGCAGTGCGGCAATATCGAATGTGGTGAATATCATGGTTATTTAGGCTCGATAATCATGCTGCCCAAGCCCTGGCTTCTCATTTTGGCAGCGGCTTGTTCGGCGGTGGCACGGTTGGCGAAACCGGTGGCGCGCACGCGGTACATGGTACCTTTGTCAGTGCGGACGGCCTCGGTTTGCGTGCCGTAGCCCAGGGATTTCAGTTTGTTTTGGGCTTGCTGTGCCGCAGCCTGCGTGCTATACGCGCCGACTTGCACCATCACGCGTCCGCCCGATACGGCAGGTGCAGGCTGCTTTTGTGCGGCTGCCGGTGCGGGTTTGTCGGCAGGGGCTTGGTTTTGCGCCTGTGCTTGGGCGCGTTGCTGCTGCGCCTGCTGTTTGGCCAGCCATGCCGCGCGGTCGGACTGGCGTTTCTGTTCGGCGGCCAACTGTGCTTGGCGTGCGCGTTCGGCGGCGGCTTTTTGGCGGCTGGCCTGTTCGGCGGCCAAGCGGGCATTCACGGCCTGTGCTTCGCGGCGGCTTTGTTCGGCGGCGCGCTCGGCGGCAATGCGGGCTTGTTCGCGCGTTGCTTTCCGTTCGGCACGTTCACGTTGCTGCTGCTCTTGCGCTTGGCGGCGTTGTTCGGCTGTGGAAAGTGCAGGCTGCTCTTCGGTATGTTGCACTTCGGTCGGTGGAGTTTCTGCTTTCGGCGCTTCGGCAACGGGTTTGGCTGTGTCCGACGCGGCAATGCTGGCCATGTTGTCCGAAGGCGCACTGCTTTCCGGCGCGCTCACCATCAAGTTGGGTTCTTCGTTGGCGGCGGTGTCGTGTGCGGCTTCGGAGGCGGCGACAGAAATTTGCGGCGATACCGCGCTGGCTTCGGCGGCGGCTTTGTTTTTGTCGGCGGACTCGTTGCCGGTAACCGCCCAAAGCAGGCTGCACACCAACACGGTTACCGCACCCGCGCCAATCAAACGGCTTCGGTTGCGCCTTTTCAGCTCTTCGTATTCTTCCATCGTGAAATCGTCGGATTCCAAATCGGATTTCACATCGGGCTTGGCTTCAGGTTGGGCATCGGGTGTCAAATCAAAGGTCAAATCAGATTTCGCATCGGCCGGCTTCCGGTTGGTTCTGGCTTCCGGAATCCGCTCGGGACCGCGTTCCGGCTGCACTTCGGGTTTGGGTTCTGCTTGCACTTCGGATTTGGGCTCTAACGGTTCGGTCATTGGATGATTCCTCTTTTTTAAATATTGAAGTTAATGGCAAACGCTCATGGCCTCGCCCACGGTGTGAAACGAGCCGAATACGACAATTCTATCATTTTCGCCTGCCACCGATAAGGCTGATTCGCAGGCAGCCTGCACATTCTCGAAAGTTTTGATTCGGTCGATGCCGTGGGCGGCGCATTTTTGCTGCAATGCGGCCAGCGTCATGCCGCGCGGCACATCCAGCGGCGCGAGATACCATTCGTCGAATTGGTCGCGCACAATCTCCAAAACCCCGTCGATATCCTTGTCGGACAGCATGCTGAACACGGCGATGCGTTTTTCGGCAAAGGGCAGGGCAATCAGGCTTTGGCGCAGCGCGCGTGCAGCGTGCGGATTGTGTCCTACATCCAACACTGTGAGCGGCCGGCCGGGCAGCACTTGGAATCGGCCGATGTTTTCCGCCATCAATAAGCCGCGTTTCACCGCGCCGACATCCACCGGCAAACGTTGGTGCAGGCATTCGATGGCGGCCAGGGCGCAGGCTGCATTGTTGAGCTGGTAGCCGCCGCGCAGGGCAGGCATGGGCAGGGCGTTGCGGTTGCGTGCGGGCAATGCTAAGGCTGCGTTTTGCGGCGTGAAATGGAAATTCCACTGCTGGTTGTCCAATTTGCTGACCGAAAAATCGTGTTTTGCCCACAACAAAGGCGCGCCGATGTCTTCGGCATGGCGTTGCAGGCTGCTTGGCACGGGGTTTTGCCCGCAGACGGCGGGTTTGCCTGTGCGGAAAATGCCTGCTTTTTCAAAGGCCACGGCTTCCACCGTGTCGCCCAAGTAATGTTGGTGGTCCAAATCCACGCTGGTGACCACGGCGCAGTCGGTATCGAAAATATTCACTGCGTCCAAGCGGCCGCCCAAGCCGACTTCCAAAATCATCACGTCCACTTGTTCGCGCAGGAAAATGTCCACCGCGGCCAATGTGTTGAATTCAAAATAGGTGAGCGACGTGTTGCCGCGCGCGGCTTCGATGCGTTCGAAGGCGGCCACGATGGCTTCGTCCGACACGGGCTGCGTATTGACGGCGATGCGTTCGTTAAAGCGCAGCAGGTGCGGGCTGGTGAGCGTGCCGACTTTGTAGCCCGCCTGCGTGTAGATTTGCGATAAAAAGGCGCAGGTGGAGCCTTTGCCGTTGGTGCCGCCCACGGTGATGAGCGGGCAGGCGATGTTCAGCCCCATGGTTTCTTTCACGCGGGCAACACGCTCCAAGCCCATATCGATAACGCCGTTGCTGTGGGCGGTTTCCAGATGTGCGAGCCATTGCGCCAAGGTTTTTTGTGTGTGTGTCATAGTGGTGTGTCCGGCAAAGCGGATAATGTGTTCGGAAAAAGGTGCAGGCTGCTTTTGAAAAGGGAAAAAAGCAGCCTGCACGTTTAAAAATCAATGTTGTACCGATTCACCGATGGAAGATTCATTGCCCGACAGCATGCGGCGGATATTGCTGCGGTGGCGGACAATTACCAAAACGGAAATCAGCGTGAGCGCCCAGCCCCAAGAAGGGTGGTGGATGACGATAAAGGCGATGATGGGGGTAACCGCTGCCGCCACCAAAGCGGCCAGTGAAGATTTTTTAAATTTGAATGCGATAAACGCCCAAACGAGCACGACCCAAAAGGTTGCCCAGAAAGACATGCCCAGCAGCACGCCGAATGCGGTGGCAACGCCCTTGCCGCCTTTGAAACCGAAAAATACGGGGAACATGTGCCCAATCACGACCGCAATGGCGGCACAGGCCACAATGCCGTCGGGCAGCATGAGCCAGCCGGCCAGACAGCGCGCAATCGCCACTGCAACCAAACCCTTGAGTGCATCGCCCAGCAGGGTGAGCGCCGCCGCGTCTTTACGGCCGCTGCGCAATACGTTGGTTGCGCCCGGATTGCCGGAACCATAGCCGCGCGGGTCGGGCATGGCCAGTTTTTTGGACACGATGACCGCGCTGGAAAGCGAACCGAGCAGATAGGCGAAAATGGTCATTAAGGCTGTCATGGTAGGTACTCCTTTTGGATAGGGTCGGTGGATAATTTTTGGATGCTGGCGGGGGCTTCAAAAAGCAGCCTGCACATTCCTCATTCACAAACAGGGCTGTCGGGATATTTTCTGTTCGCTGCCGGCCATCATTTTTTGCAAGGCTTCCGGCTGCAGGATGCGGATGTGTTTATGCTCCACGTTAATCCAGCCTTCCTGATTGAAGCGCGACAGGGTCCGGCTCACGGTTTCCAGTTTCAAGCCCAAATAGCTGCCGATTTCCTCGCGCGACATCCGCAAAATAAAGTCGTGCGCCGCAAAGCCGCGGCAATGCAGGCGGTCGGACAGGTTCAGCAGGAAGGCCGCCAAACGTTCTTCCGCGCGCATGTTGCCCAAAAGCAGCATTACGTTTTGATCGCGCACGATTTCGCGGCTCATCATACGGAAAAAGTGCAGGTTCAGGCGCGGCAGGTATTTGCCCAATTCGTCCAGCTGGCCGAAAGGCAGTTCGCACACGTCGCTGTCTTCCAGCGCCACGGCATCGCAGGTATAGGCATTGCCGCCCAGCCCGTCCATGCCCATCATTTCGCCCGACATGAAAAAGCCCGTTACCTGGTCGCGGCCGTCCTGCGTATTGATGGTGGTTTTGAAAAAACCGGTGCGGATGGCGAACAATGATGTGAACGCTTCGCCCGCGTGGAACAAAAATTCCCCTTTCTTGACACGCCGGCCTTGTTTGACAACGGTATCCAGCTGCTTGAATTCTTCGGGGTTGAGCCCTATCGGCAGGCACAGCTCTTTGAGCGAGCAGTTGGTGCATTGCGTTTGCAGGGTAATGGAGGATTTCGGCATTTATAATGTTCCAAATTGATGTGTACGTTGATGTAATGTGACATACCTTATAAAATGCCGTTTGATTTTAACAAATTTTACGCAACAATAAAACAACAAAACCGATTGTTTACATATGAAAACCCTACCTATCACACCGACTCAGGATTTTATTTTCGACCGCGAGCTGATTGCCAGCCTGCCTGCCAACGGCCCGCGTTACACATCCTACCCCACGGCCGACCGTTTTCACGACGGCTTCCGCCAAACCGAATATATCCAGGTTCTGGACAACACGCTGAACGGCAACGAAAAAGCCGTGTCGCTGTATGTGCACATCCCGTTTTGCAACGTGATTTGCTATTACTGCGGCTGCAACAAAGTCATCACCAAAGACACCCGAAAAGCCGATGAATATTTGACTTATCTGGAAAAGGAAATGGCGTTGTTGAAACCGCACCTGCACGGCAGGCACAAATTGGCGCAGCTTCATTTCGGCGGCGGCACGCCCACGTTCCTGAGCGATGAGCAGCTGGAACGCGTGTTCCGCATGATTGGCGAACATTTCGAGCTGATGCCGGATGGCGAATATTCCATTGAAATTGACCCGCGTAAAGTGAGCCGTGAAAGCGTGTTCAAACTGGCGAAGCTGGGCTTTAACCGCATGAGCGTGGGTATTCAGGATTTCGACCCGAAAGTGCAGGCTGCCGTGAACCGCATCCAAACGGTGGAGGAAACGCAAAATGTGATTGAAGCAGCGCGTGATGCGGGTTTCAAATCCATCAGCGTGGATTTGATTTACGGCCTGCCGCACCAGTCGGTGGAAAGCATCAAGCCGACGCTGGACACGGTGTTGAACGCGCTGAATCCCGACCGCATCGCGCTGTATCATTACGCGCATTTGCCGCACATTTTCAAGCCGCAGCGCCGTATCGACACCAATGCCGTGCCGTCCAGCGAAGAGAAGCTGGACATTTTGCAATACGCGGTGCAGCTGCTGAATGAAAAGGGCTATGTGTTCATCGGCATGGACCATTTTGCCAAACCGGAAGACGAATTGTCGGTGGCGCTGAAAGAAGGCAGGCTGCAACGCAATTTCCAAGGCTATTCCACCCATGCGGACTGCGATTTGATTGCCATCGGCGTGTCCAGCATTGGCAAAGTGGCCAATACATACAGCCAAAACCAGCGCAATCTGGACGATTATTATGCCGATTTGGACGCGGGCAGGCTGCCGGTGATGCGCGGCATTGTGTTAAGCGAAGACGATATCCTGCGCCGCGAAATCATTCAGGATTTGATGTGCCGCTTTGCGGTGGATTTCGACGATTACCGCGACCGCCTGCCCGCGGGTGCGGCAAAGCAGAATTCAGCGGAATTGGCGCATATTCAGAAAATGGCGGAATTGGGCATTATCAGCGGCGAGTTGCTGCGCCGTTGCGAGGAAACGCAGGGCGGTTCGCCGATTGCGAATTATTTTGCGGAAGAAATCAAGGATATGTGGCGTTTGGCGGAATCCGGCCTGGTGGCGATTACGGACGACGGCATCCGCGTCACGCCGAAAGGGCGGTTTTTAATCCGCAACATCGCCATGGTGTTTGACGACTATCTGCGGCACAAGGAAACCCGCGCGCAGTATTCGCAAACCGTGTAAGGGTGTACAATACGCGGCAAACGCGGTGGAACAAAAAAGCAGCCTGCACTTGAAATGCAGGCTGACCGCCCTTATCTGCCACACTGTCTTAACGTTTTCCCCTGCAAGGAGCATATTATGTCTGACGAATCTCCCATTATTTTCACCGATTCCTGCTGCGCCAAAGTGGCGGATTTGATTGCCGAAGAAAACAATCCCGATTTGATGCTGCGCGTGTTTGTGAACGGCGGCGGCTGTTCGGGTTTCCAATACGGCTTCACTTTTGACGAAATCAAAAACGACGACGATTTCCAAATCGAAAAAAACGGTTTGACCTTCCTGGTCGATCCGATGAGCTATCAATATTTAGTCGGTGCGGAAATCGACTACACCGAAAGTTTGCAAGGCTCGCAATTCGTGATTCGCAATCCGAATGCGGAAACCACCTGCGGTTGCGGTTCTTCCTTCTCGGTTTAAAATTGATATTTTGGCAATTCAAAAGCAGCCTGCACTTCGGAAAAGAATGTGCAGGCTGCTTTTTTATCCGTTAAAACAGAGCATTATTGCGTCCAATAATAACGCACGATATGGAAGAAAATGGGTGCGGCAAAGCAGATGCTGTCCACGCGGTCGAGCATGCCGCCGTGTCCGCGAATCAGCCGCGACCATGTTTGAATGCCGAAGCTGCGCTTAATCGCCGCCATCACCATATTGCCGCAGAAGCCCAACGTGCACAGCAGCGCGCCGATGGCCGTGCCCTGCCATACGGAAAACGGCGTGATGAACGACAATGCAGCCGCCAGAGCCACCGACAAAATCCATGCCACGATAACGCTGCGCAGCGATTTGTGCGTGAACCAATCCGGGAAAATGCTCCTGCCGCCCAAAATACGGCCGCAGAGATATTGCAGCACATCATGCACCTGCACCACGGCAATCATGAAAATCAGCAGCAGGATATTGCGGTCCTCAAAGCCGGGAATGGACAGCATGAGCAGGGCAGGGACGTGCGACAGGCTGAAAATGCTCAGCATCGCGCCCCATTGGATTTTGGCGGCGCGCTCAATGAAATTGCCCGTGTCGCCCGAAAGGCTGGCAATGATGGGCAGCCCCAGAAACGCATAAACGGGAATCAGCGCGGAAAACATGCCGTACCAGTCGGTCAGCACGAAATAATATTGCAGAGGCAGCAGGATATAGAAACACGCGGCGATGACATTGTGGTCGCTGCGGCGGCGGTAGGCCAGCGTCATAAATTCGCGCAATGCGGCAAACGAAACGGCAAAAAACAGCAGCGTTGCGCCGATTTCGCCAAACCAAAATGCCAAGAGCAGCACGATGGTCATGACCCACCAAGAGGAAATCCGCGTTTGGAATTCGCGCACGGCGGCATTCGGCTGCATTTCATAGCGGCGGGCAATAAAATGGGTCAGCAGGCTGATGACGGTCAGGCCCGCAAAAATGCTGATAAAGACAAAACCAGCCTGCACAGGCAGATGATGGAGCGTATTCATGCCGTTCCTTTACGATGAATGGTGGTTGGGGGCGGGCAGGCGTTTGCCTTCAGGGGCTAGGGCCAGCATCGCGTCGCGGGCGCGTTGCAGGAAATCGTCTTTGCTTTCGCCGGGGAAAAGCTGGATTTCTTTGCCGATGTTCACTTCGCAGATAATCGGCACGGGGATGAGCTTGCCTTTGGGCAGCACGCGGTTGATGTTGTCAATCCAGATGGGGACGAACTGCACGTCGGGATTTTCGCGCGCCAGATGGTAGATGCCGCTTTTAAACGGCAGCAGCGTCACGTCATCGTCCATATTACGCGTGCCTTCGGGGAAAATAATCAGCGACGAGCCTTCTTGCAGCGCGGCGGACATTTGCTGCGTGATGGCTTTTGGGTCGTTGCCGTTGCGCATAATCAACAAGCCGTTGAATACATTGTTGATGATGAAACGTCTGAATTTGCCTTTGAGCCAATAGTCCGCACCGGCCACCGGCCGCGCCAGCTTGCGCCATTTTTTCGGCAGGGAAATCCACACCATGACAAAGTCGCCGTGGCTGGCGTGGTTGGCAAAATAGACCTTTTTTTCGGGGGAAAACGAGATGTCGCCTTCGAATTTGGGGCGCACGCCGGTGATGAACGAGACGAAGAAATACAGAACTTGGTCAATCAGCCAAGCCAGTAAACGCGATAAAAAACGGGGCATAACCGGCTTTCTATGTAATTAATGGTTAAGGGTTGGTGAAATTGTAGCGGAAAAAAGCGCAGGCTGCTTGGATTTGGTGTTTTTGGCGGCAGTAGTAGGGTTTGCAGGCAGCCTGCACATGGGAAAATGGTTGGGGCAATGCAGATTTTTAGCCAAAATATACACAATATTCAAAATTTGTTTTATTTGAAAACAGCATCTTACATTTATTTTTAAAAATAATAACAGTTATCATTTGCAATATTTACCAATATCCGTATAATACGACTCACCAACTGCATGACAGCTTGTTTCACACTGTAAACGAAATGTTGTGTAGCTTATTTTGGTAGTGGTTTGTGTTCCTTTTGCGCCCTTGTTGTGAAAACAAGGGCGATTTTTTTGCGGCGGCAACAGTGCAGGCTGCTTTTGCAGCGTTTGTGCGACTATTTCGGATAATGGCGCCGACCGAACAAAGCTGTGCCGATACGCACCATGGTCGCTCCGCAGGCAATGGCGCATTCCAAATCACCGCTCATGCCCATCGACAACGTATCGGCGTGCGGCGCGATGGTTTGCAGGCGGGCAAGGTGTTGCCGCATGGCGGTAAACTGTTGCCGCAGCACGGTTTCATCGGCATCGGCTTGGGCAACGCACATCAGGCCGCGCAGTTTTAAACGCGGCAGACCGGCCACTTCCCGCGCCAAATCGTCCAGCGCTTCGGCGGCAATGCCGTGCTTGTTGGCATCTTGCGCGATGTTGATTTCAATGCACACCTGCAAGGGCGGCAGGTGTTCGGGGCGCTGGTTGTTCAGGCGGCGCGCGAGTTTTACGTTGTCCAGCGTGTGCAGCCAGTGCGCGCGTTCGGCAACGTAACGGCTTTTGTTCGACTGAACCTGCCCGATGATGTGCCAGCAAATATCGGGGCAGTCGGCCAGCTGTTCGGTTTTCTGCCACCATTCCTGGATGTAGTTTTCGCCAAAATCGCGCTGCCCCAAGCCGTAAAGTTCGCGGATATCGTCGGCGGGGAAGGTTTTGCTGACGGCAATCAGCTGCAGGCTGCCCGGGTCGCGGCGGGCATTCAAAGCAGCCTGCACAATGCGTTGGCGGACTTCTGTATAGGCCGGCAAAAGGCTCATGGTGTTCTCCATCATAACGGGCAATGTGTTTATTGTACCGTAAACACGCCGCCCCCATGCGGAAACTGCACAGGGGCGGCGTGTTTGGTTTTGAGTATTTGCAAGAAAGGAAGGTTTTATGCGATAGGCGGTACTCCGTGTCAGGCAATGACGTTATTATACACAAATAAAAACGATTATCAATACTTATTTTAAAATAAATGCGAATCTGTGCAACGGTTCATCAGGCGGGCGAATTTAACGTATAATTCGCCGATTCGTTAACCAAACCATTTGCAGGCAGCCTGCACTTTACAACATGCACACCATATTCGAAACCGTTTCCCAAGATTTACTTCACGCCAACGGCCTTTCTGCCGAAGAATTGGCCAAACCGCTGGCGCTCATCGGCACGCATCACGTGGATTATGCCGATATTTATTGCCAGCGGACGGCGTATGAAAGCTGGCATTTGGACGAAGGCATGGTGAAATCGGGCAGTTTCCAGATTGATCAAGGTGTCGGCGTGCGCGCGGTGTCGGGTGAAAAGACTGCTCTGGCCTATGCCGACAGTCTGACCGCCGATGCGGTGTTGCAGGCGGCGCAGGCGGTGAAAGTGATTGGCGCGGCGGGCAACCACACGCCCGTGCGCGTGCCCGTGCCCACGTTCGGCAAAACGGTTTATGCAGGCTGCAATCCGATTGCCACGCTGCCTTCGCCTGACAAGGTGGCGCTGCTACAAAAAGTGGAGCAGCTGGCCAAAGCCGCCGACCCGCGCATCGTGCAGGTGATGGCGGGGCTTACCTGCGAGCACGATATGGTGTATATCGCCCGCATGGACGGCCGGCACGCCGCGGATATCCGACCGTTGGTGCGGGTCAGCATCACCGTGATTGCCAAACAGGGCGAACGGCGCGAACAGGGCAGCTCGGGCGGCGGCGGCCGTTTCGATTTGGGCTATTTCACCGAAGCCAAATTGCAGGAATATGTGAACCACGCGGTGCAGCAGGCGCTGACCAATTTGGAAGCGCGGCCTGCACCTGCCGGTGCGATGAAAGTCGTGCTGGGCAGCGGCTGGCCGGGCGTGCTGCTGCACGAAGCGGTGGGGCACGGCTTGGAGGGCGATTTCAACCGCAAGCAGACCAGCGTGTTTTCCGGCAGAATCGGCGAGCGCGTGGCGGCCAAAGGCGTGACCGTGATTGACCAGGGCAATATCCCCAACCGGCGCGGCAGCCTGAATATCGACGACGAAGGCAACCCGACCGGCCGCACCGTGCTGATTGAAGACGGCATTTTGACGGGCTATATGCAGGACGAAACCAATGCGCGCCTGATGGGGGCGGAAGTGACCGGCAACGGGCGGCGCGAGAGCTATTCGTCCGTGGTGCTACCGCGCATGACCAATACCTTCATGGAAAGCGGCGGCCACCATCCGCAGGAAATCATCGAAAGCATCGACAAAGGCATTTATGCGGCGAACTTCGGCGGTGGGCAGGTCGATATTACCAGCGGCAAATTCGTTTTCAGCGCCAGCGAGGCTTGGTGGGTGGAAAACGGCCGGCTGCAATATCCCGTGAAAGGCGCCACCATCATCGGCAGCGGTTCCGAAGTGCTCAAACACGTTTCCATGATTGGCAACGACAGCGCGCTGGATACCGGCGTGGGCGTGTGCGGCAAAGACGGTCAGAGTGTCCCCGTCGGCGTTGGCCAGCCCACACTGCGCATTGACGCAGGGCTGACGGTGGGCGGCAGCGAAGCATAAAAGCAGCCTGCACAGGAAAAGCACCATGAATTTATCCGCAGAATCCTTGATTGAAGCCGCATTGTTGCTGCAAGCTGAGCCCATCAGCGAACGCCGTATGCGCGAACTGTGCCAGCCGCCCCTGTCGCAAGACAAACTGGTCGATGTGTTGGCAAATCTGAAAACACGTTGGCAAAACAGGGCATTGCAGTTGGTCTGCACCGCAGAAGGCTGGCGCTTCCAGTTGGCCGCGGAAGCCTTCGAGCCGCTGGGCAGCCTGCACGAACAGCGCACGCCGCGATATTCGCGCGCCGTGATGGAAACGCTGGCCATCATCGCCTACCAGCAGCCCGTCACCCGCGGCGACATTGAAGCCATCCGCGGTGTGGCCGTATCGCAAAACATCATGCAAACTTTGCAGGAGCGCGGTTGGATAGAAGTCATCGGACAGCGCGACAGCATCGGCAAACCGTCGTTATGGGCGACCACCGCCGCATTTTTGAGCGATTTGCAACTGGGCAGCCTGGCCGATTTGCCGCCGCTCACCGATTTGGGCGCGCTGGTGTTGCCCGATATGCCAGAATCGCCGGCGGCGCAGGAAGAAGCGCATGATTCGGGCGATACGGACCAATAAGGCAATGCAAAAAGCAGCCTGCACTTTGAACCTTCGAAGTGCAGGCTGCTTTTATTCGTCTTCCGGCAATATCGGTTTGCGCTGCCACCATGCGGTGCGCTCAATCAGATGAATCTGCAATGCTTCGTTGCCCAGGAAAAGGTGCAGGCTGCCTTGCGTGTTGGTGCGCAGCAGGCGGATGTTTTGCCGTTGCAGCCGTTGTTGCGTGTCGGGGTGCGGGTGGCGGAAACGGTTGCCCAGCCCGCTGCTGGCGATGGCGGTGTGCGGCGCAACGTATTGCAGAAACAGGCTGCTGCTGGCGGATTTGCTGCCGTGGTGGCCGAGCACCAGAATTTGGCTGTGCAGTTTGTCGCCGTAGCGTTCGATGAGCTGCATTTCTTCGGGATTGCCGCTGTCGCCCATGATGAGCAGGGCGTGTTCGCCGGCAATCACGCGCAATATGCAGCTTTGTTGGTTGTCGGATTGTGCAGGCTGCTTGGGCGGTGTGAGAAATTCAAACCACACGCCGTCCGCCTGCCAATGCGTGCCGCCGCTGCAATGCCGCGCATTCGGATAATACTGCGGCTGCCCCGCCAAAAGCGTGCGGACAGGCAGTTGCCGCGCCAGTTCGGGATAGCCGCCGTCGTGGTCGTTGTCGTGGTGCGACAAAATCAGCGTGTCGATTTGGCGGATACCGAGCGCGTGCAGGTTCGGCAGCACGGTTTGCGCGGCTTGGTTGCCCGTGTCGAACAGAATGTTTTGCGTGCGCGTTTGCAACAATACCGACAAGCCTTGCCCCACGTCCCAAACGTGGACGCGCAACGGAGCGTTCGGTGCGGGCGTGTAAGCGGCCCAAGCGGCGATGATGCAGCAGGCGAGCGGTTTCAGGCGTGTGCCGCGCGGCAGCAGCAGGATAAGCGCGGCAACAAGCGCGAGCGCAAACAACGGCGCAGGCGCGTGGGCAAGGTGGTATTCGGGCAGTTGCGCGCCGAGTGTCAGCAGAATTTGGGCGATGTGTTCGCCGATATAGGCGGCGGCCTGCTGCAACGCGGGCAGGTGCAGGACGGAGGCGGCGAGCGCGAGCGGCACGAGCAGCCACGAAAACAAGGGGATGGCCACGGCATTGACCAGAGGGCTGAAAGGCGGCATGGCGCCGAACAAGTGCAGCGTGGCCAAACTGCCGACCAAAGTGGCCGCCCACTGCCCGCGCACCGCCTGTTTCAATCCGTGCACGTAATACTGTCGCCGCGTTACCGTTTGTGCAGGCAGCCTGCACGCCAAAGCCCACAGCAGCACGCCCACCAAGCCGAACGACAGCCAAAACCCTGCCGCCAGCACCGAAGCGGGCTGATACAGCAGCACGGCGGTGCAGGCTGCCCACCACATCTGCCAGCTGCCCACATAACCGCGCACCATCCATGCCGCGCCCAGCACCGTCAGCATCATCAGGCTGCGCAATGCGGGAATCTCCCAGCCCGCCAATCCCGTGTAAACACACGCCGCCAGCCATGAAACCAACCAAATCCACACGCGCGGCCGCGCAGGCATGACGGGGCTGAAACGCAACAGGAAGCGGCACAGCCATCCCACGAGCACCGCCACCATGCCGATGTGCAGTCCCGAAATGCTGATAAGGTGGTTCAGTCCCAGCGGCCGCAACGCCGCCCACATTTCGGGCGACAAGCCGCTGCGGTTGCCCACGGCCAGAGCCGTCATCAGGCCGGTGCCTTGCGGATATTGCGCGGCATTGGTTTGCCAGGTGCGGATAATGTGTTCGCGCAAACGGTTGATATTGAACGGCGGCGGTGTTTGAGAAACGGGCGTGCGCTCTTTGCCCAGCGTGGCCATGCCGTCGATTTGGTTGGCCAGCGCCCACGCTTCGCGGTCGAAGCCGACAGGGTTGCGCGTGCCGACGGCGGCGCGGAGTCTGGCGGACACCTGCCATCTTTCGCCCACATGCCATTCGCGCGTTTGGTAATCCTGCACCAGCAGGCGGAAGGTTTGCCCGTTGTCGCGCACGGCTTCGGCGATGAAGCGCGCCCGGCCTTGGGCATCGGGTTCGGGCAGGCCGGTGATGTGCAGTTGCACGGTTTCGCTCACGGGGCGTTCGGCGGACACGGGGACTTGCCGTGCCAATGCGGCTTCGGTGCGGCAAAGGGCATACAGCACGCCCGATAACAGAAAGGCAAAAGTGCAGGCTGCTTTTCGATACCGCGGAAACGGCAAAAAGCAGCCTGCACTCATTGAACAGGTCAATAAAACGCCCCAAAGCCACCACGAACCGCGTTCGGGCAGAAAGAAACTGCCCGTTGCGCCGATGCAGAACGCTGCCAGATAAACGGTGCGCGGTAACATATTCGCCCGAACGCCCGATTAAAAGCGGCGTTTGAGCTGGCACGCCTGCATAATCGACACGGCCAGTTCTTCCACGGATTTATGCGTGGTGTTGGTGTGCGGCACGCCGTGGCGGCGGAACATGGCCTGCGCTTCCGCCACTTCGCTGCGGCAGGTGCTAAGGCTGGCATACGTCGAATTGGGGCGGCGTTCCTGACGGATGTCGTGCAAGCGCTCCGGCTGGATGGTGAGCCCGAACAGTTTGTGTTTATACGGTTTGACCATGCGCGGCAAATCGGTGGTGTCCAAATCGTCGGGCGTGAGCGGATAATTGGCGGCGCGGATGCCGTATTGCAGCGCCAGATAAAGGCAGGTCGGGGTTTTGCCCGAACGGGACACGCCCATCAGAATCACGTCGGCTTCTTTCAAATCGCGGTCGGACACGCCGTCGTCGTGGTTTAGGGCGAAGTTCACCGCTTCCATGCGCGCGTCGTATTTTTCGACATTGTGCACGCGGCTTTGCACGGAATGCCGCGCACTCACGCCCAATTCGCGTTCCAGTTCGCCCAAAAACGCATCGAAATAGCTCAAATGCAGGCCTTGCGCGGTTTTGACGATTTCGCGCACTTCGTTGTTAGAAATACTGGAAAAAATCAGCGGCCGTATGCCGGATTCTTCTGCCGATTTGTTGATGATGTGCACCAAGGCGTGCGCTTTTTCCTGCGTGTCGATAAAGGGATAGGTGGCGCGTTTGAATTTGATGCCGTCAAACTGTTCCAGCAGCGCATCGCCCACGTTTTCGGAGGTGATGCCGGTGCGGTCGGAAATGAAAAAGGCGGGGCGGCGGATTTGGGAATGGGTGGTCATGGCAAGTGTTTCCTGATAAACGGTCGGTGTGGTGTAAAAAAGTGCAGGCTGCTTTGTATGCGTTCGGATAAAAAGCAGCCTGCACCCGTTTTAACAGCAGCGTCCCCCGTTGGCCCCGCAACGGCGTTTGCGGCAGTAGTCCATGAACTGCTGCTCGGTCATCACGGGGGCGTTGGGATTGTTACTGCGTTGGCGGCGGACGTAGTTTTCGTAATCCGGCACGCCTGCCATCAGGTTGGCAGTCAGGCGCGCGGTTTTCCACCATTTCGCTAATTTACGCTTCATTGTGTGCTCCTTGGTCAGGTGCAGGCTGCATTCCGTCGCGGTACACGGCCGGCACTTCTTTGGCGGTGCTCCATGCGACTTTGCGCGCTTTCAGTGCCACGCGGATGCCATACACGGCCACCACTACAACCACGGCCATAAACAGCGCCGTCAGTCCGGCATTAACATAATCGTTGAAGATAATGCGCGCCATTTCTTCGGCGTTTGCAGCCGGTTTCAGGATATCGCCTTTGTCCAAGGCGGCCTGATATTTGTCCGCATGCGCCAGGAAGCTGACGCGCGGGTCGCTATGGAACAGTTTTTGCAGGCCGGCATAGCAGGTGACGAACAATACGCCGACGGCCGGTACGAGCGTTACCCACATATAGCGGTCGCGCTTCATTTTCACCAATACCACGGTGCACATAATCAAAGCCACGCCTGCCAGCATTTGGTTGGCAATGCCGAACAAAGGCCAGAGCGAGTTAATGCCGCCCAATGGGTCGGTTACGCCGGTGTGGAGGAAATAGCCCCACAAGGCCACGGCGAAGAAGGTGGCAACTAAGTTGGCGGGAATGGAATCGGTGTTGCCGAAAGGTTTGTAGAACACGCTGCCCAAATCTTGAATCATGAAGCGTGCCACGCGTGTGCCCGCATCGACGGCGGTCAGGATGAACAGGGCTTCAAACAGCAGGGCGAAGTGATACCAGAACGCCATCATGGCTTCGCCCGGAATCAGGCGGCTCATAATGTGTGCCATGCCCACGGCCAAAGTCGGTGCGCCGCCGGCACGGGAAAGGATGGTGTTTTCACCCACTTCCTTGGCGGTGTGCAGCAGCGTTTCCGCTTCCACGGGGAAGTTCAGTTTGGTGGTAATGACTTGTGCGGCATTGGCGGCATCGGTGCCAATCAATGCGGGCGGGCTGTTCATGGCAAAGTACACGCCGGGGTCAAGCGATGCGGCGGCGGCCAAGGCCATAATCGCCACGAAGCTTTCCATAATCATGCCGCCGTAACCAATCATGCGGACGTGGGTTTCGTTTTCCAACATTTTCGGCGTGGTACCGGAAGAAATCAGCGCGTGGAAGCCGGAAACCGCACCGCAGGCGATGGTAATAAACAGGAATGGGAACAGCGCGCCCGAGAACACAGGGCCGGAACCGTCGATGAAGTGGGTGACGGCGGGCATTTGCAGGGTCGGATTAACAATCACAATGCCCAAAGCCAGCGCGATAATCGTGCCGATTTTCAGGAAAGTGGAAAGGTAATCGCGCGGTGTCAGCAGCAGCCAAACGGGCAATACTGCGGCCACGAAGCCATAAATCATAATCGCCCAAGTGAGCTGGATGCCGTCCAAATCGAACCAATGGCCGAAGGAGCTGTGCGCCACGTCTTCACCGAACACAATGGCCAACATCAGCAGGATAAAGCCGACGATGGAAATCTCGCCGATTTTGCCCGGGCGGATATAACGCGTGTAAATACCCATAAACAGAGCAATCGGCATGGTGGCGGCAATCGTGAACGTGCCCCACGGGCTGTGCACCAGTGCTTTCACCACAATCAGCGCCAGCACCGCCATGATGATGACCATAATCATCAAAATACCGATGGACGCAATCACGCCGGCCACAGTGCCGAGTTCCTGTTTCACAATATCGCCCAAAGACTTACCGTCACGGCGCATGGACACGAACAAGACCATCATGTCCTGTACCGCACCGGCAAACACCACGCCGAAGATAATCCACAGCGTGCCGGGCAGATAGCCCATTTGCGCCGCCAGCACAGGGCCGACCAATGGGCCTGCGCCCGCAATCGCGGCAAAGTGGTGGCCGAACAACACGCCTTTGTGCGTCGGCACATAGTCCAAACCGTCGTTGTGCCGCTCGGCGGGCGTGAGGCGGTTCGGGTCAAGCTGCATCACATTTTTGGCGATGTAGAGACTGTAATAGCGGTAGGCGACGGCATACACAGAAATGGCGGCCGTAACCATCCAGATGGCGCTGACTTGTTCGCCGCGGCTGATGGCAAGGGTGACGAATGAAGCGACCCCCACCAAGACCACGGTACCCCAAATCAGAATTTGCTTGAGCTTATCCATGATTTGACTCCTCTGTTAAAAATGTGATGGGGAAAGATTAACATAAAACCAACGTGCGTTGATGAAAATTAACCAAAATATCGCAAAAAAAGCAGCCTGCAGGCTGCTTTTGGCGTGTGCGGCTTACTCTAAGGCAGCCTGCAAACGGCGTTCGATTTCATCGGTATCAAACGATTGGGCAATCAGCTCGAAACGGCTGTCGCGCCGCCACGAAACTTGGTTGGCGCCCCATTGCCCGTCCACCCAGTTGAGCCAGACCCATGTGTCCAGCACCTGAAACACGCCTTTGGCGCGCACCAGGCCGGTAGTCAATTTTGGCAAGTCGTTGAAAAACTGGGTAATCCGTTCGCCATCGAAATTGCGGCCGGCGGGAAAGGTGAAGCCTTGCGACTGATAGCCCAGCGTGTTGTCCGGCAGGGTTTTGATGCGGTAGCGCGGCTTTTCGATGACGGGGATGTCCAGCCATGCCAGCTGCATCTGTGCCTGTTCCACTTCGGCCACCAGTGCTTTGGGCGGGAACAGTTGCGCGGCCTGTTGGCGGAATTGCGCCAACTGTTCGGGGCTGCACAAATCGATTTTGCTGGCCACCAGCACATCGCACACGCCGATTTGGTCTTTGTATAAGCCGTTGGCAGCGTAATTCGGGTCGATGAACTGGCGCGGATCGACAATGGTAAACACGGTGGAAATGGTCAGCGCGTCGCGGAATTCGGGGGCTTTGAGTTCGTCAATCACGCCGGCTGCGTGCGCCAATCCGCTGGCTTCTATCAGCAGGCGGTGGGGCTGCTGCTGTGCCAGCATTTTCTGCACGGTGCTGCTCATTTGCCCGCCGGCGGTGCAACACAGGCAGCCGCCCGAAATTTCGGCCACGGGAATGCCGTTGTCTGACAGCACCGCGCCGTCGATGCCGATTTCGCCGAATTCATTGACGATGATGAGCCATTGCTCTTCCTGCGGTTTTTGGGCGATGAGGCTGCGGATGGCGCTGGTTTTGCCGGTGCCTAGAAATCCTGAAAAAAGGTGTACTTGTGTTTTCATGATGGGGTGTCTTGAACATAAAAAGCAGCCTGCACTTTAAAAGGCACCGCCATGTTTGCAATGGCGATGCCGCGCAGAACCGTTCAGTTGATATATGGATTGCGGTGGTGAAAAAGCAGCCTGCACTTATTCGTCATCGTCGTCGCCGTAATATTTCACGCCGATTTTGATGGGTTCGCGGCCTTTTTCGCGCCGCCATGCGTTGGTGTCGCGCAGGGAATAGGCGCAGCCGCAGTATTCCTGCTGGTAGAAGTGTTCGCGTTTGCTGATTTCAATCATGCGCGCGCTGCCACCGCCTTTGCGCCAGTTGAAGTCCCAGTACACAATGCCAGGATAGTGCGCGGCGGCGCGGTGTCCGCAATCGTTGATTTGCGCCATGTTTTTCCAGCGCGAAATGCCCAGCGAACTGCTGATGACTTTGAAGCCGTGTTCGTGCGCGTATAAAGCCGTGCGTTCGAAACGCATATCGAAGCACATGGTGCAGCGGATGCCGCGTTCGGGTTCGTATTCCATGCCTTTGGCGCGCTCGAACCAGTTGTCCACATCGTAATCCGCATCGATAAACGGCACACCGTGCTTTTCGGCAAAGCGGATGTTTTCTTCTTTGCGGATTTCGTATTCTTTGAGCGGGTGGATATTGGGATTGTAGAAATAAATCGTGTAATCAATGTCGCTGGCGAGCAGGGCTTCCATCACTTCGCCGCTGCACGGGGCGCAGCAGGAGTGGAGCAGGAGCTTGTCCGCGCCGTTGGGCAGGGTCAGTTTGGGGCGGTCGATGGGGGTGACTTGTGGTTTTGCGTTCATTTTGTTTTTTGATGTCAATGTGGTGCGTGATGGTGGGGAAGGTCGCCGTCCAAATGGTAAATCGTGCCGCAATAAGGGCATTCGACACTGCCGTTGCCCTGGATCGGCAGGAACACGCGCGGATGGCCGTTCCACGATTCGGTGTGGGCGTTTTTGCCGTTGCAGTAGAGCGGCAAATCGTCGGCGGTCAGGATAATGGTATCGGGATGCGGGGCAGTCATGACAGAATCCTTTGTTTTAGGGTGGTTGGAGAGGTGTTTATTGTACGCAAAAAACAGGCATTTGACAAAACGGCGTATCGCTGGGATAATCGCGCAGATTTCAGATTAAATTTGAATGCAGCCGTTTGATGAGACGGCTGTGTTTTTTGCGGTATTGCAAAAGCAGCCGTTAAACGTTAGGAGGTGATGGTTTCCATCGTAAGGGCGTGTTTTCCCTGCAAGGTTTTGCGAAATGACACACTGTTTTTTTATTTTTAACTATTTTTTTGAGGAAACAACAATGCCTTCTATCCGTGTAAAAGAAAACGAACCTTTTGAAGTGGCGATGCGCCGTTTTAAACGCGCCATCGAGAAAACCGGCCTGCTGACCGAGCTGCGCGCCCGCGAAGCTTATGAAAAACCAACAACCGAGCGCAAACGCAAAAAAGCCGCTGCCGTGAAACGCCTGCAAAAACGTCTGCGCAGCCAAACACTGCCGCCAAAAATGTATTGATATACAGACAACGGCCAACCGCCTGTTCCAAATCGGGGCAGGCGGTTTTGGTTTGCCGTTTTAAAAAGCAGCCTGCACTTCCATTTTCCAAAGTGCAGGCTGCTTTTTCAGCGTTTTTGGCGATACAGAACCGTTGCATACGCCACAATGGCGGCACACACGGCGGCCTGCGCATAAAAGCCGATACCCAAGCTGGCGGCATCTGCCATGTTGATGGCTTCCAGTTGCGTCAGTAGTTTGTCGCGGTAGCGGAAGAAAAAGCGGATGAGGTTGGTGGCGGGAATGATGGCAGAAACGATCAGTGTGAGGTAATCTATGCCGTTTTGCTGCCGCGCGTCTTTCCAGAGTTTGACGGCGAACGCCAGTAAAAAGAGCGGTATGATGATTTGCACTTCATAGCCGGGCATGGACTCTTCGCCCAAGTGCACCCAAGGCATCAGGGCGCTGAATGCGCCGCATAAATACAGGATAATCAGATGGGAAAACTGGGCACTGTTCAGTTCAATCAGCCTGCTGTTTTGGGGTGCAGGCTGCTTTTGAGGTGCAGGCTGCTTGGGCGCGGCGGCGAAAAAATCAGGTTCGATTTCGCGCAGTTTGGCGTTATATGCGCGGCGCGTTTCGGCGTGATACAGCACGTCGCGGATTTTGCGCAGCGCGGCCATCGGCAGCGTGCCTTGTTGGGCGGCGGTTCTTAAGGCCTGTTGGATTTCGGGCAGCGTTGCGTCGGGCGAATCCAGGTTCAGCAGGCGGTAGAAATTTTTCATTGCAATGCGGCTCCATGAAAAAGGCGGGTGGGTTATCCGCCTGTTGGGTTATCGGTAACGGACGTTTTCCGCCGCGTCGATATAGATTTTCTTGCTTTGCTGCAAACTATGCACGATTTCTTCGGCCTTCAGCGTGGGGGTTTTTTGCGTCAGCAGCCGCAGCAAATCCTGTTTCTTTTTGGGACGGTTTTTTTTCAGCAGCAGCAGCGCGGCGGCCATGTCGCGGTCGTTGGCGCACAACTGCGTTTGTAGCAGGGTGAACACGGGTTCTTTGTGCGGCGGCGTGCCGGCGTCTTCCGACATAATCTGTTTCACGGCTTGGCGGGCGATGCGCGCGGCCTGCCGCACCATCGGGTCGTCATCCTGTTCGGCAGGGGCGGCGGCGCTGTCGTCCGGCTGGTGTGCGGCGGCGGGGTGCAGGCTGCTTTTGCCTTTCAGGAAACGCTTGATGCTTTTGCCCAAGCGGTTTTTGACGAGCAGGACGGCATTCGGGTAACCCGCTTGGCAGCCTTCCAAAGCAGCCTGCACTTTTTTGCGCGGTGACACGATGGCGATGCGTGCGTCCGGATGGTGCGCCAGAATTTCGTTCACGGCGGCGATGATGCTGTGCGCGGCGCGTTTTTCGGGCAATACATAAATGCTGTGCGGTTCTTCGGGCGTGATCATGCGTTTTGCCGTTTTGAACGGGGCGAACAAGCCGACTTTGGCGCGGTGGAACGGAATATCGCGCGGTTTGATGCGGACTTTGGCAAGGTCAAGCAAAAGATGGTTCATGGTGTTCTCCAAAGAAGGTGGCTCGAAAAAATGCGTTGGGCGGCGGTGATGCGTTCCGTTTTGCCTGCCGGATGTCCAAAGCAGCCTGCACTGTTCGTTTGCTGGAAAGTGCAGGCTGCTTTCGGATTATTCGGCCAACAGTTTGCGGATGTCGCCGGCGATTTGCGTTGCGTCCGCCCCGAACGGAACGAATACGGCCGCTTCGCCTTTTTTGTCGATGATATACGTGCCGGAAGAGTGGTCCACATTGTAAATCCGGTCGGATTTAATGTCGGTGCGCGCGGACACGATGCGGTATTGCTGTTTGACCACGGCGATATCGCGTCCGCCGTTGGTGTCGGTCAGCCCGATGAATGCGGGGTTGAACTGTGCGGCATAGCGGCCGATGAGTTCGGGCGTGTCGCGGTCGGGATCGACGCTGACGAAGACGGCGGCCACGTCTTTGGATTGCTCGCCCAGTTGCTTGAAGGCATCGTTAAAGGTGAGCAATTCGGTGGGGCACACGTCCGGGCAGTTGGTGAAGCCGAAGGTCAGCAGGACGACTTTGCCTTTCAGGCTGCTTAAAGAGAACGGCTTGCCGGAACCGTCGGTGAGCGTGAAATCGCCGCCGATATTGTCTTTGCGCACGTCAACGCTTTTGAATTTGCTGTTGGCGGCGGCAGGGGCGGAAGCAGAGGCGCCGGAAGCAGCCTGCACATCGGAAGCGGCAGGCGCGGCGGCCGATGCGGCAGGCGCATTAGACGGTGCGGCAGGCGCATTAGACGGTGCGGAAGACGGTGCGGGTTGCGCGTTTTGCTGGTTGCAGGCTGCCAATAACAACGCGGCGGCAATCGGTAAGAGTTTGCTGTTCATAACGGTTCCTTTGTAGGGGAGGTGGGAAAATTATTCGGGCAATTCGGCCGAACCCATGCGGCGCAAAATAATGTTGGTTTTGCGTTTTAGGGCGGCATCGCGCGGATGGTCGGCATAATACAGCGGGCGGGGCACGCGCGCGGCCAATTCGGCAGCCTGCGCTTTGGTGAGCTCTGCGGCGGATTTGCGGTGCCAGTGTTGCGCGGCGGCTTCCGCACCGTAAATGCCGTAGCCCCATTCGATAACGTTCAGATACAGTTCGTACAGGCGGTCTTTGTCGGTGGTGGCTTCCAGCATGGACGTGAGCACGGCTTCTTCGGCTTTGCGGAAATAGCTGCGGCTTTCGTTCAAAAACAGGTTTTTCGCCAGCTGTTGGCTGATGGTGGAGCCGCCCGCGCGGATTTTGCCGCTGCGTTCGTTGCGCTGCATGGCATTTTTGATGCCGTTCCAGTCAAAGCCGCTGTGTTCAGCAAAGCCCGCGTCTTCCGAGGCAATCAGGGCTTTTTTCAGGTTCACGGAAATTTGTGGATACGGCACCCAGCGGTAATCCAGCGCCACATCGGGTTTTTCGGCGGCCAATTCGTCCATCCGCATCGACATGAACGAGGTGCGGTAGGGCGCGATGGCGCGGTAGGACAGGATATTGCCGTATGCCCACACGTTAAATAGTACGATGCATGCCAATGGCGCGGCGACAAGGTATTTGATCCAGTTCATTTATTCGGCTGCCTGTGCGCGGAGGTGGCGGATAACGGGTGCGATATCGGGTGCAAAGCCGCGCCATTGTTCGTAGGCCGCGGCTGCCTGGCCGACCAGCATGCCTAAGCCGTCTGCCGTTTGCTGTGCGCCGTGTTGCGCGGCAAATTGCATGAAAGCGGTGGCCGTGTCGGCATAAAACATATCGTATGCCAAAAAGCAGCCTGCAAAAATATCGGGCGACACATCGGGCGCGGCATGGTGCAGGCTGCTGGACGTGGCGTTGATGATGATGTCGTAGCAGGACTGCAACTGCGTTAGCGGCGCGGCTTCGATGCGGAAAATGCCGGCCAGTTCCACGGCTTTGCTGTACGTTCGGTTGGCAATGGTCAAATTGGCGGGGCGGTGGGCAAGCAGCGGCAGCACCACGCCGCGTGCCGCGCCGCCTGCGCCCAAAAGCAGGATGCGTTTGCCGCGCAATTCGATGCCCAAGTGTTCGCGCAAATCACGCACCAAGCCTTCGCCGTCGGTGTTGTCGCCCAAAATGCGGCCGTCTTTCTGCGGCACGAAGGTATTGACCGCGCCTGCGGCTTGGGCGCGCTCGCTGTGGGTGTCGGCAAAGTCGTAGGCAAAATGTTTGAACGGCAGGGTGATGTTTGCGCCTGCGCCGCCTTGTTGCAGGAAGGTGCGGGCGGCGTTGTCGAAATCGGCGCGCGTGTTGTCGACCAAAGTGCGCGTGTATTCAATCTGCACGCCTTCTTGTCGGGCGAAATATTGGTGGATTTGCGGCGATTTGCTGTGTGCGACGGGATTGCCGAACACGGTGTAGCTTGGAATCATGCGCGGTTCCTGTGTGTGTCGATAAGGTTCTATTGTAGCGGTGTTTATGGGAAAAGCCAAACGGGGTGCAGGCTGCTTTTTCGGCGGATTCAGCGTTTCTGTGCCAGCCAGTCGTAGCATTGTTCCCAAAGCAGGGTTTCGCTTGGGTCTTCGCGCCCTGCAAGCAGCACCTGTTCCAAGGCGGCATGAAAGCGGGCGGCGGTGTTCGGGTGGGCGAACCATGCCAGCAGGGCTTCGCGGGAGGCCTTCATGTCGCAGCCGGGGTCGGGAAGCTGATACCCGTAGGGGACGGCCAGATACAATTCCACGAAGGCGCGCAGGGCGGGCAGGCTGTGGGCGTGCCGCGTCCACAAATCCAACAGCGGCGGCATGGGCAATCCCGCTCTGGCAAACATTTCCAGCGTTTCCTTAATTTCATCATCGTATTCGCCATGGCGCAAAACGTGTTCCAGCCACGCGGTGGCGAAACGGTTGAGCCAGTCCAGCTCTTCGGGCTGCCATAAATCGGTGCGGTCAGCGTGGAGTTTGTCCAGCGTGGCTTCGGTCAGGATGCGGACTTCTTCGCGCCGCACGATGCCTTGGGCGATGCGCGGCAGAAAGTGCTTCATGTCCGCCACCACGGCAGGCACGTCGTCCAGCGGCACGCAGCCCAAATAAGCACAAACCCAGCCTTCGGGGATTTCCGCCAACGGAAAGCGCAGCAGTTCGCGCTGTTCGTCTTCGCTCATGCAGCAGTTGCAGGTGCAGACGTTGAGCGGGAAGCGGGCGGGATAATCGGCAAACAGGGCATAGGCTTCGTCAATCAGTTTTTGCATGGGGTTGGGCTTCGGGTTGTGTGCAGGCTGCTTTGATTGAACGGAAAAAGCAGCCTGCACATCATTAAATCAAAGGGTTACGATTTCCACCAATACCAAACGTAACTCCATAGCCGCCCGAAAAATCCTGCGGACGGCATATCGTCCAGCGCAATCAGCGGCTGTTCCGTCAGCAGTTTGCCGCCGCCGTACAATTGCAGCATGCCCAGCGTTTGGCCTTTTTGCACGGGCGCGTGCGCCACGTTCGGCACGGAAATTTTGATTTCGGGCGGCTGCGGCGAATGGCGCGGAAACGTTAAATAAACATCTTGCGCCGTGCCTGCTTCAATGCGGGTGTGGCTGCCGTCCAGCACCGGCAGTTCGGTGATTTTGGTGTTGGCGGCGTAAATTTTCTGCGTGTCGAAGGCTTCCAGCGCGTAATTGAGCAGCTTGCGGCTTTCGATGGCGCGGGCTTCGTTGCTGCTTGCGCCAATCACGATGCTGAAAATGCGCCGCCCGTTGCGGTGGCTGCCGGTAATCAGGTGGTAGCCCGCAATGTCGGAATAACCGGCTTTCAGGCCGTCCACGTCGTCGTTGCGAAACAGCAGCAGGTTGTGGTTCGGTTGGGTGATTTTGTTGTAGGTGAATGTTTTTTTGGCGAATATTTGGTAATAGTCGGGAAAGTCGCGCAGCAGCGCCTGCGACAGAATCAGCAAATCCTGCACGCTGCTGACATGTTTGGGCGAATGCAGGCCGGTCACGTTTTCAAAATGGGTTTGGCGCATGCCCAAACGTTCGGCTTCGGCGTTCATCTGCGCCACAAAGGCCGATTCGCTGCCCGCCATGCCTTCGGCCAAGGTCAGCGCCGCATCGTTGCCCGACAAAATCAGCATGCCGTGCAGCAGGTCGATGGTATTGGCCTTGCCGCCGCGCTCCAAAAACATGCGGTTGCCCGCGCTTTTCCACGCGTTTTCGGAAACCGTCCATTCTTGCTTGGGCGTGATGGTTTGCGCGTCCAGCGCTTTGAAGGCCAGATAGGCCACCATCAAATGCGTTAAGGAAGCGGGTTCGATGGGCAGGGCGAAATTTTTTTCCGCAAGCACTTGGCGGCTTTGTGCGTCATAAACGGCATAGGCCGCGGCTTGAATATGCGGTGCGGATTGCGTGGCGGACAAGGACAGAGGCGCTTGCGGTGCAGAAGCAGCCTGCACTTCGGAAGCAGCCTGCACTTTGGCGGGTGCGGGCGCAGGTTTGGCGGCAATGGCGGCGGGCAGCCACAAACCCAGCAGCACGCCGAAAGAAAAGCATTTTTTCATTGTGAACGGTTTGGTCGGATAAAACGATAAGCGGCGTATTATAGCCGAGATGGCGCGTGGTATGGGCGCTTCCGAGAAAACGGGCGTGTGGGATAGGGCTTGCGCCGTCCTATCGGTTTGACCCGAAGCAACGCAACAAAAGCAGCCTGCACCCGTCCAAACTGCGCGCCGCAACTTGATTTTGCCCACACGAAGCGTTAAGGTTATACCTTTTCCTTTTTTACACAACCGCCGCGCCATTATCATGAGCATCAACCAATTTCCCGAATATTACGATTACCTCACCCGCATCCTGACGTCCTCCGTTTACGATGTCGCCATCGAAACCCCGCTGGATTTCGCCGCCAACCTTTCCCGCCGCCTCAATAACAAAATTTACCTGAAACGCGAAGATTTGCAGCCTGTGTTTTCGTTCAAAATCCGCGGCGCATACAACAAAATGGCCAAGCTTCCGCCCGAATTGCTGAAAAAAGGCGTGATTACCGCCAGCGCGGGCAATCATGCACAAGGCGTGGCGCTATCCGCGCAGAAGCTCGGCTGCTCCGCCACCATCGTCATGCCCGAAACCACGCCGAACATCAAAATCGACGCCGTGAAAGCGCGCGGCGGCAATGTAGTATTGGCCGGCGTTTCATATAACGATGCCTACGACCATGCCATGAAGCTGGTGGCCGAAAGCGGCTTGACCTACATCCCGCCGTTTGATGACCCCGACGTGATTGCAGGGCAGGGGACGATCGGCATGGAAATCGTGCGCCAACACGCCAAACCGATAGACGCGGTATTTGTGGCGATTGGCGGTGGCGGCATGGCGGCGGGCGTGGCGGCGTTTATCAAACAAGTGCGCCCCGAAATCAAAGTCATCGGCGTGCAAACCAACGACAGTTGCGCCATGAAAGTATCGATTGCCGCAGGAAAACGCGTGGAGCTGAAAGATGTCGGGCTGTTTGCCGACGGCACGGCGGTGAAGCTGGTGGGCGAAGAAACCTTCCGCATGTGTCGCGATTTGCTGGACGACATTATCACGGTGGACACCGATGCCGTGTGCGGCGCGCTGAAAGACGTGTTTGACGATACGCGCAGCATTTGCGAGCCTTCGGGCGCGCTGGCATTGGCAGGGCTGAAAGCCTATATCGCCCGAAACCAGTGCGAAAACGCCGTGCTGGTGGCCATCACTTCGGGCGCGAACATGAATTTCCACCGCCTGCGCCATGTGTCCGAACGCAGCGAATTGAGCGAGGGCAACGAGGCGATTTTCGCCGTCAGCATTCCCGAACGTGCAGGTAGCTTCCGTGCGTTTGTGAACACGCTGGGCGCGCGCAACATCACCGAGTTCAATTACCGTTACGGCGATGACGACGTGGCGCATATTTTTGTCGGCATACAGACCGCCGGTGCCGCCGACCGCGAGCATATCCGCAGCGAACTCAATGCCGCACAACTGCCCAATATCGATTTGAGCAACGATGAAATGGCCAAGGTGCATTTGCGTTATATGGTGGGCGGGCGCACGCACAAAGTGCAGAACGAGCGCGTCATCAGCTTCGAGTTTCCGGAACGCCCGAAAGCATTGGCAAAATTCCTGAACGCCATGCAGACCGACTGGAACATCACGCTGTTCCACTACCGCAACCACGGTGCGGATTACGGGCGCATTCTGGTGGGCATTGATGTGCCGGACAGCGATGAGGCGGCCTTTAACGCATTTTTGGAAAATTTGGGTTATGCTTATGAAGTGCAGACGGATAATGCGGCGTACAAACTCTTTTTGAGCGCGGCGTGATGGATTGAATGAAAGGACAAAACCCTTGCTGGAGATGGGCAAGGGTTTTTGAAAATCTGGCACGCCCACGGGGATTCGAACCCCGGTTGCCGCCGTGAAAGGGCAGTGTCCTAGGCCTCTAGACGATGGGCGCGTAAGGCGGAGGATTATAAATTCATTGCGGCAAAAGTCAAGAAAATTCGCTATGCGGCAAATATGCAAAAGCTATCATTGCCGCCGGTGTCTTGAATTATTGCGGCAAAAGCTTTATCTTATGCGCGTTATCCAATCCATTGATAGAAAAGGGACACAAATGAGTGAACATATCATCCATGTAACCGATGCAACGTTTGAAGCGGAAGTATTGAAGGCTGCCGAGCCTGTTTTGTTGGACTTTTGGGCGCCTTGGTGCGGCCCTTGCAAAATGATTGCGCCGATTTTGGACCAGCTGGCCCAAGAATGGGCGGGCAAAGTCAAAGTCGTGAAAATGAACGTTGATGAAAACCAAGTGGTGCCTGCGCAATTCGGTATCCGCAGCATTCCCACGCTGGTGGTGCTGAAAGACGGCAAAGTGCTGGCAAACCGTTCCGGCGCACTGGCGAAGCCGCAGTTGGAAGCGTTTGTGAATGCGTCCATCAACGGCTGATTCCGCATCATAAGGCAAAAAGGCATTCCCGTGATTTTGGGAATGCCTTTTTTGTGCCGAATCGGGCATTAGAAAGCAGCCTGCACCCCTTCGTCCTTTTGTTTGATTTTGTGTCTGACGATTTGGATGATGTCCTTGTCCACATACCAGCGTCCGTCGTGCCGGAGTAGGGCGCCGCTGTGGAACTGCCATGTGTGTTGCCGCCGGGATAGCTCGTCCGTTTCGGTAATCTGCAAGCATGCATTTTTGCCCCAGTCGCCCAGCGGGAAATCGGTCAAAGCAGCCTGCACAGCGCGGTTGTGGGCGGCAATATCGTTGTGCATGCACGCATCCGAACACGTTTGCCCGCTCGCCACCACGGGACACGGTGCGTCTGCGGGAATGCTGGTCGGCAGGATATTCAGCAGCCGCGGGCACAAACCGTGCGCGGCGGCCCATGCGGACAATAGGCGTTTTGCCTGTTTGGGATAGGCGAACAAACCGCACGGCGGCGCGGAAAAGCAGCCTGCACTCAAAGGGCGAATCTGTGCTTGCAGCGCGCCATTGTCGGCCTGCGCCCATCGCACGGTGTGGTAGCCGGTGGCTTCATTGTGCACGCCGCCAAACGCTAGCCGCCGTTCCGCGCACAAAACCGCGGCGTGCAGGCTGCCGATGGCCGCTTCAAACGCAATCTCCGCCACGCCTGCCGCCCATGCAGGCAGCCTGCACAATAATGCCACTACTTCGCGGTACGCATGCTCGTGGGGCAAGATATTCAATACCTCGCCCGCAGCGTTGCGCCAAATCGAAATACCGAAATCATCGGCAAACAGCGGCAAAGCAGCCTGCACTTTGGGCGGCAGATGCGACGGCGGCAGGCGCGGCGAATATAATTGTCCGGCAAACTGCATCCAAGCCCCCGCGCCTTTTTCATGCAGCGCCAACTGCAAAAACTGCGCCAGCGCCGCCACGTCCGACATGGCACGGTGGCGCGAATCTATCGGCAAGCCATGCCGTTCGATAATGCTGTCCAAACTGTGTTTGTGAAACTGCGGATACAGCTTGCGCGACAACTGCACGCTGCACAATGCCGAAGCGGCAAAAGGCACGCCCGCACGCCGGCATTCCTGCCGCAAAAATGTATAATCGAAACGGCTGTTGTGCGCAATCAGCAGGCTGCCGCGCAAATACGGCAGCACATCTGGCAGCAGCTCCGCCCACAGCGGCGCATCCTGCAGCATTGCATCGTCAATGCCCGTCAGTTGGCTTACGAATGCCTGAATCGGAATGGTCGGATTGACCAAACGCGACACCGGCGTGATTTCGCCCTGCCAAAAATGCAGAAATGCAATTTCCGTGATGCGGTCGCGTTGAAAATTCCCGCCCGTAGTTTCCAAATCCAAAATCACCACCGGCTTGTCCCATCGTCGGAAAAATTGCGCCAAATTGTCCAAATTCGCTGTCATGCTGGTTTACTGAATGCCGTTTTTACCGCGCGCATTATACATTTTCACCGTTTTTCTGTAAAAACCACTTGACACGGCTGTTCAATCGGCATAGAATCCTCATCTTTGCTGCACCCGTAGCTCAGTTGGATAGAGTATTTGGCTACGAACCAAAGGGTCGGGCGTTCGAATCGCTCCGGGTGCGCCAAAAATCTTTTTATCCGCGCCCATCGTCTAGCGGTTAGGACATCGCCCTTTCACGGCGGTAACCGGGGTTCGATTCCCCGTGGGCGTGCCAGATTGTCGAAACCCTTGCTTGAATAAAGCAAGGGTTTTCTGTTTTCGAAGTGATGAGGATTGGCGCTCTTTTACCGAGCAATCAATGCAGCCTGCACTTTATCCGACGCATTTCCATCGACCCAATGCATTGTGTGCTTGAATTTTTGGTTGATATGGAAAATACAATAATCTGAGACCAAGGGGCTTATGCTTGGATAATGCCGTATTCGTTGGCGTAACACACGGGCAGGTGTTGGTGGGCGTGGCCGTGGATGCAGGCTGCAAGCTTTTCAGGTAGCCCGATTTCCGCATCCTCCGCCCAGCGTGCAGGCAGTACCGTGCCGTAGCCCAGGTCGGCATCGCCGAACAGGCGGCTGGTCGGGTGGTGGGTGAACAGGATATTTTGTACACCGGACGGGCTGGCACGCAGCGTGTCTTCGATAAAGCACACGCTTTGATGATGTGCCGCCAGCACATCGCGATACAGCAGCTTGGCGTAACGATTGCCGCGTTTGACCTTGATGTAGCGGTAATCGCTCAACCTTTGTGCCACCGCATATTCGTCCCCATGCGCCACCTGATACCAAAACGGTGCGCCGATTATCTGCACGCGCCCGTTGTCGAGCGTCGCACACTGATTATGCAGGATGCTCATGTGCGCTTTCAGTATCGGGCTGCCGTCCAAAGCCGCCTGAATCCGTCCGACTACCTTATGCAGCGCGTCGCCGTAATATTCGTGATTGCCCATCACATAAAATACTCGGTCAAAGCCGTTTTCTGCAATCACGCTTTCCAGGAACGGCAAGAAATAGTGGAACTTCCTGGCCTCGGTCAAATCGCCGGCAATCATCAACAGATTGTGTTGCGTTACAGGCTGCCTGTTGCATCGGAACAGGGGACGGTAGATTTCGTCTAACACATCGGTTTGCAGCAGCCCGCGTTTGTCGAACAGCCATTCCAAGTGGATATCGGAGATGTAGTTGAGTTGGACGGTGCGTGTCGGCATAAGGGGGCTTCCTAATGAATGATGGATGAGCGTGAACCATCAACGCCGATACTCGGCGCCAATCGTGTCAAACGATTTCAGATGGAATGATACAATACCGGCGAACCGTTTCCCATCTCCCGTTGCAGGCTACCTGAAACCATATCCTCATGAAAATCCAGCTCCTTTCCGACACCCACGGCAGCCCCTATACCCTTCATCCCGAAGCCGATGTGATTGCCTACGCCGGCGATTTCGGTAACGGCTTGGCCGCCATGCGGCAGTTTCAGGCAGCCTGCAACGAGGCGGGCAAGCCCTATGTCTTTGTGCTGGGCAATCACGATTATTATCATGAAAACATGAGCGATGTGCGCCTGCAGTTGCACGATGCGCCTTATCTGCGCGCGGGCAAAACCGTGCACATCAACGGTTGGACCTTTGTCGGCGGCACGCTGTTCAGTAATTTCAGGCAGCACCAAGTCAGCGCCGAACAGTTTGAGCAAAATT
>NZ_GL870929.1:163242-208402 GCF_000190695.1 Kingella denitrificans ATCC 33394
TGCTTTTAATTGAGTGGGCAAAAATGGGTGTGTAGATACAATATACGTCGTTGCTCTAAAAAACAGTTCAACAGAAAGTATTAAATATTTCATTTTTTATGGATTATGTTGTTATTTTTAAAATAAAATTTAAAAAGATGATATTTTTTTGCGAGGTTGCGACAATACGCAATTTAGCATAATTTTTTATCAGAATAGCTATTCGAATAAAGAAATATATGCAAGCCAAAATCATAACACATGTTATTCATTAAGCAGGCTGATGATGTTCATCTGAAAATAAAATTAGCCAAAATGGCCTCTGGGATTTTAAATTTCTCCATACCGGTTTGCCGGCTGAACACAAACACAAAGTAAGAGGAGATTGAAAAATGGATAAGCAGACGACGTCCAAAGTACTGTCGCATCCCAAGTTCCAAACCATGGCCAAACAGAAATCGATTTTGGGCTGGACGTTTTCCGCCGTGATGTTTGCGGTGTATACGTTGTTTGTCGCCTATCTCGGCATCGATCCACAGGCGTTTGCCACGCCCGTGTCCGAGGGCGGGATAACGACTTGGGGGATTTATATCGGCCTGGCCGTGATTATATTTGCGGTGGCGATTACCGGCATTTATGTTTATGTTGCCAACGGCCGTTTTGAAGAAACCACCCGCGAAGTGGTGCGCGAAGTAACGGAGGGGAAAAAATGAAAAAGATGAATAAATTTTATTTTGCCTTTGCAGCCTGCTTGGCCGCCAACGCAGCATGGGCGGCAGACGCTATTTCCGGCGAGGTGCAACAGCGTCCGCTGAATGTTCCTGCGGTGGTGATGTTTTTTATTTTCGTCGGCGCCACGCTGTTTATCACCAAGTGGGCGGCAAAGAAAAACAAATCGTCCAAGGATTTTTACACGGCGGGCGGCGGAATTTCGGGGTTTCAAAACGGTTTGGCGATTGCGGGCGACTTTATGTCGGCAGCGTCTTTCCTCGGCATTTCCGCCATGGTGTTCACGCGCGGGTATGACGGTTTGATTTATTCCACCGGCTTTTTGGTCGGTTGGCCGCTGGTGTTGTTCTTGGTGGCCGAACGGCTGCGGAATTTGGGCAAATTTACCTTTTCCGACGTGGTGGCCTACCGTTTGCAGCAAACGCCGGTTCGCCTTTTGGCTGCTTCCGGTTCGATTCTGGTGGTGATGCTGTACCTGATTGCGCAGATTGTTGGTGCAGGCAAACTGATTCAGTTGTTGTTCGGCATGAATTATCTGTCGGCCGTGGTCATTGTCGGCGTTTTGATGGTGGCGTATGTGTTGTTCGGCGGAATGTTGGCGACCACTTGGGTACAGATGATTAAAGCGGTGCTGCTATTGTCGGGCGCAAGTTTCATGGCTTTCGTCATTTTGAAGGCATCGGGTTTCAGCATGGAGCAGATGTTTGCCAAAGCGGTGTCCATTCATGAAAAAGGCAGCAAAATTTTGGAGCCGGGCGGTTTGGTGAAAGACCCGATTGATGCGTTGTCGCTCGGATTGGCTTTAATGTTCGGTACGGCCGGCCTGCCGCACATCCTGATGAGGTTTTTCACCGTGCCGGACGCGAAGGAAGCGCGTAAATCGGTGTTTGTCGCCACGGGCTTTATCGGCTACTTCTACATCCTGACTTTTATTATCGGTTTCGGCGCCATTATTTTTGTGACCAAGGACAATCCGAATTTCTTCGCGGAAATGGTGAAAGACGGCAAAACCGTTTATGAGATGATAGGCGGCAGCAATATGGCGGCGGTGCATTTGTCCGAAGCTTTGGGCGGCAATATGTTCTTAGGCTTTATTTCGGCGGTGGCATTCGCAACTATTTTGGCCGTGGTGGCGGGTTTGACCCTGTCGGGTGCTTCAGCGGTAAGCCATGACATCTATGCGTCGGTAATCCGCAAAGGAAAGGCCACTTCCCATGAGGAAATGCGGGTTTCACGCGCTACCGTGCTGATTTTGGGTGTTTTGTCGATTATTTTCGGCTTGATTTTTGAAAATCAAAACGTTGCCTTCATGGTCGGCTTGGCTTTTGCCGTGGCGGCTTCGGCCAATTTTCCGATTTTGGCACTGTCGATGTTTTGGAAAGGATTGACCACACGCGGTGCGGTTGTCGGCGGTTATACCGGCCTGCTATTGTCGCTGGTGATGATTATTTTGGGGCCGAGTGTGTGGGTTAGCGTGTTTCATTTCGAATCGCCCGTCTTCCCCTACGGTTCACCCGCCATTTTCAGCATCCCCGCTGCCTTTATTGCGGCTTGGCTGGCTTCAATAACCGACAAATCTGCCCGTGCCGAAGAAGACAAGGCCGGTTATGAAGAGCAGTATGTCCGTTCGATGACCGGTATCGGGGCGGAAAAGGCTTCCGACCATTGATGATGTTGTGCAAAGGCCGTCTGAAAACCGGGATTCAGGGTTTTCAGACGGTATTTTTGTGTAACCGCGATTTAATATAGGTATCTGTAAAGTTGCTTTACTTGTTGTGCAGGCTGAAAAAGGAGAGAGGACGGCATCTGGTGGTGATTCCTGCCTATATTGGAAACTTTGCTAGTGAAGAAGGGGCGTGTGGTTGACATTTTTATTAGTTTTAATTTTTTATATCCTGCCAGAGTGAGCGAAAAAATTCCACCAATTTCGCAAGTTGAGTTCCTGTACCGGAGGATCTATTCCAATCGGTGTATAAGGTTTGAAAATAGCTATTACAGCAGTTAAAATTTTGATAGAATAACTGCCATTTATCTCTAAAACTCTCTCGATAAGTCCCTGAAAGGATTTTTATGGCGATTGAACGCACCGTTTCCATTATTAAGCCCGATGCGGTAAGCAAAAATGTTATCGGCAAAATTTATGACCGATTTGAAAGTAACGGCTTGAAAATCGTGGCGGCAAAAATGAAACATTTGACACGCGAAGAGGCCGAAGCGTTTTATGCCGTTCATAAAGAACGCCCGTTTTTCAACGATTTGGTTGCGTTCATGGTGAGCGGGCCGGTAATGGTTCAGGTGCTGGAAGGCGAAAATGCGGTGGCTAAAAATCGTGAGATTATGGGGGCGACCAACCCGGAAAATGCTGCTGAGGGAACGATTCGTAAAGATTTTGCCCATAATACGAGAGAAAATGCGGTGCATGGTTCCGATAGTCTGGAAAATGCAAAAATTGAAATTGACTTCTTCTTTAATCCGGAAGAGGTTTATGTACGCACAATAGGTTGATTCAAATGACGTTGAGATTAGTATTGTCTGCTTGCGCGTGTGTGGCACTGTTGGCCGCTTGTGATTCATCGAAACCTGCGGCCGAAACGGCTGCACCGGCTGCAAAAAACGGCAAAGTTTACCGTGTGGTAACCGAAAGGGTGAAACCGCCGATGGTGGCGTATGTTGACGGCAAAATTACAGGTTTCGAGTACGATTTGCTGCAGGCGATTGCTGCCAAGAAGGGCATTTCTTTTGAATATCAGGTGGTGGATTCCAAGAAGGATTTGTTGCCTGCGTTGGAATCTGGCAAGGCGGATATTGCAGCAGGTGCGATTACCATCAATGACGAACGCCGTCAGAAAGTGAATTTTTCAGAGCCTATTCTGGATTATTCGGCGGCTGTGCTGGTCGATAAATCTTTGGCAGATGCCAAGAGTTTCGCTGATTTAAAAGGTAAATCGGTGGCGGTGGGGCGTGGCACGGTGTATGACAAGATGGCGGCCGATTATTTGGCTTCCGGCGATGGTAAAAACATAGTGTATTACGATACGGTGTGGGAACAGGTGAAAAATCTGCTCAACCATCAAACGCAGGTGGTGCTGGGTGACAGCCTGATTTTGGAATATTATTTGCAGCAGAACGGCAGCCATCAGGCGGTTTTTGTGCAAAACATTTCGTTCCCAAAAGAGAACTATGGTTTTGCGCTGGCCAAAAATAACACGGAATTGCAGCAGGAAATCAATGACGGCTTGGAAAAAATCCGTGAGGATGGAACGTATGCCAAGATTTATCAAACTTATTGGCAGAAAAACGAACAGCGTTAAAATTGCTTGATAAACAACAAAATAATTATATCTAAAATTTAAAATGACCAACCCTACCAAAGTGCAGGCTGCTTTTGTCTGCCTTTTTTCCAGCGCGGACTATAATGAAAACCAACCTGCTCAATTTTGATTTAAACGCACTCACCGAACACTTCGCGCAAATGGGCGAAAAACCCTTCCGCGCCAAACAGGTAATGCGTTGGATACATCAGGGCGGAGCGGAAAGTTTTGATGAGATGACCGACTTGGCCAAATCCCTGCGTGCCAAATTGCAGGAAAAAGCCGTAGTCGGTATTCCTGTGTTGATGGCGGCCCAAGAAAGCAGGGACGGCACGCGCAAATGGCTGCTGGATGTCGGCACGGGCAACGGCGTGGAAACCGTGTTCATTCCCGAGACCGAACGCGGCACGCTG
This sequence comes from Kingella denitrificans ATCC 33394, assembly GCF_000190695.1. Lineage (GTDB taxonomy): Bacteria > Pseudomonadota > Gammaproteobacteria > Burkholderiales > Neisseriaceae > Kingella_A > Kingella_A denitrificans. Next base: position 167,675 of record NZ_GL870929.1, read on the forward strand.
TGCATTTCATCCCAAGTGGGCTGTGCGCTGGAATGCACGTTCTGTTCCACCGGGCGGCAGGGCTTCAACCGCAACCTCACCGCTGCCGAAATCATCGGCCAGCTTTGGTGGGCGAACAAGGCATTGGGCGTGACGCCGAAAAACGAACGTGTGATTTCCAACGTCGTGATGATGGGCATGGGCGAGCCGATGGCCAATTACGACAACGTGGTTACCGCGCTGTCCATTATGCTGGACGACCACGGCTACGGTTTGAGCCGCCGCCGCGTAACCGTGTCCACGTCGGGCATGGTGCCGCAGATGGACAGGCTGAAAGAAGATATGCCCGTCGCGTTGGCGGTGTCGCTGCACGCCTCAAACGACAAGGTGCGGGACGAAATCGTGCCGCTGAACAAAAAATATCCGCTCAAAGAGCTGATGGCAGCCTGCAACCGCTATTTGACCAAAGCACCGCGCGATTTCATCACATTTGAGTATGTGATGCTGGACGGCGTGAACGACAAACCCGAACACGCGCACGAATTGGTGCAGCTGGTAAAAGACACGCCGTGCAAATTCAACCTTATCCCGTTCAATCCCTTCCCAAATTCGGGGTACGAGCGTTCGAGTAACAAAAATATTAATATTTTCAAAGAAATTTTAATGGAAGCCGGCTTGGTAACCACCGTCCGCAAAACGCGCGGCGACGATATTGACGCAGCGTGCGGACAACTGGCCGGCCAGGTGCAAGACAAAACGAAACGCCAGGAAAAATGGCAGCAGATTTATTTGGAGACAAAACCATGATGAAAAATTTCTTCATCAAGAAACATTGGATTATTGCAGGCTGCATTATCGGCTTGCTGTCCGGTTGCGTTACCGAAGGTCCGGGCGCAACGTTGACCAAGTTCCGCAGTAGGACCAGCCGGGAAAAAAATGACGAGGCGGTGCGCATTAAGACGCAGCTGGCCGTGGAATATATGAATGCGCGTGATTACCGTGCGGCAACCGTGGCGATTGAAGACGCGCTGAAGACCAACAGCCGCTACGATATCGCTTGGTTGATTCGGGCGCAGATTTACCAGTTCCTGAAAGTGTACGACAAGGCGGAAGAGAGCTTCCAGCGGGCATTGTCGCTCAGTCCGAACGGTGCGGAAATCAACAATAACTACGGTTGGTATATTTGCTCAATTAAGAATAATCCGAATGCCGCGATTCCTTATTTTGACCGCGCGCTGGCCGACCCGACTTATCCGACACCTGAAATGGCGTATTTGAACAAAGGGATATGTTCCGCTAAAATGGGGCAGTTTTCTTTGGCAGATGCCTATTTCGAGCGCGCTTTGGGCATGAACCCTGACTTTATCCCCGTGTTTAAAGAACGCGCCAGGGCGAAGTTGCAAAGCGGCGATTTGAGCGATGCCGGTCGTTATTTCCGCATTTATCAAAGCAGGGTCGATCAGTTGGATGCCGATGCTTTGTTGCTGGGTTGGCGCTTATCGAAAGCCGAAGGGCAAACGCAGGCTGCTTTTGAATATGAAGCGCAACTGCGTGCCAATTATCCTTATTCAGACGAATTACACTCAATAAGTTCAGGAAGTACCGAATGACGCAACCACAAACAACAGAACAACCAGTCATCCAAACGCCCCAAGAGTTGGGCATGCAGTTGCGCATGCACCGCGAAAAGAAAGGATTGTCGATTGGCGAAGTGTCCGAGCGTTTGAAATTGCCGACCCGCCAAATCGAAGCGTTGGAAACGGGTGATTACGACTTGCTGCCGGAAACGGTATTCGTGCGCGGATTTTTGCGCAGCTACGGCCGTTTCTTGGACGTGGACGATCAGCTTTTGACGCAGGCGGTGGATAATATTGCCCCGCAAAAACAGGCGCGCTATGCCCCGCAAAATATCTCGTTGGCCGATCGCAAAGAAGGCAAATCTTTCCCGACTTGGATTTTCGGCGTGCTGGCGGCCATCGGCATCGGTTACGGCGTGTTTGTTTGGCAGAACAAATCGCAAACGGAACACAGTAAGCAGGAAGCGGAAAGCACGGTATTGGCGGCAAGCAATCCTTTGGCTGCTTCATCGGCCAGCATCAAAAATGCCAATGTGATTGTTAAGCCGATGGAGGCGAGCACGGCCGAATCGGCATCTGCGGCCAGCGCAACGGGCGTTGCCGGCGAATTGGTGATTAACACGCGTTACAGAACCATGTTGACCGTGACCAATGCTAAAGGCGAAGTGTTGATTAACCAAATCGTGCCGAGCCGCAGCGAACACCGCTTTACCGAAGGCGCGCCGTTTGAAGTGCGCATCGGTTATGCCAGCGGTGCCACCGCCGCGTTCAACGGGCAGGAAATCAACGTGAATGCCGCGCGCAAAGGTGGCAAAACCGCCGTATTTACTGCCGGCGAAATGCCTTAACCGTATCTGACCAGAGTGCAGGCTGCTTTTTGATTCCGCGATTCAAAGCAGCCTGCACTTAATATCATTATCCATCTTCATCACAACACAAACCATGTCCCACATCACCCGCCGCAAAACCCACCAAGTCCAAATCGACCATATTACCGTCGGTTCGGAATATCCGGTCGTCATCCAGTCGATGACCAACACCGACACCGCCGATGCCGCCGCCACCGCCGCCCAAGTCAAAGCGCTGGCGGATGCGGGCTCGGAAATGGTGCGGATTACCGTGAACACGCCCGAAGCCGCGTCCCAAGTGGCCGAAATCCGCCGCCGTTTGGACGATATGGACTGCGCTGTACCACTGGTGGGCGATTTCCATTTCAACGGCGAACGCCTGCTGGCCGAATTTCCCGACTGCGCCAAAGCCTTGTCCAAATACCGCATCAACCCGGGTAATGTGGGCAAAGGTGCGAAGGGCGACGAAAAATTCGCCTACATGATTCGGACGGCCGCCGAACATGATAAAGCCGTCCGCATCGGCGTGAACTGGGGCTCGCTGGACCAAAGCTTGGCCAAAAAGATGATGGACGCGAACGCGGCGGCTGGCAATCCGAAAACGCCCGAGGAAATCATGAAGGAAGCGCTGATTGTGTCCGCGTTGGAATCGGCGCAGAAAGCGGTGGATTTGGGCCTGCCGGAAAATAAAATCATCCTGTCGTGCAAAGTGTCCAACGTGCAGGATTTGATTACCGTGTACCGCGATTTGGGCAGCCGTTGCGCTTATCCGCTGCATTTGGGTCTGACCGAGGCGGGCATGGGCAGCAAGGGCATTGTTGCCAGTACCGCCGCCTTGTCCGTGCTGTTGCAGCAGGGCATCGGCGATACCATCCGCATTTCGCTCACGCCCGAGCCGAACGCATCGCGCACGCAGGAAGTGATTGTGGCGCAAGAGATTTTGCAGACTATGGGTTTGCGCTCGTTCACGCCGATGGTCACCGCCTGTCCAGGCTGCGGCCGCACCAGCAGCACTGTTTTCCAAGAATTGGCGCGCGATATCCAACAATATTTGCGCGAACAGATGAGCGTGTGGCGCTGGCAGTATCCCGGCGTGGAAAACCTGAACGTGGCCGTGATGGGCTGCGTGGTGAACGGGCCGGGCGAAAGCAAATTGGCCGACATCGGCATCAGCCTGCCGGGCACGGGCGAAACGCCGGTGGCGCCGGTATATGTGGACGGCGAGCGCAAGGTCACGCTCAAAGGCGACAATATGGCACAGGAATTTCTTGCCATTGTGCAGGAATATGTGAAAACCAATTACGGCGAAGGCGGCAAAAAACGCGCCAAAGCCAAAGTTATCCCGATACATGCGAAATAACGGATTCAACCGATTGACAAAGAAGGCCGAAAATGGAAGCAGGACAGGAAGATATTCAAAACGATTTGCGCGCATTGCTGCTGAAACTGTATTTGAAAAACAATCCGCAGATTGAACACAAGATTTTTATTTACAGCTATCACGGCGTGGTGGACGTGCAGACGAACCCGTTCCATTTCATCGGCGGCGATTTGTCCCGCGATGTGAAGAAGAGCCTGGTGCTGCAAAACCTGCCTTCCGGCGAGATGATGCAGGCGTTTATCAGCTCGGTCAAAATCGACAAACAGGAAAGTTTTCAGATTGAAAACACGGTGTTGTATGGCAACAAGGCGGGTGTGATTACCGAAATTTCGCTGAAGGGCGAGAAAATCGCCAAAACCGAAAAATACCGCCAATTCTTGCAGTTGGCCAAAAGCCTGTTGCGCCAGTTCAAGGACTGACGGACGATAAAAAGCAGCCTGCACTTTGAAACAACCAAGGTGCAGGCTGCTTTTATAGTGCCTGCCTGCTCTCAAACACGCGTTCTTCGCCCGAAATCGGGTCGATAAACCCAATGCTTTTCGCCAGCAGTTTCAGCGGTTTGGCATAATCTTCCGTGCCGGCGGGCAGCACGTCGGGATACAGCGCGTCATTCAGCAGCGGCATGCCCAGCTTCATCATGTGCACGCGAAGCTGGTGTTTTTTGCCCGTCAGCGGCTTTAATTCGTACAGGCTCACATCTCCGTGCATTTCCAGCAAACGAATTTCGGTTTGCGCGTTGGGCGTGCCGTCCACTTCCTGCGTCAGGAAAAACGATTCGCCGCGCACCAATCGGGATTGCACCGTCAGCGGATAAGGCAAATCTAGCCGTGTCGGGGCGAGCGCGTGGTAGGTCTTTTGCACGGTTTTTTCGGCAAACATCTGCTGGTACGCCGCGCGCGACGCCGGATTGTGCGACAACAGCATCACGCCGGCCGTGTCTTTGTCCAGGCGGTGCACCGGAGTGATGTCCGCCACGTTCAAATGCTGCAAATCCGCACGCAGGCGCAGGCGCGTCAGCAGGGTTTCGCGCAAAAAGCGGCCGCTGGGGATGACGGGCAGGAAATGCGGTTTGTCCACCACAATCAGGTGCTGGTCGATGTGCAGGATGTGCTCGTCAAACGGAATACGCGGCTCGCTTTCACGGCTGGTTTCGCGATAATAAAAAATGGTTTCGCCGGGCTGGAAGGACGCGTGTTCGTTGATGGGGCGGCCGTGCTGATTGACCACCATGCCGCTGTTCAGCCGCGCCTTCCATGCGGCTTCGCCCACGAACGGGAAGCGGGCGCACAAAAAATGCAGCAGCGGCTGGCCGTAGAACTGTTTGTCGTGCGGCAGCACCAGATAGCTCGGCTTCACGCCGTGGAGGAGGGGCAGGGGATTTTTCGCTTTCATGCCGCTCATTTTACAGAAAAAAGGCGGCAATATATAATCACGTTTTCTGTGGTGCAGGCTGCTTTTGAAGTGCAGGCTGCTTTTTTATTAAAAGGATGTTTATGGCGTCGCATTTGGGCGAATACCAATTTTCCATGCGCAAGGGCTATGGCCTGGTGGTGTTCTGGTTCCTGTTTTTCGGATTTCCCAATATTTTCCTGCTGGGCAGCTGGCTGGACGGCAATACCGATGCCCTGTTGTTTGCGCTGCTGCTGTGGTCGCCCGCGTTTTATCTGCTGGCCGACCGCATCCGTTCCCGCGTTCATGTGTATTCGCAGGGCTTGGTGCATCAGTCGCTGTTCACGCGCAAGGTCATTAAATTCACGCCCGCGCTGAAAATGTATATCCGGCGGATTCATGAGACGATATATGGCGTGAATGCGGCGCGGCACGTTTCCGTGCGGCTGGTGCAGAATAAAGTGGAAATGAAAATTCCGTCTTCGTTCCTGCATATGGAAGAGATGGTGCAGGTGCTGTTGGATTATCAGCAGGCATTCATGCTGCCTGCAATGGTGCAGGCGTTTAACGAAGGCAAAACGTTGAATTTCGGCGCGGTGAAGCTCAATCGGAACATGATTGCGGTGAACAACAAAAAATTCCCCTTCGATTTGCTGCGCAGCATTGAAATTGAAAACGGCGTGCTGCGCGTGTATTCCTATACCGATTCCGGCGGCTTGTTTCAAAAAGGCGCGATGTCTGCGGAGCTGTCGCAAATCGCCAATTTCGACATTCTGAATTATCTGATGACACCGCCCGAAGACGGTGTGAAAGTATATTGACCATGCGCAGGCAGCCTGCACACGGAAAACACGGTTGAACCGCCCGTATTCAGCCGTGTTTTCCGTTTCAGGCGGCGGAAAATCGGCTATAATCCGCCTATCGAATTTGGAAATACAAAAATGGGACACAAAATCCAATCCGTCAAAGGCATGAACGACCTTCTGCCCGTTGAACAAAAAGACTTCAAACTCACCGCCGCCTATTGGCAGGCCTTTGACAACGCCGTCCAAGCATGGACGCGCCGCTTCGGCTACGCCCAAATCCGCACCCCGATTGTGGAGCAGACCGGCCTGTTCGTGCGCTCCATCGGCGAAGAAACCGACGTGGTCGGCAAAGAAATGTACACCTTCTCCGACAGCAACGACACACTCAGCCTGTCCCTGCGCCCCGAAGGCACCGCAAGCTGCCTGCGCGCCGTGGTGGAACACAGCCTGCTGCACGCCGCACCGCAAAAACTCTGGTACATGGGCCCCATGTTCCGCCGCGAACGCCCGCAAAAAGGACGCTACCGCCAGTTCCACCAAGTCGGCATCGAAGCGCTCGGTTTTGCCGAACCCGATATTGACGCGGAAATTATTGCCATGTGCGCCGATTTGTGGCGCGAACTCGGCATTGCCGAACACCTCACCTTGGAAATCAACAGCTTGGGCAACCGCGAAGAGCGCGCCGCCCACCGCACCGCACTGGTGGCCTATTTAACGCAACATGAAGACAAACTGGACGAAGACAGCAAACGCAGGCTGCATACCAACCCCCTGCGCGTGCTGGACAGCAAAAATCCCGATTTGCAGGCCATCTGCAACGCCGCCCCGCGCCTGACCGACTACTTGGGCGAAGAATCGCGCCGGCATTACGATACCGTCAAATCGCTGCTGGACGGCTTGGGCATCCGATACACCGAAAACCCGCGGCTGGTGCGCGGCTTGGACTATTACAACCAAACCGTGTTCGAATGGACGACCGACAAACTCGGCGCGCAGGCCACCGTGTGCGGCGGCGGACGCTATGATGGGCTGATTGAAGAGTTGGGCGGCAAACCCGCCGCGTCCATCGGCTTTGCCATGGGCATCGAACGCCTGCTGCTGCTGGTGCGCGATTACGGCAGCCTGCACGCCGACAACGCGCCCGACGTATTCGTGATGCAGCAGGGCGAAGGCAGCACGCTGGCCGCCATGCAGTATGCCGCTGCGCTGCGCCAAGCGGGATTTAACGTTGCCCAGTTTTTGGGCAGCACCAAATTGAAAAACCAGTTCAAACGCGCGGACGACAGCGGCGCAAAATTCGCGCTGATTATCGCCGAGAGCGAGCTGGAAAACCGCCAGGTTACCCTGAAAGATTTACGCGGCGGCAAAGGGCAGGTTACCGTGCCCGCCGCCGAACTGATTACGCAATTAACACAATGGAGTGCATAAATGTCCGCGCATCATGACGAACAACAAGAATTGGAAAATGCCAAACACCTTTGGAGGAGGGGCGGCAAATGGGTTTTCGCCCTGCTGGTGGCGGCGGCGCTGGCGTATTTGGGCAACTCGATGTACCAAAGCCACCTGCGCGGTAAAAACGAAGAAGCCGCAACGGAGGGGATGAAGGTTCAGGGCGATTATGCCAAGCTGACCGAATTGCAAAACCGCTTCAAAGACAGCCCTGCGGCCGCACAAAGCAGCCTGCAAACCGCCTTGGCGCTGTTTAACGCCGGCAAACTGGACGAGGCGGCAAAAGCCTACCAATGGGTGCTGGACACGCAGAAAGAGCCGGTGCTCCAAGTGTCCGCCGCGCAGAATTTGGCGAATGTGCTGGTGGAACAGAAAAAATTTGACGATGCCTTGAAAGTGCTGAATCTGACCGTGCCTGCCGAATTTGAGCCGCTGCTGAACGAGAGCAAGGGCGACGTGTTGGCCGCGCAGGGCAAAAAGCAGGAAGCGGCGGCGGCCTATAAGGCGGCGCTGGACAAGCTGCCCGAAGATTCGCTGAGCCGAGAGCTGGTCGAAGCAAAATTGAGCCAGTAATGCATGTGCAGGCTGCTTTCGATGTCCGAAAAGCAGCCTGCACTTCAAAGGAAGATGATGGATAAAGCCAAACCTTTTTCACCGGACGAAGTGGCCAACATTGCCGATGCCAGCCGCAGGATGCGCGTCACCGTCGATGCGTTCAATCAGGCCATGAACACGGAAGATTTCGATACGGGGCGCGAAATTGCCGAATTTGTGCTGGGCGATGAAATGCCGAACCGGCTGTTCAAAATCGGCTTCCAATGGCATTGCCTGAATTGGCTCACGAATTATTACCGCAACAGCTATGTCCAAAGCGAGGAAGATTCGCCCGAAGCGGACGCGGCGTTGCGCCATTTGCTGAACACGGCATGGAAATACAAATGGGTCGTGCCGAAGCTGCCGTACGACACCACCGTGTCGCGCGAGGAAATCGAGCAGGCCAACCAAGCCATGCGCCAGCTTTACGACGACTTCCAATGCAGCCGCGAGTCGGTGGAAAAAGCATTGACCGAGCAAAGCATCCTGATGGGCGATGTGGCGGCGGCGCGCGAGCATTTCGCCCTTTGGCAGGCTGCCGAAGCCGATGATTTGAGCGACTGTCCCGCCTGCGAACAGGATTCTTTGGTGCAGTATTACCATTTCATCGGCGATTATGCGCAAGTGCTGTCCTGCGCCGAACCGATTTTGTCGGGCGAATTGAGCTGCGCCGAAGTGCCGCACATCACGTATCAATACGTGGTGGACGCGCTGATACGCACCGGCCATCCCGAACAGGCGGAAGAATTGTTGGAGGAAGCCTTTGCGCTGATTACCGAATCGGACGAAGACAACGTGCGCCTGCTGCCGCCGCTGATTTTGGCCGCTTCGCAGTTGGGCAGGCTGGATTGGGCGGAAGACTGGCTGGATGAATACAGCGACGATATTTTCGCTACCATTTCCAACAACGATTTGCCGTATTTCGACTATATTACCTGCATCGTGCCGCTGAAAGACGACGCTTTGGAAAATGCGCAGCAAGTGGCGCAAGAGCTCGACCAGCGCAACGGCAACAGCTATTATCAAGACAAATTGACATTGCTTTTCCAAAAAACGATGTTGCATTAAACCCGAGTGCAGGCTGCTTTTGGCAACTTGAAAAAGCAGCCTGCACCCTCTTTTTTATCAACCCCGTGTTTCCAAAGACAACCGAAACACCTGCTCGCCGCCCGAACCCGCGTTCAGGCAGCCTGACACAGAAAGAACCCCTATGAAACCCACCATCGCCCTAGTTGGCCGCCCCAATGTGGGCAAATCCACCCTGTTCAACCGCCTCACGCGCACCAAAGACGCGCTGGTGCACGACCTGCCCGGCCTCACGCGCGACCGCCACTACGGCCACGGCAAAGTCGGCAGCAAGCCCTATCTGGTAGTGGACACCGGCGGCTTCGAGCCCGTGGTGGATAGTGGCATTTTGCACGAAATGGCGCGCCAAACCTTGCAGGCGATAGACGAAGCCGATGCCGTGATTTTTCTGGTGGATGCGCGCACCGGTCTCACGCCGCAAGACAAAATCATCGCCGACCGCCTACGCCAATCGCCGCGCCCCGTGTATCTGGCCGTGAACAAAGGCGAGGGCGGCCGCCGCGACGTGCTGGCCGCCGAATTTTACGAGCTTGCCTTGGGCGAGCCGCACGTCATTTCCGGCGCGCACGGCGACGGCGTGTATTACCTGATGGAAGAAGTGCTGGAAAACTTCCCCGAAGCCGAAGAAGAGCAGCCGGAAAACAAACACCCCGTGTTTGCCGTCATCGGCCGCCCGAATGTGGGCAAATCCACGCTGGTGAATGCCATTTTGGGTGAAGAGCGCGTGATTGCCTTCGACATGGCGGGCACCACACGCGACAGTATTCACATCGACTTTGAGCGCGAAGGCAAGCCTTTCACGATTATCGACACCGCAGGCGTGCGGCGGCGCGGCAAAGTGGACGAAGCGGTGGAAAAATTTTCCGTGATTAAAGCCATGCAAGCGGTGGAGGCGGCGAACGTGGCCGTACTGGTGCTGGACGCGCAGCAGGACATTGCCGACCAAGACGCGACCATCGCAGGCTTTGCGCTGGAAGCCGGCCGTGCGCTGGTGATTGCCGTGAACAAATGGGATGGCATTTCCGAAGAGCGGCGCAACGACATCAAACGCGACATTGCCCGCAAACTCTATTTCTTGGATTTTGCCAAGTTCCACTACATTTCCGCGCTGAAAGAACGCGGCATAGACGGCCTGTTCGACAGTATTCAGGCGGCTTATGACGCGGCTTTCATCAAAATGCCCACGCCCAAAATCACGCGCGTTCTGCAATCGGCCATCGAACGTCAAGCCCCGCCGCGCGCAGGGCTGGTGCGCCCCAAAATGCGCTATGCCCACCAAGGTGGCATGAACCCGCCCGTGATTGTGATTCACGGCAATTCGCTGTCCGCCATTTCCGACAGCTACACGCGTTACCTCACACAGACCTTCCGCAAAGCCTTCAACCTGCAAGGCACGCCGCTGCGGATTCAGTACAACGTGGGCGAAAATCCGTATGAAGAGACCGCTGAGAAAACCAAAAACAAACCCCTGCGCCGCGCCACGCTGAGCAACCGCATCGCCAAACGCGAAAACCGCAAAGACGAAAAAGTACGCAACAGCGGCGGCAAGAAGAAACAGCGACAGGTGAGCGTGAAGAAACGGCATCAGTCGTGAAGTAGTAGCGATAAAAGGCAGCCTGAAACGGTTTTCAGGCTGCCTCTGTGTTAATGTGTAGCATAAGATTATTATTCAATCAAACCACTGCTTTAATTTTTCTTGTGCAAATTCCTTATGTTCAGGTTTGATATATAAGGACACTGCTGCCAATGCAGCTACTAGTACTCCAACATCATCTGTATAACCTACCGCTGGGATAACATCGGGAATTACATCAACAGGTAAAATAAAATAACCTAATGCGCTATAAATAGTTGTTTTTACCCATGTAGGTATAGGATTTTTAGAATCCTCAGCACAAGCATACAAAGTTAATACAGGACTAAGAACACTCTCCCCTATTGTTTTTGAATATTCTTTTATCTTATTCCACAAACCTTGTTCTGAATATTCGTTTTGATATTGTTCAGACATTTTTAATTCCTTGAAATCAATGATTAAAGGATTATTATAAAAATAAAACAGTACACAATCCATCATCATATGGTTTACAATTTACCCAATTTGTGTATTTTCACCACCACGAAAGAATAAAGAAATGAAAACCTACGAAAAAATCCGTCTAATCCGAGAAATCAAACAATGGTCGCAAGAACAAATGGCGGAAAAATTAGAAATGTCTGCCAATGGTTATGCAAAAATTGAACGAGGCGAAACGAAACTCACTTTGCCACGTTTACAAAAAATCGCTGATATTTTTGAAATGAATTTAAACGAATTGGCTCAGGAAAATGAGCAAAGTTTTATGGTTGTCATTGGTGAAAACAGCACTTATTGCACTAATATTCACACTAGTATAAGTAGTGGAAAAATTAACGAGCTCATTATAGAAATTGAAAAACTTAAACTTATGCTTGCTCACAAAGACGAACTGCTCGCTCAAAAAGAGCGCGAGCTGATTGCCAAAGAAGAAATCATTGCGTTGCTCAAACAATAGTTTTATCCAGTTTAATAGAGATATCAAATTTTCAGGCTGCCTCTGCATCACGCCAAAGGCAGCCTGAAAACTATCCGCGCGCAATATCGGGCGTGCCCACGCGCACGTCGGCGTTTTGGGCGCGATGGCGCAGGGCGTGGTTAATTTCTGGGCGGCGGTGTTTATTCTGTCGCGCGCTGCGTTTGTTTGGTGCTATGTACAGGATAAGGCCACGCTGCGCTCGCTGGTGTGGGGCGTGGGCTTTTTGAGCATTATCGGATTGTTTGTGGCGGCGTTTTAATCGGCCGAAAAAAGCAGCCTGCACTTTATATTTCAAAGTGCAGGCTGCTTTTGGTAAGTGTATTCTGGGATTTTGCTCCTTCCGCTTTGAATCGCTTTTAGCTGCTCAGGCGAGAATTGTGAACGGCTAATTTTTCCAGAATTGATTTGTTCGCGCAAATCCCGCGTTGCCATCCGCATCTGTCCTATGCGGTCAGTTGCATAAAACACTTTCTGATTAAGGCGGGTATCGTGTTTGGCAATATCGTCAAAAATGGGGAATCCTTTATGGTCAAAAACCACGCCGCTATCAGGATGTTTTCTGCCTGCATATCTCACATTGGGTGCAAATGCTTGGATTTCCCGTTGTTATTGCTGTCTTTTTTTGCAGCCTGCGCTGTCGTTACCACGCGCTGCCTGCTAGGTTATCGCGTAATGCACATTCAGGCCGATGAAGTTTGAATGATAATGGCAGGATTTTGTGTTATGCTGGTTGCGTGTACGGATAATAGCGTGCAGGCAGCCTGCACTTTTTTATGTTGATATTTTAAGGAGATATATCATGACTTTTGCGTATTTCAGCATTTTGCTGCTGGTGTTTTTGAACCTGTTTTGCGCGGCGTATGCCAAAAAACGGGCGGGATTCCGCGGTAAGGACAACCATAATCCGCGCGAATTTCTGGCGCAGGTGTCGGGCAAGGCGGCACGGGCAAATGCGGCGCAGCAGAACGGCTACGAAATCTTTGCGCCATACGCGGCGGCGGTCATCATTGCACATGCAACGGGCGGCGCTTCGCAGGGCGTGATCAATTTCTGGGCGGCGGTGTTTATTCTGTCGCGCGTCGCGTTTGTTTGGTGCTATGTACAGGACAAAGCTGCGCTGCGCTCGCTGGTGTGGGGCGTGGGCTTTTTGAGCATTATCGGATTGTTTGTAGCGGCGTTTTAATCGGCCGAAAAAAGCAGCCTGCACTTCAAAACGAAGAAGTGCAGGCTGCTTTTATTTGGGCAGAACACGGTGGAATAGTTATAGTGAATTAAAATCGCAATGATACGGCGTTGGCTCGCCTTGACGTACTACTTGTACGCCTTGCGGCTCGCCGCCTTGTCTCATTTTTATTTTAATCCACTATATTTGCTTGCAATGTGGCATCACAGAAAAGTGCAGGCTGCTTTAAACATACGCCAAAAGCAGCCTGCACTTTCTATCTTTTTGAAATAACGTTGATTATTCCCACACCAGCAATGCGTGATTGCGTTTGCCGCGTTTGATAATCGTGTATTTGCCGAAGCGTTTGTGTGCGTCGGTCAGCGCGTATTTGTCGTCGGGTTTTTCGGGCGCAAAGTCCGGATTGTTTTCCACTGCGGCTTCGCCGTTCAGCAGCACCGCGCCGCTTTGCACGAATCCGCGCGCTTCTTTGTTGGACTGCGCCAAACCGGCTTTCACCAGCACTTCCACCACGTTCGGCGAACCGGAAACTGTGATGCAGGGCAGACCGTCCAGCGCGAGTTGGGCGTAATCCTGTTCGGTCAGGCTGCTTTCGTCGCCGGAAAACAGGCTGTGCGTGATGCGTTGCGCGGCTTCCAGCGCGGCTTCGCCGTGAATCAGGCGCGTCATTTCTTCGGCGAGGATGCGTTGCGCTTCGGGTTTTTTGCCGCTGGCTTTGTCGTCCGCTTCAATCTGGACGATTTGCTCGATGCTCAGGAAGGTGAAGTATTTCAGGAATTTATACACATCGGCATCGGCCACTTTGAGCCAGAATTGGTAGAACTGGTAGGGCGAGGTTTTTTTCGCGTCCAGCCACACTGCGCCGCCTTCGGTTTTGCCGAATTTGGTGCCGTCCGATTTGGTGACCAGCGGCAGCGTCATGCCGTGCACGGTTTTGCCGTTGAGGCGGCGGGTGGTTTCCGTGCCCCAGGTAATGTTGCCCCATTGGTCGGAACCGCCGATTTCCAGTTGCACGTTGTGGCGTTTGTTTAATTCGGCAAAATCATAGCCTTGCAGCAGGGCATAGGAAAATTCGGTGAACGAGATGCCTTGGTCTTCGCGTTCAATGCGCTGCTTCACAGATTCTTTGGCGAGCATGGCGTTCACGGAAAAATGTTTGCCGATGTCGCGCAGAAAGTCCAAGCAGTTCATGCTGCCGAACCAATTGGCGTTGTTTTCCATAATGGCAGGGTTTTCGCCGTCAAATTTCAGGAAGGGTTTGAGCTGGTTGCGGATGCTTTCCACCCAGCCTGCCACGGTTTCGGGTGTGTTCAGGCTGCGTTCGGCGGCTTTGAAGCTGGGGTCGCCAATCATGCCGGTGGCACCGCCCACCAGGGCAACGGGGGTGTGGCCTGCGTTTTGGAAGCGGCGCAGCACCAGCACGGGCAGCAGATGGCCGATGTGCAGGCTGTCTGCGGTGGGGTCGAAGCCGCAATAGAGGGTGATGCGTTCTTGGTCTAATAATTGGGAGAGTTCTTGGATATCGGTGCTTTGCGCGATGAGGCCGCGCGCTTGGAGGTCTTGTAATAATGCGTTCATCGGATACTTTCTGTAAAACGGATAAGGCAGCCTGAACAGCAGAATGTCCGTTGCAGGCTGCCTGAATCATCAAACGGACGGATTTTAGCGGATTTTGAAGTGGCAGGATAGTTTGTGCGGAGTGCAGGCTGACTGCAACGGTTTTACCGCATGGTCGTCTTGGAAATTAGGGTTTTGTTGTTGGCGCGCTGGCATCAAGCTGGTTGTGGTTTAATAATCGGCATTTATCAGTTGTTCCTTGAGACCACTTCCAGCCTATACTAGGAGAAAAAAGATACCCCTGCCCACCGCAACATGCCGTACGGGATAAATGATTGAGCGTTGGGCAGGATTGATGGTGAACAAATGACATATTTGGCAATGTTTCCTTATCCGGCGCATTCTTCAGGTTTAAAAGGTCCAAATAGTTTCGTTCGACCACATCGATTCCGTCAATGCCGTAATCAATAAAAGAATTTTTGCTGTTATTATAAAACAGCAGATTATCGGATACGGACACTTCTATACCTGAAAGGGGCGCCGTGGTCGAGCGATAAAAAATCCTTTCCCTGTCGTTGATTCTGGCAATCACGTTTCTGTTTTGTAAAATGAAAATTTCATTGTCTTTCGCATACAATATTTGAAAACCATTGACATCGACCACCTTCGCCTGCGCCATCGCTTGTTTGGTCTCCTCATCGGCAATCAGGTTGACCATCGATTCAAAATCGGCAATTGTTTTTTGCAATTCCGTTTCTTTGAGGAGGTTGCTGTCTCTAATCTGAACCTGATGCGCGCATGATGCGAGAAGAAAGATGGCAGTTATCAAAAATAGTCGCTTCGGATTCATATTATCCGCCTCCCAATTAAGCCAATTTCATTAGATTGCCTATGCGCTTGCCGATAGCCGCCTGTCGCTTCATGTGAAAGCAGCCTGCAACGGTGCTACTGCATGGTCAGCTCGAAAATCAAGGCTTGGGGGTTGGCACACGAGGTTAGGTCAATGATGCGCGAAAAATACCGATTTTGCTGGCGAACGCGCAGTGAGAACCCTCTTCTGTCCTTTGCTTCGCTAAATGTGCATTCGCTAAGGTCAAACCTCTGCCGCACCCGCCCGAATGCGCCGTACAGAATCAAAGAGTTCGGCGTGGTTTTGGCGAAGGTACGCGTGGTTAGCCCGAACCAATAGTACTCGGTCATCCACAACCAAAACAGGATAAGCGGTATTGAAATCAGCATCTGCCGCACACTGCTCGCATTCGAAAACGACGGTAATAAAATTAGGATAAATCCCATTACGGTAACGACTGTCAGCACGTAAATCGTCATGATTACCGTACCGAATCCGGAAACGCTATAAAACGTACTGTCGCCCTGCACTCGCACACCGCCGAGCTGCATGAGAGCAGCCTGCATAATATCATCAGTGGAGCTGTGGACGGGTTTCGGGGAGTGTGCGGTTTTGCGCAGCTGACGACGGGAACTGGATTTCAGATGATTCATGGCAAATGGAGCGGTAAAAAACGGATTGCGTTGCAACATGCAGATAATTATACGCGATTCGCCGCGCTTTCAGGTTCGGGCGGGCAATCGGATTCGCCCTCTTGCACGGAAGCGGCATGGTCGAACCATGATTGGACAATGTGTTCCACTTCTTCGATGCCTTGTTTTTTCAGGCTGGAGAAAAGCTGCACGGTAACGGTTTGCCGCTCGGTAAAAGGTTTTAATGCTTTTTTGACGGACGACAAGGTTTTGATTTGTTCATTCTTGGATAATTTGTCTGCTTTAGAGAGTAGGATGTGCACGGGGCGTTCGGTTTGGGCGAAAAAGTCCAGCATTTGAATGTCCAGCGGTTTGAGCGGATGGCGGATGTCCATAATCAGCACCAAGCCGAGCAGGGAAGGGCGTGTTTGCAGATAGTCGCCCAGCAGTTTGACCCAGTGCGCGCGGATGGCTTCAGGCACTTGCGCGTAGCCGTAGCCGGGCAAATCGACCATGAAATGCCCGTTGCTCAGCTCGAAAAAATTGATGTGCTGCGTGCGGCCGGGTGTTTTGGAAACATAGGCCAGGCGGACATGGTTGCATAATGCGTTGATTGCGCTGGATTTTCCCGCATTGCTTCGGCCGACAAAGGCAATTTCGGCGGCGGTGTCGGGCAAATCTTTCAGATGATTGACGGTGGTAAAAAATTTTGCGTTGTGAAATAAGTTCATGGCTGGTAAAGTTATGTGAATTTGGTATAGAATACCACGTTTATTCGATTTTCGGTTTATCCGGTTGCGAAACCGGTCAATATAACAATAAAAGCAGTGCAGGCTGCTTTGCTAATTTGGGGGCATTTTCCATGAAACTTTCTCTTATTCTTGCTGCTTTGACATTGGCAGGCGCGGCATCGGCTGCTCCTGTGGATTTGGCAAAAGGCAAACAAATCGCCGAAAGCATCTGCGTGGGCTGCCATGCGGCCGACGGCAACAGCAATATCGCCATGTATCCGCGCGTGGCAGGCCAGCACGCGGCATATATCTTCAAGCAAACGGTGGATATTAAAGCCGGCACGCGCACAACCGGCGCATCTGCCGCCATGGCGCCAATGGTACAAAGCTTGAGCGATGACGACATCCGCAACGTTGCCGCGTATTATGCGCGCCAACAAGCGAAACCGGGCGAAGCGAATCCGAAAGAAAACATTCCTTTGGGCACCCGCATTTACCGCGGCGGTTTGGCACAAAAAGGCGTTCCGGCCTGTATGTCCTGCCACGGCCCGACCGGTTCCGGCACACCGGGCGGCGGTACTGATGTGGCGGCGTATCCGCGTTTGGGCGGACAACACGGCACTTATGTGGCCGACCAGTTGCGCGCATACGCCCAAGGCAAGCGCACCAGCCCGAACAGCATGATGGAAGATATTGCCAAACGCATGAACGAAGATGAAATCAAAGCGGTCAGCAATTTCATTCAAGGCTTGAAATAATTGGAAACATAACGTGCAGGCTGCTTTTGTATATCGCAAAAAGCAGCCTGCACTTTTGTCGGACGGGTTTTATCATGACCACCAAATACCACAACGCGCGCATTTTGAGCATTCAGCATTTGCCCGAGCAGGACAAACTCCTGGTGCGCTTTGCCGACCACGACGACTGGGAAATCGACAGCGTGGTCGATTTTTCTTTCAACGGGTTTTATCCACAAAATATCCTGTTTCATGTAACCGAATACCGCCTGGCCGACCTGCCGGCCAAGATTGCCGCCGAATTCCCCGTGTTGTCCTATTATTTGCACAGCGGCGAAGAATGGCAGATTTTCCATTTGTCGCCGCAGGCCGGGTTGGGCGGCATCATCGTGTGCGCCACATTGGGCTGATGGATCCGGGCGTGGCGGAAAATATAAAAAACAGTAAAGTCGCCCGTAGGAATATGGCGTAAAACGCCGCTTTTCTTTACAATATCCTTATTATTTCCGTTATCACATAACAACAAGGAGCGCAGCGCATGGCAAGAAAATATTTTGGCACAGACGGTATCCGTGGTGAGGTGGGTCAATTCCCCATCACGCCCGATTTCGTGATGAAACTGGGCTGCGCTTTCGGCCGTGCGCTGGTAAAAGCGGATGCCGGCCACACGCCGACCGTGATTATCGGCAAAGACACGCGCATTTCTGGCTATATGCTGGAAACTGCGTTGGTGGCCGGCTTCACGGCGGCCGGCGTGAGCGTGGTGCAGACCGGCCCGCTGCCCACGCCGGGCATTGCCTATCTGACCCGCGCCCTGCGTTTGGACGGCGGCGTGATGATTTCCGCATCGCACAACGCATTTTCCGATAACGGCATCAAATTTTTTGCCGAAGGCGGCGTGAAATTGAGCGACGAAATGGAGCTGGCGATTGAAGCCGAGCTGGACAAGGAAATGCAGACGCTGCCTTCGCGCCAATTGGGACGTGCCAAACGCATCAGCGGCGCGGACGACCGCTATATTGAATTCTGCAAATCCACTTTCCCCGCCAACATGAATCTGCGCGGCCTGAAACTGGTGGTCGATACCGCCAACGGCGCAGGCTACCACACGGCGCCGAAAGTGTTTCACGAGCTGGGCGCGGAAGTCATTTCCATCGGCAGCGAGCCAAACGGCTACAATATCAACGACAAAATCGGCGCGACCTATCCCAAAACCTTGCAGGCTGCCGTGCTGCAACACGATGCCGATTACGGAATCGCGCTGGACGGCGACGGCGACCGACTGATGATGGTCGATAAAAACGGCGTGGTGTATGACGGCGACAAACTGATTTATGTGATTGCCAAAGCCCATGCGGCGCAAGGTTTGGCGTTTGGCGGCGTGGTCGGCACGGTGATGAGCAACCTGGCCATGGAAAAAGCATTGCGCGCCAGAGGCATTGAATTTGCGCGCGCCAAAGTGGGCGACCGCTATGTACTGGAACAGCTTTTCCAACGGCAATGGCTGATTGGCGGCGAGGCTTCGGGACATATCCTGTGCCTGGACAAGCACAACACGGGCGACGGCACGATTTCCGCCTTGCAGGTGTTGGCGTCGCTCAAAATATTGAAGCAAGATTTGCACGAAGCGATTGACTGGCAGCCGTATCCGCAAACCATGATTAACGTCCGCATTGAAAAAGGCCAAGGTTGGCAAACGGCATCGCAGGCTGCTTTGCAGGCGGTGGAACAGGAATTGGGCGAACGCGGCCGCGTGGTGTTGCGCGCATCGGGCACGGAACCCGTGGTGCGCGTGATGGTGGAGGCGGAATCCGCCATATTGGCAGAGAAGGGCGCGGAACGCATTGCGCAGGCCATCCGCGCAGGCAGCTAATCCGCACGTTATCTTCAAACAGATTAAGAACATACACACATTATGCTGGGTTTATTAGAAACTTTTTTCCAACAATTCGGTTATTTTGCGGTCTTTTGGGTATTGGTATTGTGCGGTTTCGGCATTCCGATTCCGGAAGACGTGACGCTGGTGGCCGGCGGTGTGATTTCCGGCTTGGGCTATACCAACGTGCACATTATGTTTGCCGTGGGCATGGCGGGCGTGTTGGTGGGCGACGGGCTGATGTTCCTGCTCGGCCGGCATTACGGCGAACGCATTTTGCGCTCCAAAATCGGCACGCGCCTGATGCCGCCCAAACGCTATGCCCAAGTACAGAAAAAATTCGACCAATACGGCAACCGCGTGTTGTTCGTGGCCCGTTTCCTGCCCGGCCTGCGCAGCCCCATTTTCCTTACCGCCGGCATGAGCGGCCGCATTTCCTTTTGGCAGTGGCTGCAAATGGACGGCTTTGCCGCGCTGATTTCCGTGCCGCTTTGGATTTATCTGGGCAGCTACGGCGCAGAAAACAAAGACTGGCTGATGTTGCAGGTGCACCGTTTCCAGCACGGGTTGTTCGCCGTGTTGGGCGTGGCAGCCGTGTTTTTGATATGGCATTTCTGGCGCAAACGCGGCCAGTTGCTGGAACGCAAACGCGCATTGCTGGAAAAGCGACGCCAACGTAAAGAAAAACGCCGCCAGAAATAAACCCCAAAAAGCAGCCTGCACCTTGTCGAATTCGAGTGCAGGCTGCTTTAACGGTTGATGCGGCAATGCTGACCCGATACGCTGCCCAACTGTCCAAAGCAGCCTGCACTTTTTCCATTTCATAGAAAATATAGAAAGCACCTCATGAAACACACACTCATTTTAAGCCTGATGCTGGTCGGCATGACCGCCTGCACCGCCGCGCCCACGCCCCAAACCTCGCGCCCGGCGCATTGGGCGCAAAGCGTGAAAGCCGATGCCAACCTGCACCGCGTGGACGACAAACTATACCGCAGCGAGCAGCCGATTGCCGACGATATTGCCGCCATCAACGCCGCGCAAATCCGCACCATTGTCAATCTGCGCTATTTTAATCGGAACAGGAACAACGACCTTTTCGCCCAAAATCCGCACATCCGCCTGGTGAACCAGCCACTGCTGACCTGGCGTGTCCGTCCCAAAGATTTGGCCGCCGCCCTGTATCAAATCGAGCAGGGGCAGAAACACGGCGCGGTGCTGGTGCATTGCTACCATGGTGCCGACCGCACCGGCATCGTGATTGCGTTTTACCGCATGATTTACCAAAACTGGACGCTGGCCGATGCCAAAGCGGAAATGCTGCAAGGCGGCTTCGGCTATCACAGCGTGTGGAAGAATCTGGAAAACCTGTTCACCGAAGAAACGCTGGCTGAGGTGAAAACCGAATTGGCCGCATTGCGCCGATAAACAAAGTGCAGGCTGCTTTTGGGCGACAGAAAAGCAGCCTGCACCTGTATTTGCGCGCATCTTTCTTGAAAATACCCCTTGTTTTCCCTATAATTTCGCCTATTCTTTTTCAGACAAACGCAGGCTGCCTGAAACCATTTCGGGCGGCCTGTTCAAATATTCATTTAAAGGACACGATATGCTCAATATTACCCTGCCCGACGGCAGCATCCGCCAATACGAATCCCCCGTCACCGTTGCACAAATCGCCGCATCCATCGGCTCCGGATTGGCCAAAGCCACCGTGGCGGGCAAAGTGAACGGCGTATTGCGCGATGCCTGCGACCCGATTACCGAAGATGCCGCCGTGCAAATCATCACGCCCAAAGACCCGGAAGGTGTGGAAATCATCCGCCACTCCTGTGCGCACTTGGTGGGACATGCCGTCAAACAGTTGTTCCCCAACGCGAAAATGGTCATCGGCCCCGTGATTGAAGACGGCTTTTATTACGACATCGCCGCCGAAAAACCGTTCACGCCTGAAGACATGAAGGCGATTGAAGAGCGCATGAAGCAGCTCATCAACCAAGATTACGATGTGATTAAAAAAATGCTGCCGCGCGCCGAAGTGATTGAAATCTTTAAGCAGCGCGGCGAAGACTACAAACTGCGGCTGGTGGACGACATGCCCGAAGTTACCGAAATGGGCATGTATTTCCATCAGGAATATGTGGACATGTGTCGCGGCCCACACGTGCCCAACACACGGTTTCTAAAGAACTTCAAGCTGACCAAAATGTCCGGCGCATACTGGCGCGGCGACAGCAACAACGAACAGCTGCAGCGCATTTACGGCACGGCTTGGGCCAGCAAAGACGAACTGAAAGCCTACATCACGCGCATTGAAGAAGCCGAAAAACGCGACCACCGCAAACTCGGCCGCCAGCTCGACCTGTTCCACCTGCAAGACGAAGCACCCGGCATGGTGTTCTGGCATCCGCGTGGCTGGACGCTGTGGCAGGTCATCGAGCAGCACATGCGCCGCGAATTGGACGCGGCGGGCTACCGCGAAGTGAAAACGCCGCAAATCATGGACAAAACGTTTTGGGAAAAATCCGGCCACTGGGCGAACTACAAAGACAATATGTTCCTCACCGCCTCCGAAAAACGCGAATACGCCGTGAAACCGATGAACTGCCCCGGCCACGTGCAGATTTTCAACAACACACTGCGTTCCTACCGCGACCTGCCCATGCGTTTGGCGGAATTCGGCTCATGCCACCGCAACGAACCTTCCGGCGCGCTGCACGGCCTGATGCGCGTGCGCGGCTTCGTGCAGGACGACGCGCACATTTTCTGTACCGAAGACCAAATCGCCGAAGAAACACGCAAATTCAACCTGTTGGTGATGAAAATCTATCAGCAGTTCGGCTTCGAACATGTCAGCGTCAAACTCTCGCTGCGCCCCGAACAGCGCGCCGGTTCGGACGAAATTTGGGATAAGGCCGAACAAGGCCTGCGCGACGCGCTCACCGCCTGCGGTGTTGAATGGCAGGAATTGCCTGGCGAAGGCGCGTTCTACGGCCCGAAAGTGGAATACCACATCAAAGACGCGCTCGGCCGCTCCTGGCAGTGCGGCACCATCCAGCTCGACTTCGTGCTGCCCGAACGCTTGGACGCGGAATACGTGGCCGAAGACAACAGCAAAAAACGCCCTGTGATGCTGCACCGCGCCATTTTGGGCTCGCTGGAGCGCTTCATCGGCATCTTGATTGAAGAACACGCCGGCTCCTTCCCGCTGTGGCTCGCGCCCGTGCAGATGGTGGTGATGAACATCACCGAAAAACAGGCGGATTACTGCCGCGAAGTGGTGGAAAAACTCAAAGCCGCCGGCTTCCGCGCCGAAGCGGATTTGCGCAACGAAAAAATCGGCTACAAAATCCGCGACAACAGCCAAATGCGCTATCCCTACCAAATCGTGGTGGGCGATAAGGAAATGGAAAATGGCCAAGTCGCCGTGCGCCGCAAAGGCGAGGATTTGGGCAGCATGAAAGTGGAAGATTTTATCGCGCTGCTGCAAAAAGAGATTGCGGACACGATTGGGAAAGTCTGATTTTGGTTTGATGTTTTCAGGCAGCCTGCACTTGGATGATTCTGGGTGCAGGCTGCCTGAAAACCGATTGGCCGCCGTATAGTTAAGGAGATTGGATGATGAACAGACTATTCATGGGATTGTGCGTTTATGCCGCACTGGCCGGCTGCCACCGGTCGGAAACCCTGCCTGAAAAGGCGGGCGGGACAGCCGTTGCCGAAAAGGCGGAAGAACGCATCCCATCCGATGTGCCGCCCACGCCAAAATCGCTCGGCATCGCATATCCCGAATTTCCCTCCGAAATCACGCTGAGCACTGCCGAAACCTACCGAAGCAGCCTGCAATACCAAAAGACAGACAGGCGCGAAACCGTTTATTTCACACGAAACGGACAGGCGGCAGACAGGCCGCAGCCGAACGGTTACTACCGCGAAGTGTTGGGTAAAACCACAGATGGACGCACGGTGGCAGCAGATTATTACCAAGAGGGAAAAACCTTGCGGATTGCACCGTTTGTCATCCGTGCCAAGGGAGGAATCCTCCGATTCGCGCCGAAGGGCAATGCCGACAGTATGATTGTGCGGTTTGGCAAAAACGGTAGATTGGCGGATATTGAAGAATACCGCGACGGCGTACCCGTTTCGCCGATTGCCTCCTACCATAGCGGCAGGCTGGTGGCGCAGACGAAAGACAAAATACTGACGGCGTATTACGAAGACGGCAAAACAGTGGCAATGGTGTACGATATGGCAGGAGGGGGTGGGCAAGGCGGTAAAATCACCTATTTCCGGCCGGATGGTTCGGCTATCGGCATGATCGAACTGGTGCAAAACGTGCCGGAAATCCGCTTTTCATGGGATGCATCCGGAAGGAAGACCAATCCGGAATCCGTTGCCGCCGAAGCCCGCGCGGCGGAAAAACGTTATGTCGAAGTGGGGCAGCTGGTTCGTGCTTCAATAGAAGAGTGAGAAAGTGCAGGCTGCTTTTCGGGGCGGCAAAACCGCAAAAGCAGCCTACATTGCCGCATGGCAAACCGTATGAAGGATAGCCAACAATGGAAGTCATGATTATCCTGCTCAGCATCCTGCCGTTTGTTCTTGCGCTATGCAGCCTTTGGGTGGTGTGGTGGCGAAACGAGCAGATTGCGCCAACCGACGCAAGCAGGCTGCAAAGGTTTTTGGCAATTTTTTGGGCTGCGGCATCGGCATATCTGTTTTGCCCCGCACTATACAGCACTTTGGCCACCGCCTCGCACCACCCGGGATACAATTCCCATATTAACGAAATCCGTGGGTTTCTCGGCGGATGGCTGTCTGTTCTGCCGTTTGCCGCCTTGCTGCCCGGTGTTCTGGCATTGCAGAATCGTTGGCACGGCGGCCAGGTTTTTGGCAAGCTGGCTGCGCTGTATGCGTGCACGGTCATGCTTGTCATTACTTTTATCACGGGGACGAATATGGGCGGACTGTTGATATCGCAGCTGCTGCCGTCATTATGGGGCTGGTGGGAAATGTTGTTTGAGCAGCACGGCTGGGGTGGGACAATATACGATTTGGAGCATTGCGATTACAGCTTTGGATCTACTGTGCTGTGGATGGCATGGATAGGCATCGTCAGCACCGCCTTGCTGGCCGCATGGTTTTTGTGCGTTTTCCGTGCCAGAATTTCGCGGCTGGTGCAGTGGTTGAAGCAGCGCGGTTAAAGGTTGAAATTAGGGTGCAGGCTGCTTTTGCCCATGCCGGACTGTGAAAGGAAGAACGATGAAAATATATTTAACGGCAGCATTGCTGCTTTTATCTGCCTGCCGCAGCGGAGAGCCGCCGCTGGTGAAGCATGAGCTGTCGCTGCCGGAAGCCGTGCAGGGGCAGGGTTATTATGCGGAAGTGAAGTTGCCGTTTTCCCATTTGGATAAGCGGTGGACGGTGCCGTTGAACAGCGGTTTTGCGCTGTCTTCGTTGAATTCGGGCGGTGGCACGCGCATCGCCCTGAGCCACAGCGGCACGCAGCCGTATCACGAATTGGAAGAGCGGCTGACGCTGAACGGCAGCACAGGCGGCGGCAGCCTGTATGAACGCCATCAAGCGGAGTTGTATGTGAAAGTGCATCGCGCGGACGACCCGGAGTTGCAGCATTGCACGCCGCTGCGCCCCAAACCGAATGTGCTGATGTACGATTGCAGCGCGCAAAACCGCCGCTACGCACAGGCGCGGCAGGACGGCACGCTGTGCGAAAAATACCCAGACCAATGCCGTTTGAAGGTCGATTAAAGCGCCAAAAGCAGCCTGCACTTGGATTGTTCCGTGTGCAGGCTGCTTTTTTGCGTTTGGCTTCACGCGCGCATATTGTCCGCCAACAGGTTGAGCAATATACGGATTTGGCGAATCAGCTCCGTGCAGTTTTCCTTGCCGAACTGCTGTGCGGTCTGCGCCTCAATCGCGCTTAATTTTTCCACCATCGGCAGGGTAACGCTTTTGCCGTGCGCCGTCAGCGAGAGGCGCTTCTCTCGGCGGTCTGCCGCGCCCGGGCTGTGTTGCAGCAAACCTTTGGTGTGCAGCTGCTTGCAAACGGCGGACACGGTCTGCTTGGGCAGCGACCATTCTTCGGCAATCTCTTGCTGCGTGCTGCCGCTGCGCATGCTCAAATAATAAAGCACATAAAATTCGTTGGCGGAAAACCCGTTTTGCTTGGCCCATTGGGCATACAGGTTCTGGCCGAGGGTGCACAGCTCGCAGAGTTCGTCAAATTCGGATATCGGGGATTTGTTCATAAGTGTTTGTGTTTCCATATTGTTTTAAAGTGCAGGCTGCTTTTGCCGTGCACAATCATCGGTCGGGTAATTCCGCCGCATCGCGGTCTTGCTGTGTGACGCTGGTAAGCCGTCCCAGCTTCGGCGCCATCCAGCCGCGCAAATCGTCCATCAGCGTATAAACCACGGGCACGAATACCAGGCTCAGCAGCGTGGACGCAATCAGCCCGGAAATCACGGTAATCGCCATCACGGCGCGGAAGCCGTCGCCCGAACCACCGGCAAACACCGCGGGCACCATGCCGGCCACCATCGCCAGCGTGGTCATGATAATCGGGCGCGAGCGCTCTTTGCCCGCCTGCAACAAGGCTTCCTGCCGCGCAATGCCGTGCCGGCGTTTTTCAATCACAAAATCCACCAGCAAAATGGAGTTTTTGGTCACAATCCCCATCAGCATGAGGATGCCGATGACGGAAGCCAAGTCCAGCGCGCTGCCCGTGAGCAGCAGCCCAGCCACCGCGCCGCCGATGGACAGCGGCAGGGCGACCAGAATCGTGAGCGGTTGCAGGAAATCGGCAAACAGCAAAATCAGCACCACCAGCACCATCATAATGCCGAAGCCCATGGCTAGCGCGAATTGCTCGAACATTTCCGTCATAAATTCCGCGTCGCCCGTTTCGGCTTTGCGCACGCCGGCGGGCAGGCTTTTCCACACGGGCAGCGTGTCGATTTCGGCCAGCACTTCGCCGATGGTGCGGCCGGGCGCCAAATCGGCTTCCACGGCAATGCGGCGGGCGCGGTCGAAACGCTCCAAGCTGGCCGAGCCTTGCGACAGGGTAATGTCTGCCACGCTGGCCAAAGGAACGCTGCCGCCCTGCGCGGTAGGCACGGCAAGGCGTTTGATGGCTTCGATGTCGTTTTTGGCCATATCGTTCAGCAGCACGCGGATGGGGATTTGGCGGTCGGGCAGGTTGAACTTGGCGGAGGCGGATTCCAAATCGCCCACGGTGGCAATCCGCAGCAAATTGCCCACCGATGCGGGCGTGATGCCCAGCCGTGCGGCTTCTTCCTGCCGCAGTTTCACTTGCAGTTCGGGTTTTTGCAGCGGTTCGTTCAGTTGCACGTTGGCAATGCTGCCGATTTTCT
This sequence comes from Kingella denitrificans ATCC 33394, assembly GCF_000190695.1. GTDB lineage: Bacteria > Pseudomonadota > Gammaproteobacteria > Burkholderiales > Neisseriaceae > Kingella_A > Kingella_A denitrificans. The sequence continues at coordinate 194,293 of NZ_GL870929.1, forward strand.
GCATTTGCGCTTTCAAGGTATGTGCAGCCTGCGTTAAGGCTTTGGGGTCGGAACCCGTCAGCACGATGGACACGTCGCGTTGTGCGAAATCGTTTTGGAACGAGAAGCGTATGTCGGCAAACTGTGCCAAATCCTGCCGCATTTTCGCTTCCATTTCTTTTTGGCTCAATTCGCGTTCTTTGGCGGGCACCAGCGATACCAGCAGCGTGCCTTTATACACTTCGCCGCTGCTGCCGGCTTCGGAATATACGTTCACCACTTCCTTGTGCCGGCGCAGCCGGGCGGCGATTTGCTGCAATTTTTCATCGGTCTGGTTCAGCGTGCTGCTGGGGGGCAGGGTGATGGACACCGTGCTTTTGCCGATGTCGCTTTGCGGCACGAAGCCGGTGGGCAGCAGCGGCACCATCAGCGCGGAAAGCAGCAGCACGCCCAATCCGGCGGCCAGCGTGGTTTTGCGCCAATGCAGGGCGGTGTCCAGCAGTTTCAAATAAAGCGACAGGAATTTGCCGTTTGCTTGGGCGGGGGCTTCATGTGCAGGCTGCTTTTGGGTGTGCGGCAGCGGTTTGAGGATGTAGGCCGCCAACAGGGGTGTGGCCATGCGCGCCACCAGCAGGGAAGCCGCCACCGCCGCCGACACGGTAACGCCGAATTGGCTGAAATACTGACCCACCACGCCGCTGATAAAGCTTACCGGCAGGAATACGGCGATAATCGTGCCGCTGATGGCCACCACCGCCAAACCGATGGCGTCCGAAGCGTCAATCGCCGCCTGAAACGGGCGTTTGCCCATGTGCAGGTGCTGCTCGATATTTTCAATTTCCACAATCGCATCGTCCACCAGAATGCCGATGACCAGCATAATCGCCAGCAGGGTGATGCTGTTGAGCGTGTAGCCCAGCAGCTGCATGACGAAAAAGGTGGGGAGCACGGAAAGGGGCAGGGCAAGCGCGGCCACCAGCGTGGCACGCCAGTTGCGCAGAAACAGCATCACCACCAGCACGGTGAGCAGTGCGCCTTCCAGCAGCGTGTTCATGGTAACGCGGTAATTTTCGCGCGTGTTTTCCACCGAATTGTGGACGATGGAGATTTTGACGTCGGGGTTTTCCGCCGCCAGTTTCGCCACCGCCTGTTCCACGCCTTCGGCCACCACCGTGTCGCTCGAACCTTTGCTGCGCAATACGTTGAAGCCGATGACTTCTTTGCCGTTCAAACGGGCGCGGTCACGAACCTGCTCGCTGCTGTCGCGCACGGCGGCCAATTCGGACAATTTGACGAACCGTCCGCCGCCCAGCGAAATCGGTGTGTCGGCAAGCTGTTGCAGGGTTTGTGCGCTGTTCAGCACGCGGATGGATTGTTCCTGCGCGTTGGAAATGGTGCGGCCGGCGGGAATATTGGCGTTGGTTTGCGCCAGTTGCGCGTTCACTTGTTCGGCGGTAATGCCCAGCGCGTTCAGGCGTTCGGGTTTCAGGGCGACGTGGATTTCGCGTTTCGCACCGCCGATGCGCGTTACCTGTTGCACGCCGCGCACGGCCAACAGTTCGCGGCTCACCGTGTCGTCAATAAACCATGACAGTTCGGCCGGACTCATGTTCGGTGCTTGGACGACATAGTTAATCAGCGCGCCGCCTTCGGTATCCAGCCGCTCCACCACGGGCTCGGTAATGCTTTGCGGCAGGTTGCTGCGGATTTGGGCGATGGTGTTGCGCACGTCGTTCACGGATTTGTCGATGTCGGTGCCGAGCGCAAATTCCACGGTGGTGGAAGACGCGCCGTCGGTAATCGTGGAGGTGATGTGGCGCACGCCGGTCATGCCTGCCAATGCGTTTTCAATCCGCGTGGTCACGGATTTTTCCATTTCGTCGGGCGATGCGCCGGACTGTGCCACGGAAACGGTAACAATCGGGAAGCTGACGCTTGGGTCGGCGTTGATGGGCAGCCGTTGGAAGGAGAGGGTGCCGATAACGGTCAGCACGATGAACAGCACGATGGTAAATATCGGCTTGCGGATGGCCCATGAGGAAATTTTGAAATTCATGTGAAACCTGTGTTGTGTTGGCAATGTGGATTGGGCGGTGTGCAGGCTGCTTTTGGGAAGGATGAAAAGCAGCCTGCACTTATTTCTGCGGCTCGGTAACGGGAATAATCAAATCGCCATCGCTTACAAACGCCGCTGCATTTCTCACCACACGCGCACCGGCATTCACGCCCGATACGATTTCCACCCATTCCGCGTTCTGCCGCCCTATGTTCACCGCCTGCCGCTTCACGCGGTTGTCCGCGCCCACCAGCATCACAAACGCCTGTCCGTCGTCGGCAAACGACACGGCCTGAACGGGCAGTGCGGCGGCGGATTCCTGCGTCGGCAGTTGCACTTCGGCTTCGCCATACGCGCCGTTTTGCAGTGCAGGCTGCTTTTCCAACGCAATCCGCACCGTGCCCAAGCGCGTGCCGCTGTCCATTTGCGGCGAAATCAGGCGGATGCTACCCGAAAGCGGTTCATGCTGCCCGCGCACGCGCACTTTGGCCGGCATACCCGTTTTCAGCACCGACAATTCGTCTGCCGTGGCATTGGCCGCCAGTTCCATTTCGCCGTCTTGGATGATGTGGAACAGCGCGTCGCTGCCCGTCAATGCGCCGGCCTCTGCCGCACGCTGGCTGATAATGCCCGACACGGGGGCGGTGATTTCCGCTTTCGCGCGCTGGTGGCGGCTGTCGGTGAGCTGCGATTGCAGCTGTGCAATTTCCGCGCGGGCAGCCTGCACATTCGCCTGCGCCGATTCCAAACGCAAACGCTGCTGGTCAAGTTCCTGCGGCGTGACTGCGCCTTCGTTGGCCAGTGGACGGTAGCGGTTGAACGTGGCTTGAGCCTCACGCCATTCCGCCTGCCGCGCATTCAGGTTCGAGCGCGCCTTGGCCAGCGCCATTTCGCTTTGCCGCAAAGCAGCCTGCACATTCACGCTGTCCAGACGCGCCAGCACTTGCCCTTTTTCCACGCGCTGCCCGACATCGGCATTCACTTCCAAAATCTTCAAGCCGCTCAAAGCCGTGCCGACTGCCACGTCTTCTTTGGCGGCCACTGTGCCCGTCAAGTGCAGGGTCGGTGTCGCCGTCTGTTTGCCCACGGCCACCACGTTCACGCGCATGGCGGCATCGGGCGTGGAGGCTTGGGTATTATCTGCTTCGGGTTGTGAGCAGGCGGATAATCCGAAAATGGCGCATAAAATCAAAGGATAAATGGGTTTCATTGTGTCGTCTGCATAAAAATAGTCCAATAAGCGACCGATTATAGTCGTTTATTGGACTATTAACAAGCCGGCAAAAAGTGCAGGCTGCTTTTCAATAACGCAAAAAGCAGCCTGCACTTTTGTCCGCGTGTTCAACGCATCAGCAGGAATACCGCGCCATGCTCAAATCATCGGTGCGGATTTCGGCTTTGCCCGAATGCAGCAAATCGACGGTGGTTTTGCCCGAACCGAGCGACATGGTCCAGCCCAGCGTGCCGTGCCCCGTGTTGGTGAACAGGTTTTCAAAGCGGGTGGCGCCGATAATGGGCGTGCTGTCGGGCGTGACGGGGCGCAGGCCGCTCCAATATTCGGCTTCTTGCAGGCTGCCGCTGCCGGGGAAAAGTTCGTTGGTCACCTGCATCAGCGTTTCGCGGTGGACTTGCGGCAGGCGGATTTCATAGCCCGACAACTCGGCCATGCCGCCCACGCGGATGCGCTTGTCGAAGCGGGTGAGGGCGACTTTGTAGGTTTCGTCCAGCACGGTGGATTGCGGGGCTTTGCTTTCGTCGGTGATGGGGATGGTCAGCGAGTAGCCTTTGATGGGGTAAATCGGCAGTTTTAGCCCCAGTTGCGCCAGCATCGGGCGGCTGAAGCTGCCCAGCGCGCAGACAAAAGCGTCGGCGGTGTGGGTTTCGGTGCGTGTTTGCACGCTGGTAATGCGGTTGCCGCTGGTGTTGAAGCCGACAATGGTGCGGTTGAATAGGAAGTTCACGCCGCGCTCTTGGCACAGCTGCGCGAGTTTTTGTGTGAACAGGCGGCAGTCGCCCGTGCTGTCGTTGGGCAGCTGGAAGGCACCGGCAATTTGGTGGCGGATGTGGGCGAGCGCGGGTTCGAACTGTATCGCGCCGTCCGCATCGAGCTCTTGGTAGGGAACGTTGAAGCTGTCGAGCACGCCCATTTGTTTTTGGTGTTGGGTAAACAGTTCTTTGTCGCGGAACAGGTGCAGCGTGCCTTTGTGCCGTTGTTCGAAATTCAGGCCTTCTTCGGCTTCGAATTGGTGCAGCAGGTGGCGGCTGTATTCGGAAATCCGCATCATGCGCGATTGGTTGCGGGCATAGGCCGCGCTGGTGCAGTTGGCGGTCATTTTGGCGAGCCATTCCAGTTGGAACAGGCTGCCGTCGGGTTTGATAATCAGCGGAGAATGCTCTTTGCCCAGCCATTTGAGTGCTTTCATCGGCACATTGGGGGCGGCCCAAGGCGTGGTGTAGCCGAACGATAACTGTCCGGCATTGCCGTAGCTGGTTTCGTCGGCAACGCCTTGTGTGCGGTCAATCACGGTAACTTGGTGGCCCAGTTTGTTGAGATAGTAGGCGGTGGCGGTGCCCACGACACCTGCGCCTAATACGATAACGTGCATGACGGTCTCCTTGTTGGGTAGTGATGGCAATGTGCAGCGTGCAGGCTGCTTCGAGTGATTGGAAAGAGCAAAAAAAACAACGGGGAAAACAGGAGTTGCGATGTGCAGGCTGCTTTTTGTCATGCAGCACGAATAGTCAGATATAGTGGATTAAAATGGCAATGATACGGCGTTGGCTCGCCTTGACGTACCACCTGTACGCCTTGCGGCTCGCCGCCTTGTCTCATTTTTATTTTAATCCACTATATTGGGATAAGAATAGTGTCAAGATAACCAATTTGCCGGGATTTGGCAAGCTGTTTTCATGTTCGGGCGCGTCAATGCTGAAATCGCGCAAATGGTGCTTGCCCGACAAAACGTGCAGGCTGCTTTTGGCTTGCGGAAAAAGCAGCCTGCACGTTCCGAATGCGGCATAAATAAGGCTGCTTGAAAATATCCTGAACATTCAGCATATTCCAAGCAGCCTGCATTAAATGCGGATTACATTATTTCTTTTTCTTTTGCGGCGGCAAGTCGGTGCAAGTGCCGTTGGCCACTTCCGCCGCCATGCCGATGCTTTCGCCCAAGGTCGGGTGCGGATGGATGGTTTTGCCGATGTCTTCCGCATCGCAGCCCATCTCAATCGCCAGGCAGATTTCGCCAATCATATCGCCCGCGTGCGTGCCGACGATACCGCCGCCGATGATACGGCCTGTTTCCGCATCAAAAATCAGCTTGGTGAAGCCTTCGTCGCGGCCGTTGGCGATGGCGCGGCCGCTGGCAGCCCACGGGAATACGGCTTTGGTGATTTTGATGCCGTCGCGTTTGGCGATTTCTTCGGTAACGCCCACCCAAGCCACTTCGGGGTCGGTGTAGGCCACGCCCGGAATCACGCGCGCGTCGAAGTAGGCTTTGTGGCCGGCGCAGTTTTCGGCAGCCACATGGCCTTCGTGCACGGCTTTGTGCGCCAGCATGGGTTGGCCGATCACGTCGCCGATGGCGTAGATGTGCGGCACGTTGGTGCGCATTTGTTTGTCCACTTCAATAAAGCCGCGCTCGGTAACGGCCACGCCGGCTTTTTCGGCGGAGCAGAGTTTACCATTCGGCGCACGGCCGGCAGCCACCAGCACCAAGTCGTAGCGTTGCGGCTCTTTCGGCGCTTTTTCGCCTTCAAAGGTGACGTAGATGCCGTCTGCTTTGGCTTCCACGGCCACGGTTTTGGTGTTGGTCATGATGTTGTCGAAGCGGTGGGCGTTCATTTTCTCCCACACTTTCACCAAGTCACGGTCGGCACCCTGCATCAGGCCGTCCATCATTTCCACTACATCCAAGCGTGCGCCCAGCGTGCTGTACACGGTGCCCATTTCCAGGCCGATGATGCCGCCGCCGATAACCAGCATTTTTTCCGGCAGTTTGCCGCCGTTTTGGCGCAGTTCCAGCGCACCGGTGCTGTCCACAATGCGTGGGTCTTCGGGGATGAAGGGCAGTTTCACCACGCGGCTGCCGACGGCGATGATACAGTTTTTGAAGGCGACAGTTTTTTTCGCGCCGGTTTCTTTGGCTTGTTCGTATTGTGCGGATTCGGTGAGCGATACTTCGATGTGGTTTGCGCCCACGAATTGGCCGTTACCTTGGATGATGTCCACTTTGCGGGCTTTGGCCATGCCTGCCAGGCCGCCGGTGAGTTTGGCGATGACTTTTTCTTTATAACCGCGCAGTTCGTCCACATTGATTTCGGGTTCGCCGAATTTGATGCCGTTTTTCACCAAGTGTTTCACTTCGTCAATCACGGCGGCGTTGTGCAGCAGTGCTTTGGACGGGATGCAGCCCACGTTCAGGCACACGCCGCCCAAGGTGCTGTATTGCTCGATGATGGCGGTTTTCAAACCTTCGTCGGCTGCGGCGAAGGCAGCGGAATAGCCGCCGGGGCCGCCGCCCAATACCACCACGTCGTATTCGGCATCGGCAGAACCGGCAAATTGTGCAGCCTGCGGTGCGGGCGCAGCGGCTTTAGGGGCTTCTTGGGCAGGTGCTGCGGCAGCTTTCGGCGCTTCGGCAGCGGCAGACGCACCGGCGGCTTCGATTACGGCAATCACGCCGCCTTCGGAAATTTTGTCACCCACTTTTACTTTCACTTCTTTCACCACGCCTGCGGCTTCGGCCGGCACGTCCATGGTGGCTTTGTCGGTTTCCAATGTAATCAGCGTGTCGTCGATGGCGATGGTGTCGCCTGCTTTGATTTCTACGGCAATAATATCGACATTTTCATGCCCGCCGATATCGGGTACTTTCAATTCAATGGTCATGGGGTAAACCTTTCTGGCTTTATCAATAGAAATTATGCGGACAAAAGCAGCCTGCACTGAACAAAATGGCAGTATTATAGCCCTGATTTGCCGCTTTGACTAATCTTATGCAGCAGGCGCGAGCGTTTGCCACACTTTAAGCGCGTCTGCCGTTTCGCGGACATCGTGCACGCGCACAATAGCGGCGCCCTGCGTGTAAGCGAACAGGGCGGCGGCCACACTGCCGGACACGCGCTCCATCGGGTCGGTGCGGCCGGTGATTTCGCCAATCATGCGTTTGCGCGACACGCCGGCCAGCACGGGATATTCGTCGACAAATTCGCGCAGGTGCCGCATGAGCTGGAGATTGTGCGGCAAATCTTTAGCAAAGCCGAAGCCCATGTCCCACACGATGCGTTCGCGCTCAATACCGGCCTGCGTGCAGATTTCGGTGCGCTCGCGCAGGTATTGCTTCACTTCGGCAACGGTGTCGCGGTATTGCGCGTGGGATTGCATATTGTGGGGCCGGCCTTTCATGTGCATCAGGCAGATGCCGGTATCGGCAGACTGTGCGAGCAGGGCCACCGCGCCTTCGTCTTCCAGCGCCTGCACATCGTTCACGATGTCGATATAGCCGTGTTCCAAAGCAGCCTGCATCACGGAAGTGTGGCGCGTGTCTAAGCTGACGGGCACGTTCCAGCGCGATACTTCCGCCAGCACGCCGCGCACGCGCTGCCATTCGTCTTCGGGCGACACGGGCGCGCTGCCCGGGCGGGTGGATTCGCCGCCGATGTCCAAAATATCCGCACCGTCGCGTAGCAGCTGCTCGGCGTGGGCGCAGGCAGCCTGCACATTTTGGTTATAGCGGCCGCCGTCCGAAAAAGAATCCGGCGTTACATTAACAATGCCCATTATTTTGGGCGTGCTCAAATCGATGGGAAAGCGGGTGGTCTGCCAAACGGCCATTTCCAGTCCTTTCAATATAGTGGATTAAAATAAAAATGAGACAAGGCGAGCCAACGCCGTATCATTGCAATTTTAATCCACTATAAGGTTGATTCGGGGGACGAAAAAGCAGCCTGCACGAATGGGGCGTTCGCCAAGTGCAGGCTGCTTTTGAAGTGCTTGAATGATATGTCGTTTATTTCCACCAGCGCCACCAGGGGATATCGTCCGGCTGCCAAGATTTGGCCAGATAAGGGCTGTTGGCAAAGTTTTGCTGCAACACGCGGCGCGTATCGTCCGCCAGTTGCGTATTGCCCATTTTTTCGTAGCTGAAAATCATGATGGCCAAGGCTTCTTCTACATAGCGCGTGTTCTGATATTGCTGCAACACGCGTTGCGCGCGGTTGTTGGCCGCCACATAAGCATGGCGTTTGGCGTAATAACGCGCGATGGCGATTTCGTGGCCGCCCAAAGCATCCACCAGCTGCGCCATGCGGCGGCGCGAATCTTCCGCATATTTGCTTTGCGGGAAGCGATTGACCAACTGCTCAAACACACGGAACGCACGGCGGTTGGCTTCCGGGTCGCGGTCGGACCAGTCTTGCGATGCCAGTTTGCGCAGGAAGGATTGGTCTTCCGCGAAGAAAATCAAGCCTTTCAGATACAAAGCATAATCCATGTCCACACTGGCCGGATAATTGCGTTCGAAACGCGACAGAAGCGCCAAAGCCTGTGACATTTCTTCATTTTTGTAATGCGCGTATGCGGAATCCAGCAACGATTGCTCCGTGTAGCGGCCGTCCGGCTGGCGGGCGCGCAATACGCCGTACAACGCATTGGCATGGCTGTAGTTCCCGCTGTTCAAAGCATTCCGCGCTTCGCTATACAGGCGGTCGTTCGACCAGTCTTTGCTCATTTGCGCGTCTTTGCTGACCGTGGCGTTCGGTGTGGCGCACGCCGAAAGTATTGCCATAACAATGGAAGCGGCAACGATTTTTTTCATAAATCACGTTCCTTTATGAACCAAAATGAAGGATAACGGGCGCATTTTACTGTTTTTGTCTTATTTCGGGAATACTTAAATTGCACGGCGCAAAACAAACACTTGCGGCGGAACCGCGCAACGTTGCTAAAACAAGACAATATTTTTGATTTGAATCAAAAAATAATTTTTAAATTTTAAATAGATACCTATTTTTATTATAAAAACGATTGACCGCCCGCATAAAAATTGGGCAATATAGGGAAGTTTAGATAATCTGCCTTAAAGACAGACCGTTTGATTGCAAACAGCGGATTTTCGATGGGCGCGGTTGCACCGCCGTCCGACTGATTTCGTTTTTAACCGTTTATTTAAAGGAAAATATCATGGCTCAAACAAAAATCGCCGTATCCGGCATGGCTTCAAAAAATGATGCCGACAAATTGGTAGCAGCAACCGACAGCGTTACCGGCGTGAAATTTGTGAATGCAAACGTGGAAGGCGGCTATGTGGTGGTAACGCACGGCGACAACTTTGACGAAGCGGCATTCAAAGCAGCGGTGGCCGCCGCCGGTTTCAGCGCATAACCCAACGGATGTTTCAAAAGCAGCCTGCACCTTATAATTTATGGTGTGCAGGCTGCTTTTTTGTGGCAAAAATCCGGGCGATTCGCTATATAATGGCATCCCTATTTGAAAGAACATTCGAGGACGGCGTTTTATGAATTACCAAGCACCTGATAAAAGCGGATTTTTCGGCGAACACGGCGGCGTGTACGTTGCCGAAACCCTGATTCCCGCCCTGCAAGAATTGGCAGCGGCCTACCAAGCCGCGAAAAACGACCCCGCGTTTTGGGAAGAGTTCCGCCACGATTTGAAACACTACGTCGGCCGCCCCAGCCCCGTTTACCATGCCGCGCGATTGTCAGAGCATCTGGGCGGCGCGCAAATCTGGCTGAAGCGCGAAGACTTGAACCACACCGGCGCGCACAAGGTCAACAACACCATCGGTCAGGCATTGCTCGCCCGCCGCATGGGCAAAAAACGCGTCATCGCCGAAACCGGCGCGGGTCAGCACGGCGTGGCCTCCGCCACCGTTGCCGCCCGCTTCGGTATGGAATGCCATGTTTACATGGGCGCGGACGACATCATCCGCCAAGCGCCGAACGTGTTCCGCATGAAATTATTGGGCGCGAACGTGGTCAGCGTGGACAGCGGCAGCCGCACGCTGAAAGACGCGATGAACGAAGCCATGCGCGAATGGGTCGCCCGCGTGGACGACACGTTCTACATCATCGGCACCGCCGCCGGCCCCGCGCCGTATCCCGAAATGGTGCGCGATTTCCAATGCGTTATCGGCAACGAAGCCAAAGAGCAAATGCAGGCTGCCATCGGCCGTCAGCCTGATGTTGCCGTGGCCTGCGTGGGTGGCGGCTCGAACGCCATCGGCCTGTTCCACCCGTATATCGGCGAAGAAAACGTGCGCCTTGTCGGCGTGGAAGCCGGCGGACGAGGCACGGACACCCCCGACCACGCCGCGCCGATTACCAGCAAAGCCCCCATCGGCGTGCTGCACGGCTTCCGCAGCTACCTGATGCAGGACGAAAACGGCCAAGTCTTGGGGACGCACTCTGTTTCCGCAGGGCTGGACTACCCCGGCATCGGCCCGGAGCACAGCCACCTCGCCGACATCGGCCGTGTGGAATACCATGCGGCGAATGACGACAAGGCTTTGGAAGCGTTTGATTTGCTATGCCGCTTTGAAGGCATCATCCCCGCGCTGGAATCCAGCCACGCCGTGGCTTGGGCGGTGGAAAACGCGCCGAAGATGGGCAAAGACCAGGTGATTCTGGTGAACCTGTCGGGGCGCGGTGACAAGGACATCAACACGGTGGCGAAGTTGAAAGGGATTGAGTTGTAAGGCGCATGTGCAGGCTGCCTGAAAGGTTGGAAACGGCTTTTCAGGCAGCCTGCAAACTATATGGGGAACATTATGAAGATGGTTACTAAATTCTTCGCCTTTTTGATTTTACTGTGGCTGATACTGGCGTTTTTCGCACCTTATAATAACGTTGCAGGGGTTGTGATTTTGCTTGCGGTAATTGTGTCCGGCATTGTTTTTATTCTGGTGCCCTATGTAACGGTGCGGTTGGCGTATTGGGTTTATGTGGTGGCTGCCCACTTTTTTCACGGCAAAGAAATAAAAAAACCGGATGACCTTTCGATGCTGCTGGATATTCTCCTGTTTCCCCTTGCTGCATACATACTGTATTACTTGCATACTGATCATCGGTGGTATCGCCTTCTTGAGTTGTGGGATAAATTGTAGCAAGTGCAGCCTGCATGAGCAGGGTATGGGGGAACGTAGGCAGTTTTCAGGCAGCCGCCTGAAAATACAAATTTAAAAAAGTGCAGGCTGCTTTCAAAGCCCTCAAACGGTTCAAAAAGCAGCCTGCACATTCAAAAACACACAGAAAAGGCCGTTTGGCAACAACGCAGCAGCCGTAGGTTGGGCCGATAAACCCACGCTTGCAGGCAGCCTGCACTTTATTGGAGAACACCATGAAAATAGTGACCAAAACCCTTGCGCTTTCAGTTTTTATGCTGCCGGCATTGGCGTTTGCCGAAGCAGTTGGCGGTATGGGGGAAACTCTCATAAGCATTATTTTGATACTGGGCGGTGTCTATTTTATTTTGTTGCCTTATGTAATGACGCGGTTGGTGTATTGGATATTGGTTATCTGCCTTGCTTCCGGCAAAAAAACAGAAAAACTGAATTCTGGTTGGATTCTGTTGGATATTTTCATGTTTTCTCTGGCGGGATATTGGTACATTAGTTTTGTACTTTTACCCCAACGGGAAAGCAGGGAGCGTGAACGTCTTGAACAATTGAGCCAAATCACGCTGCCTGCGCCGCAAACCGTTGCGGGTATCGCCATGCCGGCCGGAACATATCTTGAAACCGAGATTGCAGAACGCACGCACTCCGAACCCGACAAATTTATTAATGCAAAATTTCCTCAACCGGTTGTGTGGAACGGCATTCCTATTACGGTTATGGAAAGGAAATTGAGCGATCAGGATGACTATTGGCGGGATAGTACAATTTATACCGAGTCTAAAAAACCGGTCAGTATCGGGCAATGGCTTTGTGAGGGTAAAGATTTGGAATGGCGGCTTATCCCGCAAGCCAATGGCAAGCCACCGGAGATTCCTTATAACCAATCGGTAGAGCCTTATGTTTATTTGTCCAGCTGTTTTTTGGAGAAAGTGCAGACCGCATTGCTGCCCGAATTCGGCGCGATGTTTAAAGTGAGGTTCATCCGTCGGGACAACGACAAATATCGGGATGCTGCCAAAGGGTTTTGGCGTACCGGAGCATCCAGATACAGCGAAGAATCGCGTGAATCCGGCAGAATGGATTTCCGCTCTTTGGGTTTGTCGGTGGACACGGCGCGGGTGGTACACGAATTTGCCGCCGAACTGGGAGACAATCCGAACATGAATTGCCAAATGCCCGAGCATACTTTTTTGGTGTGGCAAAAGTCCCGGCCGGAAGTGATTTTGGCAGCCAGCCCCGAACCGAAGAGAATCCCGAAAAAATGCTGGGGCAAAACGATTGTGCCGACACCGATTGAAGCGCTTTCCAAGCAGCTTGGGCCGAATTACGCATCCTTTTTTGATGGAGCAGAGCAATATTTCAAGCAAGCACAGGCGGTAAGCAGTGAGCAGAAAAATGCTGCGAAACCTTAACCTGCGCTGAAAATCCGCCCCAAAAGCAGCCTGCACTTTGAATTGGAGGACATTATGAAGATGATGACCAAAGCCATTGCACTTTCGGTTTTCATGCTGCCGGCATTGGCGTTTGCTACGCCTTATTTTGATGGTTTTTTGGGAGTGTTTTTTATTGCGATTGGAGTGATGCTAGCTGCAATTTTTTCTTATGTCGTGATGCGGTTAATGTATTGGTGCTATGCGGCTGCCTGCTTTTTTTCCGGCCAGAAATTAGGAAAAATAGGACTTTGGCTGATTATATTGGATATTCCTGTATTTTATTTTGCCGCATATCTCTACCATACTTCTATTGAGAGTGAACGGGAGGAAAAGCGCCTCGAGCAGTTAAGCCCAATCACGCTGCCTGCGCCCCAAACCGTTGCAGGTATTGCCATGCCGGCAGGAACATATCTTGAAACCAATATTACAAAGCGCAAGCAACCCGAACCCGACAAATTTGTTTATGCAGGATTTTCACAACCGGTTGTGTGGAATGGCATTCCCATTGTGCGGATGAAAAGGGATTTAAGTATTGGCGATGAATATTGGCAGGATCGTACAATTTATACCGAGCCTGAAAAACCGGTCAGCATCGGGCAATGGATTTGTCAGACTGGGCTATATTTGGAATGGCAGCTGCTCCCGCAAGCTGATGGCAAGCCACCGGAGATTCCTTCCCACCAATCGGCAGAGCATTATGTCTATTTGTCCGACTGCACTTTGGAGGAAGGGCAGACCGCATTGCTGCCCGAATTCGGTACTGTTCTTGAAGTGGGGGCTATCCGTCGGGAAAACGACAAATATCGGGATGTTACCAAAGGGTTTTGGCGTACCGGAGCATCCGGATACGGCGAAGAATCGCGGAAATCCGGCAGAATGGATTTCTATTCTTTGGATCTGTCGGTGGATGCGGCACGGATAGTGCACGAATTTGCCGCCAAGCTGGAAGACAATCCGAACATGAATTGCCAAATGCCCGAGCATACTTTTTTGGTGTGGCAAAAGTCCCGGCCGGAAGTGATTTTGGTAGCCAGCCCCGAACCGAAGAGAATCCCGAAAAAATGCTGGGGCAAAACGCTTGTGCCGACACCGATTGAAGTACTTTCTAAGCAGCTTGGGCCGAATTATGAATCCTTTTTTAACGGGGCAGAGCAATATTTCAAGCAAACGCAGGCGGCAAGCAGTGAGCAGGAAAATGCTGCGAAACCTTAACCTGCGCTGAAAATCAGCCCCCAAAGCAGCCTGCACCCTGAAACCAAAGTGCAGGCTGCTTTTGAATTGCAGACGAAATGAAATCAATACAACGCCAGCCTGTTGCCCGAAAATTGCCAGCCGATATAACCATCCTTTGGCAGTAACATATTCATACAAAAGAACTATTGACTTTAATCGGTCAATCATGAGATTTTTCGCGGTTAAAAAATCAGCGGCTGTGGATAGGGCGGATATATCGGTATTCCGTCATTTTATCCGCCGCCATTACCCAATCTCTACACAAGGAGAGA
>NZ_GL870929.1:208852-462101 GCF_000190695.1 Kingella denitrificans ATCC 33394
CTCAAGGAGTACATGATGCCCCACATGAAAAAACCTGCATTCCGAATGTGCACGATGGTATTGATTTTGGCGGCCGTGCCGCAGGGCGCATGGGCGGACGACGGCGGTGATTCGCAGTCATTGCCAAATGTCAGCGTAACCGCGCCCAAGCGTTTGCGGGCGGACAAGTCTTATACGGTGGACGAAATGTCGTCCGCCGCGGGCATGAAACTTGCGCCCAAGGACACGCCGCAGTCGGTGAGCGTGGTTACGCGCAAGGCGATGGACGACAGGGGGCTGACTTCGCTGGAAGACGCGGTGAAGACGGCCACGGGCATCAATGTGTACCGCCAAGGCTATCAAACGCGTTACCAATCGCGCGGGTTCGATATTGCGCAGATTAGTGAAAACGGCGCACATTCCACCATCTGCACCATGTGCGGCAACAATCCGCACGACCAGCGCCAGCTAATGGACATGGCGTTGTATGACCGCGTTGAAATCGTGCGCGGTGCGACCGGTTTGATGAAGGGGCAGAGCGAACCGGGCGGCAGCATCAATGCCATCCTGAAAAAGCCGACCAGTACGCCGCAGACCACGTTTGACGTGCTGGCGGACCGCTGGGGCAGAATCCGCGGCTCGGCGGACGTATCGGGCATATTGAGCGCGGCACATCAGGTGCGCGGGCGTGCCGTGGCCGTGTTGGAACGCACCGAAGGTTTCAGGCAGCATGACAAGGGCTATAACGGCCTGCTGTATGGCGTGGTGGACAAATCTTTCGGCGAAGACGGGCAGACTAAAATCACCGCCGGCGCGTATATCCAGCGCACGAAAGACCAGCCTGCACTGTTCGGACTACCTGCCGCCGCGGATGGTTCGGATTTGCGCCTGCCGCGCAACCGCTATTTGGGCGCGGACTGGAACAAAACGTCTTACCGAAAATTCAGCGCATTTACCGAGCTGGAACACCGTTTCAACGACGATTGGAAGCTGTCCGCCACTGCTGTTTACACACAGAACAAATCGCACATCGAATACGGCTATGTGCCGTTCCGCAGCAATGTTTCCGCAGCGGGCACCGTGTCGGACGGCTGGCTGGGGCGCAGCGACCGCTACAACCACCAATGGACGTTCAAAGCCGATTTGGAAGGCAAATATCCGCTGTTCGGGCGCAAACACGAGCTTTATGTGGGGCTGAACCACAGCCGCGAACGCTTCAACAATTTGTGGCGCGGCAGCAGGCTGAACGGCACATACAATATTTTGTTGTGGAACGGCAGCGAACTGGCGCGCCCCGACGACTGGAACAACGGCACGATTAAAGAAATCCGCCAAACCACCGTTACCACAAAAACCGCCACCGCCGCCACCCGCTTCAACATCACCGACCGGCTGCACCTGCTCGGCGGCGTAGGTTACACCTATTGGAAGGAAAATCAATACCTGTCGTGGATGGGCACGCCGCACAGCGTCAGAAGGAAAGGGCGCGCCGTGCCTTATGGCGCGGTCACGTTCGATTTGACGCCGACCCAGTCGCTGTATGCCAGCTACACCAGCATTTTCAAATATACAGGCGAACGCTACGACATAGACGGCCAAGCCTTGAAACCCACACAGGGGCGCAGTTATGAACTGGGTTGGAAAGGCGCGTGGAACGGCGGCAAACTCAACAGCGAAGTGGTGCTGTTCCAAACCGACAAGGAAAACGAACCGATGGACACTTGGCTGGCGCGCAACCCCAACGGTAGCGTTGTGCCGTGGAACAGCCGTTCGTCCGGCGCAAAAGCCGTGTACGAACCCGTGCGCCTGCAAAGCCGCGGAATCGATTTGGAATTGTCGGGTAGCCTGAACGACAACTGGGAAGCCAGCGCGGGCTATACCTATAACCGCCGCAAATACACCGCCACCGCCGACCGCCGCGCCAATCCCGCCATCCGCGCCGGCATGGATTTCAGCCAGCACACGCCCAAGCACATGCTGCGGCTCTATACGTCTTACCGCCTGCCGTTTGACGGCCGCAAATGGACGCTGGGCGGCGGAGTTACCGTGCAGAGCAAATCTTCGCCGATTACCGTGGGCGGGCAAAAGCAGTATTTGGGTGGTTATGCCGTGTGGAACGCCTCGCTGCATTACCAATCGAACGACCGCCTGAAAATCGGCCTGCTCGTCAATAACCTGACCGACAAACGCTATTACGAAGGCTACGGAAACCGCGGCACCAACAAGGGCCATTTCTACGGCGAGCCGCGCAACGTGCTGTTCACGCTGCAATGGAAAATGAAATAGCCGTTATCCTATCGGATGGGCAAAAAGCAGCCTGCACACGGAAAACCTTATGTGCAGGCTGCTTTGGCACACCGTTCAGGCAGCCTGCACAATGGTATAGTGGATGAAAATGGCAATGATACGGCGGTGGCTCGCCGCCTTGCCTCATTTTTATTTTAATCCACTATAAATTCCCCCGCCGCGCCATCCTTGATGCGGATACCGCCGTATCCCAACTCCATCTTGTCAAAATCACATGAAAACCCTCAAATCCTTTTACCGCCTCGCCCGCCCGTTCTGGTTCGTCCGCAGCCAGTGGCGCGAGTGGCTCATCCTTGCCGCCGTGCTCGGCTTCACCTTTGCCATCATCCGCATCAGCGTGCTGATTGCCGAGTGGGACAAACGTTTTTATGACGCGCTGGCGGCGTTCAACGGCACGGCCATGCCCGCGCTGATTGCCGAATATTTGGGCTATATGGCGCTGATGGTCGGCTGCATCGTCTGCGGCGACTGGCTGCAAAAGAAGCTGATGTTCCGCTGGCGCAGCCACCTTACCGCCCAATTCGAGCAGCGCTGGCTGGCAGAAGGCAGCCATTACCGCCTGCAACTGGCCGCCGAACCCGACAATCCCGACCAGCGCATTGCCGAAGACATCTATCTGCTGGCCGACAAAAGCCTTTCCCTGTTCCGCCATTTCATCAACAACATCACCAAACTCGCGGCGTTTGTCGGCGTGCTGTGGGGGCTGTCGGGCGTGCAGCAGTTCACCCTGTTCGGGCAGCAGTTCACCGTGCGCGGCTATCTGGTGTGGGTGGCGCTGGGCTATTCCGCGCTGGCCACCGTGGCCGCCCACTTAGTCGGACGCAAACTCAAAAATCTGAACATCGAGCGGCAGCACCGCGAAGCGGATTACCGCGCCACCCTGCTGCGCGTGCGCGACCACGCCGAACAAATCGCCTTTTACCGTGGCGAGAACGCCGAAAGCCGCAGGCTGCGCACCCGTTTTTCCCGCATTAGCGATAACTGGCGGCGGCTGATTTCGCGCGAATTCAAGCAGGAAACCTTGTGGGCGGTGTATGTCCGCATCAGCATCTTCATCCCCATCGTCGCCACGCTGCCCATGTATCTGGCGCACACGCTCACGTTCGGCGACATGATGCAGACCCGCACCTCGTTTGCCCGCGTGCAGGACAGCTTCGGCTGGTTTACCGATGTGTACCGCCGCCTGATGGAGTGGGCCGCCACCGTGGAACGCCTGTCCGGCTTTCAGGCTGCCCTAGATGAAACTTTGGACGAAACGGAACGCACAAAGCAGCCTGCACCTGAAGAAACCGCGTTTTCAGGCAGCCTAGAAGAGCCCGAAGCCGCACAAAAGCAGCCTGCACCCGCCGGCAACCTTATCCGCGCCGAAGGCATCAGCGTCGCCACCGCGCAGGGGCGCATCCTGCTGCAAAACCTCGATTTCCAAGCCCAAGGCAGCGAATGGCTGCTGTTTGACGGGCGCAGCGGCATCGGCAAATCCACCCTCATGCGCGTGTTTGCAGGGCTTTGGCCGTATTACCAGGGGCGCTATATCCTCAACGCGCGCCGCAGCCTGTTCCTGCCGCAACGCCCCTACCTGCCGTATGCTAGCCTGCGCGAAAGCCTGTGCTATCCCAATCCGCCGCAGCCTGACGATGCCCAACTCGCCGCCGTGTTGGAACAGGTCGGACTACCCCTGCCCGCAGGCGGCTTGGACGGCAAATGCGAATGGGCAAGCCTGCTTTCGGGCGGCGAACAGCAGCGGCTCAGCATCGCCCGCGCCCTGTTGGCCCGCCCCGACGTGCTGTTTTTGGACGAGGCCACCAACCAGCTGGACGACGAAACCGCCGCCGCCCTGATGTCCCTGCTGCGCCGCGAGCTGCCAGATACCCTGTGCATCGCCGTCAGCCACCAGGCCGCCGTCAAAGCCCTGTTCACGCGCCGCCTGCCGCTGGATGAGGCGGTGCCGCAGGAAGATTGAAACAGCGGCACATCTTTATTGCCGACAAAAAACCAAAAGCAGCCTGCACCCCGAAATGGAAGTGCAGGCTGCTTTTGAATGGCGCGGACGGGTTACATGGCGCTGTAATTCGGCCCGCCGCCACCTTCGGGGCAGGTCCATGTGATGTTTTGCGCCGGGTCTTTAATGTCGCAGGTTTTGCAGTGCAGGCAGTTGGCCGCGTTGATTTGCAGGCGGGGCTTTCCGCCGCTTTGCTGCACGATTTCATACACGCCGGCAGGGCAGTAGCGCGTTTCGGGGCTGGCGTATTGCGCGTAATTCAGGTCAATCGCCAGCGCAGGGTCGCGCAGTTGCAGGTGTGCAGGCTGGTTTTCTTCGTGCGATACGCCCGCCAGAAACACGCTGCTCAAACGGTCGAACGTGATTTTGCCGTCGGGTTTCGGATACTCGATGGGCGTATATTCTTTGGCGGGATGCAGGCTGCCTGCGTCCGTGCCGTGGTGGGCAATCGTCCAAGGCATCCGCCCTTTGAACACGTATTGCTCCAAGCCGGTATACATCATGGCAGGAATCAGCCCCCATTTGAACGCGGGGCGGATGTTGCGGATGGCGTGTAATTCTTGATACAGCCAGCTTTGCTCGAACAGGCCTTGATAACGCGCCGCCGTTTTGCCGTGTGCAGGCTGCTTTTCGGTGTCGCTTTCCAGCAGGGGGAACACGGCTTCCGCTGCCAGCATGGCGGATTTCATGGCGGTGTGGCTGCCTTTGATGCGCGCCACGTTCAAAAAGCCCGCGCAGTCGCCCACCAGCACGCCGCCGGCAAACGCCAATTTCGGCAGGCATTGCAAGCCACCTTCCACCAATGCGCGCGCACCGTAAGCAATGCGGCGGCCGCCTTCCAGCATGGGGCGGATGGCAGGGTGCAGCTTCAAGCGTTGGAATTCTTCAAACGGCGACAGGTAAGGATTTTGGTAATCCAGCCCCACCACCAAACCCAGGGCGATTTGGTTGTCGTCCAGATGGTAAACAAAAGAGCCGCCGTAGGTTTTGCTGTCCAGCGGATAGCCCACGGTGTGAATCACCAGTCCGGGCTGGCATTGTTCGGGCGGCACTTCCCAGATTTCCTTGATGCCCAAGCCGTAGGTTTGTGGCTGTGCGGCCTTGTCCAGATGGAACCGTTCAATCACCTGCTTGGTCAATGAGCCGCGCGCGCCTTCGGCAAAAATGGTCTGCTGCGCCCAAAGCTCCATGCCGGGCTGGAAAGCGTCCGTCGGTTCGCCGTCTTTGCCCACGCCCATATTGCCGGTGGCCACGCCTTTCACGCTGCCGTCGGGGTGATACAGGATTTCGCTGGCGGCAAAGCCTGCATAAATTTCCACGCCCAAATTTTCCGCCTGTTCCGCCAGCCATTTGCAGAGCAGGCCCAGGCTGATGATGTAGTTGCCTTCGTTGTGGAAGCTGGGCGGCACAATCGGCATGCGGTAGGATTTCTGCCCGGTCAGGAACAGGATGCGGTCTTCGGTCACGCTGCGCGTCAGCGGCGCGCCCAATGCTTTCCAGTCGGGCAAGAGTTCGTTGAGCGCGCGCGGGTCGATGACGGCGCCCGATAAAATGTGCGCGCCCACTTCGCTGCCTTTTTCCAAAACGCAAACGCTGATTTCGCGCTGCTGCTGCGCGGCCAGTTGTTTCAGGCGGATGGCGGCCGACAATCCGGCAATGCCCGCGCCCACAATCACTACGTCAAACGCCATGCTGTCGCGTTCAAATTCGGTGGTGTTCATGATGTCCTTTTGCTTTGTTTTATTGGAGTGCAGGCTGCTTTGAAAGTGTCCCAAAGCAGCCTGCACGGTTATAAATGATTGGTTTGAATAATGTTCATACGGCAGATGAGAAATGCGATTTTAGCATTTTCCGCCAGCCGTGTCGCCCGCTTAAAGCGGTTTGAAGTAGGCCAGGTAGGCAATGCAGGCGATACAGGCAAGGCTCACGGCATACAGCGCGAACCATTGCACCGAGCGCGGGCGGCTGCGCAGGCAAATCACGCCCAATATAATATACACCAGCACCAAGCCCAGCTTCACCCCCAGCCATTTGCTTGCCCCGAACGGCTGCCAATGCCCGATTTGCATTAGCATCATGCCGGAAAATAGCAGCAGGGTGTCGTTGATGTGCGGCACAAAACGCAATGCGGAAGGCAGCGGCTTTTCAGGCTTCATCGTGCGCAGCCAAAAACGCAGGTTGAACAGGATAAAGGTCATTGTGATAAAAAATAGATGGCTATGCTTGATGCCGAGATACATGCTTTCCAAAGTGGTCTCCAAGAAGGTTTCGGACGGGGCGGTAGTTTAAATCAAACCGGCGTGAACGTCACGGATAAATGGATTTTCGGTATCCCAGGCATAGCCCGCAAAAACGGAGCACAGGGCTTCGCGCAGTTCGGGCGAGGGTTTGTTGCTGAACACCAGCTCTTGGAACGAGCCGTCATACCAGCTGTCGATGCAGTTGCGCAGCGTATTGACCCCGTATGCATGCGCTTCGGCATAATCTTTCTGCCAATCCACTTTTTCGCCGCGCAACTGGCGGGTAACGGCTTGGCAGGCGAGTTTGGACGAATAAATGGCGGTGGTCACGCCCGAAGAGAAAACGGGGTCCAAAAAACCGGCAGCATTGCCGAGCAGGGCGAAATTATCGCCATACATTTGCTTTACACCCGAATCGTAGCGAGAGAAGAACAGGAACGGGGCATCATTTTCCCACTGCGCGTTTTGCAGGATGCGTGCGAAAAACGGAATTTCCATCACAAATTTCTTCATGACTTTGGAGGCGGCGCGGTCGTCTTGGAAATAATGCGATTCGCCCACCACGCCCACCGAAGCGCGACCGTTGGCAAACGGAATCAGCCATGCCCAGATATCGGGGAATTCGGGGTGGATGGCGGTGGTGGATTTATAGCGGTCGTATAACGGGTCGGTGATATTGTCGTTGATATGGGTGCAATACACGTTGCGATGCGTCAGCCCCGTTTCGATTTCCCAGCCCAGCAGGCGCGGCAGCAGGCGGAAATAACCGCTGGCATCCAGCACGAAACGCGCATTCAGCCGGTATTCGGATTTGTCTTCGCGCTGAATGGTCAGCGATACAGGCATTTCGTTGGGGTTGAAATCCAACACCGATTGCCCGAAACGGATATCCGCCCCTTTTTTAATCACTTCTTCTGCAAGGATTTGGTCGAATTGGGCGCGGTCCACCTGCAAGGCAACGCTGCTGCGGTGTTTGTATTGGTAGCGGAAATCGAAATGCGTTTGGCGTTCGCCATAGGTAAAGACAACGCCGTTTTTGGGCTGGAAGCCTGCCATGGCCACGGGCGTGAGCAAATCGGCTTCCGACAGGATATCCATTGCAAAAGGCAGCAGGCTCTCGCCGATAACATAACGGGGAAAATGCTGTTTTTCGATAATGCAGACGCTGAAACCCTGCTGCAATAAAAGTGCTGCCGCCACGGTTCCTGAAGGGCCTGCGCCCACAATAACAACATCAAAGAAATCGCTCATAGTTGCCTTTTGAATAGATGGATATGGGTGTAGAAACAAAAAGAAAATAACTAAAATTTACGAGACTATACTATATCATGAAAAAGCATAAAGAAATTTACGCGAAACAAATATCTGCGCGGGTTTTAGGTGCTTATTCGTTAGATTTTCCGTCTATCTCCATTGTCTGTAAGGCAAATTTTTTTTCTACTGCCACGACGAACGGTGCGGCGTTCAAACGGTTGACGTGTCCGTAACGCAACACACTGAACCGGCGTGCCGGCAGCGCGGCAAAATAATCCAGCAGCGCGGCTTTTTCTGCCTTGCCGGCTTCGTGCCCGTGATACACCACTGCTATCAGCAAACCGTCCTTGTCCAACAAATTCAAAGCAGCCTGCACCGCCGCCACGCTGGTTTCGGGCAGGGTGGTGATGTTTTTGTCGCCGTGCGGTAGGTAGCCGAAGTTGAACACGGCGGCGCGCAAGGGTTGGCGGATGTATTGGGCGGCGTGCTGGTGTCCGTCCTGAATCAGGGTAACGCGCGGCAGCAGGCCGTGTTCCGCCAAACGCGCACGGGTGGCTTCAATGGCAGCGGCTTGAATGTCGAAGGCAAACACGCGGCCGGTTTCGCCCACGCATTGCGCCAGCAACAGGGTATCGTGCCCGTTGCCCGCCGTGCCGTCCATCACGCAGTCGCCTTCGCGGATGTGCACACGCAACAGGCTGTGGGCGAAGGGGATGATATCTGCCAGCATGTTCAACCTGCCTCTTGTTGTTTCAAAATATACGTTTCCGTCATCAACGCCTCCTGCCAAAAGCAGCATGCACGTTATCCTGCCGCTTCCAAAGCCGCCACGGATTGTTTCAAACGCGCCAGCAGCACGCGGCGGAAATCGGTGTATGCGTCCCAAACCGCGTCTTGGTTCATCACGCTCAAATTGCCGCCGGTGGTCAAATCGACAGGCGCGCCGTTTTCAATGGCATCGTGCAGTTCCAAAAACTCGTTTTGCGCGAACGCCGTCAGTTTGCCGACCAGCATTGCCGCCTGCTCGAAGCGTGCCAAATCGGCCTCCAATTCGGGCAGCAGCGCGCACCATTCGTCGTATGTTTCTTGCGCGGCATTTACACGCTGTTGCAGATGGCCCATGATTACAACCCCAGCTCGTTCAAAAAGCGCACGTCGTCCGCCCAGCCGGACTTCACTTTCACCCACACTTTCAAAAACACTTTGCAGTCAAAGAGTTTTTCCATGTCCAGCCGCGCTTCGGTGGAGATTTTTTTCAGTTTCTCGCCGCCGCGCCCAATCACAATCGGCTTCTGGTTTTCTTTGTCCACCAGCACGGCAATGTAAATATGGAACATGCCGTTTTCTTCTTTGAACTGTTCCACTTCCACGTTCATTGCATACGGCAGCTCTTCGCCCAAATAGCGGAACAGTTTTTCGCGCACGATTTCCATCGCCAGGAAGCGGCTGGATTTGTCGGTTACCATGTCTTCGGGATACATGGGCACGCTTTCGGGCAGAAAGGGCTTTAAGGTTTCCAGAAGGTTGGCAATCCGCAGGCCGTGCTTCGCGCTCACCACTTCCGCCGCCGCAAAATCAAATTCTTGGCGCACTTGGTCAATAAACGCATTCAGGGCGTGTTTGTCTTTTGCTTTGTCTTTGTCGATTTTATTGACCACCAGCACCACGGGGATTTTGTTCGGCAGCTGCTTCAACACCGTGCGGTCGGCTTCGGTAAAACGCATGGCTTCCACTACGAACGCCACTGCGTCCACGCCGCTCATCGCTTCGGTCACATTCAGGTTCAGGCGGTCATTGAGCGCGTTGCGGTGGTCGGTTTGAAAGCCGGGCGTGTCCACAAACACAAACTGCGCCGTGTCGTCCGTGTAAATGCCGGTGACTTTGTGCCGCGTGGTCTGCGCCTTTTTGCTGGTAATGCTGATTTTCTGCCCGATCAAATGGTTCATCAGCGTGGATTTGCCCACGTTCGGCCGGCCGACAATGGCAATGAAGCCGCAGCGGTATCCGTCTGCAGCCTGCTGTTCGTTGGCCAAAAATTCTGCTACGTTCATATGGCGCGTTCTTTCCGGTTGTTTGATAATGCGATTATACTGGTTTACGGTTTTTTACGCTTGCCTTCTGCGGACGGTGCTTGTTTTTGGGCGTATTCAGCCTTATTTTCGAAAAATCAGAGGAATGTGTTATCAAGGATGGGAAAATGCAGTTGATTGGGATTTTTTTGCTGGCGGGCGCGGTGCTGGAGGTTTTGTCGATTGTGCTGATGGTCAAGTGGATTGGCGGCATGCTGACTTTTGCGTTGATGGTGCTGAGTTTTATTTTGGGCTCGTATTTAATCGGCCGCAATGCCGGCGTGTCGAAGGTGATGCTGGCAGGTGCGCTGCTGCGCGGGCACGGGCGCATGTCGTTGTACCAAATGCTTTGGCCGGTGCGGATTCCGGTGGCGGGCGGCTTGCTGATGATTCCGGGGTTTTTGTCCAGCGTGTTGGCGTTGCTTTTGTTGCTGCCGTTGAAGGGTGGCAAGGCGCAGGAGCCGCAGGGCGCGTCGCCGTTTTTCACGCAGCGCCAAGCCGCGCGGGACGATGATGTGATTGAAGGGGAATTTGTGGTGCGCTCGGACGGCGGCAAGCGCCATCAGCATCAGGATTTGCTGAATCCGCCGCAGGACAAACCGTGATGTCGGGCGACCAATAAAAAGCAGCCTGCACTTTGAAAAAAGAGGTGCAGGCTGCTTTTTTGTGTGTCGAATGGGGAAACGAATCGGCGGCGGGCTGGGTTTGCATGCGGCATTTCATGTGTGCTGTTGTGTATGCGCGAATCATGCGTTTGATGGTTGGCTGGTTGGGCGGTTCATAAAAAGCAGCCTGCACCCGTAAAATGAAGGTGCAGGCTGCTTTTTTGCGGTTTGCCCGCCCGTTTACCGCATAAAAAATGCAATGTAATACAGTATATGCAGCAGGGCATTGGCGCACAGGGCAATGGTAATGCTGTTGAAGCGGAGCTGCTTGCTGCAGCAAACGGTCACCACGCACCACAAAACCAGCAGGTTCACCAACAGCGTTATGGCGAGGATTGTGCTGATCAGGCTGCTGAACACCAAGGCCAACGGCAGCAAAAATATCCATGACGGCAGATGGTTGAACGCGCGGCGGAAATCGCCTTGCGACAGGGCTTGCAGGCCGGTTTGGAAGGTGGACGGGCGATTGTCTTGGCAGAGGATGGACAACGCGGCGGTGGACGCGTAGGAAAAGGCCAGTTGCAGGCAGGTGAGCGGCCACGGCATGGCAAGCATCTGGCTGGCATAGGTGAAGGGGAGCAGCAGGCTGCACAGCAGGAAAATGTGTTTGGACGGGCGTAAATGCAAGCGTTGCGCCATGGCGGCATTCACGGCAATGCTCATCAGAATCGCCGGCCAAATGCTGGAAAATGCCGCTTCCACGACAGATGATGGCGTCATCATGAAATTGACAAAGCTGTTTGTGAAATCGGCAGAATCGAATTTCTCCCGAATATCACTGAGTGCGCCCAGCAAATGCGGCTGCATAATCGCGGCATTGATGATCAGCAGGACGATTTGGGTGCCGTTGCCCGACCATTGCTGCAAGCCGCGTTTGAATTGCAGGCTGTTGGTTAGAAACAGGCACAGCAGCGTCCAGACGGACAAAGGCAGCATGGCAAACGTCATCATGGTTATATCGTTTTTGGGCAAGGCGATCATGTAAGCGGCAATCAGGCACAGCCACGAGCAGGCAAACACCACCCAGCCCAGCACGGGGGCGGCAATCAGGCGCGAATAGGCCATTTGCCAAGGCGACAGGGACGACATACGCAACTGGTCGAACATATTGGACGAAATATCCCGTTTCAGGCTGCGGCTGATTAAAATCAGGCAGGCAAGAACCGAAAATGATAAACCGGAGACACCTAAGATAGCCAGATATTCCGCCAGATGAATACTGTCGATTCTCATGGCGGTGCCGGTTTTCATTAAGATAAACAGGCCGAAGACCAGGATGACGCTGGCGATCAGACCCCAGTTCAGGTTCAGCCACAACAGGCGTTGGAATTCGGCATTCACAAAGATTTTCGGAATTCGGACGGACGATTTCATTGGGCATTCTCCCGATGGATGTTCAAACTGTTTTGGTAATTTTCCAGCAATGTGGTGCGCACCACGGATACCGAGCTCAATGTCAGGCCTGCACGCACAATATCGGACAACAAGGCGGCGCGCATTTCATCGGAGTGGGGCAGGGTAACGGTGAACACGTCGCCTTGCTGCGAGGCAGCCTGCACATTCGGCAGCGACCGCAACCGTGCCAACGCGTCTTGCGGCGGCTGCAACAAATGGATTTTCAGCGTTTGTTCGTTTTGGTTTTCCGTGTGGATTGCCTGATGCGCCTTAATCCTGCCGCGCTGCATCACCAGCATGTGCGTACAATATTCGTCCAGCTCCGACAGAATGTGGCTGGACACCAGAATCGTCATGCCTTCCGATTTCAGGCGCAGCAGCAGTTGCGACAATTCGTACCGCGCTTCAGGGTCGAGCCCGCTGGCCGGTTCGTCCAGCAGCAGGAATTGAGGGCGGTGAATAATCACCTGCCCGATGCCGACACGCTGTTTCTGCCCGCGCGAAAGTGATTTGATGTGGTCGTATAGCTTGTGCTCCAATCCCAAAAGCTGCACGGTGTCCACTACCGCGCTTTCCAGTTCGTTATCAGGCACGCCGCGCGCTTTGGCGGCATAGGTCATATACTGAATCACGGTCAAATCGTCGGACAGGCCGAAGATGTCGGGCAGGTAGCCCAGTTGCGCGAAGCTGGCGCGCGGGTCTTCCAAAATCGGGCGGCCGTTGAGCAGAATCTCGCCGTCCGAAGGCACTTCCAATCCCGCCAAACAGCGCATCAGCGTGGATTTGCCCACGCCGTTCGGGCCAATCAGGCCGGTAATGCTGCCGCGCGTCAGATGAAGGTCGATGTCGTGCAGGACGTGCTGCCTGCCGTAATAAAAATTAAGCTGATGTACTTGAATCATGCCGTTCTCCGTGTAGTGGGGCAGGGGCATTGTAAAGGATTCGGCACGGCAGAGAAAGCGCAGGCGTGCAGGTGTTGCAGGTGGTTGACACAAATCGGCGGCTGATGGCAAAAGCAGCCTGCACCTTTATACAGAATTGAAAGTGCAGGCTGCTTTTGAACAGGGCAGTGGTTAGAATCGCCCGCCGTTATCCGAAACCGGCAAAGCAGCCTGCACGTGTTTATCGGTGCAGGCTGCTTTGTTTGCAGATAATTCAACTTTAACCGTTAAAATTTTCACGGCAGGAACAGCGAAAATACCCTAAAATAAACGCCATATTACTCAAAGGCCGGCCGCCTGCCGTGCGGATTGCGCCCAATATAAAACCAACGCAAAACACAGGAACGCCCATGACCGCCACCACCCACACGCCCACCCAACGCCTGCGCGAAATCCCATACAACTACACTTCCTATTCCGACCGCGAAATCGTCATCCGCCTTTTGGGCGGGGCGGCTTGGGAAACGCTGGAAACCCTGCGCGCGCAGCGCAAAACGGGGCGTTCGGCGCGGATGCTGTTTGAAGTGTTGGGCGACATTTGGGCAGTGGTGCGCAACCCGTATCTGACGGACGATTTGCTGGAACACGGCAAGCGCCGCGCCGCGCTGGTGGAGGCCATGCGCCACCGCCTGAACGAAATCAACAAACGCCGCGACGAAAACGCCGACGTGCTGCGGCTGGTGCAGGCTGCCGAAAGCGCGGTGAACCGTTTTGAAGACAGCTTTGCGGCCACCAAGCTCAAACGCAGCCAAATCTTGGCACGGCTCTCGAAAATCACCCAAAAACACAACATTATGTTTGACGGGCTGGCGCGCGTTACCCACGTGACCGATGCCACCGACTGGCGCGTGGAATATCCGTTCGTGGTGGTGAATCCCGACACGGAAGCCGAAATCGCGCCGCTGGTGCGCGCCTTAATCGAGCTGGATTTGACGATTATCCCGCGTGGCGGCGGCACGGGCTACACGGGCGGCGCGGTGCCGTTGGATGCGATGAGTGCCGTCATCAACACGGAAAAACTGGACCGGCACGGCGGCGTGCAGGCTGCTTCGCTGGCGGGGCTGGACGGCGAACACCCCGTCATCGTGTGCGGTGCGGGCGTGGTAACGCGGCGGGTGGAAGAAGCGGCACACGCGGCGGGGCTGGTGTTTGCCGTGGACCCCACTTCGGCGGACGCATCCTGCATTGGCGGCAACGTGGCGATGAACGCGGGCGGCAAAAAAGCCGTGCTGTGGGGCACGACGCTGGACAATCTGGCGTGGTGGAAAATGGTCAATCCGCAGGGCGAATGGATTAAGGTGGAGCGCGTGCGCCACAATTTCGGCAAAATCCACGACGAAGAAACCGCCGTGTTCCATGTCCACACGCTGCACGACGACGGCGAAACGGTGCTGAAAACCGAAACGCTGGAAATTGCAGGCTGCAAATTCCGCAAAGTCGGATTGGGCAAGGACGTTACCGACAAATTCTTGAGTGGCCTGCCCGGCGTGCAGAAAGAAGGCACGGACGGCATCATCACCAGTGCCGCGTTCGTGCTACACAAAATGCCCAAATACACGCGCACCGTGTGCCTGGAATTTTTCGGCACGGTGGCCAACGCCACGCCATCCATCGTGGAAATCCGCGATTTCATGCAGTCGCATGCATCGGTGAAACTGGCCGGCTTGGAGCATTTGGACTGGCGGTACGTCCGCGCCGTGGGCTATGCCACCAAGGCCGCCGGCAAAGGCCGCCCGAAAATGGTGCTGATTGCCGACGTGGTGTCGGACGACGAAGCACAGGTGCAGGCTGCTTCGGAGCACATCTGCGAACTGGCGCGCGCCCGCGACGGCGAAGGCTTTATTGCCGCATCGCCCGAACAGCGCAAAACCTTTTGGCTCGACCGCGCCCGCACCGCCGCCATCGCCAAGCACACCAACGCCTTCAAAATCAATGAAGACGTGGTGATTCCGCTGGAACGCTTGGGCGAATATTCGGACGGCATTGAGCGCATCAATATTGAGCTGTCGATTCAAAACAAACTCAAACTCTGTACCGCACTGGCGGACTATCTTTCAGGCAGCCTGCCGGTGGACAAAATGGACACCGACCTGCCTGCCGCCGAGCTTTTGGGGGAGCGCGCCAAACACGCGCTCGCCCATGTTGCCGCCGTGCAGGAGCGCTGGGAATGGCTGCTGAACAATTTGGACGCGCCGCTGACCGAATACCAAACACGATACGGCAAAACCGCCCATGCCGCCCCCGAAGCCGACCCGCAGCAGAGCTGCTTCATTGCCTTCCGCGATTTCAGGCTGCGCGTGTCCGTGAAGCAGGACGTGATGCAGCCGCTGGCGGAGATTTTTTCCGGTAAGGCGGACACCAAAATCATGGCGGGCTTGGGCAAAATCCACGCCCAAACCGTGCGCGGCCGCGTATTCGTCGCGCTGCACATGCACGCGGGCGACGGCAACGTTCACACCAACATCCCCGTGAATTCGGACGATTACGAAATGCTGCAAACCGCGCATCAGGCCGTGGCGCGGATTATGCGGATTGCCCGCAGCCTGAACGGCGTGATTTCGGGTGAACACGGCATCGGCATCACCAAATTGGAGTTTCTGACCGATGAAGAAATGCAGCCGTTTTGGGACTACAAAGCCAAAATCGACCCGCAAAGCCGTTTCAACCGCCACAAACTCATGCGCGGTGCCGATTTGCGCCATGCCTACACGCCGTCTTTCGAGCTGCTCGGCTTCGAAAGCCTGATTATGGAGCAGTCGCACTTGGGCAAAATTACCGAAGCCGTGAAAGACTGCCTGCGCTGCGGCAAATGCAAACCCGTGTGCAGCACCCACGTTCCGCGCGCCAACCTGCTGTATTCGCCGCGTAACAAGATTCTGGGCGTGGGGCTGCTGGCCGAAGCGTTTTTATACGAAGAACAAACGCGGCGCGGCGTATCGCTGAAACATTTTGACGAATTGGGCAGCATTGCCGAACACTGCACCGTGTGCCACCGCTGCGTGAAGCCGTGCCCCGTGAATATCGATTTCGGCGATGTGAGCGTGGACATCAACAATTTCCTGCGCGAAACGGGACACAAACGCTTCAACCCGATGGTGTCCGCCGGCATGGCATTTTTGAACGCCAAAAATCCCACGCTGGTCAAAACCCTGAGGGCAGGCGTGGTAACCGCAGGCTTTAAAGCGCAAACCATTGCCTATGATTTGGGCAGGCAGTTCCATATCGGCGCAGGCAGGCAGAAGCGCGCGCCCAAGGCCACCACGCAAAAACCGGCCATCAAAGAGCAGGTGATCCATTTCATCAACCGCCCCCTGCCGCGCAATGTGCCGCTGAAAACCGCGCGTTCGCTGCTGGGCTTGGACGGCGACGGCAGCACCGTGCCCATCATCCGTAATCCCGCATTGCCCGAAGATGCGGAAGCCGTGTTCTACTTCCCCGGCTGCGGCTCGGAAAAACTGTTTTCGCAAGTGGGGCTGGCCACACAGGCGATGCTGTACCACGCAGGCGTGCAGACCGTGCTGCCCCCAGGCTACCTTTGCTGCGGCTACCCGCAATCGGCCCACGGCGACCAGCCCAAAGCCGACAGCATGGTGACTGAAAACCGCGTGCTGTTCCACCGCATGGCCAATACTTTGAATTATCTAGATATTAAAACCGTGGTCGTGTCTTGCGGAACGTGTTACGACGCGCTGGCGGAATACCGTTTTGAAGACATATTCCCCGGCTGCCGCATTATCGATATTCACGAATATCTGCTGGAAAAAAACATTAAATTGCAAGGCGTTCAGGGGCAGCAGTATCTGTATCACAACCCGTGCCACACGCCCATCAAAACCATGGACGGTGCCAAATTGGCCAGCGAACTCATCGGCCAAAACGTGCCGTTGAGCGACCGCTGTTGCGGCGAAAGCGGTATGTTTGCCGTCAAACGCCCCGACATTGCCACGCAGGTGAAATTCCGCAAGCAGGAAGAAATCGAGAAAAACTTGGCGCAGCTGCCGCAGGGCGAACCCGTGAAAATGCTCACTTCCTGCCCCGCGTGCTTGCAAGGCTTGAGCCGTTATGCCGAAGACAACAACCTTCCGGCAGACTATATCGTGATTGAGATGGCCAAGCGTATTTTGGGCGAAAACTGGCTGGACGAATTCGTGGGCAAAGCGAAAAACGGCGGCATTGAGAAAGTGCTGCTGTGAAGCAAGTGCAGGCTGCTTTTGAAGGCGTGGGAGCAGTTTTCAGGCAGCCTGCAACACGTTTGCACGGAAGGACGCAGCATTGCCCGACCGAATCGGCGTGCGGGAAACAGAGTATTGAAGAGAGAATGCAATGAAACGGTTTTTTATCCGACAAATCCTGCCGCCCGTGCTGATTCAGTTAAGTATTATTGCCGTGCTGGCCTATTATGAAGGCAAAAATTTCGTCCCTTTCGTGGCGCCCGATGAATTCGGTGCCGATTTCTTGTCGGTATTCGTCTTAATCCCGACCGTGTTGCTGACATGGCTATGGCAGGCGGTGGCAGCGGTGTGTTACCTGATGCAGGCACCCAAACCGCGGGGCAAATCGGCGGTGTTGCTGATTGCCTGGCTGTTGGCTTACCCTGTCGTGCTGATGGCGGCCGTGATTTTGGCATGGTGGGTTTTCCTATCCTTGTTTCGTTAAATTTCAGAAAAGCAGCCTGCATATCAACCGTTGGCAGGGTGCAGGCTGCTTTCTTCCACCCATAAAGGAGCGTTATGACACACAATACCGACAATCCAACCATCGTGCGCGGCATTTACCGCCATTACAAAGGCAATCTGTACGAAGTGCTGGACATCGCCACCCATTCGGAAACCGAGCAGAAAATGGTCGTGTACCGCGCGTTATACGGCGAATTCGGGCTATGGGTGCGGCCGCTGGCCATGTTTGCCGAAAACGTGGCAACGGAAGAGTGCAGCCGCCCGCGCTTTTGTCTGGAAAAAGCATTTTAAGCGCAAAAAAGCAGCCTGCACTTGGATTTTCCCGTGTGCAGGCTGCTTTTGAATGTTTATGTATATGGTTCGGGGTGTATCGATTTGGCGAAACCCAATGCGGAATTTAAGGGAAAGATATTCAATCGCAAAATAGGATAATTTATGTGGTATGAGTTAAATTCACAAAACGATATTGATAACTTTATGAAAGAAACCGCCGGATTTCATGATTCCTGCATTGTGGAATTGAACTATAAAAGTGGAAACTTTGTAGAAGAAAGCGGGGCTATGTACTTGGCAACAGAACCTTATATGTACATTACTTTTCACAGCCAAATGGCAGAATTTCCTGCGTTTGAAATGGAATTGGGTATGCTGGACAGATTTTCGATGATTTTTGATTTGAAATATACATTGGAAATTTATGATGTCTTATTTGAAAAACGCGATGACGGTTTTTATTGGTACAGCAATGAAAATGGACGCTATCATATTGAAAACGGGCATGAAAACGTGAACTACTGGTTTCGCTGCCAAACCATCCGCTGGCGAGAAATCCCATTGACCAATCAATCTGATGGAAGCAGTACCAATGGCAAGAAAGGAAAATAACCTATGTTTATTGAATTTGGTATGCAATGCGGTTTTAAAACCGATAAACGGTTTGAACAATATCATACTTTATTAAATAAAATTTTTAATAGTGATAAAAATAAACCATGCATCCATTTTAAAACCCTGCATGAATTTTCTATTATGTTTAGAGTAGCAGGGGGAGAGATTGATTTTGATGGTGGAGAGGGGCCGGAATTTTTGAAAAAAGCACGTAATCGCCCCGTTTACACCATAGATTTGGTCATTTCCGAAAAAAAATGGCCTGAAAAAACCGAAACCGAACTGCGCGAATATGTCGCACAAGGCGTTCGGGACTGCTTTGCCTTGTTACGGGACAAAGCAGTTAAAGCCGGCGAAGTCAAAGATGTGGCAAAGCTGGATACCGATTTTGAACAAGGTATGGCACAGTTTTCTACCCTGCCTTTGCCGGAACTGCCAAAATATTGACCAAACAAGCGAAGCAAAAGCAGCCTGCACATAAATCAAAATGAAAGTGCAGGCTGCAATAACAATAGCGGAAAGTGTTAAGGATTGTGGAGTATATCGGTGGAAGCAGCGGGTTTTACTTACTTTATTTGGATGAAATGGGAAAAGAGCAAACGGATACTTTTCATGATAGGCTGGAACAGGTGTTTAATCAGGCGGATTTTGAATTTAATATCAAGAAAAGCAAGTGGGAAAAATTTGCGGAAAGTGGACAAGGAAGTGTGTAGGATGCTCTAATGACCGTATTTATTGATGATGTGGAGGCAATTCAATAATGATCAAACAGAGTGCTTTTCATCCTTATCCAAGTGAAATGCTGCCGACTGGGTTTATATATCCCGAACGTTATTTAAAATTGGCGCAATCTACCCGTAGCATTCAATATGATGAAGAATATATGTTTCCTTGGTGGTTTGTAGATTATGGTACGGAAGGTGCCATGTTGTCTTATGAATTGCGTCATTCACAAATTCCGAACCGTAATTTAATCCCCTTTGCTCAAAATGGCGCTTGGAAAGCTTATTTTGATGGCGATAGCAGGGTAGGCAATCCAAAGGTAATCGTAATAGACTTGGATAACTTGCCTTTTCATATGGTTATCAATCATTTTGATGATTGGCTTTTGCTGGCGGAACAGGATTATTGGTAATGCGTTTGCTATTGGCTCGTCTATGGATTTGTAAAAGGTAGATGTCGGTGACAAAAGCAGCCTGCACATGAATCAAAACGAAAGTGCAGGCTGCTTTTGGTTGTATCGATAGGTAAGCTGGCGGGTATTGGGATTTATCTCGCTGATTGTGTTGGAAGAAAAGTGGGTGGTTGGGAAAGCGTCAAGCCCGTGGCGCGGTATGCCCATCTGTCGTCCAAGCATTCATTGGAACATGCGAATATTTTGGACACAAATTGGACGCAGTTAAAAGAGAAGATAGGAAATACATAAAAGAAAACCGTCTAAACGTTTATTTAGACGGAGAAAATCTGGTGGGTCGGGTGGGTTTCGAACCCACGACCAAGGGATTATGAGTCCCCTGCTCTAACCCCTGAGCTACCAACCCCAACAAAAGACTGTGGATTATAGATAAGAACGCAGCATTCGTCAAACGCCTGCCAATCGGCACGGCAAAGGGCGCATTAAGTTGCCCACGCGCCAGCGGCGGATGTGCTATAATCCGCGCGTTTTATTGTTCAACGGTCTTACACTAACACAGGAAATCATCATGGCGTTGATTGTACAAAAATACGGCGGTACTTCGGTCGGTTCAGCAGAGCGTATTAAAAATGTGGCCAACCGCGTGGCCAAAGCACGCGCAGAAGGGCACGACGTGGTTGTCGTGGTGTCGGCAATGAGCGGCGAGACCAACCGCTTGGTGGCATTGGCACACGAAATGCAGGAATTCCCAGACCCGCGCGAATTGGACGTGGTGCTGGCAACGGGCGAGCAGGTGACCATCGGCCTTTTGGCAATGGCACTGAAAAATATCGGCGTGGATGCCAAAAGCTACACCGGCTGGCAGGTGGCGGTGAAAACCGACACGGCGCACACCAAAGCGCGGATTGAAGAAATCGACAACGATAAAATGATGGCCGATTTGAAAGCGGGCAAAGTGGTGATTGTGGCCGGTTTCCAAGGCGTTACCGCCAACGGCGACATTTCCACTTTGGGACGCGGCGGTTCCGATACGTCGGCGGTTGCGCTGGCGGCGGCTCTGAAAGCGGACGAATGCCAGATTTATACCGATGTGGACGGCGTGTACACGACCGACCCGCGCGTCGTGCCGGAAGCCAAACGCATGAACAGCATCACTTTTGAAGAAATGCTGGAATTGGCGAGCTTGGGCAGCAAGGTGCTGCAAATCCGTTCGGTGGAATTTGCCGGCAAATATAAAGTGCGTTTGCGCGTCTTAAGCAGCCTGCAAGAGGGCGGCGATGGAACTTTGATTACTTTTGAGGAAGATGGAAATATGGAAAAAGCGGTTGTTTCAGGAATTGCATTCGACAAAAACCAAGCGCGTATCAATGTGCGCGGCGTGCCGGACAAACCGGGCATTGCGTTCCAAATTTTGGGTGCGGTGGCCGATGCGAACGTTGATGTGGATATGATTATCCAAAACGTGGGCAGCGCGGGCACGACCGACTTTTCATTCACCGTGCCGCGCGGCGACTGCAAGCCGACTTTGGAACTGCTGAACAGCCTGAAAGACAGCTTGGGCGCGACCGAAGTGAGCGGCGACGATTCGGTGTGCAAAGTTTCCATCGTAGGCTTGGGCATGCGTTCGCACGTAGGCGTGGCATCGAAAATGTTCCGCGCATTGGCGGCGGAAAACATCAATATTCAGATGATTTCCACTTCCGAAATCAAAGTATCCGTGTTGATTGACGAAAAATACATGGAATTGGCAACGCGCGTGTTGCATAAAGAATTCGGTTTGGACAAATAAACCCTTGTTGCACCGCCAATACGAGTGCAGGCTGCTTTCCGTACGCAAAAAGCAGCCTGCACTGCTTTTTTGTTACAATCTGCCTTCTTTTTGATAATGTTTTAGCCATGAAGCCAGCCGCAGCTTATTCAGAATCCAGCATCCAAGTCCTTAAAGGCCTAGACCCGGTCAAAGAACGGCCGGGCATGTACACCCGAACCGACAGCCCCACCCATATCTGCCAGGAAGTCATCGACAACGCGGCAGACGAGGCATTGGGCGGTTTCGCCACGCGGATTGACGTGGAAATCCATGCGGACGGCTCGCTTTCCGTGCGCGACAACGGGCGCGGCATTCCCACCGGCCTGCACCCCGTGGAGCAGATTCCCGTGGTGGAACTCGTGTTTACGCAGCTTCATGCCGGCGGTAAGTTCGACAAAAAATCGGGCGGTGGCGCGTATGCCTTTTCGGGCGGCCTACACGGCGTGGGCGTGTCTGTGACCAACGCGCTCTCTTCTCGGCTGGAAGTAACCGTGAAGCGCGACGGGCAGGTTTCCCGCATCGTGTTTGCGGATGGTTATGTGGTCGAGCCGCTGGCGCAAATCGGCAAATGCGCCGTGCGCGACACCGGCACAGAAGTGCGCGTTTATCCGAACCCGAAATATTTTGAAAGCCCCACCTACAGCATTCCCGAACTGGAACGCCTGCTGCGCGCCAAAGCCGTGCTGCTGCAAGGCGTTACCGTGTCGCTCACGCGCCATGTCAAAGGGCAGCCTGCACATCCCGTTACCCAAACCTGGCATTATCCGCAAGGCCTGCAAAGCTATCTGGCGGATTTGCTGGAAAACGCGCAGGAAGCCGTGCCCGTGTTCGCCGCCGAAAACTATATTTCCGGCAGCCACGATGATTTCCGCGCGGGCGAAGGCGCAGCGTTTGCGCTCACTTGGCTGGAAGAGGGCAGCTGCGCCAATGAAAGCTATGTCAATCTGATTCCCACGCCCTTGGGCGGCACGCACGAAGCGGGCTTGAAGCAGGCTGCATTTAATGCAGTGAACAACTTCATCGCCCACCACAACCTGTTGCCGCGCGGCGTGAAAATCAACAGCGACGACGTGTTCTCCCGCGCCGCCTTCGTGCTCTCCGCCCGCGTGCTCGACCCGCAGTTCCAAGGGCAGACCAAAGACAAGCTCACCAACCGCGACGCGCTCAAACTCGTGTCCGCCGTGTGCAGCGACCCTTTGGAACTGTGGCTCAACCAAAATACCGAAATTGGCAAAAAAATTGCGGATTTGGCGATTAAGCAGGCGCAGGCGCGGATGCGTTCCGTAAAAAAAATCGAGAAGAAAAAAGGCAGCGGAGTGGCGGTGCTGCCCGGCAAACTGACCGACTGCGAAAGCGAAGACATCCGCGAAAACGAACTGTTCTTGGTGGAAGGCGACAGCGCGGGCGGCTCGGCCAAACTGGCGCGCGACAAGAGTTACCAGGCCATCCTGCCCCTGCGCGGCAAAGTGCTCAATAGCTTTGAAGTGCACCGCGACCAGCTTTTCGGCAATGCCGAAATCCACGATATTTCCGTCGCTATCGGCGTAGACCCGCACGGCGCAAACGACGATGTGGATTTGGGCGGCCTGCGCTACGGCAAAATCGCCATTCTGTCGGATGCGGACGTGGACGGCTCGCACATCCAAGTGCTGCTGCTCACGCTGTTTTACCGCCATTTCCCCAAACTCGTCGCCAACGGGCATATTTATGTCGCCCAGCCGCCGCTGTTCCGCGTCGATGTGAACGCGCAGGGCAAATCCAAGCCCGCCCGCAAGTTTTACGCGCTGGACGAAGCCGAACTCAACGCCATCCTCGAACGCCTGAAACAGGAAAACGTGCGTGAAACGGCGTATTCCATCAGCCGCTTCAAAGGCTTGGGCGAAATGAACCCCGACCAGCTCAAAGACACCACGCTGTATCCCGACACGCGCAGGCTGCTTCAAGTGCGCATTCCCGAACACATGGCGGGCGACACCGAAAACGTGTTCCTGAAACTGATGGGCAAAGGCGAAGCCGCCGCCCGCCGCGCGTGGATGGAAGCGGAAGGCGACAAGGCAGATTTGGATGTTTAGGCCGATACGGCGCAACGGCGGTTGAAATGGGCGACACCGTATCCTTATCCGCGCTCTTCGTTTCCGCCTTCACGTCCGCCACGCTGCTGCCCGGCACTTCCGATGCGGTTTTGGTGGCCGTGCTGTGGCGCAATCCCGCGTTGGCATGGCAGGCGCTGGCAGTGGCAACGCTGGGCAACAGTTTGGGCGGCATGCTCTCGTATGGGCTCGGCAGGCTGCTGCCCGAAAAAATCCGCCACCGCTTCTCCGAAAAAACCGTGCAATATTGCCGGCGTTGGGGCGCGCCCGTATTGCTGCTGTCGTGGCTGCCGCTGCTGGGCGACGCGCTGCCGTTTGCCGCCGGCTGGCTGCGTCTGAATTGGCGGCAAAGCCTGTGCTTTCTGATTCTGGGAAAATTTTTACGCTATCTGGCGCTGATGTGGATAACGCTGGCTGCGGCGGGTTGATGTGTTGCGCCCATAAAGTGCAGGCTGCTTTTGGAACTGAAAAAGCAGCCTGCACCTGTTTGCAGCCAGCATCAAAATAGGGCCATACTGAACGGGTGCATGGCGTTGCGCCGCCATACCCACGCTGCCGATGCTTGCCCGCAGCACTGGTTTCAGCCCATCAAAAAAGCAGCCTGCACGTTACAAATATAGCGGATTAAAATAAAAATGGTACAAGGCGAGCCAACGCCGTGGCATTGCGATTTTAATTCGCTATAAAAATGCAGGCTGCTTTTTCATCGTCCAAAAGCAGCCTGCACTCATTTTGTCGTTACCGTTCCAAACTATCCAGCCAGCGTTCCGCGTCCAAAGCCGCTTGGCAGCCGCTGGCCGCGCTGGTAATTGCTTGGCGGTACACATGGTCTTTCACGTCGCCGGCCGCCCACACGCCTTCAATATTGGTGGCGCCGACATTGCCGTCGTTGCCGCCGCGCGTCATCAAGTAGCCCGTGCTGTCCATATCCAGCTGGCCTTTGAACAGCGCCGTATTCGGTTGGTGGCCGATGGCGATAAACACGCCGCTCACCGCAATTTCCGACAACTGGCCGTCATTCGCGCGCAGGCGCACGCCCGTGACACCCGCGTCGTTGCCCAGAATTTCATCGACTTGCGCGTTGGTTTTCAGCACGATTTTGCCTTCTTCCACACGCTTCATCAGTTTTTCCACCATGATTTTTTCCGCGCGGAACGTGTCGCGGCGGTGAATCAGCGTAACCGTTTTGGCGATATTGGCCAGATACAGCGCTTCTTCCACCGCCGTATTGCCGCCGCCCACCACGGCCACATCCTGTCCCTTATAGAAAAAGCCGTCGCAAGTCGCGCATGCCGACACGCCGCGCCCCGCAAATTGCTCTTCGCTGGGCAGCCCCAAATATTTGGCCGACGCGCCCGTGGCGACAATCAGTGCATCGCAAGTGTATTCACCCATGTCGCCTTTGAGCGTGAACGGGCGGTTCTGCAAATCGGCCGTGTGGATTTGGTCGAACACGATTTCCGTGCCGAAACGTTCGGCGTGTTTCAGGAAATGTTCCATCAATTCAGGGCCCTGAACGCCGTCGGCGAAAGCAGGGTAATTGTCCACTTCGGTGGTGGTCATCAGCTGGCCGCCTTGCGCCATGCCGGTAATGATGACGGGGCGCAGATTCGCCCGTGCCGCATAAACCGCCGCGGAATAACCGGCAGGCCCGGAGCCCAAAATAATCAGAGAATGGTGCTGTGCCATAAAATATCCTTGTTAAATGCGAAAATCGAACACAAATTGTACCGACTTTGCCGTGCAGCGTAAAATGCAAAAGTGCAGGCTGCTTTTGACAGCGCAGAAAAACGCTTGCTTTTCAAGCGAAGATTGGTTAGAATGACGCGTTTTGCAACCTTGCTGTCCGCACCGCATGGCGGATGGCTGTTTTTAACCAACCGTAAGGGAGATAACATGCGTCATTACGAAATCGTGTTTATCGTGCATCCTGACCAAAGCGAGCAAGTGAACGCAATGGTGGAGCGCTACAAAACCATGATTACCGAAGCCGGTGGCAAAATCCACCGTTTGGAAGACTGGGGCCGCCGCCAGTTGGCTTACCCAATCAACAAAATCCACAAAGCGCACTATGTGCTGATGAACATTGAAGCAACACCTGCAACCGTTGAAGAATTGGAAACAGGCTTCCGCTTTAATGATGCGATTCTGCGCCACCTGACCATTCAGATGAAAGCAGCGGTTACCGAAGCATCACCAATGATGCGCGAGGAAAAATCCAAAAGCCTGATCGCAGGTGAAACCGCAAACGAAGATAGTGCCGAAGCATAATCATTGGAAAACCAATTTGTATTGACCGCCGTTTTGCATAAAGTTGGCACTGTCCGATACAGTCCGTCAGGCGTACCCATATTGGACGTTGTGTTGCAACACAGCAGCCGACAGCAGGAAAACGGAATTTGGCATCAGGTAAAATTTGAATTGCCTGCCAAAATTATTGGTCAAAATGCTCAAGCATGGCAGCAAAAAGCGGGTGAAACCGTTACAGTTCGCGGGTTTTTAACACAAAAAAGCATGCGACAGTTTTCCCCAATGCTGCACATTCAACAT
The DNA here is from genome assembly GCF_000190695.1 of Kingella denitrificans ATCC 33394. Classification (GTDB taxonomy): domain Bacteria; phylum Pseudomonadota; class Gammaproteobacteria; order Burkholderiales; family Neisseriaceae; genus Kingella_A; species Kingella_A denitrificans. The sequence continues at coordinate 234,851 of NZ_GL870929.1, forward strand.
ATTACAGAATATAAAGGTTAAACGACATGGCTCGTCAAACATTTAAACGCCGTAAATTCTGCCGCTTCACGGCAGAGAAAATCCAAGAAGTGGATTACAAACAAGTCGATTTGCTGAAAGATTTCATCACTGAAAACGGCAAAATCATCCCCGCTCGCATTACAGGCACCAAAGCGCATTACCAACGCCAACTGGCTGTTGCCGTGAAACGTGCGCGCTTTTTGGCATTGCTGCCTTATACTGACCAACACAAATAATTAGGAGTACAACATTATGCAAATTATCTTGTTGGAACGTGTTGCTGGTTTGGGCAACTTGGGCGATGTGGTTACTGTGAAAAACGGTTACGCACGCAATTTTCTGATTCCTACTGCGAAAGCAAAACGCGCAACTGAAGCTAACTTGAAAGAGTTTGAAGAGCGTCGCGCAGAATTGGAAGCGAAACAGGCCGCAGTATTGGCAGATGCGCAAGCACGCCAAGCCAAATTGGACGGTCAAACCATCACAATTTCGCAAAAAGCAGGTGTGGACGGCCGTTTGTTCGGTTCTGTTACCAATGCTGATATCGCAGATGCCATTAAAGCGAACGGTATCGAAGTGGTAAAAGCTAATGTGCGCTTGCCGGAAGGTCCGTTCAAAGCAGTTGGCGAATACACAGTTGAAGTGGCATTGCATGCTGATGCGGTTGCTACAATTACTGTTGTCGTTGCTGCTGCAGCGGCACAATAATGATGATATAAATATGCAGGCTGCCTGATGTTGATCGGGCGGCCTTTTTTGTGTTTGTGGGAGGAATATTCATGTATCAAATTCAAGAACCTTATCAATCCGGTCATTTGGCTGTTTCGCCAATCCATCAGATTTATTATGAAGTTTCAGGCAATCCGCAAGGCAAACCGGTGATTTTCCTGCACGGTGGCCCGGGAGGCGGTTGCAGTCCGCTGCATCGCGGTTTTTTCAATCCGGAGCGTTACCAAATCGTGTTGATTGACCAGCGCGGAGCAGGCCGCTCGTTGCCTTACGCGTGTATTGAGGAGAATACCACGTGGGATTTGGTGGATGATATCGAGCGTATTCGGGAATTTCTGGGGATTGAGCAATGGTTGGTATTTGGCGGCTCTTGGGGCAGTACTCTCGCATTGGCGTATGCGCAAACCTATCCTCATCGTGTGACTGAACTGATTTTGCGCGGCATTTTCTTGGGGCGGCAGCAGGAATACGACTGGATTTGCCGTTTTGGTGCGAATGCCGTTTTCCCCGAATATTGGCCCGAATTTCAAGATTTTGTTCCCGAAGGGCAGCGTCATGATTTGGTTGCTGCGTATCGCCATTTAATGCGACCGGACAATCCGAATCGGGAAGAAATGCTGGCTGCAGCATCGGCTTGGGCCAAGTGGGAGAGCCATATCATTCATTTGGCGCATAATCAGGAAGCAGTGGATGAATATAATGATGGCGAAGCGGCTTTGGCGATTGCGCGGATAGAAAATCATTATTTCACCCATCGTTGTTGGCTGGATAATGAGCGCGCGCTGCTGCAAAACATGGACAAAATACGCCATATTCCGACCATTATCGTGCAAGGCCGCTATGATATGTGTACGCCGGTGCAGGCTGCTTTTGATTTGAAGCAGGCATTCCCTGAAGCTGAGTTGCGGATTGTTCAGGCAGGGCATTCTGCATTTGAACCTGCCATTGCCCAAGCATTGCTGGATGCGACCGAGCAGTTTTCCGAATCGGCATAGTGCAGGCTGCTTTTAATAGACGAAAAAACAGCATCTTGATTATTTCAAGATGCTGTTTTGTTTGGTCGGACTAGCCGCCGGATTGTTGAACCATGTAGCGGACAACGTCTTTGATTTCATCGTCGCTCAAAGAAGAACCGCCTTTAGGTGGCATCACGCCGCCTTTCGGATTGGTCAGGCCTTCAATCGCGTGTTTGAACAGGGTTTCTTCGCCTTGTTTGATGCGCGGCGCCCAGTCTTCACGGTTGGTTACTTTGGGTGCGAACGGAATGGCGGCGGTGGCTCCGTGGCAGGCTGCACAAGATTTCTCAAACAGCTCTTTGCCGCGACCGTTTGCTGCTGCCGTATCTGCAGGTTTGCTGTCGCCACCCGCCGCAGAAGCACTTGCCGCAGTTCCTGAAGCGGCAGCAGCACCAGAAGCCGCTGCGCCAGAGGCAGCCGCAGCATTATTGCCGGCAGTGCCGGATTCGTCAAAATGGGCACCGGATTGGTTGGCCATATAGGCAACGGCGCGCGCCACTTCTTCATCAGTCAGAGTTTGGTCGCCGCCTTTGGCCGGCATCACGCCGCCATCTGCGCCGCTGAAACCTTTGACTGCGTGCTCAACCAGCACATTTACACCTTGTGCGATGCGCGCTGCCCATTGGTCATTGTGCGTGATTTTAGGTGCAAAGGCGATGGTGCTGTCGGCTGCGTGACATTGTACGCAGACTTTGTCGAAAACCTGTTTGCCGGTGCGTTGGCCGGGCTCGGTGCCGTCGCCTTCAACCAAGCGTCCGCTGGGCATAATGCGTGTTTCGGTGGCGCTGGACGTGTCGTCGGAAACATCGCTGTAATAGCCGCTGCCGGCCAGCTTAACCAGTAAAAACAATACGGCCAATACGATGACGACACCGCCGATAACGGTGGTCAAAGCAGAACCTTTTGTGTTCTTTTTAAATAATTTCATTGAGTTGCCTCGTCAGATTTGATAGTGGTGAGAAGAGGTGTATTGTCGCTTGTTAAAATATTCTAACAATAATTTGCGTGATTATACTGAATTTGCGTAGGCTTTCCAAGTTGATAAGTTTGGTTTGTATCAAATATTTGTGCCGTGCGGAATTCGCTTTTGCGGTGCAGGCTGCTTTTTTTAGTTTGCGAAAAGCCATTTTTGCTGTATGCTTACGCCTTTCGCACTTGTACCCGTAGCTCAGTTGGAAGAGTGTCGGTTTCCGAAGCCGAAGGTCGCTGGTTCGAACCCAGTCGGGTGCGCCAAGTTTTCTTTGATTGTCAATCGATTATCTGTGCGGTGATATTCATCTGGTGCAGATATTCCTAAAAACAGCCTGAAACGTGTTTGATACGTTTCGGGCTTTTTTGATGAATAAGGGTAAAACGATGTGCAGGCTGCTTTTAAACGGTCCGCACGGCATCGAAAAAGCAGTCTGCACTTCTTGATATGGAATGTGCAGGCTGCTTTTTCAGTGGGGTGATATTGGCGGGATTATTTCACTCGCATATCGCCGGTTTCCACGAAGCGTTGGTGCCAAGACAAGGCTTCGTTCAGCAAATGCGGCGTGTGCAGGCCGCCCGCTTTTTCTGCGCGGTCGAAATAGTCGTGCAGTTGGTCGCGGTAATCAGGGTGCGCGCAGTTGTCGATGATGAGGCGTGCGCGTTGGCGGGGCGATTTGCCGCGCAGGTCGGCCATGCCTTGCTCGGTAACGATGAACATCACGTCGTGTTCGGTGTGGTCGTGGTGCGATACCATCGGCACAATGCAGGAAATCGCGCCGTCTTTCGCCACGGAAGGCGATACGAAGAACGAGAAGAAGGCATTGCGCGTGAAGTCGCCCGAACCGCCGATGCCGTTCATCATTTTGGTGCCCATGATGTGCGTTGAATTCACGTTGCCGTACAGGTCGGCTTCAATCATGGCGTTCATGCCGATCACGCCCAAGCGGCGGATGACTTCGGGGCTGTTGGTAAACTCCATCGGCCGCAGCACAATTTTGTCGCGCAAAAAGTCGATGTTGTCGTTAAAGCGTTGCAGCGCGTCGGGGCTGAACGACAGGGCGGTGGCCGAAGCGCATTTCATTTTGCCGGCAATAATCAAATCCAGCATGCCGTCTTGCAGCACTTCCGTGTAGCCCAGCAAATCGTCGAACGGCGAATCCATCAGGCCGGCCAGCACGGCATTGGCCACGTTGCCCACGCCGGATTGCAGCGGCAGCAGGTTTTTCGGCAGGCGGCCGGCTTTTACTTCGTGGCTGAAGAAATCGATAATTTGCGCGGCAATGCGTTTGGACATTTCGTCCGGTTCGGCAAATTTGCTGTTGCGGTCGCCGGCATCCGTGAAGACGATGGCGACGATTTTGTCCAAATCGCAGTCGATATAAGGTACGCCGATGCGGTCGAACGGATGGAGGATGTTGATGGGTTTGCGGAACGGAGGCGTGCCGATGTCGGCTTGGACATCGTGCATGCCGTTCAGTTTGATATTTTGCGCCAGGTTGATTTCAATGATGATTTTTTGGGCAACTTTAACTGCTTCGTTGGCGTGTCCGATGCCCATTGCAGGAATGATTTTTCCGTCTTCTGTAATGGCGCTGGCTTCGATGATGGCGAAATCGAATTGGCCGTAAAAACCTTGGCGCATTTGTTGCTCGACATGCGACAGGTGCATATCCTGATAGGCGATGTTGCCGGCGTTGATGTTATTGCGCAGGGTGGGGTCGGATTGGAAGGGGCTGCGGAAGCGGATGGCGTTGGCGGCGGCCAATACGCCGTCGCATTCGGGCGCGGTGGAGGCACCGGTGATGACGCCGACGCTGAACGGCCGTCCGGCGGCGTGTTCAACTTTGGCTCTTTCAGCAATGGCGGTGGGCAGTGCTTTGGGGTAGCCTGCGCCGGTGAAGCCGGATACGGCCAATGTCATGCCGTCGCAGATGAATTCGGCCGCCTGTTCGGCGGTCATGATTTTACTGTGTAAACCTGCGTGCAAAATGCGTTCGGCAGCTTGTGTCATGGGTATTCTCCTGTTTGCAAATCGGGACGTTGGTGGGGGTGAACCTTCAAAGATTTTTGCGGTCGGGCTGTTATTCGGTATTGCGAAACCGACAAATTGCAATATAACGTAAAGAAATTTGTTTGTATAGATTTTTCACGGCGGTTAGCGGGGTGCAGGCTGCTTTTGGAACGGCGGCCGCATAAAATACGCCGATAAAACAAACGCCAAAACGGGCATGAGCATGCTTCGGATTTTTTGATAACGCCGATTGTGTTTGCTGAAGGATAATTTTGCTACAATTTGCGGCGCAAAAGCAGCCTGCACATCGTCAAGACACGGAAAAGATTATGAAACTGAATCCACCGCAGCAAGAGGCGGTCGAATATTTGGGCGGGCCGCTGTTTGTCCTTGCGGGGGCGGGCAGCGGCAAAACGCGTGTGATTATCGAAAAAATCGTCCACATGATTACGCGCTGCGGCTATAAGCCTTACCATATTGCCGCCATCACGTTCACCAACAAGGCCGCCAACGAAATGCAGGAGCGCATTGCCCACCGCCTGGGCAAGGAGCAGACGCGCGGGCTGACCATTTCCACCTTCCATTCGCTGGGCATGCGGATTTTGCGCGAAGATGCGCCATCGGTGGGCTATAAACGCAATTTTTCGGTGCTGGACGCTTCGGATAGCCAGAAAATCCTGACGGAGATTTTGGGCAGCTCGGGGCGAGAGCCAGTGTTTAAGGCGCAGCACCAGATTTCGTTGTGGAAAAACCGCTTGCAGACGCCGGAAGATGCCGTGCAGGCTGCTTCCGACGATTGGGAACGGCAAACCGCGCAGGTTTATGCTGCTTATCAGGAAACCCTGCTGCATTATCAAGCCGTGGATTTTGACGACTTAATCCGCCTGCCTGTGCTGCTGTTGCAGGAGCACAGCGACATCCGCCTGAAATGGCAGCAGCGGCTGCGTTACCTGCTGGTGGACGAATGCCAAGACACCAACGCCTGCCAATACGCGCTGCTGCGCTGTTTGGCCGGATTGGAAGGGCAGTTCACGGCGGTGGGCGACGACGACCAAAGCATTTATGCCTGGCGCGGCGCGAACATGGAAAACCTGCGCCGCCTGCAAGAGGATTATCCGCAGCTCAAAATGATTAAGCTGGAACAGAATTACCGTTCCACCGCGCGGATTTTGCGAATTGCCAACCAAATGATCACCAACAATCCGAAACTGTTCCCCAAAACCCTGTGGTCGCAGCTGGGGGAAGGCAATCCCGTGCGCATTGTGGTGTGCGACGACGAACAGCGCGAAGCGGAATATGTCGCCCAGCAGATTTACCAGCAAAAACGCATTCACGGCGCGAAATATGCCGATTTTGCCGTGCTCTACCGCAGCAACCACCAGGCGCGGATTTTCGAGCAGGCACTGCGCGCCGCCCATATCGCCTACACGATTTCGGGCGGGCAGAGTTTTTACGACAAAGCCGAAATCAAAGACGTACTGGCGTATATGCGCGTGCTGGCGAACCCGAACGACGACCCGGCCTTTTTGCGCGCGGCCACCACGCCCAAACGCGGCATCGGTGATACCACGCTGGGCAAATTGAACGATTATGCCAAGCAGCACGAATGCAGCCTGTTTGAGGCCGCAGGCAGCCTGCACGCGCTGACCGCATTGTCCGGCAAAAGCCGCGAATCGTTGCAGCAGTTTATGGCGCTGCTGCACGATTACGGCCGCCGCGCGCAGGAAGACGATGCGGGCGCGACGATTCAGGATTTGCTCAAAGACATCGATTACGAAAACCACCTGCTGGCCATGAGCGACAACAACAGCAAAATGGCGGAAAACCGCTGGCGCAACGTGCAGGAATTGTGCGACTGGCTGGCACGCAAAGGCGAAGAGGGCGAGCGCAGCTTGGTGGATTTGACGCAGACCATCGCGCTGATGACGCTCTTGGAAGGGCGCAACGGCGAGGAAATCGATGCAGTGAAACTGTCCACACTGCATGCGTCCAAAGGTTTGGAATATCCGTTTGTCTATTTGGTCGGTTGCGAGGAAGGCATCCTGCCGCACGCCGACAGCGTGGAAGAGGGCGGTTTGGAAGAAGAGCGGCGGTTGATGTATGTGGGGATTACGCGCGCCAAGCAGGAGCTGACGCTGACGTATTGCCGCAAACGCAAACGCATGGGCAACTGGCAATTCCCCGAACCGAGCCGTTTCATTGGCGAAATGCCGCAGCAGGAATTGGCCTTTTTCGGGCGAAAAGGCGACAACACGCGCGTGGGGCAGGAAGAGGGCTTGCAATATACGCAGAATTTGTTGGCCATGCTGCAAAAGAAAAAAACATGAAAGATGAAAATGCGACATTTTTTGACACATACCGAATTTAAGCGCGGCCTTCGGGAATCGCTGCCGATAATATTGGGAGCCGTGCCGTTTGCGTTGATTTTGGGCGCACAGGCGCGGCAGAAAGGCATGAGCGCTCTGGAAACGGTGATGATGGGGCTGAATTTCGCCGGCGGTTCGGAGTTTGCCGCCGTGAATTTGTGGACTTCGCCGCTGCCCGTGCTGCTGATTATCGCCACCACGGCCATGATTAACAGCCGCCATATCCTGATGGGGGCAGCCATGGCGCCGCTGCTGCGCCACCTGCCGTTGCGCAAAGTGCTGCCGGCCTTGTTCATGATGACGGATGAAAGCTGGGCGATGGGCATTGCCGACAGCCAAAAACACGCCCAAAAGCAGCCTGCACGTCTCAATTACGAATATTACATGGGCACGGCGGCATCGCTGTATGCCGTGTGGGTGTGCTTCGGCTTTTTGGGCGCATCGCTGGCACCCATGCTGGGCGATGTGGGACGCTTCGGATTTGGCATGGCGTTTCCGGCGGTGTTCCTGGTGCTGCTGCGCGGCATGTGGCGCGGTTGGTTTGCGGCGCGCCCGTGGCTGGTCAGCCTGTTGGCGGCAGCCTGCACTTATCTGGCGGCACCGAACACGGGCTGGTACGTTGTCGTCGGCTCGCTGGCAGGGCTGGTTTATGCCTATTTCGCCCCGGCCAAAGGAGCGGCGCATGATTAGTTGGGCATCTTTCCTCACGATTATCGGCATGCTCTGCGTTACCTACAGCACGCGCCTAATCGGCTATTTCGCCCTGCGCAACCGCACGTTAAGCCCGCGCGCCAAGCAGATGATGGAAGCCGCGCCGGGTTGCGTCCTCATTTCCGTGATTGCGCCGTATTTCGTATCGCACAAACCACACGAGCTGTTTGCTTTGGCGGTGGCGCTGCTGATGGCCGCCCGCTTTTCCATGCTGACGACGGTGCTGGCGGCAGTGGCGGCTTCGGGTATTGGCGGCTGGCTGTTGCAGTTGCTCGGATAAAGTGCAGGCTGCTTTCAAAACGATGAAAAAGCAGCCTGCACATTATCTTTTCTGCTTCGGGCCAAAAGCCATTACAATACCGTCCTTTTGATTTAACCCACAAAGGCAGCAACATGCGAATTATCTCGGCAAATGTGAACGGCATCCGTTCGGCCTATAAAAAAGGCTTTTTGGACTACATGGCGCAATCCGGCGCAGATATTGTCTGCGTGCAGGAATTGAAGGCGCAGGAAGCCGATTTGGCGGACGATATGAAAAACCCGCACGGCATGCATGGCGTGTGGCATTGCGCCCAAAAACGCGGTTACAGCGGCGTGGCCATTTACAGCAAACGCACGCCCGATGCGGTGCACATCGGATTGGGGCTGGAGCAATTCGATCAGGAAGGCCGCTTTGTCCGTGCTGATTTCGGCAATTTGAGTGTGATTTCGCTGTATCTGCCCAGCGGCACCAGCGCGGAAGAGCGCCAAGCCTACAAATACAAATTTTTGGATGCGTTTTACCCAATCTTGGCGGAGCTGAAAGCCAGCGGGCGCGACGTGGTGGTGTGCGGCGACTGGAACATCGCGCACCAGAATATCGATATCAAAAACTGGAAGGGCAATCAGAAAAATTCAGGCTTTTTGCCCGAAGAGCGCGCATGGATCGGCAAGGTCATCGGAGAACTCGGCTGGGTGGACGCTTGGCGGACGCTGTATCCCGAAGTGGCGGGCTATACATGGTGGAGCAACCGCGGCCAAGCGTATGCCAAAGATGTCGGTTGGCGGATTGATTACCAAATGGTAACGCCGCAGTTGGCACAGGCCATGCAGTCGGCGCATGTGTATAAAGACGTGAAATTCTCCGACCACGCACCGCTGGTGGTGGATTATGCGTATGATTTATAACTATTTTATTTGAATTCGGCACGTTAAAAAGCAGCCTGCACTCGTGAAAACAAAGTGCAGGCTGCTTTTATAATGCTCAGCGGATTACAAAGACACGCGGCGGAAGTCTTTGAGCAAGTTCGCCAAGAACACGGTGAAGCGCATACCAGCCGCGCCGTCAATCACGCGGTGGTCGAACGACAAGCTCAATGGGCACATCAAGCGTGGCTCAAACGCGCTGCCGTTCCAAACCGGTTTGATTTGCGATTTGCACACGCCCAAAATAGCCACTTCCGGTGCATTCACAATCGGCGTGAAGCCGGTGCCGCCAATGCCGCCCAAGCTGGAAATGGTGAAGCATGCGCCTTGCATTTCCTGCGGTTTCAATTTGCCTTCGCGTGCTTTTTTGCTCAACTCGGTCAATTCTTGGCTGATTTCTTTCAAGCCTTTTTTGTCCACGTCTTTAATCACAGGAACGACCAAACCGTTTGGCGTGTCTGCCGCAAAGCCGATGTTGTAGTATTTTTTCAATACCAGGTTGTCGCCGTCCAAAGACGCATTGAATTCGGGGAAGGCTTTCAGCGCGCTCACAGACGCTTTGATGATGAAGGCCAGCGGCGATACTTTCACGCCTGCTTTTTCCCATTCTTTGTTCAACACTTTGCGGAATTCTTCCAGCTCGGTCATGTCGGCATCTTCGTGCACGGTAACGTGCGGAATCACCACCCAGTTGCGCGACAGGTTTTGGCCGGAGATTTTTTTGATGCGCGACAGTTCTTTGACTTCGATTTCGCCGAACTTGCTGAAATCCACTTTCGGCCATGGCAGCAAGTCCAAGCCGCCGCCCAACGATGCGCCTGCGGAGGCAGAAGAAGCGGTTGCGCCGCCGTTTTGCATCACGCCTTTTACAAAAGATTTCACGTCTTCGGCCGTGATGCGGCCTTTTTGGCCGGAACCTTTCACCAAGCTCAAATCCACGCCCAGTTCACGCGCCAATTTGCGGGTGGACGGACCTGCGTGTGCCTTAGCGAAGCCTTCTTCGTTGATAGTGCCGTATGCTGCGGCCACACCGGAGGCAACAGGTGTTTGGGCAGTCGGTGCGGGTGCGGCAGGAGCAGCCTGCACAGGGGCAGGGGCAGGAGCGGCAGCTTGTGGTGCCGGAGCAGGAGCAGCCGCAGCGCCGGAACTGGCCACTTCAATAATCAGTGCGCCTTCGGACACTTTGTCGCCCACTTTGATGTGTACGGCGGTAACCGTACCGGCAGCGGTGCTGGGCACGTCCATTGTGGCTTTATCGGTTTCCAGAGTAATCAGTGTGTCGTCCACGGCCACGGTGTCGCCCACTTTCACTTCTACGGCAATCACATCAACATTTTCGTGGCCGCCAATATCGGGCACAACAACTTTTTCCACACCGCCCGCAGCAGCAGGAGCAGCCTGCACGGGTGCAGGAGCCGCAGCGGCAGAAGCCGTTTCCGCAGCAGGTGCAGTAGCAGCGGCAGCACCGGCCACTTCCACCAGCGCAATCACATCGCCTTCGGAAACTTTGCCGCCCACTTGTACTTTCACTTCTTTCACCACGCCGGCCGCATCTGCAGGTACGTCCATGGTGGCTTTATCGGTTTCCAAGGTAATCAGGGTGTCGTCCAGCGCGATGGTGTCGCCGGCTTTGACTTCCACGGCAATAATATCTACATTTTCGTGTCCGCCGATATCGGGGACTTTGATTTCAACTGTACTCATAGTAATCGGATTCTTTTTCTTTCTGTATTTTGGGAAGGTGCAGGCTGCTTTTTCAGCAGTACAAAGCAGCCTGCACATTGTGCATTAGCGTTTCCAGCTAGGGGCAACTTCGGTTTGAACGCCGTATTTCTCGATGGCTTTCTGTACCACGTCTTTGCCCACTTTGCCCTGTTTGGCCAAAGCATCCAGCGCGGCCACAGCCACATGGTAGCGGTCTACTTCGAAGAAGCTGCGCAGGTTGGCGCGGCTGTCGGAGCGGCCGAAACCGTCGGTGCCGAGTACCACATAGTCGCCGTTTTCTTTAGGAATGTAGGCGCGGATGCGGTCGGCAAAGCTGCGGATGTAGTCGGTAGCGGCGACAACCGGGCCGGCATGGCCTTGCAGCTGCTGGGTAACGAAAGGCAGTTTTTGCTCGGCAGCCGGATGCAGGCGGTTCCAACGGTCGGTTTCGATGGCTTCGCGGTGCAGCAGGTTGAATGAAGGGCAAGACCAAATGTCGGCTTCCACGCCGAAATCGTTTTTCAGCAAATCGGCAGCGTGGATCACTTCTTGCAGGATGGTGCCGGAGCCCATCAACTGAACGCGTTTGTCGCCTTTGCCGCCTTCGCGGAACAAGTACATGCCTTTGAGGATTTCCTGCTCAATGCCTTTGCGTTGGGGCATGGCTGGGTGGGCGTAGTTTTCGTTCATCAGGGTGATGTAGAAGAATACGTCCTCATTATTCATATACATGCGTTCCAAACCGTTGTGTACGATTACAGCCACTTCGTATTGGAAGGTGGGGTCGTAGCTGACGCAGTTCGGAATCAGGTCGGCTTGCAGCTGGCTATGGCCGTCTTCGTGTTGCAGGCCTTCGCCGTTCAGGGTAGTGCGGCCTGCGGTGCCGCCCAAAAGGAAGCCGCGTGCGTGCATATCGCCGGCAGCCCAAGCCAAATCGCCGACACGTTGGAAACCGAACATGGAGTAGTAAATGTAGAACGGAATCATTGCATAGCGGTTGTTGGCATAAGAGGTTGCCACGGCAATCCAGTCTGCCATTGCGCCGGGTTCGTTAATGCCTTCTTGCAGAATTTGACCGTCAACGGATTCTTTATAGAACATCAGTTGGTCTTTGTCTTGCGGGGTGTATTGCTGGCCTTTCGGGTTCCAAATGCCGTATTGGCGGAACATGCCTTCCATACCGAAGGTACGGCTTTCATCAGGAACAATCGGCACGATACGGCGACCGATTTGTTTGTCTTTCAACAATGCAGCCAAAATGCGTACGAAAGCCATGGTGGTGGAGAATTCGCGCTCGCCGCTGGATTGCAGCTGAGCATCGAAGGTTTCCAGAGCCGGAATCGGCAGGGCTTCATTGTTTGGATGGCGTGCAGGCAGGTAGCCGCCCAAAGCATTGCGGCGTTCGCGCAGGTATTGCATTTCCGGGCTGTCTTCGGCAAAGCGGAAGTAGGGCAGGTCACCACTGTCGATTTGCTCGTCGGTTACCTGAATACCGAAGCGGTCGCGGAATTGTTTGAGCGACTTCACGTCCATTTTTTTGGCTTGGTGGGCAACGTTTTGGCCCTCGCCGGACTGACCCATGCCATAACCTTTGATGGTTTTGGCCAAGATTACAGTTGGGCGGCCGTCGGCGTTGTTTACGGCTTCATAATAAGCAGCATAAACTTTGTGCGGGTCGTGACCGCCGCGGTTTAAGGCCCAGATTTCGTCGTCCGACATATCGGCCACGAGGGCTTTCAGTTCAGGTGTGTTGAAGAAGTGTTCGCGAACGTATGCACCGTCTTTGGATTTGAAAGTTTGGTAGTCGCCGTCCAAGCATTCTTCCATGCGTTGTTTCAGGGCGTTGTTGGTGTCGCGTGCCAAGAGGCCGTCCCAGCGGCTGCCCCAAATCACTTTCAACACATTCCAGCCTGCACCGCGGAAATTGCCTTCCAATTCTTGGATGATTTTGCCGTTACCGCGTACCGGACCGTCCAAACGCTGCAGGTTGCAGTTGATTACAAAGATTAGGTTGTCCAAGCCTTCGCGGGCAGCCAGCGCAATGGCGCCTTGGCTTTCCGGCTCGTCCATCTCGCCGTCGCCGCAGAAGCACCATACTTTGCGGCCTTTGGTTTTGGCCAGGCCACGAGATTCCAAGTATTTCAGGAAGCGCGCTTGGTAGATCGCCATCAGCGGGCCCAAGCCCATGGATACGGTAGGGAACTGCCAGAAATCAGGCAGCAGGTGAGGGTGCGGGTAAGACGGCAAGCCGTTGCCACCAACTTCTTGGCGGAAATTGTTCAGCTGGTCTTCGCTCAGGCGGCCTTCCACAAAGGCGCGTGCATAAACGCCGGGTGCGGAGTGACCTTGAATATAAATCAAGTCGCCTTCTTCGCCGGTAGCTTCATTTTTGGCGCGCCAGAAATGGTTGAAACCCACGTCATAGAGAGTAGCGGAAGATGCGAAAGAGGCAATGTGGCCGCCCAATTCCAAATCTTTTTTACCGGCGCGGATCACCATGGCGGCAGCATTCCAGCGGATGGCGGAACGGATGCGGTGTTCCAATTCGTGGTTGCCGGGCGATTTTTGCTCTTTACCTACGGGAATGGTGTTCAGATAAGCAGTCGTTGCGGCAAACGGCAGGTGCACGCCGCGGCGGCGGGTGTATTTCACCAAGTTTTCAAGGATGAAATGGGCACGCTCGGGGCCTTCGTTTTTCAATACCGAACTTAATGCGTCCAACCACTCTTGTGTTTCAATAGGGTCTGCATCATTAACAGAATTGTAGGTTTGGGACATAAGTCTTCCTTCTCTCATATGGGTTAAAAACAGCCGTCGCATTAAATGTGAAGCAGGCGACTCAAACAGCATAACAGCGGAATTGTAGCTACAAATACCGCGAATAGCAAATTTTGCCACGCTTTATCCCCGCCCGACGAATTGGGTTTGCGGTATGTTCGGGGAATGTGGCAAAATCCGCCCTTGACTTGATTGGTTTTGAAAGTGCAGGCTGCTTTTGACGAAGCGCATAAAGCAGCCTGCACTTTGTGCTGGATTATGCAGAAAATTATTCCCACCATCCATATTCTTTCCAAGCTGGGGCTGTTCTTTGCCTTCATGCTGTTTTTCCCCAGCGCGATGTCGTATGTGCACGATGACGGTGCTTTTTGGGTGTTCAGCAGTACGGGCGAGATTACGGTTTTGCTGTCGTCGCTGGTTTGGTTTCTGACGCGCAAATACAACCGTGAACTGCGCCCGCGCGACGGTTTCGCGCTGGTGACCATGCTGTGGCTCGGATTTGCCGCCATTGCTTCCATGCCGCTGTATTTTTATTTTGAAGAATTATCGTTTACCGATGCCTTTTTTGAGGCGATGAGCGGGCTGACCACCACGGGTGCAACGGTGATAAGGGGGCTGGACAATATCCCGCCCTCGCTGAATTTCTGGCGGCACATGCTCAACTGGCTGGGCGGCATGGGGATTATCGTGCTGGCCGTGGCCGTGTTGCCCATGCTGGGTGTGGGGGGCACGCAGCTTTTCAAAGCGGAAATCCCTGGCATAGAAAAAGACAACAAAATGGCACCGCGCATTTCGCAAACGGCCAAACGGCTGTGGCTGCTGTATTTGGTGGCGACGGGGCTGGTTTTTATCGCGCTGTACGAAGCCGGAATGACGTGGTTTGATGCGCTGTGCCACGCCATGTCCACCTTTTCGTTGGGCGGCTTTTCCACGCACGACGACAGTATCGCTTATTTTGATTCGCCTTTGATTGAATGGGTGATTATTTTGGCAACGATTGCTGGCGGCATCAATTTTGCCAACCATTTTGCCGCATTGCGCCAAAAAAGCCTGCGCCATTATTGGCAGGACGAAGAAGTCCGCATCATGCTGCTGCTGTTGGTCGGCAGTATTTGGGCGGCCAGCCTGTATCTGTATTTCAAAGGTTTTTATAGCTTGGACGACGCATTCCGTTATGTGAGCTTCAATTATGTGTCGATTGGTTTGGCCAGCGGTTTTTCCAATGCGGATTTCGGCGCGTGGCCGCTGATTGTGTCGCTGTGGATGTTTTTTCTGTCGAATATTTTGGCCAATACGGGTTCGATGGGCGGCGGTATCAAATTGGCGCGTGCCATTGCGTTGGCGAAATTCACGTTGCGCGAAACGATTCTGTTGCAACACCCGAATGCTGTGTTTACGGTGAAAGTGAACGGTCGCAGCCTGAACGAACGTTTGGCTATGGCGATTATGGCGTTTATTTTCGTTTATTTTATGACGGTGGTCGTGTTCACGTTTATGCTGATGATGGCGCAACTGGACTTTATGACGGCATTGACGGCGGTGGTTGCCTGCATTACCAATGCCGGGCCGGGTTTGGGTTCCGTGGGGCCGGCGCATAATTATGCGGAATTGTCCGCCGTGCAGAAATGGCTGCTGACCAGCGTTATGCTGTTGGGGCGCTTGGAAATTTTCACGGTGTTTATTCTGTTCACGCCGGGTTATTGGAAAAAATAAGCCGCAAAATAAAGTGCAGGCTGCTTTGAACGTGTCAAAAGCAGCCTGCACTTTGTTTGGCAACTGATATTACATACTAAAATTAGTGTTGGTGAGGTTGCGCACCGTGGTCGTGACCGCCGTGATTATGGGACATTTCACGCACGGTAACGGTAACGGTTTGCGGTTTGCCGTTTTGGAATTTCAGGGTTACTGGGAATTTGTCGCCCACGCGCAATGGTTTCGCCAAACCGAATACCATCACATGGTAACCGCCGCGTTTCAGCTCTTGGGTTTGGCCAGCTGGCAAAGGAATACCGCCTTGCACTTCGCGCATTTTCATCACGCCGTTTTCATTCACGTGCGTATGCAGCTCGGTGGTTTGCGCCACGTTTTTGTTAACGGAGGCACCAACCAATTTGTTGTCTTGTGCATCAGTGTTGGTCAAGCTCACAAAAATACCGCCTTGCGTCATGTTAGGCAGGGTAGGGTAAGCATAAGCCTCGCCAGCTTTGATACCTTCTGCAAATGCGGCTTGACACATCAGAACGGCTGCCATTACTGCGAATGTTTTTTTCATGATAACTTCCTTTGTATAGGTAAAGTAGAAAGAAAATGCAGTTTCCTGCGGTTTTGATTATAAACCAAACGGCGCTGCTTGCAAGCTGTCCGAGAGAATTAGGGCTTGCTTGTAGGCAATAGGCTCAAAAGCCAGGTGATAAAGCGCACCAGCAAAGCCACCAATTCATACAGCCCTTCCATTTATCCGCCCCATTGGGGCATGAGTTGGTGCGGCAGGCGCAGTTGGTCCAAAATGCGGGCGACGACAAAGTCCACCATATCGTCCACCGATTGCGGTTTGTTGTAGAAACCGGCGGCGGGCGGCAGAATGGTGCAGCCCAGTTGCGCCAGTTTCAATAAATTTTCCAAATGCAAAGCGGAAAGCGGTGCTTCGCGCGGCACCAGAATTAAGGGGCGGCGCTCTTTAATGGCGACATCGGCAGCGCGTTCGAGTAAGGTGTCTGCCGTGCCGTGCGCAATCGCGGCAATGCTGCCCATGCTGGCGGGGCAGACAATCATCGCATCTGCCGTGGCGTTGCCCGACGCGATGGGTGCAAACCATTCCTGGCTGCCGAAAACGTGCAGCTGTTCCGGTTTGCACTGGAATTTTTGGCACAAGGTTTCGCGGGCAGCCTGCGGCGATGAGGGCAGGGCGAAATCTAACTCCTGCTGCGCCACAACCTGTGCAGCCTGCGAATACACCAAATAAACGGTGTGCCCCATGCCCAGCAGCACTTCCAGCAGGCGCATGCCGTAAGGCATTCCCGATGCGCCCGTCCAGGCCAGGGTAATGGTGTGCAGGCCGCTTTTTTCATTGGATGCCGATGCAAAATTGGTTTTCGGTGTGCTGTGGTGCTCTTGGCTCAACCAGCCTTCGGGTTTGTTCATGCCGGCTTCCAATTTGCGCGCCATTGCATTACCGATGCCCATGGTTTGGCCGTTCGGTTTCTCTTTTTGCGCGTTAATCTGATAAAAATACACCGGTTTCTTATAGCCGCATAAATGGGCGAGTTTGCTGATGTTGCCCGCTTCTTTGATGAGCTGGCGGAAGTTGGCCAAACGAATGGCCTGTATTTCTTTTTTCATATTTTGCTTTCGTCAATGGTTGGGAATAATATTTGGAATATTAAAGGCTGATAATAACACATTACCGAATCATATCACAATGTTAATATGGCGGTTTATTGTTTTGCGGTGTAATGATATGGTGCGTTAATATTGGCTTCGGTCTTGTAAAATACGGCAAATGCGCCATATTGGGTACGTTAAGTTTGATTTTGGAAATGAGTAGCCATGAATTTAAGCCATCATTTTTTGCTTGCCATGCCTTCGCTGGACAACGATTCGGTTTTCCATCAAAGCGTGGTGTATCTTTGCGAACATGGCGAATCGGGCGCGCTGGGGCTGATTGTTAATAAGCCTTCGCCGGTGAATATGGAAATTGTGTTTGCGGCCATCGGTAAGCCGACGCCGGAGAAATTGCAGGGGCAGTTTGTGATGATGGGCGGCCCTGTCCAGCCGGAACGCGGTTTTGTGCTGCACACGCCGACGGGCGAATGGGAAAGCAGCCTGCACATCAATGATTCGCTGGCATTGACCACATCGCGCGATATTATTGACGGCTTGGCGAAGGATGAGGCGATTGACGCGGCGATTTTGACGATTGGCTGTTCGCAGTGGTCGGCCGGGCAGTTGGAACGCGAACTGGCGCAAAATGCTTGGCTGGTGGCGCCTGCGGACATGGGGATTTTGTTCGACACGCCGATTGAGGAACGCTATAACGCCGCGTTGGGCAAATTGGGCGTGGATGCGGCGCATTTGATGGGGGAGGGCGGCAATGCTTGAAATACCGAAGCAGGGGTGTTGCTTGGCGTTTGATTTCGGCAAGGTGCGCATTGGCGTGGCACAGGGCGAAAGCAGCCTGCACATTGCCCATCCGATATGTACGGTGTCCGGTGCGGGCAACGATGAAAAATTTGCCAAAATCGCCCAACTGATAAAAGAATGGCAGCCTGAATACCTGGTGGTGGGGCTGCCCACGCATATTGACGGCACGGAACACGAAATGACCCGTTTGGCGCGCCAATTCGGGCGCAGGCTGCACGGGCGGTTCGGCAAACCCGTTTATTGGGTAGACGAACGCCTGTCGTCCGTATATGCCGAAGAATTGCTGCGCGAAGCCGCCGTGTTCGGCAAAAAGCAAAAGCCCGTGCTCGACCAAGTGGCGGCACAGGCGATTTTGCATTATTTTTTTGATAACGGCGCTGCGGAATATTTCAACGGGCGCGAAGCAGCCTGCACTTCCCCCAATGCTTAACTTAACGGTCTGCAGCCGGTGTTGCTGTTTGTGGTAGATGGTTTCTTGGTTTGCGCTTCTTGAACGGCCGTATTCAAGCCGCTTTCCGAGCAGCGGGAGAAAGTGGCTGTGATGGAGTCGTAGTAAATATTCATCGGCACGCTGGCCAATACGCTGTCGCTGAAAACGCCGGATTTCGGTTTTGCGGTCAGATAGTAGCTGCTGTCGTTAATGTTGTGGAACTCCAAATCGTAATATTCGTTGGTAATGTCGTTGATGTTGGCGGTGCTGAACTGCGGTTTTTGCGCGTATTGGCGTTCCAGCGAATGAATGGCATCCAGCATGGAGGCGCGTGCGTTTTCAATGCGGGTGTTCTGCACATAAGTCGCAAAGCTCGGGTAAGCGATAATCGCCAAAATGGCCAAAAGAGCAATGCTGACCATTAGTTCTATAAGTGTGAAACCGCGTGCAGTCGTTTTTTTGGTAAATTGATTCATTTGTGTGGAGCCTGTACAAAATTTAGTGATATTGCCCATGCAAGCAATTTTAATGCTAACGTGGGCGGGCAGCTCGAATTATACGCGATTGGCGGCTGGGCGGCGAATAAAGTTGTCATTGGAATTCTCATTTTAATCAACGATGAATCAAAGTGCAGGCTGCTTTTTGCCCCTTCAAAAGCAGCCTGCACTTTATTATCGGATCGTCTCCCCAATCACCCTCGATTCATCATACATCAACAAATCATCACAAAATTTAACAAAATACTTGCCAGCCACTGCCTTTTTGCGCTATCTTTTCATTTCCTTTTTCCTTACACAAACCCAGCGTCAAATTCGACCTAACACGGTTTATTGTTATCACGTCCGTGCAATGCGCGTACCCTAAATCGCCGCTTGCATTGGCAGCATAACCATTGCATCGATAAAGTGGCCGTCTTATCTCGTTTTTCGCGCTCACGAAAAGAGGTTGTCATGCAAATTTCAGGCGCACAAATTCTCGTGCACAGTCTTAAAGCGGAAAACGTGGAATACGTTTTCGGTTATCCCGGCGGCGCAGTATTGGAAATCTACGACGCCATTTACCAACTTCATAAATTCGAACATATTTTGGCCCGCCACGAGCAGGCTGCCGTCCATGCGGCCGATGCGTATGCCCGCGTCAGCGGCAAAGTCGGCGTGGCGCTGGTCACTTCCGGCCCCGGTGCAACCAATGCGATTACCGGCATTGCCACGGCATATAGCGATTCGATTCCGCTGGTGGTGATTTCCGGACAGGTCGGCTCGCCGATGATTGGCAGCGACGCGTTCCAAGAAATTGATATGGTGGGTATTTCCCGTCCGTGCGTGAAGCACAATTTTTTGGTTACCAAAGTGGAAGATTTGGCGCCGACCATCAAAAAAGCCTTCCAAATCGCACGCACAGGCCGCCCGGGCCCCGTGGTGGTCGATATTGCTAAAGATGTGACACAAACCAATGCCAAATTCAGCTACCCGCAGGAAGACGTTTTCATCCGCTCTTACCAGCCTGTGGTGAACGGCCATGTGGGGCAAATCAAAAAAGCCGTGCAAATGCTGGCGGCGGCGAAACGTCCTTTGGTGTATTTCGGCGGCGGCGTAACGCTGGGCAATGCGTCCGAAGAACTGATTGAATTTGTGAAAACGCTGAACATTCCCTGCACCAGCACGCTGATGGGCTTGGGCGCGTTCCCGGCCGGCCGGCAGCAGTATTTGGGCATGCTCGGCATGCACGGCACATACGAAGCCAATCTGGCCATGCACAACGCCGATGTGATTGTCGCCGTTGGTGCGCGTTTTGACGACCGCGTGATTTCCGTTCCCGCCAAATTTGCCGAACAGCCGCGCAAAATCATCCATATCGATATCGACCCGTCCAGCATTGCCAAGCGCGTGAAAGTGGACGTGCCGATTGTGGGCGACGTGAAAAACGTTTTAAAAGAAATGCTGAATGTGTGGCAGAAACAAGAGTTGTCGTTTAATGCTGAGCAGTTGTCGAAATGGTGGAAAAACATTGAATATTGGCGCAGCAAAAACTGCCTGCAACTGCCCGAAACCGAAGACGACGAGCTGATTTTGCCGCAATACGTCATCCAAAAACTGGCGGAACTGACCAATAACGATGCAATTATCACGTCCGATGTGGGACAGCACCAAATGTTTGCCGCGCAGTATTATCCGTTCCAGCGGCCGCGCCAGTGGCTCAATTCGGGCGGTTTGGGCACGATGGGTGTCGGCCTGCCTTATGCGATGGGCGCGTATCTTGCCGACCCGAGCAAAGACGTTTGCTGTATCACAGGCGAAGGCTCGATACAGATGAACATTCAGGAATTGAGCACCTGCTTCCAGTATAAGCTGCCGGTGAAAATCATCTGCTTGAACAATGGCTATTTGGGCATGGTGCGCCAGTGGCAGGAGCTGTATTACAGCAACCGTGAATCGGAAACCTATTTCGATTCGCTGCCGGATTTTGTGAAATTGGCCGAATCGTACGGGCACGTCGGTATCCGCGTCACCAAGAAATCGGAAGTGGAAGGTGCGCTGCGCCAAGCCTTGGCGATGAAAGACCGTTTGGTGTTCTTGGATTTCGTTACCGACAAAAAACAAAACGTGTTCCCGATGGTGGGCAACGGCAAGGGATTGGACGAAATGGTTTTGCCCATGCATATGCGCGAAACCAAAGCCGATTCCGATGTGAATAATGTCAAAGACCGCCAATACGATACAAGGAGTGTGCCATGAGACGCATTTTGTCTGTTTTGATGGAAAACGAATCCGGCGCCATGAGCCGTGTCGTGGGCTTGTTTTCGGCGCGCGGCTACAATATCGACAGCCTGTCGGTTGCGCCGACCGAAGACGCCACTTTGTCGCGCATGACGATTGTGACTCATGCTTCGTCGGACGTGATTGAGCAAATTACCAAGCAGCTCAATAAGCTGGTGGAAGTGGTGAAGGTGGTGGATTTGAGCGAAAGCCGCTATGTCGAGCGGGAGCTGATGTTGGTCAAAGTCCGCGCTTTGGGCAAAGACCGCGACGAGTTGTTGCGCTTGACTGAGATTTACCGCGGCCAGGTCATTGATGTGAATGAAAAAAGCTATACCATCGAAGTAACCGGCACCACCGGCAAGCTGGATAGCTTTTTGGAAAATATCGCCAAAGGGACGATTTTGGAAACGGTGCGCACCGGCGCGGCAGGTATTGGCCGCGGTGAACGGATCCTGCGTATTTGACCCTGAATTCCCTGCCGATTGATGTGCAGGCTGCTTTTGAACACCGGAAAAAGCAGCCTGCACATTTTATAGTGGATTAAAATAAAAATGAGACAAGGCGGCGAGCCGCAAGGTGTACAGGTAGTACGTCAAGGCGAGCCAACACCGTATCATTGCAATTTTAATCCACTATATCGAAGGTTTATCCAAGCGCATTAGCATTTGATTGTTGTGTTGCAGGCCGTTGTTTTGTTGATTGCCCACCCCAGATTTTTGAACCAGCCCCCGCGTTTCGCCACCATGATGTTTGCCCTGGCATCTTTGGTGGCTGTGTCGTTGCCGTTGCTGTGGCAGCTGCCGATGGGGGTGAACATGATTTTCGGCGCGTTCATGCTGCTGCGTATCGCTTTGCTGTATAAAGGCGTTCGCAGCCTGAAAACGTGGCAGAACGGCGTGTTGCTGCTGGGCGTGTTTTTGTTGGTCATGCAGCAGCTCGGGACGATTTTCGGCTTGCAGGGCGGCGTGTCTTTCCTGTTGCTGCTGGCATTACTAAAAAGCTACGAAGGCCGCACCCGCCGCGATTGGCAAATCATGGTCGTGGTGATGATGTTTTTGCTGACCGGCGCCATTTTATTTGACGAAGGCCTGTTCACCGGCCTGTGGACGCTGCTCTGCCTGATTTTGATGGCGTGCACCTTGGCCTTGTGCAACGAAGTGGCCGGCCGAGACGCATTGCGGCACAGCCTGACGGCTTTCGGCCTGACCTTGCTGCCGATGGTAGTGCTATTTGTCGCCATGCCGCGCAGCAGTACGCCGTTCGGCGGTTTGCCGCAACATGCCGCCGAAGCCACCACGGGTATGTCCGACCGCATGAAGCCTGGCAGCATCGGCGAATTGGTGCTGAGCAACCAGCCGGTGTTCACGGCCACATTTGCCAACGGCGTTATGCCGCGCCCGCAGGATTTGTATTGGCGCGTGATGGTGTTGGGGCTGTATAACGGCAACGAATGGCAGGTGTTGCCCGATGCGCCCGATAATGCGCAGGCTGCATTGGACAAACAAGTCCGTTACGAAGTCCTGATGGAAGACGACAAAGGGCGGATTCCCGCGTTGGATTATGCCAATATGCCAGAATTGCGCGGTTTCGTGATTCAGGGCGGCAATGCCGTGCGCGTGCTCAGCCGCCAGGGCGTGCGCCGCTTCACACTCACTTCGTCTTTGAGCGACGAGCTGCCACACCAACTCACGCCGCAGGAAATCCGGTTTTACACGCTGCTGCCCCAAAATACCAATCTGAAAACACACACATTGGCCAAAGAGCTGTACCAGCAAAGCGGCGGCGATACGCTGGCCTTTGTGCAGGCTGCTTATCAATATTTCCAAAAACAAAAATTTACCTACACGCTCAAGCCGCCCGTGTTGGGCACGGAAAACGCCACCGACCGCTTTTTGTTTGAAAGCCGCCAGGGTTTTTGCGAACACTATGCCGATGCGTTCGTCACCCTGATGCGGGCGGCCGGCGTACCCGCACGCGTGGTGGTGGGCTATCAGGGCGGCGAATACGATGCGGATGACAATTTTTGGCAAATCCGCAGCAAAGATGCGCACGCATGGGCGGAAGTCTGGCTGGCTGACCGCCAAGTCTGGAAGCGCATCGACCCGACCGGCGCCGTGTCTGCCGCACGGATTGACAACGGCGTGGGCGGCGCATTGGCGGACGAAGTGGGCGAATTGGTGCAGAACACCGGCTTTTTCACCCAACTCACCGACCGCGGCCGTTTTTACTGGCAGCAATGGGTGGTGAATTACGACACCGACCGGCAGCAAAACCTGTTCGGTTGGCTGGGTTTGGGGCGCGTCCGCGTTGCCAGTGTTTTGGCGCTGCTGCTTTTGGGCGGTGCGCTGGCCGCCGTTCCCTTGTGGCTTTGGTGGCGGAAATCGAAGCGGCAGGCCGTCGTGTCGCCGATGGCGCAGGGCTTTTCGCTGCTCAAAAGCGCATTGCTGGGCGATGGCTTTACTGATTTACCGTCTGTTGCCCCGTTTGAATTGTGCCAATATTTGTCAGAAAACGGACAATTATCGCCGGATGTGGATGCGCTGCTTCGCGAATACGTCCGCCTGAATTACCGCCAAGCGCAAGTTTCCCGCCAAGAAGCGCTGCAATGGTACGCCAAAGCCAAGCGGCTGGCGCGCAAGTACAGCCGCCGAAAACCGCAGTAAACAAATCCACCGCCTGTTTTTTGGCATCAAAAAGCAGCCTGCACTTGAAAAGGCTGCTGCGCAGGCTGCTTTTTATCGACTCAACCGATTGTTTTATATGGAAGCATGATGATGAATACACTTTCTCTCAAAAAAATCTATTCGGGCAAGGTGCGCGATTTGTACGAAATCGACAGCAAAACCATGCTGATTGTCGCCACCGACCGATTGTCGGCATTTGATGTGATTTTGGACGAGCCCATTGTCGGGAAAGGCGAAATCTTGACGCAGATTTCCAATTTCTGGTTCGGCAAACTGGCGCACATCATGCCCAACCATTTTACGGGGCAAACCGTGTTCGACGTGCTGCCCGAAGCCGAAGCCCAAGCGGTTGCCCGCCGCGCGGTGGTGGCGAAACGGCTCACGCCTGTGAAAATCGAAGCGGTGGTGCGCGGCTATTTGAGCGGCAGCGGCTGGAAGGAATATCAAAAAAGCGGCACGGTCTGCAGCATCCAACTGCCGGCCGGCCTGCGCGAGGCGGAGCAACTGCCTGAAGTAATTTTCACGCCGTCCACCAAAGCCGAGGTGGGCGACCACGACGAAAATATTTCGTTTGAACGCTGTGCCGAGATAATTGGCAAAGAACGCGCCGAAGAAGTCCGCGCCAAAGCGATACAGCTTTATACCGAAGCGGCGGCATACGCCAAAACGCGCGGCATTATCATTGCTGATACCAAATTTGAATTCGGCCTGGACGAAAACGGCGTTTTAACCCTGATGGACGAAGTGCTCACGCCCGACAGCAGCCGCTTCTGGGCGGTGGAGAGCTACCAAGTCGGCACCAATCCGCCGTCGTTCGACAAACAGTTCGTGCGCGACTGGCTGGAGCAGAGCGGTTGGAACAAGCAGCCGCCCGCCCCCAAAGTGCCCGAAGACGTATTGGCCAAAACCGTGGCCAAATATCGTGAAGCCTTAAACGTATTGACGCGCTGAATGCAAAAGCAGCCTGCACTTCCATATCGGCAAAGTGCAGGCTGCTTTCGCCACAAAACCGTGTAAAATCCGCGCAGGCACTTTAACGCAAAATTACAATCGCGTATAATCCCGCCATCGCAAATAGGATTAACCCTCCAATATAAAGGGGCACCTATGTTCAACACTTTCAAAAAACCCCACAATCCGGCAGGTGAAGAAATGGCTTTCGACAGCTTAATGGTATTTACAGGTAACGCCAACCCTGAAATGGCGCATCGTGTTGCCAAGCATTTGGATAACAATTTGGGCAACGCATCGGTGAAAAAATTCTCCGACGGCGAAATTGCCATCGAATTACTGGAAAACGTGCGCGGCCGCGACGTGTTCATCCTCCAGTCCACTTGCGCGCCCACCAACGACAACCTGATGGAAATCCTCACCATGGCCGATGCCCTGAAACGCGCCTCCGCCGGACGGATTACCGCCGCCATTCCCTATTTCGGCTATGCGCGCCAAGACCGCCGTCCGCGTTCCGCCCGCGTACCGATTTCCGCCAAACTGGTGGCCAATATGCTCGAAGCCGCAGGCATTGACCGCGTATTGACGGTGGACTTGCACGCTGACCAAATCCAAGGCTTCTTCAACGTGCCCGTGGACAATATTTACGCCACGCCCATCCTGACCCACGACATCATGCAGCAACGCATCGACAACCTGATGGTGGTGAGCCCCGACATCGGCGGCGTGGTGCGCGCGCGCGCCGTGGCGAAAATGCTCAACGTGGATTTGGCGATTATCGACAAACGCCGCCCCAAAGCCAATGTGGCCGAAGTGATGAACATCATCGGCGACGTGCAAGGCAAAACCTGCCTACTGATTGACGACATGATCGACACGGCCAACACCTTATGCAAAGCCGCTTCTGCACTGAAAGAGCGCGGTGCGGAGCGCGTTTTGGCCTATGCCACGCACGCCGTGTTCTCAGGCGGCGCGGTGGAGCGCCTAAACGAATCGGACATCGACCAAGTGGTGATTACCGACACGATTCCGCTGTCGGATGCGGCCAAAAACAGCCCGCGCATCCGCCAAGTGTCCATTGCCGGTCTACTGGCGGAAACGATTAGACGTATTTCTAATGAAGAATCAGTGTCTTACTTGTTTAACGAAGATTTAATCCAACCCAACGCGTTATTTTTGTTGTAGAATACGCGGTTCGTGAATTTCAGGCCGTCTGACTACGGTTCGGATGGCCTGTCGTTTTGCCGCAGAGTTGGTCGCAGCTCGGCAGCGGCATATTTTTAACTTTAACATCAAGGAATGAACATGACTGTTATTCAAGCAACTCTCCGTTCTGCACAAGGTACTGGTGCGAGCCGCCGCCTGCGCAATGAAAACAAAGTGCCTGCCGTAGTGTACGGCTTGGGCGAAAGCAAAGCGATTGCCGTTGACCACAAAGAAATGTATTTCGCGCTGCAAAAAGAAGCGTTCTTCACGCAAGTGCTGAAATTGAGCATTGACGGCAAAGAGCAAGACGTGATTGTGCGTGATTATCAAATGCACCCTGTGAAACGCCAAGTAACACACATCGACTTCCAAGCGATTGATGTGAACCAACCTGTTCGCATGAAACTGCCTGTTCACATTGTAAATGCAGAAAAATCGCACGCGGTGAAACTGCAAAGCGGCCGCGTATCTTTGCTGATGACTGTGGTGGATGTTTTGGTGAATCCGAAAAATATTCCTGCCGCATTGGAACTGGACTGCGAAAAAGTGGTGGCGGGCGACATCCTGCACCTGTCCGACATTACTTATCCCGAAGGCGTGCAAAGCATTGCTTTGAAACGCAACAGCAATTTGGCTGTCGCTACGGTAACCGGTAAAAAACGTTAATCCGCGCGTTCGATAAAAGCAGCCTGCACCGGATGTTTTCGGGTGCAGGCTGCTTTTTTTGCATTTGAACGATGGGTAAATGGGCAAGGGTAGGGCGTTTCAATCTGTTTGCGCCGCATCGGTATTTATGCTAATCCGTCATAGAAAAGCAGCCTGCACTTCGTTTTCAGAAAGTGCAGGCTGCTTTTGGCACAAATGCCATCGGGCTATCGGTTTAATCTGCCGAACTGTTCGGATGGCTGTCTTTCACCGGTTGCACCAAGCCTTGCGTCAGGCCGTTGATGTCCGCGCCGTTCAGGCCGATTTCTTTGAGCAGGTTGTCCACCAGCGGCGCTTGGCTGCGGTAACGCAATGCGCTGTTCACCATTTGGTCGGCCAAATTACCTTGCGCTGCGGCTCCTTGTTCCGTGTGCAGGCTGCTTTGCGCGCTTTGTCCCACGCTGCTCAAACCATCGACGTGCAGGATTTTAATGCCGTCAATCTGCTCGATGGGGCGCACGCTTTCGCGGATGATTTCGGGCAGGTGGCGCAGCAGGGCCATGCGGATTTGCATTTCGATTTGTTCCGCGCTCAATACGTTGGCGGCTTCGTTCACCGCGCGAGAACCTTCGGCATCCACGCGGTATTGCTGCTCTTGCGCTTGTGCCAGCAGGATTTTCGCATCCGCCTCACCCTGTGCGTGCATACGGCTTTGCGCGGCTTCGGCTTCTGCGGCAATACGCAGGGCTTCGGCGCGGTCGATGGCGGCTTGTTTTTCGGCTTCGGCGGCCACGGTCAGCGCAATCGCTTCTTTTTGCGCGGCTTCCTGCGCGGCAATCAGTTCCACCGCTTTGGCACGTTCGGCGCGCTCGGTTTCGCGCACGGTAATCACGCTTTCTTCTTCGCGCACGGCGGCGGCGCGCGCTTTGTCAGCTTCGGCCTTGGCTTCGGATTCAGCACGGGATTTTTCCGCCACAGCAATCGCGCGGTCTTGTTCCGCCAATTCAATCGCTTTGCGGCGTTCCACTTCGGCCTGCTCCACCGCCTGCGCTTTGCGGATGTCTTCGTTTTTAATGTCGCGCTCGGCGGCAATGCGTTTCAAATCCACTTCGCGTTCGGCGGCAATTTTGGCTTCTTCGGCTTCGCGTTTTTTGGCGGCTTCCTGCTCGGCAATGCTGGCTTCTTGTTCGGCACGGCGCAGGGCGATTTCGCGCTCTTGGTCCAGCTTCGCATATTCTTCCTCGCGCAGGATTTGCAGGCGGCTGCGCTCGGTTTCCAGATTTTTGCTGCGGATGGCCAAATCGGTGTCCTGCTCGATGTCATTGCGTTTTTTGCGGCGCACTTCAATGGTTTCGGTCAAACGGGTCAGGCCTTCCGCGTCGAAGGCGTTTTGCGGGTTGAAGAATTCAAATGCCGTTTGGTCCAGGCCGGTCAGCGACACGGTTTCCAGCTCCAAGCCGTTTTTATACAAATCTTCGGATACGACTTGCTGCACTTTTTGCACGAAATCCACCCGTTTTTCATGCAGCTCTTCCATGGCCATTTCGGCGGCGACGGCACGCAGGCTGTCCACAAATTTGCCTTCCACCAATTCTTTCAACTGCGCGGGCGACATGGTTTTCATACCCAGCGTTTGCGCGGCGGTGGCGATGCTTTCGGAAGTGGGTTTCACGCGCACATAAAATTCGGCCGTCACGTCCACGCGCATGCGGTCGCGCGTAATCAGGGCTTGGTTGGCTTCGCGGCGCACTTCCAGCCGCAGCGTGTTCATGTTCACGGGGATGATTTCATGCAGCACGGGCAATACCAGCGCACCGCCGTTCATAATCACTTTTTCGCCGCCCCAGCCGGTGCGCACGAACGATACTTCTTTGCTGGCACGGCGGTACAGGCGCGTTAAAATCAGGCCGATGACAAACAGGGCGATGAGTGCAATGCCTGCCAAGATTAAAATTTCAACCAGTCCCATGGTTTTCCTTTCTGTTGAAAAAATAGAACAAAATCAAGTGCCGTTGAATGCGGCGGGGTCAGTCGGATTCGCGCTGTGCGAATGGTGGTGATTCTGAAGCAGCCTGCATCAACGGCATTGGCGCGATGGGGTGCAGGCTGCTTTTGGGGTGTTACGATTCGTCTTCCTGCAAATGGGGGTTGGAGTTGGCAATCATCAGGAAGCGGCCTTGCCGTTCTGCCACCAGCAGGACGTGGCTGCCCTGCGTCAGTATTGCGCCACCGTCTGCGCATGCCATGACATAATGCGTTTGCCCGAATGCGTCTTTCACGCGGACTTGCGCGGCGTGCTCTGCGTCGGCATTGCCCAGCACGATAATGCCTACGCGGCCGACCAAATCGGCGGAACGTTGCGCGCTGGTTTCGTCTTTGGGCAGCCAGCGGTATAAGCCGGCGGCCAGCACGCGTACCACGGGCAGCGACAGCAGCCAAACGCCGATGGCGGCGAGCCACATGGGCAGCGCATAACCCAAAATGCCGTACAAAGCAGCCTGCACCCCGTAGCCCAGCGTACCGAATACCGACAGGAACACCACCAGCCATATCAGCACGGGCAGCCTGCCCAAATACAGCCAGCTTAAAAAGCGCAGAAACGTGCCTGCGGAATCCAAGTCCATGGCCACATCGGGCGAATGTACATCGCCCAGTTCGCCCAGCGAGTCGGGCAGGAAGCTGTTGAGCCAGTCGCTGGACGCGCCTATCATCCACAAGGCGCATTCCACCAGGCCCAGCAGCAACATCATGGCCAGCGCGACGCCGAAAATCAGTGTTTCAGGGGTGTTGATGATTTGCCACATAGTTTGTCCTTGTTATCCGGTGCCCGTTGCCGGTCAAAATAAGGTTTTCATGCCTATCTTTATGATTGCCGGGCCAAATTTTCTTTACACATGCGCACATTGTCTTCTGCTTCGGGGCTGGGCAATTTTTTGGCGGCGGCTTCGAAATAGGCACAGGCGCGTTCCAAATCGTGCGGCACGGTTTTGCCTTCGGCATAGAGCACCGCCGCGTTGTTCATGGCTTTGGCGTTGCCTTGCTGTGCGGCGCGTTCGTACCACACCAAAGCCTGGGCTTCGATGCCGTTGCGGTGCAGAATCCGCCCCACGGCGTATTGTGCGTCGGCGTTGCCGTCTTGCGCCTGTTTCATCAGGGTGGGGTCGATTTTCGGCTGCTCGGGTTCGCGTTTGCCCAAAGCGGCGATATTCGGCAGGTCGATATCAATGCCGTCTTTCATCATTGCCAGCGTGCCTGCCAGCCCCAGCAAGATTACGCCGATGCCCAGCAGCCAATATAGCGCGGCGTTGGATGATTTTTGTTGGGATTGCTGCCAGCGTTCGGCGGGGGATTTGTAATCGTCCGTTTTCATTGCGTTTCCTTGAAGCAGCCTGCATTTTGGTGTGCAGGCTGCTTTTGTTGCGGGGATTAAGCATGGGCGAATAACGCAAAGCCAAGCCATGATGCGATTGCGGGCAATAAAATGATTTTCCAGGAGGCATCGTATCTTCCGACCAGCAGGATTTTGAGCAGGAATACGATAGAGTAAACGGCCGCCATCACTGTCCAAAACATCATTGCTATGCCCCAAAACTGCAAAGTATGCGTCATGGGTTTGGGCGACTTTGCCACCCATAAGTGCGATAGGACGATACTGACCCAACTGCCTGCCAAGATGGCGATGTATCTGAATTTTTCGGGCGTTGACAAATTGTTTCGGTCCATCATGAGTTATCCTCTTGAATGTGTGATTTTTATGGGTACATTCGGCGGATGAACAGTGCAGGCTGCTTTTTGCCGTTATTTATTATCCAGCTTGATGCCTTCGCGCCTTGCGGCGGCTATAAACTTATTTTGTCCTTGCAGGAACTGCTGCTGGCCTTCCAGTGCTAATCGGCTTGCCGCCTCCTGAGCCTGACTGTCTTTGGCCGGTGCCGCGATGGCTTGCTTGGCACCACGGACGAGTTTATCTATACCTTGCGAAAAATCGTCGCGGATGCTGCGGCCTTCGTCGGTTTTCAGCGACAGCGCGTTCAAACCGGCCGGTACTTTTTCGAAATATTGCGTCATCTCGCCCAAAGTGGCCTTAACTTCTGCTTCACTTTTTGCCTGCCGCAATCGCTGTTGATACTCTTGATTTTTTTCGGACGTGTAACCTGTTTCGACCAACACTTTGGCGATGGCCTGCAAATCAGATTTGGCAGGATTGCCGCAGGCAGCCAGCAGCATAACGCCGGCCAATACCAATACTGCATTACGGAACCATTGACGGATATTTTTCATGATATTTCTCACAATAACCAAATGTTTGAAAAGGTGCAGACTGCTTTTTGCCGTTATTTATTGTTCAGCTTGATGCCTTCGCGCCCTGCGGCGACCATGAATTTGTTCTGCCCTTGCAAAAGCTGCTGTTGTCCTTCCAGCGCCAGTTTTTGCGCTTCCATCATGGCGGCGGTGTCTTTCGGCGACAGGGTCAGTGCCTGCTTGGTGGCGCGGATGACTTTATCCATGCCTTGCGACAAATCGTCGCGGATACCGCGGCCTTCATCGGTTTTCATCGACAGCGCGTTCAAACCGGCGGGCACTTTTTCAAAGTATTGCAGCATTTCGCCCACAATCGCCTTGCTTTCGGCTTCGGATTTGGCTTGTTGCAAACGCAGTTGGTATTCCTGGTTTTTTTGCGGGCTGTAACCTGTGTCGACCATCACTTTGGCGATGGCCTGCAAATCGGCTTTGGCGGAATTGCCGCAGGCAGCCAGCAGCATAACGCCGGCCAGTACCAATACTGCGTTGCGGAACCATTGACGGATATTTTTCATAAATATTTCTCCAAATAAACAATTGTTTGAAAAGTGCAGGCTGCTTTCAAGGCTTGGCTTTCAAAGCCGCCAAACGCGCTGCAATCTGTGCTTCGCGCCCCAGGTCGGACAATTCCTGCAATGCCGCGGCCTGTGCCGCATCGGGTGAAGCAATGCCGATGCCACCTTGACGCTGCAAAACACGGTTGAATTGTACGCCGTTTTGTTCTGCTGCGCGTTCCAGTTGTGCCATTTTGTTGCTGTCCGCGCCACTACCCGAAGTTGCACCGCCAATGCTGGCTTGTGCGCGTTTCCAGTCGTCCAAAGCAGCCTGCATTTCGCGTTTTTTCGCCAACAGCGCCGCCACAAACGCATCCAGTTCGCGCTCTTGGCTGCTGCAATCGGCCAGGCTTTGCTCCAACACGGGCAGCCGTGCTTCAATGTCCAGTTGCTCGGCAATGCCGGCTTTCGCCAAGTCTTCGCGTCCCGCGTCCAAAGCGGTGGCAATCTGGTCGGCCAGTTGTTCGTGGCGGTTGTTTTCATCGGCCAGTTTTTTGGTCGCCAAATGTTTTTGCGCCAGCACTTTGCCCAATTCTGTGCGCACTTCGTCAATCGTGCGCTCCAATTCGCGGATGTTTTCTTGCATCACTGCTTCGGGCATGCAGTCTTCCGCTTTGTCCAACATGGCGTGAAAGCCGCCGCTGACCAAACGCGCCACGCGCCGTGCCAAAGATTCGCTCATAATTTGCTCCTTAATGGGTTGAATATTGAAATGAAAAAGCAGCCTGCACTTTCCAATGCGTTATTCGGGCTGCCGTGCCTGCTGCACAATCGCGGCCAGTTTCAGCGTGTTGTCCAAATGCTGCAAAACGCCGTCGTCGTATGCCGCGCCTTTGCCCACAATCGCCAGTTGCAGCACGGCATCCATCAGCCGCACAATCCGCCACAGATTTTTTTCTTCATATTCGCGTAGCTGCTGGATATCGGGCGATTCGGGCAAATCGGTGGCCAGCGTCGCCATCATGTCGGGCAGCAGTTCGAACAACCGCGTGAGAATGGCGGAATGCACGCCCAACTCTTTTTCCGCATGGAGGACGCGGTGTTTGGCCGGCTGAATCAAACGCTCCATTTCGTCCAGCGCAAACGAATAATCGCGCACGGTTTCATGCGACATCCGCGCCTGTTTGAGCAATTCGCGGATTTTTTCGGACGGCGTGCTCGCCCCTTCAATGGACAGTTGCGCAATGAAATCCGCTTCTTCTTGGTCGATACGCACGCTTAAAGGAATACGGTTTGCAGACATATTGAGTTACCTTTGAAATTATTTGTATGCAAATATACATAAAACGAATTCAATGCGCAATATTTTAAATGCAATAAATCTTTAATTAATTGTTTTATCTGTTTTAAATTTGCATACAAATGATGACGCTCTGTATGCATCGTCGGCAAAACCCGTTGTGCAGGCTGCAAATTTCCCACGCAAAACAGGGCGGCGCTGCTATAATTGGCCTCTTTTTATGGCGATTGCCCATACCGCCGTTTTGCGGATACGGGCAATGCCGACAGACACAGAGAGTACATTATGCGGATTTTATTGACAGGTGCGAACGGGCAGGTTGGCCGCTGTATCAAGCAGCAAAAGTCCGAGCATTGGGAAATGATTGCCGCCGATTCCAACACACTGGACATCACCAGTGCGGCGGCCGTGAACAATATGGTGCAGAATTTCGAGCCGGATGTAATTATTAACGCGGCGGGCTACACCAATTTGGAAGCGGCGGAATGCCATAAAGAACAAGTGTTTGCCGTGAATGCGGAAGGCCCGCGGATTTTGGCGGAAACGGCTGCGCGCGCAGGCATCCGCTTCATCCACATTTCCAGCGATTATGTGTTTGACGGGCAAAAGCGCATGCCGTACACCGAAAACGATTATGCCAACCCGCTTTCGACCTATGCCAAATCCAAACTGGCGGGCGAACTGCTGGCACTGTCGGCCAATCCGGACAGCATTATCGTGCGTTCTTCGTGGGTGTTTTCCGAATTCGACAACCACTGCAACAATTTTGTGAAGCGCGTGCTGTTGCAGGCTGCTTCGGGCGAAGTGAAAACGCTGTCCGACAAAATCGGCTGTCCGACTTATGCCGGCGATTTAGCGCGTATTATGGTGGATTTGGCGCAATGCCGCCAAGCACCGCGCGGCATTTACCATTACTGCGGCGACAAAGCCGTGAACCGCTTGGAATTTGCACAGGCGGTGGTCCGTGCCCTGCCGGACGGCGGCCATGTGGCCGTGCGCGAAGTGCCGGCCGCTGAAAATGCAGAACGCACGCCGCGTCCGCCGTATTCGGTTTTGTCGTGCGAAAAAATCCGCGCGCTGGGCTATGAAGCCTCCGATTGGCAAAGCGCGCTGAAACGCATCGTGCCCGAATTGGCGCGGCAGATTTAACCTTGACTGCGGCCGGCTCGGCTATCCGCTTTGGGTAGAAAGCAGCCTGCACTTGTGAAAACTGCAAAGTGCAGGCTGCTTTTTCGTATTGATTTTATTGACACAGACGATTATGTTAAACAACTCCACTATCCTCGTAACCGGCGGCACTGGCTCGTTCGGCAACACCTTCGTGCCCATGACCCTGGCCAAATACAATCCCAAAAAAATCATCATCTTCTCGCGCGACGAAATGAAACAGTGGGAAATGGCGAAAAAATTTCAGGGCGACAAACGCGTGCGCTTCTTCATCGGCGACGTGCGCGACAAAGACCGCCTGTACCGCGCGCTTGACGGCGTGGATTACGTCGTCCATGCCGCCGCCACCAAAATCGTCCCCACCGCCGAATACAACCCGTTCGAGTGCGTGAAAACCAACATCAACGGCGCAATGAACCTGATTGACGCCTGCATCGACAAAGGCGTGAAGCGCGTCGTCGCCCTGTCCACCGACAAAGCCAGCAGCCCCGTCAATTTATACGGCGCCACCAAGCTCGCCAGCGACAAACTCTTCGTGGCTGGTAACGCCTATTCCGGCGAACACGGCTGCCGCTTCGCCGTGGTGCGCTACGGCAACGTGATGGGCTCGCGCGGCTCGGTCATCCCGTTTTTCCTCACCCAGCGCGCACGCGGCACACTGCCGATTACCGACCCGCGCATGACCCGCTTCATGATTTCGCTGGAACAGGGCGTAGAGCTCGTGTGGCACGCATTTGACGACATGGTGGGCGGAGAAATTTATGTGAAAAAAATACCGTCCATGAACATTTGCGATTTGGCCGCCGCCGTTGCCCCCGAATGCGCGCAGGAAACTGTCGGCATCCGCCCCGGCGAAAAACTGCACGAGCAAATGATTGGCGCGGAAGACTCGTTCCACACCTACGAATACCCCGAACACTTCAAAATCCTGCCCGCCATCAACGGCTGGGACGAAACGCCCGAGCGCATCAAAAACGGCGTGAAAGTGCCCGAAGGCTTCGTGTATGCCAGCGACAACAACACAGAATGGATGACGCGCGAGGAATTGCAGGCGTGGATTGAGGCGAACAAAGAGAAAATCGGCGCGATTTGAGTGCTGTTATGAAGGTGCAGGCTGCTTTGAAATGGTTTTCAGGCAGCCTTAATAACGACGGAACACCCATGCCTTTATTCGATTTCACACTTAAAAATATTGAACAGGCCTTAGCGTTTAATGACGCCAGCCCGTACTGGTTTTGGCTTACAGACGGCAGCTACAACATTTGCATCAATGGCAAACGCCTGCTGTCCTATAATCCGGACTGCTTAACGGCAGAAGAACGTGCACAAGTCGAGCAACATGCCGCCGCAAACGGATTGCCCGCCCACGAACCCGACTATTACATCGTACGGCTGTATGAAGACCTGCTATCTGAAGCCTTGCCTTACACTTGGCACAATGTGGGCGAACTCGCCCATCAATGCTTACTCAATCCCACCGTTGATGATTTGGCAGGGGAAGCACGCTGGAACAGTGTGATCTTAGATGAAGATAATGACCTGTTAGCCAAGTGCCTGTTCCCAAATGGCTATTTGGGCAGCGGCTATATGCTTATGCCGGAATTTCGTGTGTGGCGTTATGCCGATGAAATTTATATTTATTGGAATGGCAACCGCACGAACGAGAATGGTATCCCGTTCTTTCAGCATACAGGCGAAGCCATTTTCGTGATCAGCTTTGATGGTTTTATACACGAAGTACGCGATTTCCATCGCCGCCTGATGGCCGCTATGGCAGAACGTATCCGCCAAATCCAAACAGATTTCCCTAACTTTTATCCTGTTGTACGCCCCATAGTCCATCAAGACGGCACACCGGCCGGAGAAACTGTTTATGACCTTGCCGGCCTGCTAGCCGAACACAAAGAACGCGAACAGGAGTTCAATCAGGCATTGCAGAAGAAATGGCCAATCCATCCGGATTTTGAGCAAGCCAATTTGCGTGCGGGTATCAACCTGCGCCAACTGCTGGCAGATCATCCCCATCCGATTGATATTATCCGTATCACAAGCTTTTAAATTATCTAGACTATTCAGGCTACCTGAAAGCACAGTTTCAACGCCGTTAAAAAAAGTGCAGGCTGCTTTTTAACGGCTTCAAAACCCTAAAAAAGCAGCCTGAAAATTAAAAAAGCACACCCGCCAATACCGTCCGAAACAAAGCACAACAGCATTAAAGGTGCAGGCTGCCTTTAATGTTCCCGCATCCATCTCCCCACTTTCGCGTTCGCGAAAAAAACAGTAGCCTATACTGCCCCAGCAACAATAGAATCATCGAATTCAACGACACAAAATACTAATACGACACCATAGGTAACCTTATCTACTGCGAACTACCCGACGGGGAAAGCTAACTGTTCGACTACGACACCGAAAACCAACTTGTCAGTATCAAGCTATACAAACCCGACGGCGAAGTACAGCAATGGCAATACGCCTATGACCCCTTCGGCGGAAGGCTCTTCAAAGAAAGGATAGACAGATGATAAAGGATGGGCGATTGCACATGTAGATTTTAAACCTCATCATGATTAAGTGACAGGACATGCCCATGTATTTAAGCAACCTGGCAAGCCAAGCAGCGGACATGGTGCTAGTAATTCTGACTCCGTATTACACCCTAATAACGTTCTAGCCGAATGGAAAAAACTTCCCTCTGATGTAATACCTCATACTCTCATAGGGTATAGATAGGAGTATTAATATGAACATTAATTCTATTTTTAATAATTTTAGTAATTTTGAGGATTCTATAATTAGAAATATTAAAATTGAATATGCCGAGGATGGAAGCAAGAATTTTTCTATTTTAGTTTATTCGCAATACATGTGGGAAAAATATAATAATTTATGGAAAGAAGTTGAAATTATTATTAAAGATGTGGTTACATACAGAGTACATGAACCGCTTCAAACAACCGCCCAAGTAATATCTAATGGAATACATGTAATTTTTTTTAATGAATTAATTTACTTAGAGTTTGGTGATTTTGCAGATCCACCGCAATCTTTTGAAGAAGCTATGTCCTCAAATACATTTGTAATAGGAAAATCAATTAGCTGCATAGTTAATGAGTAAAGTAGGTTGGGCTGATAAACCCAACGTTTTTCAGGTAGCACTTATCAGACTAATTGAAAAAAGTGCAGGCTGCTTTTTTTAGGCTTTGAAGCCGTTAAAAAACAGCCTATACATTAAAAAAGCACACCCGCCAAGACCGCCCAAAGCGCGGCAAAACAGTATTAAAGGCGCAGGCCGCCTTTAATGTTCCCGCTTTCGTTTCCCTATTTTCGCGTCCGCGAAAAACCAGCCTGCACCCCCTCCAACCCATTCATTC
This sequence comes from Kingella denitrificans ATCC 33394, assembly GCF_000190695.1. Taxonomy (GTDB): domain Bacteria; phylum Pseudomonadota; class Gammaproteobacteria; order Burkholderiales; family Neisseriaceae; genus Kingella_A; species Kingella_A denitrificans. The sequence continues at coordinate 271,796 of NZ_GL870929.1, forward strand.
AACAAAAAGGAACCCCGCCATGTCCGAACTCACCCGCCGCCGATTTTTAGGCACCGCCGCCGCACTGGCCGGCACAACCGCTTTGGGCGGCTACCGCCTGATTTCCCCCGCGCGCGCCGCCGAGATTGCCGCCACCGCCACGCTGTATCCGCCGTCGCTCACCGGCCTGCGCGGCGACCACGACAGTTCCCGTGCCGCACCGCACAGCGTCGCCCTGCGCGGCCGCAAAATCACCATGCCCGAGCAGGCGCGCGAAAGCTACGATTTGGTGGTGGTCGGCTCCGGCATCAGCGGCCTGACCGCAGCCTATGCCTACCGCAAAGCGCGTCCGCAGGCCAAAATCATGATTGTGGACAATCATGATGATTTCGGCGGGCACGCTAAGCGCAACGAATTCACGGTGGACGGCAAAACGCTGATTACCTATGGCGGCAGCGAAAACCTAGATTCGCCCGAAGGCACGTTTTCGCCCAAAGTCAAACGGCTGGTGAAGGAAATCGGCATCGACTACAAAAAATTCGCACAGTATTTTCAGCGGGACTTGTACCGCAAAACATGGGGGCTGAAACAGGGCGTGTTCTTCGGTAAAGACACATTCGGCGAGGCCAAAGTCGTGGCGGGGCAGCCTGAAACGGGCAAAGCCTCCGCCCACGCCGTGATTGGGCAGTTCCCGCTGTCCGATGCGGAAAAGGCCGCGCTGACTGGGCTATACGTTTCGCCGCCCGATTACCTGAAAGGCAAAAGCCGCCGCCAACGCAGCGAATATGCCGCCACTACCAGCTATTACGACTTCCTGCGCGACACTGCCAAGCTGCCTGAAAAATGCCTGGCCTATCTGCAAAACATCAGCTCGGACTACTGGGGGCACGACATCCGTGCCGTGTCCGTGGCCGAAGCGTGGGCAAACGGCTATCCCGGCCTGCAAAACTGCAGGCTGCCTGCGGCAAAAAACGAGCATGACGAACCCTATATCTACCACTTCCCCGACGGCAACGCCTCCGTGGCACGCCTGCTGGTGCGCCGTCTGATACCTGATGCGTTGGACAGACGGCGGCTGCGTATGGACATGGAAAACATAGTGCTGGCCAAAACCGACTATGCCGCACTGGACAAACCCGACAGCCACATCAAAATCCGCCTGAACACCACCGCGCTGCTGCTGGAAAACCAGCCGGACGGCAGCGTGGCCGTGGCGCTGCAAGGCAAAAACGATAGCGACCTTTACCGCGTTTCCGCCCGCAAATGTATTTACGCAGGCCACGCCGCACTGGCGCAGCGCATCGTGCCGCAAATGCCGCAAACGCAGCAGGACGCCATGCGGACCAACGTGAAAGTGCCGATGGTCTATACCAAAGTTGCCCTGAAAAACGCCCGCGCGTTCCAGAAACTCGGCGTGTACCACATTTACGCACCGAACCAGCCTTATTGCGAACTTTGGCTGGACTATCCCGTGAAAATGGGCGGCTACACGCCCGCGCAAACGCCCGACGAGCCGATTGTGCTGCACTGTGTCCGCATCGCCACCGCACAAGACGGCAAAACCGCACGCGACAAATACCGTGCCGGACGGCAGGCGCTGGCGGCACAAGACGAAAACGCATTGCGCGGCGAAATTCTGACGCAGCTGCGCGAACTGTTTGCGCTGGCCGGCGAAAATGCGGACGACATCGTGGCCGACCTGACCATCAACCGCTGGGCGCACGGATACAGCTACGAACGGGTCGGTCTGTTCGACAGCGAAGCCGCCGAGCGCAGCACCACGCGCCAAATGCAGCGCGCCGTGGGCAACATCTTCATGGCCAACAGCGACGTGGCCTGGCAGCCGTATCTGCAACACGCCATGGAACAGGGGCTGCGCGCAGCGGAAGAGGCGTTGAAGTAAAAGAAAGATGTGCAGGCTGCCTTCTTCTCACATGCGTCCCGCATACGCAAGAGCACCGAATCCGATACCGACAATCCCAACTCTGTACCCATTCAATCCGCTTTAGGTGCAGGCTGCCTGAAATCTAAAAAGCAGCCTGCACCTTAATCCAACGAAAGAATACGCATGAAACCGAATCCACCGGCTGCACTGGTTGCCTGCCTGCAACGGCACAAAATCCCCGCCGGATACATTGCCGCCCTGCAAGGCTTCGTTCCTAGAGACGGCTTCCAATTTCACCCCGCTGATTCAGACTGGCAAAACAGCAAGGATTATTTTGACGAATGCCAGCCGCCGTTGCCCGTTGCCCCGCTGTTGCAGGATGGGGAAAGCAACGAATGGTTTGTGTACCTTACCGCACCTTTGGCGGGCATGGTCGGGCATTTTCAGCATGATGCCCCCGATTTAGTGCCCACCTTTGCTGATATACCGAACCTGATGGCCGCCGTGGCCGCACACCCCGAAGCGCAGGACGGCTACGACCTTTTGCACGTCAGCCGTGCCGGACAGTTTCCCGCTGTCGAACCGCCGTTGGATACCGCCGTGCGCCAAGCCGCCATGCGGCAGCTACAGGAACAGGCAGAGCAGGGCGATGATGAAGAAATCCGCCAACGGCTGCACCTTGCCTGGTTCAACCTTGTCGCCGAAAAAGAAGCCGTCCAATGGCTGCTGCCCTATTTGGACGATAGAGATATGTATGTGCAGGAACGCGCCATAGAACTGGTCGGCAGACACAACTGCCGCGCCGCCCGCGAAAAACTGCAAATGCTGCAAACTACCGCGCTCCCCAACGGGCAAACCGCCGCCAAGCGCGTGCTGGCAGAATGGCGCAAACAGAAATTGGGTGGCGGTAGTTCTTCCTCGCCTGCTTAAAAACTGAAAGAAAATCATGCCCCTATTCGACTTCACCCTCAGAAATACCACGCAGACCCTTGCTGCTAACAGCCCATGTTGGTATTGGCTGACGGACGGCAGCTACAACATTTGTATCAACGGCAAACGCCTGTTGTCCTACAATCCCGCAATCTCAACCGCAAACGAACGCGCGCAGTGGAAACAGCAGGCGGCGGCAGGCGGTCTGCACGCATACGAACCCGAATATTATGTCGTGCGCCTGTATGAAGACGTGCTGGCTGAAGCCCTGCCGTACACATGGAACAATGTAAGCGAAATGCAGCACCAATGTCTGCTCAATCCCACGGTTTACCGGATGGTTTCGGAAGAATGTGACGACAGGTTATTGTTTCACGAAGATAAAAGCCTTTACGACAAATGCCACCCATATTGCGGCCAATTCGGCAGCGGCTATATGATGCTGCCCGAATTCCGCCTGTGGCGTTATGCCGATGAAATCTATATTTATTGGAACGGCAACGGAAAAAACCCGCACGGAATATCTTGGTTTCAGCACACGGGCGAAGCCGTTTTCGTGATGGATGCCGGCGCATTCTTGCGTGAAGTGGAGGATTTTCACCACCGCCTGATGAACGCGATGGCAGAGCATATTGGCCAGGTTCAAGACTATTGCATCCGCCATCCCGATATACCCGCCGCCGTAATATTCGATTATGCCTTTGTGGCCGCCGACCACGAACGGCGCAGACAGAGTTTGGATAAGGCTTTACGGCGCAAACAGTCCGCCAATCCGGATTTTGAGCGGGATAACCTGAATGCGGGCATCCATCTGCGCCAACTGCTGGCAGAGTATCCGCATGCGGTGGAAATTGTCCGTGTCGTTGATTTTTGATGTGCGGATACGTCCTAGGTTTTATCAAACACAAAAAAGCAGCCTGCACTTTTAAGATGCAGGCTGCTTTTGCATGAACAAACTTTGGTGGGTCGTGAGCGATTCGAACGCTCGACCAACGGATTAAAAGTCCGCTGCTCTACCGACTGAGCTAACGACCCGAAAGCGCGCATTATAGGGCAATGCCAGAATAAATGCAAGCCTTATTTAAAACAAATAGTCGGTCGCGTCGTTCGATTCGCGGGCAGGGCGCTGGCGTTCGCGTCTTGGCGGGGTATTTTCCGGCTTCAAGGGGCGCTCGGCGGCTTGGTTGGTCGGTGCAATCACGCGTTCTTGGCGCGGCTGCGGGGAAAGATTGGTCGGTTTCAGCTCAACTGCCTGTGTTTCCGCCGGTTCGACAGGTTTTTCGGCAGTGGCGGCCGGTTTGCGCGGCGTATGGCGGCGCGGTGTGGTTTCCACGGGCTGCGGTGTTTCGTCCATTGTGGTTTGCGCTTCGGAAGCAGCCTGCACCACCCGTGCGGGCGGCATTTGCGCGGCCGGGGCGGAAGCGCCTTGTTGTGCGGTTTTGCCATTGGGCAGCATCAGTTCGGGGTTGGATGCGGCAGCATTTTGGTCGCGCTGGTAGCTGGCGGCGGTGGTTTCCGGCGTGCTGATGACCTGTTGGTACATCATATACATGAGGCCTGCCACGGCAAATGTGCCCAAGCACAGCAGGGTCATGAGAATGTTGCCGAAGGTGATTTTTCCCAAGGCGGCGGCTTTGAATCGGCGGTTTGCGTTTAACATGAACATTTCGGAATCGGTTTATTGGACGGTGGTTTGCACGGCAGGTTGCACTGGGGCAGGCTGCTGTGCCGGTTGGTAATCTTCAAACAGGGTAACGATTTGCTGCACGCCTGCGGTGGTGCGGACGCGCTCGACCACGGCGGCTTGCTGTTCGGGGGTCAGCATGCCCATCAGGTAGGTGATGTTGTTGAAGGTAACGACTTTGATATGCCCTGCATACACGCCCGGAACGTTAATCACGCGGCTGCGGACTTTGGAAGTAATCCAAGTGTCGCGGTTGATGTCGGATATAGTGCGTTGCACGGGCGATACGGTAATGTAGTTATACACGCGTTCTTGATTGGTTTCGGAGCGCGCGGCCTGTTCGGCAAGGGCTTTGTCGTTTTCGTTGTCGGCCTGGCCCACCAGCAGGATTTTGCGGTTGTAGCTGATGATGGAGAGCGTGGTGTTGGATTGCGGATTGGCTTGTTTAATCGCCGTCATCGCGTTATTTTTCACGCGCAGTTCCATGATTTGGTCGTCGGTTTGCGCGCCTGTGCTGCGGCGGTCAGCGATGGAGCTTGCCCCCACTGCGCCCAGCCCCAAAACACCCAATGCCATACAGCCGTTCAGCGCGGCGGTCGCCATGGATACCAGCAGGATTTTTTTGAAGTGCGTCATGGGAATTGTCTTTCTGTTGGGGGAAAAGCGGCATTTTATCGTGTTTTATGCCAATCCGAAAGCCTTGCGCGCCAAAAGCAGCCTGCACATGGCGGGGAAACAGATTTCCGTGTCAATGTGCAGGCTGCCTTTTTATTCTTCCGAAAGCAGCCTGCACGTTAAATTTCCGTGTGCAGGCTGCTTTCAGCCAATCCGTTTGAACGGCGGCAGCCCTGCCAGCAGCTGCTGCCCGTAGCGTTGCGTCTGAATGCGGTTGTCCAAAATCGTGATGCGGCCGTAATCCTGCTCGGTGCGGATTAAGCGCCCCACCGCCTGCACCAGCTTGATGGCGGCTTCCGGCACGGTAATCTCCATAAACGGATTGCCGCCGCGCTGCTTAATCCAGTTGCTCTGGGTTTTCTCGATGGGGTTGTCGGGCATGGAAAACGGCAGCTTGGCAATGATGACGTGCACGCAGGCATTGCCCGGCAAATCCAAGCCCTCGGCAAAGCTGTCCAGCCCGAAAATAATGCTCGGCCTGCCGGCGGCAATGGCATCGTGGTGCTGCTGCAACAGCCTGCTTTTCGACTGTTCGCCCTGAATCAGCAGCAGCGGCAGATAGGCTGCTGGCAGGCGCAGGGCGACTTCCTGCATTTGTTTGCGCGAACTGAACAGTACCAGCGTGCCAATCGGTTCGCTGTCGCTAATCAGGCGCGGCAGCCATTCGGCGATTTCCGCTGTGTGCGCGGCGCTGTCTTTCGGACTGGCGGACATGGGCGGCAGATAAAGCTCGCCCTGTGCGGTGAAATCGAACGGGCTTTGCAGTGCCAGCGTGCTGGTTTCCGGCAGCCAGTTCAACCCCGTTTGGCGCAACAGCAGGTTGAAATTGCCCAAACTTTGCAAGGTGGCGGAAGTGAGCACCACGCCTGCCGCACGCCGCCAAAAACGGTTGGCAAGCTGCTGCGCGCTGCTGATGGGGCTGGCGTGGAACTGCCAATCGGTTTTGTTGTCGGTCAGGCGGCGGCTGATCCATTTGGCCAGCGGCTCTTCCTGTTCGCTTTGGCGCGTGGTGGACATCAGCTGCCACAAATCGGCAATTTCTTCGCCGCGCCCCACAAACAAGCCGAAATCCGCAGCGGTACGGTCGATTTGCACGCTGTTTTGGTCTTTGTCGCGGCGGGCGGCGGAAAGGGCGTCGCGCAGGCTGTATAAATGCTTCAACAGACTTTGCGCGGAAATGTGGCAGTTGTGCACCAGCGCGGTCAGTTCTTCGGGAATTTCGCCGTTATCCCACAGCCAAACGCTTTCATGGGTACTGTCGGCTTCTTGGAAACTGGGTTCGTCCTGCAAATGGAACTGCCATTCGTTCATGCAGTCGAGCAGGGCGGCAGCGGCTTCGTCGGCTAAGTTGGCCAATTCTGCTTTGTCGCACAACATGGCGATTTTGGCGGTTTGTGCGGGCAGTTTTTCCAGCGTCCACATGGCTTGCAGCCACGAATGTTCCGCCGCCAGCTGGTTCAGGGCTTTTTTGGAAAGGTGGTGCGCTTCGTCAATGCAGTAGAAACTGTGTTCGGGCGGCGGCAGGATGACACCGCCGCCCATGCCGATATCGACCATCAGCAAATCGTGGTTGCACACCACCACGTCCACCGTGTCCAGCGTGTCGCGCGCAAGGAAGAACGGGCATTCGGGGCGGTTCGGGCAGGCGGATTTCAGGCAGCTGTGCGGGTCGTTGGCCACTTTTTTCCACAATGAATCGTCGATTTTTTCTTGCCATGTGTCGCGGTCGCCGTCGAATTGGCGGCGGGAAAAGCGGTCGGCCATCTGGTGCAGCGTGTCGAGTTCTTCTTTTTTCGGTTTGCTGTCCCACAACAGTGCAGGCTGCTCGAAACCCGTCAGGCTTTGCTGCGCGTGGGTTTGCGTGAGTTGGTAGAGTTTGTAGGGGCAAAGGTAGCGGCCGCGCCCTTTGGCAATGGCAAAGCTCAGCTCCAAGCCGCTTTTTTCCACCACGAACGGCAAATCGCGCCCCACCAGCTGCTCTTGCAGGGCAACGGTGGCGCTGGACACAATCAGCCGTTTGCCGCGCGTTTGCGCCATGATGCCGCCGGCCAGCAGGTACGCCAGGCTTTTGCCCACGCCGGTGGGACCTTCAATCACGACAATGCTTTCGCCTTCGCGCTTTGGGGCTTCTTCGCCTTCTTTTTGCGTTTTGGTGCGGGAAAAGGCATTGGCGATGGCGGCAATCATTTCGCGCTGCGCAGTGCGCGGGCGGAAGTTCGGCAGGTTTTCGGAAAGGGCGCGGTAATGGTCGCGGATGGCGTTTTTTTCGAGTTCGGTGAGCATGGCGGATGGGGTGCAGGCTGCTTTTGGGGAGGTTTGTATCTGCAAAAAGCAGCCTGCACGTTGGAAAAGGTAGAAACAGGTGGAATTTTTGCAGGATAAGGGTTGCGTTAATCGATGGCGGTGTATTCGACCGCGAGGATTTCAATCGTTTCCGTGCCTTCGGGCGTGTTCAGGCGGACGATGTCGCCGTCGCACGCTTTGATGAGGGCGCGTGCCAGCGGCGATTTCCACGAAATTTTGCCTTTTGCCGAATCGATTTCGTCTTCGCCGACAATGCGGACGACCTGTTCGCTGCCGTCGCCGCGTTCCAATGTGACCGTGGCGGCGAAGAAGACTTGGTCGGTGGCTTCGCGCGTTTCGGGATCGACCACGCAGGCGTTGGCCAGCCGCTGGGTCAGGAAGCGGATACGGCGGTCGATTTCGCGCATGCGGCGTTTGCCGTACAGATAATCGCCGTTTTCGCTGCGGTCGCCGTTGCCGGCGGCCCAGTTCACCACTTGCACGATTTCGGGGCGTTCTTTGTGGACGAGTTGGTAGAGTTCGTCTTGCAGGCGGCGGTGGCCGGCGGGGGTAAGGTAATTTTTCGGTGTGTCGGTCATGATGTGCCGTGAAATGTTTGAAAATATAGTGGATTAAAATAAAAATGAGACAAGGCGGCGAGCCGCAAGGCGTACAAGTCAACGCCGTATCATTGCGATTTTAATTCACTATACAAAATGGATGAAGTGCAGGCTGCTTTTCCTGCCGACTGAAAAGCAGCCTGCACTTTATGGTGCGGGGCTATGCCGCGGTTTTTTCGCGGTGCAGCGTGCGGCAGACGGAGAGCAGGGCGGTGAGCATGCTTTCGCCCAGCCGCAGCGAGCGCTGCCCGTTCCAGCCGAAATCGTCGTCGGGCAGGTTGTCGTTGTCTTTGAACGGCATTTCCAGTGTGTAGGCCAGGCAGCGGAAGGTGTTGCCGACATAGTTGGTGGCCAGCGACAAATCGGCCTGGCCGGGCGCGTCTTTCACATAACCGTGCGTGTCTTGGAAATCGGGCGATGCAGCCTGCAATGCGGCTTTGAACTGTGTTTCAAGCTGTGCGGTGCGTTCGCTGTAATGCGGCACGCCTTCGGTGCCGGCCACGAAAATATAGGGGATGGATTCGTCGCCGTGGATGTCGAGGAAGATGTCCACGCCGGTTTCGTGCATTTTTTCGCGCACGAAATAGACTTCGGGGCTGTGTTCTGGCGTGGGCGAGAGCCATTCGCGGTTCAGGTTCGCGCCGGCGGCATTGGTGCGCAGGTTGCCCAAAAACGCGCCGTCCGGATTCATGTTGGGCACGAGGTAAAACGTGGCTTTGTCCAGCAGGCTGCGCGCGGTCGGGTCTTGATAATCCAGCAGGCGCGACAAAAAGCCTTCCATAAACCATTCGGCCATGGTTTCGCCGGGGTGCTGGCGGGCGATGACCCAGATTTTTAAATCGCTGTCCACTTGGTTGCCGATGGTGAGCAGGTTGATGTCGCGCCCCTGCACGGTGCTGCCCAAATCGTCGATTTGGCACAGGCCGCTGCCTTGCGCTTCGCCCAGCAGGTTCAGGTGCTGTTCGTGCGAATAAGGCTCGAAATACGCGTAATAAATGCTGTTCGACAACGGCGTGTGTGTGATGACGAGTTCGCCGTTTTCATAATGCGTGGGCACGCGGAACCAGTTTTGGCGGTCGTATGAGGCGACGGCCTGATAGTTGTCCCAGCCTTCGGGATAGGCGGATTCGTGCGCGTCTTCAATGTGCATGCGGCAGGGCGTGTAGGCTGCACCTTGCAGGCGGAAGTAAAACCATTGTTTGAAATGCGAGGCGTTGTCGGGGTGCAGCGCCAGGCGGATGTGTTCGGGATTAGCCAAATCGCGCACGATAATCGAGCCGGCATCAAATTGGGTGGAGATTTTCATGATTCTGTGTCTCTGTTGGCGGAAATACGCGTGCGTATTATAAGCGAATTGGGCGGGTTTGGGTGCAGGCTGCTTTTGGGTGCGGGGCGGCACGGCAGCCTGCAATGCGTCATTCATAAATAAAAATAATTTGCGTTTTTTTACAGAGTAAAGGATAATTTAACCAATTATTCATTATGGATTTTGGACGTATTTATGTGGGTTGCATTGTTTATCACATTGCGCGAAGGCATTGAGGCGGCGCTGATTGTCGGCATCGTGGCCGGATTTTTGCGCCAATCGGGTTATTCTCATTTAATGCCGAAAGTGTGGCTGGGCGTGATTTTGGCCGCGCTGCTGTGCGTTGGCGCGGGTTATGCCATTCACCGCACCACCGGCGAAATTCCGCAGAAGCAGCAGGAATTCGTGGTCGGCGCATTGGGCTTGGTGGCCGTGGGCATGCTGACCTACATGATTTTATGGATGCAGAAAGCCGCCAAATCCATCAAAAGCAGCCTGCAACAGTCGGTGCAAAGCGCGCTGAACAAAGGCGGAGGGCAAGGCTGGGCGCTGGTGCTGATGGCGTTTCTGGCCGTTATCCGCGAAGGCTTGGAAACCGTGTTTTTCCTGATTGCCGTGTTCGAGCAAAGCCCGAATCCGCGCATGCCCATCGGTGCGGTGGCGGGTTTGGTGTTGGCCGTTATCATCGGTTTTTTGGTGTACCAAGGCGGCGTCCGTATCAATTTGGGGCGGTTTTTCCGCATCACCGGCATTTTCCTGATTTTTGTTGCCGCCGGTTTGTTTGCCGGAGCGTTCCGCGCATTGCACGAGGCAGGGGTTTGGAATTTGTGGCAGGTCAATCCGCTGGACTGGCAGTCTTCCATGCCGCTGGACTGGTCGGGCACGCTGCATGAAGACAGCCCTTTGGGCGTGCTGCTCGGCGGCTTCTTCGGCTACACAGACCACCCTGTCCTGTCGGATTTCATCCTGTATTTTGCCTATTTAATCCCCGTTTTGTTTTTATTCTTGCGCCAAGGCGGTAACAAGGCGCAAGCTTCCCGTTAATCATTCGATACAAAGGAAATCATTTCATGAAAACCATTGCATTAAGCACTATCGCCCTTTCAACATTGTTGGCGCTGACCGCCTGCCAGCCGCCCGCCGCAGACAAACCGGCCGCGCCTGAAGCATCGGCTTCCGGTGCGGCATCGGGTGCCGCCGCAGCATCGGGCGCGGCGGCAGGCGGAGCCGTGCAAATCGCCGTGAACGACAAAGCCTGCGAACCGATGGAACTGACCGTGCCGAGCGGACAAGTGGAATTCCAAATCCAAAACAACAGCACGCGCAAACTGGAATGGGAGATTTTGGACGGCGTGATGGTGGTGGACGAACGTGAAAACATCGCCCCCGGCCTGCGCGACAAAATGACGGTAACGCTGCTGCCGGGCGAATATGCCATGACCTGCGGCCTTTTGAACAACCCACACGGCAAACTGACCGTGACCGACAGCGGCTTTAAATCCGCAGGCGGCGAGGCGGATATGCTGAAACTGGCCGAGCCTTTGGCGGCATACAAAAAATACGTTCAGGCGGAAGCTGCGGAACTGGTTCGCAAAACCAACGAATTTGTGGCGGCAGTGAAAGCGGGTAAACAAGACGAGGCCAAAGCCATGTTCGCCGACGTGCGTTCGCATTACGAACGTATCGAGCCGATTGCCGAATTGTTTAACGAACTCGACCCGGCCATCGATGCGCGCGAAGACGATTTCAAAAACGGCCCGAAAGACGAACTGTTCACCGGCTTCCACCGCTTGGAATACGCGCTGTGGGTTGAAAAATCGGTGGACAATGTGGGTGCCGTTGCCGACCGTTTGAAAGCCGACGTGGAAAAACTGAAAGCGGAAATCGACGTGCTGAACTTCCCACCCAGCAAAGTGGTGGGCGGCGCGGCCGTGCTGGTTGAAGAAGTGGCCGGCAGCAAAATCAGCGGCGAGGAAGACCGCTACAGCCACACCGATTTGAGCGATTTCCAAGCGAATATGGACGGCGCACAGAAGATTGTCGATTTGTTCCGTCCGCTGATTGCCGAGAAAAACAAGGCGCTGCTGGACAAAATCGACACCAATATGAAGCAGGTGCATGAAGTGCTGGCGAAATACCGCGACGGCAAAGGCTTCCAAACCTACGACAAGCTGAGCGAAACCGACCGCAAAGCCTTGCAGGCGCCGATTAACGCGCTGGCGGAAGATTTGGCGAAACTGCGCGGCACATTGGGCTTGAACTGACGGTGAAAGCAGCCTGCACTCGGACGACACGGGTTTTCCGGAGTGCAGGCTGCTTTTCCTATTGCCCCGCCTGCACGGGACAACCCCATATCCAAATAAGGAGAACACAATGAGCCATTCCCACGAATCCATCAACACATCCCGCCGCCGCTTCATGCAGGCTGCCTCGTTATCAGGTGCGGCTGTTGCCGTCGGTGCGCTGACGGCTTGCGGTAAAACCGGGTTGCCCGACCAAAAGCAGCCTGCATCTGCCGATAGCGGCGCTTGCGGCGAAGGGCACAGCAGCAAAAGTTATCCGTGCTACGGTACCCATCAGGCTGGTATTGTCGAGCCGCACCAAAGCTTCGGCATCACCTGTGCTTTCGATTTGACCGCGCGCGACCGCTCGCAACTGGGCAACTATTTCCGCATATTGACCGAGCGCATCGAATTTCTCACGCAGGGCGGCGAACTGAAAGACGGCGACCGCAGCCTGCCGCCCGCCGGCAGCGGTATTTTGGGCAAAACCGTGCCGCCCGACGGGCTTACCGTTACCGTGTCCGTGGGCAGCAGCCTGTTCGACCAACGCTTCGGACTGGCAGCGCAGAAACCCAAACATTTGCAGGAAATGCGCGATTTCCCCAACGACAAATTGCAGGCTGCATGGTGTGACGGCGACGTCAGCATCCAATTTTGCGCCTTTTCGCCCGAAACCTGCCAAAACGCCCTGCGCGACATCATCAAGCACACCAGCGCATTTGCTGTGCCGCGCTGGAGCATTGACGGCTTTCTGCCCAAAACCGAACCCAATACCGCCGCGCGCAACCTGTTCGGCTTCCGCGACGGCACCGGCAATCCCGACGTTTCCGACCCCAAAATCGCCGACCAAGTTTTGTGGACGGGCGTGGCCGAAAACAGCCGCGACGAACCCGCGTGGACCAAAAACGGCAGCTACCAAGCCATCCGCCTGATTCGCCATTTTGTCGAATTTTGGGACAGGACGCCCCTGCAAGAACAGGAAGCCATCTTCGGGCGCGACAAATATTCCGGCGCGCCGCTGGGCATGAAGAACGAACATGACCAGCCCGATTACGCCAAAGACCCAGACGGCAAAGCCGTGCCCAAAGACAGCCACATGCGGCTGGCGAACCCGCGCGACGGCGAATTCATGAAAAAACACCTGCTGTACCGCCGCCCTTTCGATTATTCGCGGGGACTGGCCAAAAACGGGCAGTTGGACGTGGGGCTGGTGTTTATCTGCTATCAGGCCAATTTGACCGACGGCTTCATCTTCGTGCAAAACCTGCTGAATCTGGAACCGCTGGAAGAATACATCAGCCCCTTCGGCGGCGGTTATTTCTTCACGCTGCCGGGTGTGCAGAAAGGCGGTTTTCTGGCACAGGAGCTGCTGAATATCGCATAGCGTGAATAAAACATGGCCAAAAAGCAGCCTGCACTTGGTTTTTCAATGTGCAGGCTGCTTTTCTATTGGTTTATTGGATTGATTTAAAGAAGGTAATTTAAAATGAAGCGGCATGGTGGGCTGTCGTTTTTCACTCACTGATTGATGAAGTGTGTCCGAATACGGGGATATAATGGAAGGTAGGAAGGAACATAAAGGTATTCTTTTTTGTCTTAATCAAAAAGGCATGGGACTCAATATCAATTGCCACACAATATTGATTGGTATTTGAAGAATGGATATTTAAGAAAACTTGATTGGGAGATTTTGAATGACTAGATCTGAATTAATAGAGAAATTGAATCTTCTACAAATACCACAAAATTGTTACTCTTTTGATAATATTAAAATGGGAGAATGTTTTTCTGTGGTAAAGGAAAATGGAAGATGGGTAATTTATTATGCAGAACGTAATATTCCGGAAAAAATGAATAGTTTTGATTTGGAAACTGACGCTTATGATTATCTATTTAAAACCATATGTCATGGATACGATATTTCATCAAATCGGACAATACTTCAAAGGGTTGGCCGATAACAATGGCGACGGCCGAATGATTTGTTTTTGATGGATGGAACTAAATGTTCCAAAATTGGCCTTATCAATCCAGATAAAGGAATTTTTAAATGATAGACAATGCCTATTTTTGCCATTTGTTTCAAAGGGCATTATTGTTCAATATTCCAAAGGTTGTAGATTTAATTTCTTTTAAAATTGGCGAGAATAATTTAATTAAAATATTTATTTTTTCCAAAAGAAAGTTAAACGAGGAAGAGCAGGGTTATATTTTCAGTGCAATTTCAGAATTAGAAGGCGATTTTACTGAGGAAATCATCTTGGATTTAGGGTTTGTTGTGGTAGAAACAATACCGAGTGATTTGGCGCCATACGGGAGTGTTGTATTCGCTTTTGTTGAATAAATGGTGTTCGCACAATCGTTAATGTTGATAACGTATCCTATAGCTGAAAGCAGCCTGCACATACTCTTATAAGGTGCAGGCTGCTTTGAATGTGATAGAAGCCTATTCTTCTTTTATCGGGTTGGTATCGCATTTTGTGCATTCAGTGTGGGACATAACGGACTTACTTTTGCGCAGGTAACGTAGTAGTGGGCTCGGAAGTTTTGGCGCATCATGCCGTTGCTTCGGCTGTGGACGGATGCAGGGCCTGGTAACACGGTTGCAGCAAATCCGCCAGCATCACCAGCTGCTGCCACAATACTTGGCTTTGCGTATCGCAGTCTGCTTTTTGGCGCAGGTTTTCCAAGCGGCTTTGCAAATCTTTCCATTCGCGTTCGAATTCTTCTTCCTGCCACGAGGCGACGTGCTGCAATATCCGTGCAGCCTGCTCTGCGGCGGGGTAAAACTGCGCCAGAAATTCTTGCGCCTGCGGCGTGTCCTGTTGGATTTTGTTGCGGTATGCGCCCAGAGCGGAAATGTAGCTGATGATGGAATAGTTGATTTTCAGCAGCTGGAAGCCGTCGGCCAGGCGGCTGCCGTGTTTTTCCGGCTCGCCCGACATATCGGACAAGGTGCTGGACAGGGCGGCGGCTTTGTCGTGGCTGACGCGGCGCGCAACGCGGTATTGCACGTTGTCGCTGATGCCGTCGTGCAGTTCGTGCAGCACGGCGGTCAGGTAGCCCGCGTTACTGCTGATGGCGGCAGCTGCGGTTTTGTCCAGCGACAGGTATTTCCAGTCCGGCCACAGGAAATACACGGCGCAGCCTGCAATCAGGCAGCCGGAAAGCGTATCCAGCACGCGCGGAATGAAAAATCCGGTCACGTCCATACCCATGATGGAAAAGCCCATAATGGCCTGAATGGTAATGAAAAAAGTGGAAAAACTGTGTTTGTTGGTGCGGAACAGGAAAAACAGGGTAACGCTGACGGCGGCAATGGCCAGTTTGGTTTCCAGATTCAGGTTGAAGGTGGGCAGGGCGGAGCCGACCAGCACGCCGGCCACAGTGCCCAAAATGCGCTGAATCAGGCGTTTTTTGGTAGCGGAATAGTTGGGCTGGCAAACGAAGACGGCGGTGAGCAAAATCCAGTAGCCCAAGCTTAAATCGTTGTCCTGAATGTGTTCTTTGGCGATGAGCTCAATCAGCAGGCAGCAGCTGGAGGCAATCAGCGCCATGCGCACGGCGTGGCGGAACACGGGGGAGTGCAGGCTGCTTTGGCTTTTCATGCTGCGCCATGCGCCTTTGAAGCCGCCGCTTTCTGCCGACTGGATGCGCGTGTTGTCGTTGTTTTCCAAATTTTCCAGCGTGGGGTTGCCCAAGTGCGCAAGCTGCATGCTGACGTGGGTAATGTTGTCCAGCAGGCGCTGGATGCGGTAGGGCGCGATGCTGTGCTCGCTGCTGTGTTGCGCGTAATAGGCGAGCGATTGGTCGGCGGCTTGGGTGGCGCGTTCCAGCTTGGGCGGGATTCGGTATTCGGTATTTTTGCGCAGGCATTCTGCAAATTCGCGGCAGGCGCGGGCTTGCAGACGCAGCAGGCGGCGCAGGCGGAAAATCAGGTCGCTGTGCTTCATCTGCTCGGCAAAGGCTTGGTAATGCACGTGGCTGGAACTGATGCGTTCGTGAATGTCTTGTGCGGTGAAATAATAACGCAGCATTTTGGCGGTGCGCGGATGACGGTGCTGGCCGCGCATCCGGTAAAACAGGGCGCTACGGGTGTGGTTGAATGCTTCGATGACGCGTGTGTTGCTCATGGCCAGCGCGATTTGCCGCTCTTCCAGATGTTCGACTTCGTCGGGGTCGAAAAATTCGGCTTTGGCTTCCAGATAGGCGGCCAGCGCGGTGTAGGAATTGGCCATGCTGTCTTGCACGGGGCGGTGCGGAAAGAGGATGTGGGTGAGCAGTGCGGCGCCGCTATACAACAGCGTGCCGCACAGAATCAGCAGGCTGTTCATATACAGCGGCGCCTTCGGGTCGTGCGTGAGCGTGGTATAGACGGCAACGGCGAGTGTGCCGAAGGCGATGGTGCGAAAGCGCGTTCCGGCGGCGCCCAAAAAGGTAAACACGAAGGCGAGCAGCGTGAAGGTGAGCGTTATCCCGATCGGGTGCTGGAAGGTGAGCTGGACCGACAGCGAGGAGATGGTGAAGGCGATAATGGTGAAGCAGAGGTTTTTGAGTTTGCCGGTCAGCCCGTTGTCCAAATCCACCAGGCCGCCGGCGATAATGCCCAGAAATAGCGGCGAAAAATACGTGCTCCAGTGGTAGGCATACACAATGATGCAGGCAATGCTGCTGCTGAGCAAAACGGGAAGGCTGTTGATGAATTTGGTGTTAATCGGCGGCGTTTTCATGGTGCAGGCTGCTTTTGGTGTGTCAGGCAAAGGTGTTTTTCAATTCGCGCAGGGCAACGAACACGGCTTCATCGCTCGTCAATGCGCGGCCGCACAGGGCTTCGGCGCGTTGGCGGACTTGGGGCAGGTGTGCGCGCAAAAACGGGTTGATGCGTTTTTCGTGTGCCAAAGAAACGGGCAGGGTGGGGGTGCAGGCTGCTTTTTCGGCTGCGGCGGCAATATCGGGATTGTCCGGCTCAATGTATTGCGCGAAATGCAGGTTGGCGGCAGTGTATTCGTGCGCCGGATAAAGCAGCGTGTCGTCCGCCAGCGTTTGGATGCGCTGAAAACTTTGAAACAGCCATTCGGCGCGGCTGTGCGGGAAAATGCGGCCGCAGCCTGCGGAAAACAGCGTGTCGCCGCAAAAGAAATGGCTGCGGCGGCCGTCGTGCAGCAGATAGCAGAGGTGTTCGGCCGTGTGCCCCGCCGTGTGCCAGGCTTCGGCGCGGAAGCCCTGCCAATCCATCGGGCTGCCGTCTTGTACGATCTCATTGGCAAGGGCGATGTTGTCCGCACCAAACACGCGGCAGTCCGGATAATGCCGTTGGAGTTCGGCAATGCCGCCGATGTGGTCACCGTGCTGGTGGGTTACCCAAATCTGCGTGGGCGAAAGGTGGTGCGCGCGCAGATAGTCCAGCACGGGTTCTGCTTCGCCCGGGTCGATGAGCAATGCGTGTCGGCCGTGCCGCACCAGCCAGACGTAATTGTCGCTCAGCGCGGGGATGGCGGTGATATCCAGCGTGTTCATACGGACTCCATCAGCCAATATTGCAGCGCCAGCAGGGTTTTGGCATCGCAAATGTCGCCCGATTGGATGGCTTGGCGGACTTGGTCGCGCGTCCAAAGTTCGGTTTCGACAAATTCGTCTTGGTCGGGGTGCAGGCTGCTTGTGGGCGTGATGTTCACGGCGCGGTACAGGTGGAGGATTTCATCGCAGAAGCCGGGCGCTGAATAAAACGCGAAGATTTTTTCCATGCATTCGGCGGTGTAAGGCGTTTCTTCGCCCAGTTCGCGCAGGGCGCATTGCGCAGGGTCTTCGCCCGCGTCCAGTTTGCCGGCGGGGATTTCCAGCAGCGCGCGTCCTGCGGCGTGGCGCCATTGGCGTACCAGCACGACTTTGTCGTCGTCGGTCACGGCCAAAATGCAGGCTGCACCGGGGTGGCGCACTACGATGCGCGCGTGTTCGTTGCCGTTGGGCAGGCGGATTTGGTCGCGGTCGATGCGCAGGAAGCTGTTGTGTTCGATGGGGGTGGTGCTGATGAGGGTTTCGGTCAATTCCATAGTGTTTTCTCAGATGGGTTATTCGGTTTCGGTGCAGACGGCTTCGGGCGGCACGCGGTCAATCCGCCAGTATTGCGCCGCCCATGCCAGTAAGTCGCGCGGTTTGTCCACGTCGGGCGCATCGGGCAGCCCCAGATAATGCAGCACTTGGCGCAGCAGGGCTTCGCGGCGGTGCATATCCAGCGGTTCGGCACGGGTCTGCTTGCTCCATTTCTGCCCGTGGCGGTTGGTGAGCAGGGGCAGGTGGGCATAATGCGGCGTGGGCAGGTGCAGGCTGCTTTGCAGGTAAATTTGGCGCGGCGTGGAAACCAGTAAATCCTGCCCGCGCACGATGTGGGTGATGCCTTGTTCGCCGTCGTCCACCACCACGGCAAGCTGGTAGGCCCAAAAGCCATCGGCGCGCAATAGCACGAAATCGCCGATGTCCTGCGCCAGATTCTGCCCGTAAGTGCCCACAATCCGGTCGTGGAAGGCAACGGTTTCATCGGGCACGCGCATCCGCCATGCGGCGCGGTCGGCAAACGGCGAAAGTGCAGGCTGCTTTTTGCGGGCGCATGTTCCGTCGTACACAAACCCGTCTGCGCCTAAACGTGCGGCGGCGTGCCAATCTTTGCGGCTGCAAGTGCAGGGATAGGCCAATCCGCGCGCCACCAAGTCGTCCAATGCGGCGCGATACAGCGCGTGGCGGCGGCTTTGGTACACCACTTCGCCGTCCCATTCGAAACCGAACTGCTCCAATGTGTTCAGGATGTGGCCGGCCGCCCCGGGCATTTCGCGCGGCGGGTCGAGGTCTTCCATGCGCACCAGCCATCGGCCGCCGTGGGCGCGCGCATCGGCATACGAAGCGGCGGCGGTGAGCAGGGAGCCGATGTGCAGCAGGCCGGTGGGGCTGGGGGCGAAACGTCCGACATAATTCATGGCAAATCCGGGGCAATGGTGGGGATTTGGGCGGTAAATTGGCTGCCGCGGTGCAGGCTGCTTTCAATGTGCAGGCTGGCCTGATGGTTGGCCAATGCGTGTTTGGCGATGGCCAGCCCCAACCCTGTGCCGCCGTTTTCGCGGCTGCGGCCAGCATCGACACGGTAAAAGCGGTCGGTCAGATACGGCAGGTGTTCGGTGGCAATGCCTTTGCCTTCGTCACGCACGCTGAATTCGGCCAGCGGCATTTTGTAGGGGTTCGGATTGTCCACCTGCCGCAGGGTGATGTGGACGGCGCACGGCTCGGGATTGTGGCGCACCGCGTTAAACGCCAGATTGGACAATGCCTGATACAGCTCGCTTTCGCGCCCCGCCACCCAAATATCGGGCGCGATATCCGCCGCCACCGTGTGCCGTCCGGCGGACAAGTGCCGCGTGTCCTGCACGATTTGTTCGGCCATGCGGCTCAAGTTGCAGGCTGCTTTCGGCGCGTTTTGCTGCTGCGGGTCTTCCAATGTGGTCAGCGTCATCAAATCGTCCACTAAATGGCGCATCCGCGCGCAGTCGTGCTGCATTAGGCGGACGAACTGCTGCTGTTGTTCGGGCGGCAAGTTCGGGTGTTCGGCCAGCGTTTCCAGAAAGCCGTGAATCACGGTCAGCGGCGTGCGCAGTTCGTGCGATACATTGGCGACAAAAGCCGTGCGCGAGGCTTGTAGTTGCTCGGCGCGGCTGATGTCTTCGCTGATGATGAGTTCGGTGTTGCGCGTGAAGCCGATGCGGATGAGGCGCAGGTGGCGCAGCAGGCCGTTGTCCTGCCGCAGCGAAAAGCGCATTTCCTGCGGCGAACCGTCGGAAGCAGCCTGCAAAAAGGCGCGGCAGTCGGGGTGTTGGATGTGTTTGTGCAGTGGGCTGCCCAGCACGTGTTCGGGCGAAAAGGAAAAGTGTTGCGCCGCCAAATGGTTGAACCAGTCGATTTTCCCGTTTTTGTTTAACAGGACGATGCCTTCGGGCATGGATTCTGCGGCGGACTGAAAACGCTGCACGGTGCGGTGCAGGCGGCGGCGTTTGCGGTGGTGCAGGCGTTCGCGCTGGATAATGCGGTAAAACAGCCGCCCCCACAAATCATACGGCGGCGGTGCAGGCTGCTCTTGGTCGATGTTGCGTTCCAGCGTCCTGCCGAACTGCGCCATGCGGTAAAAATGGCACAGCAGCCACACAGTGCAGCCCAGCGCCCAAGCATACAACGCGCCCTGCGTGCCGCCCCAGGCGTATGCCGCGCAGCAAAACAGGATGTGGAGCAGGCCGAAGAGCGAAATGTGCAGGAACAGCGGCGACATGGCAACCTCGGTTACGGTGCGGGCGCGGAGAAACGGTAGCCGCTGCCGCGCACGGTTTGGATGTAGTCGGAAAGCCCTGCGGATTCCAGCAGGCGGCGCAAACGCCCGATTTGCGTGTCCACCGTGCGCTCTTCAACGCACGCATCTTCTCCCCACACATGGTCGAGCAGCTGGCGGCGGCTGAATACGCGTTCGGGGTGCGTCATCAAAAAGTGCAGCAATTTAAATTCGCTGCTACTGCATTCGATATTCGCCCCGTCCGCCGTGACGCGCTGGGTTTCCGGATTCAGTTGCAGCCTGCCGGCCGAACGCCACGCATTGCCCGACGGCGCACGCCGCAACCGCGCATGAATACGCGCCACCAGTTCACGCGGCGAAAAAGGCTTGGTCAGGTAATCGTCCGCGCCCTGTGCAAAGCCCAGTTCTTTGTCCGCATCTTCGCTGCGTGCGGTGAGCAGGATAATCGGCAGGGCGGCAGTGGCGGTTTGGCGGCGCAGTTCGGCAATCCACGACACGCCGTCGCAATCGGGCAGCATCCAGTCCAGCACCATCAAATCGGGCAGGCGGGCGCGCAGGATGTCGGAAGCAGCCTGCACGTTTTGCGCGCAGCACACGTCAAAGCCGGCTTCTTGCAGGTTGAATGCAATCAGCGTTTGAATCGGCAGTTCGTCTTCCACCACCAAAATCCGTGCTTTATCCATAAACCGGCGGTTCTCCTTCCGGCCGCGTTTTGAAGCGCTTGTGCAGCCAATAATATTGTGCAGGCTGCTCGCGGACGCGTTCGGCAATAAAATCGTTCATGCGCTGGGTATCGGCTGCCGCATCATCGCTGGGGAAATGTTGCCATTCGGGATAAAACCGCAGCACCACGCTGCCGTCTTTCTGGCGCGTGGGAATGGCGGGGATGACTTTGGCGCCCGTCATTTTGGCAATGCGCGACAAGCCCGTAATCGTGGCTGCCGGCACGCCCATAAAGTCGGCGAAAATCGAATCTTTCGCGCCGAAATCTTGGTCGGGCAGATACAGGAACGGGGCGGGCTGATGGCGGATTTGTTTGATAATCGCCCGCAAACCTTCGGTGCGCATCACCAGGAACACGTTGTTGTAACGATGCCGCCCGTGCAGCACCTGCGCGTCCAATGCCGCATTTTTCTGCCGCGAATACACGCTGATGAGCGGCACGTCCTGATTGAGCGCATACACCGCCGCTTCAAATGCGGTGAAATGCGGATACAGCAGAATGACTTTGTCGCCGCGGGCCAACGCATCGTCCAAAATATGCTTGTCCTGATAGCGGACGCGGCGGTGCAGGCTGCTTGCGCTGCCATACCAATAATGGCCGTATTCCAGCACCAGCAGGCACATGTGGTAGAAATGTTCGTGCAGGATGCGGCGCCGTTGTGCTTCCGTCAGCTCCGGAAAGCACAGTTGCAGGTTGCGCAGGCCGATTTTGCGGCGCGGCGCCACCAGCCAATAGCACAACCAGCCGAGTATGCGCGCCAAAAAGCGGATAACGCCGTGCGGCAGGCAGGCCAATAGGCGGAGAATCAAAAAAGCGAATTTCATCATAAGGTTATTGGCAGGAAAGATGGGGTGCCAACTGGTCGAAACTTTGGTTGAGGGCGATGCAGGCTGCTTGGTCGGGCTGCTGGCGCAGGGCTTCCAGACGCGCGTCCTGATTTTGACGGCGCAGCTCTTCGGCATCTTCGCCTTGCTGCGCGAAGCAGGCATCCACGCGGCGGTAATACCGTTCGCATTCGGCCGGCAGCGGCGGCAGTTTGGCGATTTCGGACGCGCTCAAAGGCGTATCCAGCGGCATGGGCACGGTGTGCGTGTGCGGGAATGCATTGCCGGGTGCGGGCAGCGGGTCGGGCGATGCGGCTTCGGACGCGCTGGTGTGCAGAATATCGGCCTGGCTGGCGGCATTGAGCACTTCGGCGGCAATGCGGTTGGCGGCGGCGCTGGCGGCAGGTGTGGAAGCCTGCGCCGGTTGGGAGGCCCGGTCAGAATCGGAAGAGGGCGAACAAGCCGCCAGAAGCAGGACAAAGCAGCCTGCACTTACCCGGCGGCAGAGATGGTAAATATCGTTCATGGTCAATGTCAGAACAGTTGGCGGACGGCGGCTTCAATATCGGGCGCGCGCATAAACGTCTCGCCAATCAAAAAGCTGTTCACACCGTGCTGCTGCATGAAGCGGATGTCGTCTTTGCCGGTAATGCCGCTTTCGGTAATCACCAGCGCATCGTCCGACAAATACGGCAGCAGGCGGATGGTTTGCTGCAAATCCACTTCGAACGTGCGCAAGTTGCGGTTGTTCACGCCGCGCAAAGGCGTGGCGAGCGGCGCGCAGCGTTCGGCTTCGGCTTCATCGTGCAGTTCCAGCAGAACCGCCATGCCCAAATCGTGCGCCACCTGTTCCAAATGGCGCAATTCTGCATCGTCCAGCGCGGCGGCAATCAGCAAAATCGCATCCGCACCCCAGGCGCGCGCCTGATAGATTTGGTATTCGTCCAGCATGAAATCTTTGCGCAACACGGGCAGCGACACGGCTTCCCGCGCTTGGCGCAGATAATCGGGCGAGCCTTGGAAATAAGGTTCGTCCGTCAGCACGGACAGGCAGGCCGCACCGGCGTTTTCATAGGCAACAGCATGGGCGGCGGGCTGGAAATCTGCGCGAATCAGGCCTTTGGAAGGGCTGGCTTTTTTGATTTCGGCAATGATGGCCGGCTGGTTTTGCACATGCTTGCGGCGCAGCGCGGCAACGAAATCGCGCACGGCAGGGGCTTGTCGCGCCAGCTTCTGCATGTGCGCCAAATCCACGGCGGCTTTTTGCGCGGCGATTTCTTCGCGCTTGGTGGCAAGGATTTTCCGGAGGATGTCGGTCATGGCGGGCTTTCTAAATGTGCAGGCTGCTTTTTGAATTCACGAAAGCAGCCTGCACCCAATAAAAACAACAAATTACTCGATACTGAAACCTTTCAGATACTGTACGCGCTCGCGTGTCAGGCGTGTGTCGCACTGCATCCGCAGATATTGGCTTTCCACCGCAGAATTACCTTTGGCGGCCGCGTTGCCGCACGATGTGGCTTTGCGGCGTTCCCAGTCGCGCTGCTCGTCCACCAAGTCTTGCTGGATGGTCGGGTCGATGTTGCGCCATGCGCTGCGGATTGAATCGTTCGCCTGATTGTGCGCGTCAATCGCAGCGTTCAAATCTTGGCGGCTGATGCGCGATTTACTGTTGCTGTTGTCGGGCGGTGTGAGTTTTTGCGGCGCGGCAGGCGGTGTGTCGCTGTCGCTGCTGTTTTCGTCTGTGTTTTCGCTGATGGTGGGCACTTCGACCGGCTCTGCCTTTGTCGCAGGTTCGGACGCGGCCTCGGGTTTGGGCGGATTCAGCACCAGTTTCAGTGCTTGGTCGCGCGACAAGGTTTTGCCGTCAATCTCCAATTTGCCTTTCACGAAAGCCGGCAGCAGCACGTCAGTCAGAATCTGCGCCACTTGGGACAAGGTTTGGCTGTTGCCGCTGATATTGTCGCCGTTGGCCGTGAAGTTGAACGGTATGGTCAGCGTTTCGCCGTTAAACTGGATATTGCTGCCGACCAGTTTTTGGGCAATGCTGTCGGCCGGTTTGCCGCTTTGCAGCAGCGGTGCGTAATGTTCGGCCTGCTCCAGCAGGGTTTTGGGGATGCTGATGCTGATTTTGGCTTGGCAGCCGGAAGATGTTGCGCCCGATTCGGTCAGGCTGATGCCGATTTGTTTGTCCAAATCCGCCAGTTTCTGCGCGTCGATGTATTCGCCGTTGCCGCTTCTCAAGGCTTGTTGCTGTGCCGTGGCAAGCGCTTGTTTGAATTGGGTTTGTATGGCGGTGGTGTAGGCCGGGTTTTGGCACGCAGCGGCATTGGCTGCGGAAGCGGCAGAGGCGGCTGCGTTGTCGTTTTTGTCGGAATGCGAGCAGGCGGCCAGCGCGAAGCTGCTGATAACGGCCAAAGAAACAAGAGTTTTTTTCATATTTAAGGTGTTTTGGGAACAGTCAAAGAGTGCTTATCATAGCAAAAACTCGGGCGCGGGTATAGCCGAATTTCTGCGCCGGCGTTATCGCCAAGACGAGAAAAACACCATGAGCAGCGGCGAGGCGATATTGGTGATGAAGCCGAAGCTGATGGCAATCGGGACGATGCGTATACCGCCCGAATGTTGGAGCACGGGCAGGGTGAAATCCATGCTGGTTGCCCCGCCCGCACCCACGGCGGCACTGGGCGAGCGGCGCATGAGCAGCGGAATGGTTACGAGGGCGAAAAATTCGCGGCACAAATCGTTCAGCAGGGCGATACTGCCCCAAGTGGCGCCATAGGCCTGCGTCATGACGATGCCGGAGAGCGAATACCAGCCGTAGCCCGATGCCATGGCCATGCCTTGCATTAAGGAAACGTCAGGCAGCAGCAGGGCGAAAAAGCAGCCTGCACACAGACAGGACAGGATGAACAGGACGGCAATCTGGATGCCGCGCGGATTGAGCAGGATTTGGCGCAGGGTAATGCCGTTGCTGCGCACTTGCAGACCCACCACCAGCATGAGCAGCATCAGCACGTATGTGCTCCATTGCGTGGGCGGCAAATAATGTTTGGGCAGCGCAATGCCGTATGCAATGCCCGCCGCCACAATCAGCAACTGCTTGAAGCTGCCGCTTGTGCCCGAAGTGGTGCAGGCTGCTTTTGGCAGTGCCAACGGAAAAGGCAGCCTGCGGTCGAACAGCATCAATACTGCAAGGTTGCAGGCCATGGTCAGCGCGAACAGCAGCAGGCTGTAGAACAGGATATCGTCCAGTTGCCCAACCAGGTTGTCCACTTGCGACAGCCCAATGCCGATGAGCCACAAAATGGCATACACCAAGCCGTCCAGCGCCTTATCCAGCAGGCGCAGGGCGGTTTTGGGCAGGCGTATGGCAAAGCCCAGCAGCATGGGCGATAAAATCATGGCGACGGAGAGCAGGTTTTCCATAGTCAATGCACGCAAGGCAAAGGGTAAAACCCCGATTCTGCCATACGGCGGCGCTTGGTTTCAAGCAGCCTGCACCGGCGCAAAGGGTGCAGGCTGCTTTTGTCGGTTTACACAGGTTTGCATTTGCCGCAAATTGCGTTAAAATCACGCATTCCATTTCAGGTAAATGATCATGACAAAATTTATTTTCGTAACCGGCGGCGTTGTCTCCTCACTTGGTAAAGGCATTGCCGCCGCTTCCATTGCCGCCATCCTCGAATCGCGCGGTCTGAACGTGACCATGCTCAAACTCGACCCGTATATCAACGTGGACCCCGGCACGATGAGCCCGTTCCAGCACGGCGAAGTGTTTGTGACCGACGACGGCGCGGAAACCGATTTGGATTTGGGCCACTACGAACGCTTCATTAACGCCACTATGACGCGCAAAAACAGTTTCAGCGCGGGGCAGGTATATGAAAACGTGATTGCCAAAGAGCGCCGCGGCGACTATCTGGGCGGCACGGTGCAGGTGATTCCGCACATCACCGACGAAATCAAACGCCGCATTCACGAAGGCGCGGCGGGTTACGACGTGGCGATTGTGGAAATCGGCGGCACGGTGGGCGACATCGAATCGCTGCCGTTTCTGGAAGCCATCCGCCAAATGCGTAGCCAGCTCGGCCGCACCAACACCCTGTTCGCCCATTTGAGCTATGTGCCCTACATTGCCGCGGCGGGCGAAATCAAAACCAAGCCCACGCAGCACACCGTGAAGGAAATGCTGAGCATCGGCCTGCAGCCCGATATTTTGATTTGCCGCATGGACCGCATCCTGCCGGAGGACGAACGCCGCAAAATCGCCCTGTTCTGCAACGTGGAAGAGCGCGCCATCGTGGGCAGCTATGATGTGGACAGCATTTACGAATGCCCCGAAATGCTGCACAACCAAGGCATCGACACGATTATCTGCGAGCAGCTGCAACTGAACGTGAAGCAGGCCGACTTAACCGAGTGGAAAAAAATCGTCCACGCGATTCAAAACCCCAAACACGTCGCCAGAATTGCGATGGTGGGCAAATATGTCGATTTGACCGAGTCTTACAAATCGCTCACCGAAGCGCTGAAACACGCGGGCATCCACACGCAGACCGATGTGCAGATTACCTATATCGACAGCGAAAACATTGAAAAAGACGGTGCAGGCTGCCTGAAAGACTTTGACGCGGTGCTGGTGCCCGGCGGCTTCGGTTCGCGCGGCGTGGAAGGCAAAATCAAGGCGGCGCAGTTTGCCCGCGAAAACGGCATTCCCTATTTGGGCATTTGCCTGGGCATGCAGATTGCGCTGATTGAATACGCGCGCCATGTGGCCGGGCTGGAAGGCGCGAATTCCACCGAGTTCGATTTGAAATCGCCGCACCCCGTGGTCGCCCTGATTGACGAATGGCAGACGGAAGACGGCAGCGTGGAAACGCGCGACGAAAATGCCGATTTGGGCGGCACCATGCGGCTGGGCGCGCAGGAAGTGGCGTTGAAACCCGGCAGCCTCGCCGCCAAAATCTACGGCGCAACGCAAATCCGCGAACGCCACCGCCACCGTTACGAAGTGAACAACCATTATGTGCCGCAGCTTGAAGCGGCCGGCCTAGTCATCGGTGGCGTGTCGTCAGGACGCGAGCGGCTGGTGGAAACGATTGAAATCCCGAACCATCCGTGGTTCTTCGCCTGCCAGTTCCATCCGGAATTCACGTCCAATCCGCGCAGAGGGCATAAATTGTTTGAAGCGTTTGTGAAAGCGGCGCTGGCGCATAAACAGTAATTCGGATATTGAAAAAGCAGCCTGCACTTTGTTTTTAGAGTGCAGGCTGCTTTGGTTCTGGGATAATCCATTTGATTTATAAGAATAAAAAACAGCCTGCACATTTGCCAACCGCGTGCAGGCTGCTTTTATCATTCTGCCGAATGCGCGCGCAGCTTTGTGGCAAAAAACACCATCAGCCCGCCCAGCAGCAGTGCGCTGCCCATCGCCAGATGGATGCCGTCCAGCATCGCCTGCTGCGGCGTGGCGGCGGAGGATAATTTTTCGCCGATTTGGGTGGTGCCGACAAAAAACGCCGCGCCCACCGCGCCCGCAATCGGGTTCAGCGTGGTGATGATGGCGGCACCGTGCGCATTCAGACGTTTGGGCAGCGCGTTCAGTCCGTGCGTTTCTCCGGTAATCGCGGCGGAGACGGACACCGCCATCAAAGCGAACATGGCCGATAACACGACGGTCTGCGTATCCGTTCGCAAGAATGCCCACAAAATAGCCAGCGCGCCCACCATAAGGCACGAAGCCGGCAGCACGACAAAACGCCCGCCTTTTTTATCCAGCAGCCTGCCGAAAAGCGGCGCAGCAATGGCTTGGGCAATGCTGGCCGGCATCAGAATCAGCCCCGTGACCGTGCCGGTGAGCAGCAGAACCTGCTGGGTGTACATGGGCATGAGCAGTTCCAAGCCCAAAAACAGGAACGAGGCGGCGGACAGAATCATCACGCTGTAACGGAATTGGGCGTATTGGAACGCGCGCAGGTTCAAAAGCGGCGTGGCGATGCGGAATTGGCGGCGGACAAACCAAGCGGTCAGCCCCAGCGATGCGGCAAGCAGGGCGGCGAATGCAGGCAGCGGCATCGTGGCGAAATTGCTGCACGCATACACCAGCATGCCCAGTCCGAGCACGGACAATACGGCCGACAAAATATCGATTTTCGGGCGCGTGACGGTGGTTAGGTTCACATTTAAGAATTTCATCACCAGCAGCATGGCGGCTAGCATGAATGGAATGGTGAGGCCGAACAGGAAACGCCAGTGGGTGTGGTCAATGATGATGCCCGACAGCGTGGGCCCCAGCGCAGGGGCGACGGTAAACATTATGGTAATCACGCCCATGGCCGTGCCGCGTTTTTGCGGCGGGTAAATCGCCATAACGCCGTTGAACAGCAGGGGGACGAAGAACGCGGCCGAAACCGCCTGCACCATGCGCCCCGCAATCAGCAGCGTAAACATGGGCGCAAACGCGCAAATCAACGAGCCCAGCAGGAAGGTGGCCTGCGTGAGCAGCAGCATTTTTTTGGTGGGCAGCCATTGAATCAGGTTGGCGGTGATGGGGGTGAACGCGCCCATCACCAGCAAAAAGCCCGTGGTCAGCCACTGCACGGTGGTTTTGTCCACACCGAAATCCTTCATGATGGGCGTGAGCGCGACATTGAGCAGCGTGTCGTTCAAATAGCCGAAAAACGCGCCGATAAACAGGGTGGCAATAATGGTTTTGGCGGGGAATTGCGGGTTGTCGGAGAAATATTCGTGTTGGGTGTCGGTGGGTTCGGTAGATGTGCTATGCATAATTATTACGATAAAACAATAATATACGTAATATTATAACGTGCAGGCTGCTTTTAGGTCAAACTCAAAAGCAGCCTGCACGTTTAATTCAAAAGGATAAGGCGGGCGGGTTTAATTGCCGTTGCGGCGTTGGCTGGCTGCCTTGCCGCTTGCTTCCACATTGCACACCACGTTAGCCGCCACTTTGGACACGCCGCGCAGACGGTTGAACGGCACGGGCGTGCCTTGGGTATTGGCTTGCGGATTGGCTTCGCGTACGGTTTTGTTGGCGCATTGCACGGTATAGAACTTGGTGGAACGATCGCCGTTGCGCAGATATTCGGCCAATGTTTTGCCCGGAACCACGGCAAATCCTGGCGCACCTCGGAATACGCTGACCACATGAATGGACGCGATTTTTCCTTCGCGCGCGCCGCCATCGATGAAGATATAGGCTTGGTCGGCATCTTCGGCAGGTGTGCCGTACAGCGAATAGCCGTCAATGCTTTCCAGCGATTGTAAATCGGCAAAGCTCGGGTCTTTGGCGAATGCCGCGGGTGCCAATACGGCCAATGCGAGCAGTAACAGGTTTTTTTTCATTACGTTTCCTTTAAGTTGGAATGCCGCTTATGAACGGCAGGGGTTGCACGGCAAACGCCGCATTGCGCATCAGCTTCGCTTCCGTTGGGGCATGGGTTTGCCTTACACAGGAAGCCGGCCGATTTGCGGTAATCTTCGCGCAGCAGGGCGCGGTTTGTTGGAAGCTGAACATGCCCGATGGCCGGTAGGTTTAAGGGACGTATCGTTTGATAGTGATTTCTACGCGGCGGCCTTTGCGCTGGAACGAGGTTGCGCGGGTTTATTCTACGATGGCAATGTCGGGCGACGGGAGTTTCACGGAAAGCTCGACCAGATAGGCTTCGCTTTTGCCATCGCTGTCGCCATCATACAGCCTTTTGCTGCGGTGAGGGAGGTTACAAGCAGCCTGCACATCGGCAAAATGCCAGATTTCAATTTTGTCATTGTACACGGCTTCCGAATGTGCGCCAAATCTCGGCGCGTGCGCCACCGCAGGCATTTCATGCGCCGAATTTAGGTTTAGGGATTGCACGGTTTTGGCCAGTTGGGTGGGTGCAGGCTGCTTTTCGGATATTGCCGTATTCCGTTTTCATTTCGTTTGGAACAGCCGGCCTGCAATTTGATTCACGGCATTTTGCAGCTTTGCCGCCTCATCCGCCGTCCAGTTTTCACTGCTGCTGATGTCCTGTCCATAAACAAAATCGCATTTGAAGCGGAAGGATTTTTGTACGGGCAGGAACACAAAGCAGAAAATATCGGCTTCGGGCGCGAAAACTTGTTCCTGCAGCACAAATTCAGGCGCATTCTGGAGCGCGGCGGCAAGGGCAAGGCAGCGTTCGGCATCGTCGCCCGCAAGTTTGCAATAAAACAGGTCGTGCATTTTTTACCCCGTACCGTGTAGGCTGCCTGAAAACATCGGGCGGCTTTTTTATGCCGTTTTTTGCGGCAGGCCCGATTGCAGGAAATCCGCCGTTTCGCGGTAAAACGCCAGCACGGCCTGCGCGTTTTGCCGTTCCGTTTCTTCGGCGCAGAGCTGTATGGCGGTTTCGTCTATCAGCGCGCGCAGGGGGCGGCGTTTGGTAGGGTTGCCCCTGTCCAGTACGAAATACAGGATGCCGCCGTCCTGCACCAGCCTGCGGCACGCATCGGCGATATGGCTGTTGAAAAACAGTTTTTGCAGCAGTTCGGTGCGTTGTTTGTCGTTTTGCGGCGGGCGGGCGGCTTTGGGCAGCAGCACGGTTTTGTTGCACACGGTGGACTGCGGTTGCGCCAGCGCGTATGCGGGCAGGTAAAACATCATCGACATGGCTTTCAGGATGTCGTCAAAATGTTCTTCGGCCTCTTCATCGCCCTGTTGCAGGCTGCCGGGCAGGAGGCAGGCGCGGAACACGCAGTACCATTCGCTTTGGCCTACGGGCAAATCCAGCCCCAAATCCAAATAGAAATGGCCGCGCCACCGCTCCACAAAACCCCACGCTGCGCGGTTGGCGCGCACGCGCGGCAGATGCAGGTAGGGATTGCGGCAAATCCGCAGGTAAAGGCGGATCAGGCAGGCAATGTTGCCGTAATAGGCGGGATTGAGCTTCGGGATGCGTTTGGTGCGGGCTGCTTTCTGCACTTGCGGGGAGAGGCGCGGCGGGCGTTTGGGTTTCATGATTTTGGTTTGGGTAGCGGTTGCAGGCCGTCTGAAAAAGCAGCCTGCACCCCGTCAGTTCTTCATCGACTGCACCGGCGCGGGAATCCTTCCGCCGCGGTTCACGAATACTTCGCAGCTTCCTTCCTTCACGGGCATAATCGGCGCGTAGCCCAAAAGGCCGCCGAAGTCCACGCTTTCGCCCACGCCTTTGCCGGTAACGGGGATGATGCGCACGGCGGTGGTTTTGCTGTTAATCATGCCGATGGCGGCTTCGTCGGCGATGATGCCGGCAATGGTGGCGGCGGACGTGTCGCCCGGCACGGCCACCATGTCCAGACCCACGGAGCACACGGCGGTCATAGCTTCCAGCTTGTCCAGCGTCAGGATGCCGCTTTCCGCCGCCGCAATCATGCCTTCGTCTTCCGACACGGGGATGAACGCGCCGCTCAGCCCGCCCACAGCGGAAGAAGCCATCATGCCACCTTTTTTCACCGCGTCGTTCAGCAGCGCGAGTGCGGCAGTGGTGCCGTGCGTGCCGCAGATGGTCAGGCCCATGGCTTCCAGAATGCGGGCAACGGAATCGCCGACGGCGGGCGTGGGCGCGAGCGACAAATCCAAAATGCCGAACGGGATGCCCAGTATTTTGGCCGCTTCCTGCCCGATGAGTTCGCCCACACGCGTGATTTTAAACGCGGTTTTCTTCACGATTTCGGCGATTTCGGTCAGGTTTCGGCTGTCGCAGTCTTTCAAGGCAGCCTGCACCACGCCGGGGCCGGACACGCCCACGTTGATAATCGCGTCCGCCTCGCCCGAGCCGTGGAACGCGCCCGCCATGAAGGGGTTGTCTTCCACCGCGTTGCAGAACACGACGATTTTGGCGCAGCCGAAGCCTTCGGGCGTGATGTCGGCGGTGCGTTTTATCGTGTCGGCGGCGAGTTTCACCGCGTCCATGTTGATGCCCGCGCGCGTGCTGCCGATGTTGATGGAGCTGCACACGATGTCGGTGGTTTTCATGGCTTCGGGAATGCTGTTAATCAGCACGCGGTCGGCGGGCGACATGCCCTTCTGCACCAGCGCGGAAAAGCCGCCGATAAACGAT
The DNA here is from genome assembly GCF_000190695.1 of Kingella denitrificans ATCC 33394. Lineage (GTDB taxonomy): Bacteria > Pseudomonadota > Gammaproteobacteria > Burkholderiales > Neisseriaceae > Kingella_A > Kingella_A denitrificans. The sequence goes on from NZ_GL870929.1 coordinate 303,393, forward strand.
ACGCCGATGGCTTTTGCCGCCTTGTCCAGCGTCTGCGCGATGGAAACGTAGCTATCCGCGCCCGTGGCCGCCGCGATTTGGGCGATGGGCGTTACGGAAATGCGCTGATTCACAATCGGCACGCCGTATTTGGCGGAAAGATGCTGCGCGGTGGCGACTAGGTCTTTGCCGATTCGGGTGATTTTGTTGTAGATGTTTTGGTTGAGCGTGTCGATGTTTGGCGAAATGCAGTCGTGCAGGTCGATGCCGATGGTGATGGTGCGCACGTCGAAATTTTGGTCGGACACCATGCGGATGGTTTCTAGGATTTCGTTGGAATGGATTTGGGACATTTTGGGGTTTCCTTGTCTATATATTTGTTGGTTGTCGGGGTGCAGGCTGCTTTGTATGCAGCGCCTTATTCAAATTCGCTAATGCTCCATTTGTCATTAGACGGTAAGTTGGTCAATAGTCCCAGCGGGATATAAAAATGGTAGTCTACCAAATAGTATCCGGTGGACACGAGCCAATTGGGGTTCTCGGCGTTCATACAGCGGATTTCCTTTGCCGTTCCCTGGATATTTTTGTGCAAGGTGCGGGCGGGGATTTCGCGCGCGATGGCGCACGAATACCGAACGTAGTTTTGGTTTTCGTCAGATTCGGGTTGAGCCATATCGTTTTGCTTGCCGCGTTCGCTTATGGTGGTCTTGGTACTGCTGCTATAGCCGAATTGAGTGCCTGCCGGTGCGGTCTGCCACAAGGTGTCTTGCGAATATCCTTTTAATTTACGGCGAAATACCCATTTGGGATCGGAATATTCGATATCCATATCCTCCCACAAACCCAAAAAGCCCAACGAAACGCGTTGGCTTTCTCCATCGTTCAGGCGGATAGAAAAAATATTGGGGGTGTCGGTGGGGCGGATAATCAGGGTCTTGCTTTGCTGGCTTTCCGGGGATCCGCCGAACAGGGTAATTTTGCCGACTGTCCGTTTGGGCGGCTCAATCTGATACGGCGCAACCAAACGGCGGAGGTTGTCGTCCAACTGCGGCATTGCGACATTATCCTGCGCCCACGAAAGCAACGCGGCGGAAAGCAGAATGATGGAAATGATGTGTTTTTTCATGGTTTACTTTCGTGGCACAGAATGTAAAAAATGTTTCAGGCAGCCTGCATCAATACGGCGGCAGCAAACGCCGGAATCCGTGCGCCAATATAACGGGCATCATCAGCAGATTGCGGGCGAAGGTTACCATGCCGCCGAAACGCCGCGCTTTTTGCGGTCGGCCGCTTTGGCAGGCTTCGTCTGCCTGTTTGGCCAAAGCGGCGAAGAAGTCTGGCGTGAGCAGGGGCTCGCACCATGTTCCCGATACGGCGGCAAACAGGTTTTTGCCGTACCGCACGCCGACAATGCCGCCGAAGATAGCCGCCGTGGTGTCGGTGTCGCCACCCTGTCGTATCAGGCTGTCCAAGCCTTCGGCCGGGCGGTCGCGGTAGGCCTGCCATGTTTGGAATACGGCAGGGACGGTGTGGTACATATAGCCTGTGATGCCACGTTTGGGGTCGGGGGCGTAGGTTTGCAGGCCGTCTGAAAATTCGTTGTCGCCGATTTGCTGCAATACGGCGGCGGTGATGGCTTTAGTTGTCCAGTCGGGATGGCGGGTTTCGTACCACGCGAGCAGGGCGACGGCAAGTGCGCCACGATAGGCTTTCGGGTCGGTATGGGTCAGTTCGGTGCTGATTTTGACCAGCCGACACAGTCCGTCCAAATCGTCGCACAGTACGCCCAACACGGATGCGCGCATGGCGGGGCCGTTGCCTGCCGAATATACACCCGTGCGCCCCAGCCCCAGCCACATTTTTAAACAGCTTCGCAGCGTTGCCAGACCGATTCCGGCGGGCAGGCGGGCAAACCACCATTTCAGACGGCCGCGTAGGCTGCGGCGGAAAATTTCCGGGTCGCCCGCGCCGTCTATCCATGCTTGGGCAGCCATCACGGCGTGTTCGGTGTCGTCCGAAACCATGCCGCCGTGCAGCAGGGGTATTAGGGCGTAGCGGCGAGGCACGAAGCGTTTGCCGATACGGCGTGGGGAAAGCCCTTCGTAGGGCAGCCCGTAGGCATCGCCCGCCGCCGTGCCGAGCAGGCTGCCTGAAAGCGGATGGGTCATAGAATTTCTCTCGTTTTACGGCTTATTTTGGTGTGCAGGCTGCTTTTCCCTGCTCAACCGCCGCCGCGATATCAGCCATCTGACAAGCACAAACACGGGAAATGACAGCAAAAACGCCAAAAATCCGTGCCCCACGCTCCATACTTTGAACGACACGGGAATCACTTTATTGTCGGCGGCGATTCGGTAGCGTGCGGTCATAAAAGCATTGGCATCCAATCGGTTGCTGGCGTAAAACAGCTCGAACGTGTCGGGCGGCAGGCGGGTCAGTTGCAGGTAGATGCCTTCGCGGTCGCGCAACACGGTGTCTTCGCGCACCAAGGTTTCGCTGCTTTTCCATCGGTTTAACTGGCGCGGTTCGATTTCGCCTTGCGCGTTGCGGACGGCCACGGCAAACAGCGAGCTGATTTCGTCGCCTTCGGCATACTGCTGCGCCGGGCGGTGGCGTATACCCCAGCCCAACGCCATAAAAATGGCCAACCATAGGGCAAAATTTAGGACAAGGCTAATCAGCCGTCGGCACAGGGGTATCATGGCGTAACTCCTTCTTTTCAGGCGGCCCAATTAAATTAAATGTGCAGGCTGCTTAAGGATGGCTGCCGCGCAGCACATCTCTTTGTTTTTCATAAACATGGATATAATCGATTTTGCCGGTGGCGCCGTCATAATGGATTTCGACAAACGGCAGGTCGGGGTCGTTGCGGCTGTTGTGGCGGTAGAAGCGGTTTTCGGCGGGAGCGCGTTCACCGTATTGGCGGAAAAATTCCGGCAAATCATCAATATGGTTGAATCCTTTTCCAAATCCGCCGTATTGCGCTTTATGCTCGCTGTTCGGGTTGATGGAAAAATAACGGCCTGCGCGCGGCTCTTTGTTTGTGCCGTCCGTGCGCCATGTGCCGCTGCCGATGCTGACGGTGCTTTGCGGGCGCATGTTCCGCATTTCGTTTTCAACACGCTTGGCCGTGGCGGCATCCAACGTGCGTTTGCCCGTCATGACCTTTTCCATTTCACGGCTCACCTTGTCCGTATAATCCGGGTCGTTCGGATTCAGTTCGGGGAACATAATGGCGTGGATATCAGGCACGGGATTGATTTGCCACGCTTGCTCCAATTCTTTCGGGCTGTATGCAAACAGGCAGGGGCTGTCCAGATTTTCCGTGATTTGGCGCATTAGGTCTTCCATATCGGCAGCGGGGCGGAGATTGGTGCATTTCCCATTTGGCGCAAAGGTTTGCACTTTGCGGTCGGGAAGGGCGATGGGTGCAGGCTGCTTTGTTGCGGTATCGTTTTTCGTCGAAGCCGACGGTGGCGATGCGGCAGCGCCGTTGCTTTCTTCGTGCGAGCAGCCAAGCAGAAGCAGCAACGCTGCGGACGATATACCGAGCATGCCCCATTCCATTATTTTCATACAATCCTTTTTTTTCAATACGTTCAAAGCAGCCTGCACTTTGAATACCCAGGTGCAGGCTGCTTTTTTCAGATTCGGTGCATCGCGTTAAAGATTTCTTCGTTCTGAATGCGGATTTCCAAAGCCAGGTTTTGGCTTTCTTTGGCGAACAGCTCGGCCAGTTCGGTAGGCGTTTTGGTGCATTTGGCGGTATCGACCAAAATAATCATAGTGAAAAATTCGCCCATCAGCTGCTGGCTGATGTTCAGGATATTGATTTGGTGTTCGGCCAAAATTTTGGATACGTCGAAGACGATGCCGACGCGGTCTTTGCCGATAACGGAGATAACGGATTGGGTCATTCGGTGTCCTTTCGGGCGGATAAAAACGGGGAATTATAGTTCAGCGGGCGCGAATCTGCCACTCATTCAGCGGCTGTTGCTTGGGATGATGCGGATTTCCCTGCCGCGCAAACCGACAGGCACGTCCAAAAACAGTTCCAGCAAATCGTTCAGGAAACGCCTGCCCAATTCGGTGGGGCGCAGCACGTTTGGGGCGTGGTCCAGCAGGCCTTTTTGCCGCGCTTTGGCCAGCACGGGCTCGATTTGGGCCAGGGAAATACCGGTGCGTTCGGCAAACAGCGCGGCCGGCACGCCGCCGGTCAGGCGCAGGGCGTTCATCATAAATTCAAACGGCAAATCGTTTGGGGCAACGGTTTTGTGGTCGATGGCAGCCTGCACGTTGCCCTGCATGGCGGCCAGATATGCTTCGGGATGGCGTTTGCGCACGGTGCGCTCAATGCGGTCGTGGTGCGAGATTTTACCGTGCGCGCCCGCGCCGATGCCGATGTAGTCGCCGAACTGCCAGTAATTCAAATTGTGCCGTGCGCGGCTTTCGGGCGTGCGGGCGAAGGCGCTGGTTTCATAGCGCTCGAATCCGGCGTGCTGCAAGGCGGAATGCACCGTGTCTTCAATATCTTGTGCGGTATCGTCTTCGGGCAGGCCTTTGGGTGGCGTGTGGCCGAAGGGCGTGTTCGGCTCCAAGGTAAGCTGGTAGGCGCTGATGTGCTGCACGCCGAACGACAAAGCAGCCTGCACATCGGCCAGCGCGTCTGCGGCATTTTGCTGCGGCAGGGCATACATCAAATCAATATTGACGCGCTCGAAAATGCGGCAGGCTTTTTCGATGGCGGTGCGGGCTTCGTCTGCCGAGTGGATGCGCCCCAGCGCGGCGAGCTTGCGGTCGTCGAAACTCTGCACGCCGATGGACAGGCGGTTGATGCCTGCGCTGCGGAAGCCTTGGAATTTGTCGTGGTCGAACGTGCCGGGATTGGCTTCCAGCGTGATTTCGGCTTCGGGGTTCAGTTTGACCAAGGCGCGGATGCCGCTGAGCAGCCGGTCGATGGCCGATACGGAAAACACGCTGGGCGTGCCGCCGCCGATAAATATGGTTTCGATGCCGCGCCCCCAAAAATGGGGCAGTTCGTGCTGCAAGTCGGTGAGCAGGGCTTGGACGTATGCGTCTTCGTCCAGCGTGGTTTTGATGGTGTGCGAATTAAAGTCGCAATACGGACATTTTTGCAGGCACCAGGGGATGTGGACGTATAAAGACAGCGGGGGCAGTGCGGTGAGCTGGGTCGGGTTCATGATGGGGAATGGCGGTGGGTGGCGTGCGGGCAGTCGGGGTCGTGGGCATTAGGCAGGTAGCCTGTGCTGAGCAGGAATTCGCCCACGATTTCGTTGCCCATGAATTTGAAATGCCGCTTGAACAGGGAAACCCATTCGCTGCGGCTGCGCGGGTGGTGCTGTTCCAGCCATTGGTGGAAGCTGCCGTATTGTTGTTGCAGCTGTAGGATTTGCCGTGCGTTGAAAATAGCAGCCTGCACTTTCAGGCGGTTGCGGATAATGCCGCTGTCGGCCAGCAGCCGCGCCACATCGTGTTCGCTAAATGCGGCCACGGCGGCAATGTTAAATCCTGCGTAGGCTTTGCGGAAGGCTTCGCGTTTGTGCAGCATCATGGTCCAGTTCAGCCCGGCCTGGTTGATTTCCAGCACCAGCCGTTCGAAGAGTGCGTTGTCGTCGGTTAAGGGGTGGCCGTATTCGCGTTCGTGATAGGCTTTGTTGGGGTTGTCCGTATCGTCGGGCAGGCTGTTGCACAGTTGGCAGTAGGTTTGACTCATTGGGGCGGATTTGTTTTTTGGGTTTTTTGCTGCACCATATTGAAGAAGCCGCGCAGGATGTCGATGTCTTCGGTGGTGGTGTCGGCGCGTGAAAACAGGGAATGCAGGCGGCGCACCATGCGCTCTTGGTTGCGCTTGCGGAAAAAGTCGAGCTGTTCCATGGCCTGTTCCATGTGCCGCACCATGCCGGCCACTTGGTCGGCGGTGGCCAGGTTGCGTTCGGGTATCAGGTAGCTCATGTCTTGGTGGGTTTGGCTGAACAGTTCGTAACACACCACTTGCACGGCCTGCGCCAGATTGAGCGAGAAATAATCGGGGTTGCCGGAAATGGTCATCAGGCGGTTGCAGTGCTGCACTTCGTCAATGCTCAGGCCGAAGGTTTCGTTGCCGAACACCAGCGCCACGCTTTGTCTGGCTTGGGCGGCTGCTAGCAGGCTGGGGGTGAGTTCGCGCGGGGTTTGCAGCGGCGAGGTGAGCTCGCGGCGGCGGCTGGTGAGGGCGCAGCTCAACACGGTGCCGGTCAATGCTTCGGGCAGGCTGCCCACAATCACGGCGTTTTCCAATACGTCGGCCGCACCGGAGGCGAGCGTGAAGCTTTCTTCGGGTAGGCAAAAATGTGCAGGCTGCTTTGGGTCGAACGCGGGCGGGTTCGGCGTCATCGGCGTTTGCATGAGGTTGGGCGCTACCAAATACAGGCGGCTCAACCCCATGGTTTTCATGGCGCGGGCGGCGGCACCGATATTGGCCGGATGGCTGGTGCGGCTCAATACGATGCGGATATTGGCAAGATAGGGCGGAACGGTCGAGATCATGATGTGTGCGTTAAAAAGGGAAGCGGTTATTATAGTGAAATTCGCGGCGAAAAGCAGCCTGCACCGTGTTTTTCAACGTGCAGGCTGCTTTTCGGGCTTGGGAACGCGTTAAGGCAGGTATTCCGGCCGCAAGATGCCTTTCAATTCGTCCGGTGTCACCGTCAGCTTCACCACGCCTGCGGCAAACGGGGCAATTTCGTACGGGCTGTAATGGAACGCCAGGCCGTCCGCCGTCAGTTCGAAGCTGTCGGTCAGTTCGGCTTTTTTGCTGAAGGTTTCTTTGTGTTGGCGAATCAGCGCAGCACCGTTGTTGCCGTCGTATTCCTGATTGTCGGCCAGAATAAATTCGTCATAACGCTTTTGCAGCAGCGCGTCCAAAGCCGCCAATTTGCCTTCTGCTACGATATCGGCGATGTTCAACACGCGGCGTTTTTTCAAATCTACCGTGACGTATGATTCGGCATAATTATTGTGCGCGCCGCCGCTGTAACTGTCGTGGATCAGGCGGAACGTGGCCAGCCGGCCGCGCTGGTATTGGAAGCTGAAGTCGGTGTTGTCGTACAGCTCGTTAATCGCCGATTTTTCTGCGGCATAGTCTTTCAGTTCGTTTGCCGATTCGGCCACATTGTGGTCGATGAGTTTTCGCAACGCGGCATCGGATTTCACTGCAGGCTGCCCTTCGGCGGAGAAATCTTCATATAACCGCTGTTTCAGCAGCACATCCAGCCATGCGATGCCGGTTTGGGGCAGGCGGATGTTGGATTTGGCGCAATAGGTCGGGTGGCCTTGCACGCATTGGGTTTTGTCGTACAGCACCACGCTGGCCGTGCCGACCACGGGAATGCCCGATGCTTGCGGCGCAGAAGCAGCCTGCACATCCGATGCGGCAACAGGCACGGAAGCAGCTGCCGATGTGCCGGCGGAAGAAGCTGAAGCAGGGGCAGAGGCTGCCTTGCCGGCAGGCGTGTCGGCGTATTGGCTGTTGCCCGACGGCTGGCAGGCGGAAAGCAAAACGGCAATGGCGGTGAGGACGGGTAATTTGTTCATGGCGGCAGGCCTTTCTGTTGAACGGGAATGATGGGCAGATTATAACAGCGGCGGTTGGAACGTGCAGGCTGCTTTTCGGACTTTGCAATCTTTTTGTTCAGTGCAGGATCTCTTTAATTTTATTCCGCAAATACCGTTTCCAAACCCAATCCGCTCTCTTTCACCAAGCGCAAATAAGCCAGCATGAATTTATACCGTGCTTGAGCTGGTTTCTGTTCTGCTTGGGCGACTTCCTGCCGGTTGCGAATGCCGTATTCAACCCAATCGGTTCTTTCTATACAAAATAAGTAATTCTTTGAGTATCCTATCTTCAGATATTTCATATTTTATAGGCGGCATATCTGATTGCCTTATTCGCCTATACAGAAATCCAAAGCACAAAAAATGCGCGAACCGAAATCCGCGCACGTTTAAATTACCCAAAAGCAGCCTGCACTTTATTTAGGCGATGAATTGGGTGTCCGGCATGCTGCCAAAACGTCCAACTGCGCCTGATAAGGCTTCACGCTGTCGTGGCGCACATCGGCCAAACTCAATGCAGTGTGGAAGAAATTGTCTTGCGAATAGGGCTGCCCTGCGTTTTTGCGGACACAGGCCATGTCCAGCGACGAATGTTTCAGCCATGCGGGCGAGAACCACATTATCATCGGGATGGACGTTTGCTCTTTCGGCGCAATGGCATACGGCGTTCCGTGCAGATAAATGCCGTTTTCACCCAAGCTTTCGCCGTGGTCGGACATATAGAGCAGCGAGCTGCGCCATTCCGGGTGTTGCTCCAGCCGTGCAATGAGCTGGTCGAGGAACTGGTCGACATACACAACGCCGTTGTCATAAGTATTGACCAACTGTTCGTTGCTGCAACGGTTGATTTCTTTTGTGTCGCACGTCGGCGTGAAGCGGCGTTCTTTGTCGGTATAGCGCTCAAAATAGGTCGGGCCGTGGTTGCCGATGGTGTGTAGCACAATCACCGTATCTTTCTTGATGTTTTGCAACAGCTTGTCCAATTCGGGCAGCATAATGTTGTCCAAACACTCGCCGTCGGTGCAGTATTCGGGCAGGTTCAGCTTCACCATATCCGCCACGCTGCTGATATTCTGGCACACGCCTTTGCAGTCGCTGTTGTTTTCCAGCCAGTGAATGTCCGCCCCGGCGGTTTGCAGGATGTCCAACAGGTTATCCTGCCGTTTGGCGCGGACTTCGTCATACGTTTCGCGTGTCAGGCTGGAGAACATGCAGGGCACGGAAAGCGCTGTGGCCGTGCCGCAACTTTGCACGTTCGGGAAATTCACCAAGGCATCGCCTTTAGCAATCCTTTCGGCCAGCTTGGGCGTGGTTTGGTGCGCGTAGCCGTTCAAGCCCCAGTTTTTCGCGCGCGTGGTTTCGCCCACCACCAAAATGGTCACGTTCGGTTCGGAAGCGGAATGCGCCAACTGCGCGCCTTGCCCCAGCGCCAGATACGGCATATTTTCACGGCGTATCTGTTTGATTTTACTGGCCACCGCGCCAATCGCATTGCTGGGCAGAATCATGTGTTTCAGGCTGTTGTGATTGCGGAAAAACGAAGCGTAATCCTGATAAAACAGCGCGGCAATCAACAAAATCACCAGCACGGAAACCAGCATGGAGGCAAGGCGGGACAGCAGTTCTTTCCACCATGTGCGGTACACGATTTTGGTGCGAAGATACAGAAATACCGGCACGATGCCGAGGAAAAACAGCCAGGCAATGTACGACGGGCTGAACATGCGCATGGTTTCAGCCGGCGTGGTCTGTAACACGTTGTCCAGCATGTCGCGGTTGAAATACACGTCAAAAAACAGGCTGTTATAGCTGATAGCCACGCCGATGAGCAGGATGAGCGGCATCAGGATTTTGTGCGCCAGCGGCAGCATCAGCAAATGAAACAGCAGGTTGCAGGCGCACAGCAGGAACAGCGGCACGGTATAAATAAAATAATCGTGAAAGGTGCCGATGGGCTGATAGAGCTGGAAGACTTTCAGGATAATCGGAAGATTGAGCACGAAGGCGAACAAAGCAGCCTGCAGGAACACCACCCGGTTGGCCGATGCTTGGAAGCGGGGTAACAACATATTTCACTATGCCAAAAAAGCGGCGATTATAGCACGCCGATTGCCTTTCTGTGGGGGATGAATATTGTTAAAAAGCAGCCTGCACGTTGTTTTTTAGAGTGCAGGCTGCTTTTGGTATGCGCGAATTTATTCCGCCGTTATTGCGTCAATGCGTTCGCACCATTTTTGTCGGGTTTCGTTGTCCAAAAACGCGGCTTGAAAACTGTTTTTGCAGAGCTGCGCGATTTCCGCCGTGCTCAAAGCGAACGTTTGCTGCAAGGCGGTAAAGTTGTCGTTCACATAGCCGCCGAAATAGGCCGGGTCGTCCGAATTGACGGTAACCAACACGCCGCGTTGCAGCAGGCGGTGCAGGTTGTGCTGCGCCAAATCGTCCACCACTTTCAGCTTCAAATTGCTCAACGGGCACACGGTGAGCGGCATTTGCTCGGCAATAATCCGCTGCATCAGCGCTTCGTCTTCTTCGGCGCGCACACCGTGGTCGATACGAGAAACATGCAGCAAATCAAGTGCTTCATGCACATAATCGGGCGAGCCTTCTTCGCCGGCATGGGCCACGGTCAAAAAGCCGTGTTTCCGCGCTTCGGCAAACACGCGCGCAAATTTAGACGGCGGATTGCCCACTTCGCTGGAATCCAGCCCCACACCGATGATGTGCTCGCGGAACGGCAATGCCTGCGCCAGCGTGGCAAAGGCTTCCTCTTCCGACAAATGGCGCAGGAAACACGTAATCAGCGCGGTGCTCATGCCCCATTCCTGCCGCGCCGTGTCGCAGGCACGCCGAATGCCGCCTATCACCGTGTCAAACGCCACGCCGCGCGCCGTGTGGGTTTGCGGGTCGAAGAAGATTTCGCTGTGCACCACGTTGTCTTCACGGCATTTTTGCAGATAGGCATAGGTCAAATCGAAAAAATCCTGCTCGTGCCGCAACACCGCCGCACCCGCATAATAAATATCCAAAAAAGATTGCAGGTTGTGAAATTGGTAGGCGGCGCGCACTTCTTCCACGCTTTGATAAGGAATGGCAATGTGATTGCGTTGCGCGATTTGAAACATCAGTTCGGGCTCGAACGTGCCTTCAATGTGCAGGTGAAGTTCGGCTTTGGGCAAACGGGAAACGGCTTGAATCGGGGTCATGGCGTATTGGCTAATTTTGTTAAGAAGGGTAAAATTAAAGGCGATTAATATGAAGAATGGGTAAGGGAAACGGGCGGCCTGCATGAAATATACCACAAAAAACCGCCCACCCGCCGCTTTATCCGAAGTGCAGGCTGCTTTGGGAGGCGGAATCCGGATAAAGCAACAATTTGGAAATCACCACCATGAAAATAAAAGAAAAATTGCCCTGCCTGCTGGCAGCATTCCTGTTGGGCGTGTGCGCGTGCGCGTCCGCCGGTGGGAAGGACGGGCTGACGGACGAAGAGCGCGATATGCTGGCCTTGATTAACGATGCGCGCGCACAAGAGCACTATTGCGGCGACGAATATATGCCCGCCGTGCCACCGCTGCATTGGAATGCCAAGTTGGCGCGGTCGGCGCAAAATCATGCAGCCGATATGGCGGAAAAACATTATTTCAGTCACAACGGTTTGGACGGGAAAACGCCAGCCGAAAGAGTGAAGGCGGCTGGATACACAGGCTGGGGTGGCTGGGAAAACATTTTTGTCGGCTATCGGGGCGAATCGGACGCGGCGTTGGCAATGGAAACCTGGATGAACAGCCCCGGGCATTGCAAAAACCTGATGAATCCGGAAATTACCGAAGTCGGCATGGCATCCGCGCTCAGCCACGCGCGCGACAACCCGAATTACTGGGTACAGAATTTCGGTATGGATTTACAGACGTTCCGCCGCGAAAAACCGGGCTATATTCTGCCGTGAGCCATTGAGCCGCCCGTGGCGGAATGAAGCGTAAGCAGACGGTTTGCATGGCGTATCGCCGCCATACCCACTCTTTGGCCGCTGTTCCAAAAAAGCAGCCTGCACTTTGAAAAACGAAGTGCAGGCTGCTTTTATGCATTGCATTACGCTGCTTGGTTGGCCAAATATTGCAGCAGCAGCGGAATCGGACGGCCGGTGGCACCTTTGTCTTTGCCGGATTTCCAGGCGGTGCCGGCAATGTCCAAATGTGCCCATTTGTAGTTTTGCGCGAAGTGGGCAAGGAAGGTGCCGGCGGTAATCGTGCCGGCGGGGCGGCCGCCGATGTTTTGCAGGTCGGCGAAATTGGATTTGAGCTGTTCTTTGTATTCGGGGAACAGCGGCAGTTGCCATGCTTTGTCGTTGCTTTCGCGTGAGGCGGCGAGCAGTGCATCCACCAAATCCTGGTCGTTGCCCATCAGGCCGCTAGTCAGGTGGCCCAATGCGATAATGCATGCGCCGGTGAGCGTGGCCACGTCAATCACGGCTTTGGGCTTGAAGTTTTGTTCCACATAAGTCAGCGCGTCGCACAGCACCAGGCGGCCTTCGGCATCGGTGTTCAGGTTTTCGATGGTGGTGCCGTTCATGGCGCGCACCACGTCGCCGGGTTTGGCCGCGCCCGCATCGGGCATGTTTTCGCAAGTGGCCACCACCACGGCCAGGTTAATCGGCAGCTTGGCTTTCACGGCGGCGATAAATGTGCCGATCACGGTGGCCGCGCCGCACATGTCGTATTTCATTTCGTCCATGCCTTCGCCGGGTTTCAGCGAAATGCCGCCGCTGTCGAACGTGAGCCCTTTGCCCACCAGTACGATGGGGTCGGCCGATTTGTCCGCCGCGCCGAAATATTGGAGTTCCAACAGTTTGGGTTCTTCCTTGCTGCCTTTGGCCACGCCCCAGAAGGAGGGCATGTTGTCGCGGATGTAGTCGCCGCCGAGGATTTTTGCGGCCGCGCCCAGTTGCTGCGCTTCTTTGGCGGCGGTTTCGGCCAGATAGGTCGGCGTGCAGACGTTGGAGCCGGTGTTGGCCAAATCTTTGCACAGGTTCATGCCGTATAACAAGGCTTCGGCGCGGTTTAAGGCAGCCTGCACGCTGCCGGCGTGTTCTGTATGCACAAAAGCAGCCTGTACCAACTTGGTGGGTTTCGCTTCGGATTTAAAGCGGTCGAAACGGTACACCGCTTCGCCCAAAGCGGCGGCCAAGGCGGCGGCCACGCGCGGTGCGTTTTCGGCGCAAAACGGATTCAAATCAACAGATAATGCAGACTGCTTCTGCGCCCATGCGGCTGCTTCTTTTGCCGCTTTTTGCAGTGTTTCCACAGACAAATCGTCCAAACGCAGCAGTGCAACATGGTGCAGGCTGCCTGCAACGGGCAATGCGGCGGCGGCAAACGATTGGCCGTCTTCCAACGATTGGAACAGCAGCTTGGCGGTTTCGTCTTTCAGTTGTGCGGCTTCGGTGCAGACAAATAATTGCGCGGCTTCGGCGTGCGCGGCGGTGGCGGTGGAAAACTGCATGGTGTGTCCTTTCAGAATAGGGTTCGGGGAAACGTGCGTATCATAACGCAAAACAGCGGGCGCGTCAGGCAGCAGGCGGTGTGCAGGCTGCTTTCTTGCGGCTAAAAATGATGCACAATCAGCTTTTTCCCTTTGTAATCCAGCACGTCCACATCCATATCGAACAGCGTCTTGATGTTTTGCGCCGTGAAGACTTCGTCTGGACTGCCGGCCAACTTCACTTCGCCGCGCTGCATGGCGACGACGTGGTCGGCATAGGCGGCGGCCATGTTGATGTCGTGCAGCACAACCACGGTGGTGCGGTTGTGGCGGTGCGTCAGTTCGCGCAAAAGTTGCATGAGCTGGCGGGCGTAATACATGTCCAGATTGTTGAGCGGCTCGTCCAGCAGCACGTATTCGGTGGACTGGCAGAACACCATGGCAATCAGGGCGCGCTGGCGTTGTCCGCCGGAAAGTTCGGTGAGGTAGCGGTGGGCGATGGGTTCGAGCTGGAATTGGACGACGGCCTGTTCCACAATGGCTTTGTCTTCGTCTTTCGGGCGGCCCTGATGGTAGGGGTAGCGGCCGAACATGAGCAGGTCGCGCACGGAGATGCGGCTGTGGATGCTGTTTTCCTGCGTGAGGATGGAGAGGATTTTGGCGGCTTCAGCGGTGGGAGTGGCGGCTAGGTCACGGCCGTTGTAGGCAATGCTGCCGGACTGGACGGGTTGCAGCCGCGCCATTAGCGAGAGCAGGGTGGATTTGCCCGCGCCGTTCGCACCGATGAGGGCGGTGATGCCGTTTTGGGGGATGTCGAGCGTGATGTTGTTGAGTATGGGATGGCCGTTGATTTGGTGGGAAATGTTTTGGATTTGTATCATGTTGTGCTTTCTTGGTTTTTTAGGGTGCAGGCTGCTTATGCGGCAAATTCGAAACGTACGTTTTCAAACAGGGCGAAGGCGTGCGGATTCAGCGCGTGCAGGGCGACTTCTACGGCGGGTTCGCGCAGTTGCGGCCAGTTGCCGCTCCACACGCAGGCCGCCTGCACTTTCGCGCCGTTTCGGACGAGGCGGCGGACAACGTCCAGCAGGTATAGTGTTTCGCGCTGTTCTTGTGCGGTTTCTTCCCCGTTTTTTTCAGGCTGCCTGAAACCGCCGTTGTCCCAAAACGGGTGGCTGCCGTCATAAGGGTCGCCGTAAAAGTCGAAGCAGCAGGCGCAGCCTTCCTTGTTGCCTGCCACGTCGTATACATACGGGTAGGGCAGGTTGGCGGCGCGGGTTTCATCAGGTTCTGCCAGCCGGAACAGCACGCCTTGGCCGTCGTGGCGGGTAAGGTCGGTCGGGCTGTCGGTGGCAAGGAGGACGGTGAAACACATGGGGATTCCTGTTTTGGCGGGATTTTCGGGGTGCAGGCTGCTTTATCGGGCTGCCCCGTTTCAATAAAAATCGTAATACAGTGCCCATTCGCCGTTGTCGGGATTGCGGGAGAACAGCAGGCTGCCGTTGTCTATCACATTGAAACAGGCTTTTTCATCGCTAGAAATCTGGAAGACAAACTCAAAATTGCCGTCGCCCATCAGCAGGCGGCCGCCTTGGTTGCGGCAAATGCCCGATTGGCAGAAGGAAGGATAACCGCCGAATTTGTGGCGGTAGTCGTGTTCATCCCCTATGTCGGTGTAGTAATCCAAATGATCCGCATCGTGGGATTCGCCATAATCGCCTTCCAAATCACAGATTTCGTCTTCCAAATCCGCATCCAGCCCGCCGCCGTCCCAAATGGGGAAATCCTGTTCCACCGGCACGGGTTTGAGCGGGAAGGGCTTGGGCGAACCGTCGGGCGCAGCGGGGTAGTCGTAACGGACGAGTTCGTCATCGGCGGTATATTCCCGAATCAACCAGCCCTTGCCCTGGCGCCCTACATATTCCCTAAATATCATATCCCCGCGTTTCACTTCCACTTTGTCCATCTCGGGAATTTCTTCCGCCATAAATACCGTCAGCCAGGTTACATGCCGTAACTGTTCGGGTACATGGGGCAAATCGGGCAGGTAGAACTGCGCTAGCGGATAGAGCGGTTTGCCGTCATTGTCCGTAACCGGTTTTTCCATCTCTTCCGGCTTGCACAAAAACACGCGGCCTATCCAGTTTTCGCGCTCGCTTTCTGTCGGCCGGAAGCCGCCGGTTTCAAACGCCGTGCAGGGGCGGGCGATTTTCTGCCGCAATTCTTGGATTTTTGCGCCGATGGTGGGATTTTTTTCAATCATTTTCTAATTATGTTCGTTAAAACAATGGGTCAGCTGCGTATTTTGCCAATGGCAGATCGGGGTGCAGGCTGCTTTTCGGGCTGTCTGAAATTTTGCTTGCGGCGCGGCTGGTTGCTGCGGATTCGGCAGTTGGCGGCAACGGGCGGATGCGGCGGATGTCGGCCGGAACCTTTGCAAAATACCGCCTTCGGCACATTTCTCCGCGCTGTGCTTCCCGAGTGCCGGAAAATATTTCCCCCGTTATCCACACCTTGCCGCGATGCCGCCGCTTCGGATTATGCCCGAATCCGGCTTTGGCCAAGGTTTCGGGCTGCCTGAAACCTTGTTTTGCAGGTGCAGGCTGCTTTTTCAGGCAGCCCGTCCGTTGCCGTCAAACCGCCCGCTTTTTCAGCACCAGCCACAAAAACACCAGCCCGCCGGCAAATTCCACCACCACGCTCAGCACGGCCTTCATGCCCAGCAGGTGTTCGAACACCGCCTGCCCGCCAATCAGCATGACGGCGGAAACGAGAAACACCATCGGCAGGCGCACGGCATGGTGCAGGCTGCCTGAAAAGTGGTTGGCCAGCGCGCAGACGAGCAGCCCGAAAAAGCTGACGATGCCGACCGTGGCGGTGGCGGTGGCGACCAAAAGCGCAATCCACGCCAAAATCCACAGCGTGTGGCGCGGGTAGCTGATGCCGAGGTTGGTCACCTGGTCGCGCCCGAGCAGGTGCACGTCCAGCCGGTGCCGTTCGCGCCACAGCACGGGCACGCTGACGAGGGCAATCGCGCCGCCGAAGCCGAGCAGCTTGGTATTGACGGTGTTGAAGCTGGCGAACATAGCAGTTTGGGCGACGGCGTATTCTTCGGGGTCGATCATGCGCTGCAACAGGGAGGACAGGCTGCGGAAGAGCACGCCGAATATCACGCCGATGAGAATCATGCGCGCCAAATCACGCCCGCCCTGCCGCAGCAGCAGGCTGAACAGCAGCAGCGAGCCGCCGAGCATGGCAGTCAGTTCCAGCGTGAATTTGCCGTATAGCGGGAGCTGGGTGTAGCCCGTGCTGCCGAGCGCGAACACGAGCAGGGTTTGCAGGAAGACATAAAGCGCGTCGAAGCCGAGCACGGACGGGGTGAGGATGGGGTTGTTGGTGAGCGTTTGGAACAGCAGGGTGGACACGCCCACGGAATAGGCAACGAGCAGCAGGGCGGCCAGTTTTGCGCCGCGCAGGGGGAGGATGTAGCCCCATTCGCCCTGCGGCGCGTTCCAGGTGAGGAACAGGGCGCAGGAGAGCAGGAGCAGGGCGGTGAGGGCGAGGAGGGTTTTGCGGTCTTGGGTCATGGGGTTGGTCGAATTTGGGTTTTGGTTTTTGTTGTGGATAGGGTTTCAGGTAGCCTTTGAGGGAGAGATAGACGGAAAATCCTGCTAACTACTCTGTCCTATTGGGGTGGCAATTCACAATGGTTTGAAGTATTTCGCCATCGCCAAGGTTGGAAGTATGAGAATTCGAGCAAACTTAACAAGCGGCGATAAACAGCGCAATGATACACATCAGGCAGCCGTACCAGATATTGGAGCGCAAGGTGGCCTTATCCTGTGCGTATGCCCAAATATAGGCGGTACGCAGCAGCAGGAACAGGGCGGACAGGATATTGATAGTGCTTTGTGCTGCTTCGCCTGTGACGTGGGCGATAATGACGGCGGCGGCATAAAGCGGCAGCATTTCGTAGCCGTTCTGTTCTGCGGCAAAAAGCCGTGCTGCTTTGCCGGATGCCTGCGATCTGTGGCTGCGGGGTTCGTGGTTGGCTTCGGCATCAAGCAGACGGGCGGATTTCTTGGCCAAGAGGGAACACAGACTGTTGATTAGGGCGAAGATGAGTATGCTGAAATATGCGAAGGTCATTGGGTTTTCCTGATTATTTTGGTTGCTTGGGCGGATATGTATGCCAGTTCTATCTGATTGCGAGAAGGGTTTATGGTTTCAGGCTGTTTTTTTAGGGAATGGGACAACAGCCCCAGCCATCGTTAGCATCATCTAACGGTCTTTGTGGAATATCCGGTTACAGTTTGCTGACTGCTCTCAGCTGTGAGATTCTGGTATGGTGCAGGCTGCTTTTCAGAAACTACGTTTCGACTACGCCGGAATCTCGTTTTTACCTCATAAAAACCGTTTTTTCAAAAATCCCGCTTTTAGGCAGACCGAGCCGCTGTTTAATTCAGTGAAATCTCACAGCCCGCAAATCCGCAGGCGCGGCTCGGTGGGGGCGTATTCGCGTTCGGCGGCGGGTGCGGCAATGCCGCCGAACACCATTTGGCTGCGCAGCCGCCAGTGGACGGGAACCTGCCACGTTTGGGCGACGGCTTCGTCAATCAGCGGGTTGTAATGCTGGATGTTCGCGCTGATTCGGGCGGCGGCGAAGGTGGTCCAAATCGCGTACTGCATCATGGCGAATTCTTTGTCGGCGGACACGGGGAAGGTGTCGGCGTAAAGCGGCATGCGCTGCTGCAAGTCTGAAACCACGTCCGTGTCCTGATAAAACAGAATGCTGCCTGCGGCGGCGCGGAAGGCGGCAAGTTTGGGCGCGGTCTGTTGGGCGAAAATTTCGGGCGGCGCGGCGTCTTGCAGCACGTCGGCGGCGATGTCCCACAGTTTTTCGTGTTCCGCACCGAACAGGACGAGCAGGCGGACGGAGTGGGAATTGAACGGCGATGGGCTGTATTTCAGCGCGTGGCGGACGATGGCGGCGATTTCTTCGGGCGGCAGGGGCAGGTTGCGGTCGAGCGCGTACACGGAACGGCGCGCTTCGGCGTTCTGCATAATGGTTTGGTGGTTCATCGGGTCTCCTTGGCGGATAACTGGCTACCTGAAAAGGCGCAGGCTGCTTTCGGGGCGGCGGCAATCCGTTTGTTGTTTGTTCTGCAAACGGGGGAAGGCTTGTCGGGCTGCCTGAAAAGCAGCCTGCACCTGCCCTAGCGTGCAGGCTGCCGCATCAGCAGCCCTAAAAACAGCACCGTCCCCAGCACGCCGAACACGGTGGATACGGGGATTTCAAACGGGAACACAATCACGCGGCCGACGATGTCGCACAGTAGCACCAAAGCCGCGCCCAGCAGTGCCACGGCGGGCAGGCCGGCACGGAGTTTGTCGCCCAGAAGCAGGCTGACGATGTTGGGCACTACCAGCCCGATAAACGGGATGTTGCCCACGGTCACCAGCACCAGCGAGGTAATCAGCGCCACCATCACCAGCCCCGCCCACAGCACGGTGCGGGGGTTGATGCCCAAGTTCACCGCCGCCGATTCGCCCAGCCCCACAATCGTGAGCTGGTCGGCAATGGCATAGGCGGTGGCAGCCAGTATGCCGGTGAGCCACAAGAGTTCGTATCGCCCCTGCAGCACGCCGGAAAAATCGCCGCTCTGCCAGAAGCTGATGAGCTGCATCATATCGGCTTCGTAGGCGATGAAGGTATAGACGGCTTCAATCACGCCGCCGTAAATAATGCCGACTAGCGGCACGAGCAGCTGCGCGGTGGGCGGCAGCCTGCGGACGAGCATCATAAACAGCAGCATGCCCAGCAGCGCGGCCACGGCGGCGACGGACATTTTTGCCAACAGCGGCGCGGCGGGCAGCAGCAGCGCCATCAGCAGCAGCGCCAAGGTCGCGCTCTGGCTTGCGCCCACCATGGAAGGTTCGACAAAGCGGTTTTTCAGCAGAATCTGCATAATCATGCCGGCCACGCCCATGGATGCGCCGGTGAGCACAATGGCAAACGTGCGCGGCAGGCGGCTGGTGATCATGACTTGGGTGCTGTCGTTCAGGCTGCCTGAAAAAAGCTTCGCCCAAGAGAATTCCGCCACGCCGACGGATAGGCTGACGGCGAACAGGACGAGGGTGAGGACGACGGTTATCAGGGTAAGAGGTTTGGCGGTCATGGGTCGGTGTGTTTGTGGGTGGGTTGTCGGGGGTGCAGGCTGCTTTTAGCGCATTCGGGCGGCCTGAAAATATTGGGCTATCCGTCATGGCTTGCCCAGTAAACGCCGTTTTCGGGCAGGGGCGGCAGCGGATAATTTTGCGGCGCAACTTCCAGGATTTCGCGCCCGTGTCCCTGCGCCGCCCAGCGGTTCAGCAAGTCTTGTACATCGTCCGGACAGCGGGCGGCAATACCGAAGCTGCGCTCGGGCTGCCACGATTCGGGCGCGGAGGGGCTGTGTTCGTGTTCGTGCGGCGTGTTGCCGTAACTGCAACGCAGGCAGATGAAGCGGATGCTGCGCGTCCAGTCTTCGGCGAAGGTGTCGGTGTCCAACGACAGTTCGGATAATGCGGCAGCGTCGGCTTCTTCGGGGCAGCGGACGAATACGGCGTAGGTATCGTGCGGCGACTGCTGCCAGCGTTCCAGCGCGTTGAAGACGGACACTTCGCCGCCGAGTCCGTCCGGACGCGTGCCGGTGGGCGCCCCGTCGTGCAGGACAATGTCGCCAAAACGGTAGCCGCTTTCGGGCAGGGGGACGTTGGTAATTCGGGCGCGGCAGGGGTCTATCCGCCGCGCGTACACGCATTCGCCGTCTTCCCATGCGTTGAGCCGCAGCACGGCCGTGCCGAAATTGGCGCAGATTTCTTCTTCGCCTTCGGGTATTCCGATGCCGCAGGCTGCCCATAAGCGGCGCGCGGCGGGCCAGTCGTGCAGGGCGGTGGCGGCAATGGCGGCGTTCCAATGGGCGGCTTCGTCGAATTCGGCGGAACGTTCGATGGCGCGTTGGTTGGCTCGGAGCGATGTTGCCCAATCCCTGCGGTATTTGGCGGCCAGCCCGAGCATATAGTGGTATGCGCCGTATTCAGGGCAGGCTTTGGCGAGTTTGGCAAACAGTTCGGCGGCGGTTTTCAGGTTGCCCGAATCAAAGGCCTGATAGGCTTGTTTGTAGCGTTTTTTGAGCTGTCGGCGGGTTGGGAAAGGCATGGGTTCGGTTTCTGCGGTTTTATCGGTATAGGTTTTCGGTTTATGGGTAAAAGAGCAATAAGCTGGGAACGGCTTGGGTGCAGGCTGCTTTTTGTGCTGTCAGGCAGCCTGCATCTTTGCCGCTTTTTGCAGAGCCCTCAAATTCGGCTTCGCAGAAACCCCGTTTTCAGGCGCGGCATCATTGCGAAGGCGGCGAACCCGCATATCCGTGCCGCAGCACATACAGCAAGTAAACGGTAAACAGCAAAGCCATCCAAAAAGACGGAATCAGCACGGGGTACAGCGCGGCGGCGGACGGGGAAACGGCCTTGATTATTCTGCCCAACAGCACGCCCGTCAGCGGGCCGAGCAGGGCAAAGGCGCGCGGGAACACGGTTTTTCCCGCCACCACGGCAAACAGCCATACGCTGACCGCCAGCACGCCCGCCAGAAACAGTGCACCGAAAATGTTTTTAAACGACTGGTATTGCGCCAGCAAAACGCCCACGGCTTCCCGTTCCGCACCCGATAGCGAGGCGTGATACGCGGCGGCACGGGCAAAATAAAAATAGCTGCTGTGCATATAAATGCACACGGTGCTGAACAAAAACACCAGCAGCAGGCACAGCCACGGCCGGCGCAGGCCTTTGTTGAGCACATACACGCCGCCCGACACCAAGGGGAAAAGGAACAGGGCAAACGTGGCCGCTTCCACACGCCACGGTGCGAGATGCGCCATATTCTGCCAGAAGCCGTCGTCGAACATGGTGCGGATGTCAATGGTCAAATCCGCCAGCCACACCAGCCAAATGGCGGCGATGGCGGCATAGGCGGCCAGTTTGGTGTTTTTCTCGGACATGGCGGTGCTCCGTTCGGGTGAAACAGAATCGGCAATGGATGGCGGATGAAATAGGCAGCGTGGACGGCTTCAAAACAGTCTTGCAGGCTGCCTGAACGCGAAATCAAAAGCAGCCTGCACTTTGTTTCCGGCCTGTTATTTCGCTTTGGCCAGCGCTTCCGTTACCTGTTTCAATGCAGTCTGCAACTGGCGTGCGCCGCCGGCGGCCAGATAGGTGCCGCTGTCCAGATACACCACCTGTCCTTTTTTCCACGCGGTGGTTTCGGCCACCAGCGGGTTGTTCAGCACGTCTTTGGCGGCCTGGCCTTCTTCGCCGATGGCCGCGCTGCGGTCAAGCACGAACAGCCAGTCGGGGTTTTTCTCTTTCAGGTATTCGAACGATACGGGCATGCCGTGCGAGCCTTCCTTCATCTGCGCGTCCACGGGCGTGATGCCGATGCCTTGGTGAATCCAGCCGCCCAGCCGCGAAGTGGGGCTTTGGGCGGAAAGTTTGCCCGCGTTCACGATAATCACCAAGCCCGTGCCTTTGCCCTGCGCGGCGGCTTTGGCGGCGGACAGTGCGGCGTCGATGTCGGCTTTCAGCTTGTCGGCTTCGGCCTGTTTGCCGAAGATTTGCGCGTAGGCGTCAATGCGCTCTTTCGCGCTGGCAATCAGGTTTTTGGTGTCCGCCGTCATTTCAATCGTGGGGGCGATTTCATTGAGCTGGTGGATGGCTTTGTTGGTGCGGCTGCCAGTAATGATGAGCTGCGGTTTGAAGGTGTTGAGCGCTTCGTAGTTCGGCTCGAACAGCGTGCCGACGTGCTGTGCTTTTTCCACGGCGGGTTTCAGGTAGCCCAGGTTGGTGTCGTCCACCGTCGCGCCCACGTTCACGCCCAATGCAGTGAGCGTGTCCAGCGCGCCAAAGTCGTACACGGCCACGCGCTCGGGATTTTTAGGCACGGGAAACTCGCCGCGCGCCGTCTGTACTTTGACCACTTCGCCTTGGATGTCGGTGTGCGGTTTCAGTGGCGTTTGGTCGGCCTGCGGTTTTTCGGCGGACGCGGCGGAGGCGGTTGCAGGCTGCTTTGCCTGTTCGCCGTTCGGGTTGCACGCGGTGAGCGCGGCCAGAATCAGCAGGACGGGGAGTTTGGTTTTTGTCATGAGATTTTCTTTCTTGATTAAAGTTGAAGGGATAAGGGTTTACGGTTCGGCGGCCAGCGCGAGGGCTGTCTGAAACGATAGTTTCATGATGCTGCCGTGCGTTTCGGCGGGGTATTCTTCGTAAACAGCGGACACATTGGGCAGCGCGTCCAAGCGGGAAGCAAGGCGGCGCAGGCGTTCGGGGTCGGGCGGCGGCATTTTGCCCTGCAATGCGCCGGGCAGCGCGCCGCCGCTTTTGTGCAGCCAGATTTTCCGCGTGCCGTGTCCGAGTCGGGCATCCAATCCGTCCGCATCGGGCAGGCCGCTGCCGTCGCGCAGCCACAGGGACGGGTCGGCGGCGACATAGCGGTTAAACGACTGCGGCGCGTGCAGGAAGGCATACAGCACAAACAGCCCGCCGTAGGAATGCCCCCACAACGTCTGCCGCTGCGTATCCAGCATCGGCGCGGCTTCGGCGGCCAGCGGGCGGATTTTGCCGGTGAGCAGCCTGAAAAAGCCCAACGCGCCGCCGTTGCAGAGCGCGGGGTCAATCGGGTCGTGCAGGCAGGTTTGGCCGGACACGGGTGGGGTGTAGTCCCACGCGCGTTGGGCGCGGTCGATGCGCAGGCTGCTGTCGGGCGCGACCAGCACGAGGACGACGGGATTTTTCCGCAAACGGGCAAAGGCCGCGTCGTCCAAAAACGCAACGGCGGCGTTGCCGTCCAAGGCGTACAGCACGGGGAAGCCGCCTTCGGGTGCAGGCTGCTGCGGTATGCCGATATAGACGCGGTAACGCCGTCTGCCGTCTTCGGAAAGCAGCCTGCGTGTTACAAAACGGTAGCCGCTGTCGGGTTTGTCCAGCGCGGACAAATCGGCCTGCTGAGGCTGGTTGCCGCGCGGTGCGGGTGCGGTAGGGGCAGCGTTGTCGGCCGATGCGCAGGCGGGCAGGCCGAACAGCAGGGTAAGGAACAGGGTTCGGATTAGGGGTGCAGGCTGCATTTTTATCAGAAGGAGACTTTCAGGCTGCCGTAAAACGCGCGGCCGTGTTCGTTGTAAACGTTCGCGCCCCTGCCGGAGCGGTAGATTTGTTTGTCAAACAGGTTGCTGATGCCCAAGCGCACATTGACGCGGCTGTTCCAGTTGTAGCCCGCGTTGATGCCCCACAGGCCGTAGCTGCCCAGTTGGGTGGAATCCAGCCCGTCTTCAACCGGCCGTTCGTGGCGGACGATGACCACGCCGCGCGGCTTGGTGCGGCCGTAGTGCGTGAAGGTCAGGTTGGCGTCCCATTTTTCGTTCGGCGTCCAGTTCAGGGTGCTGTTGAGCGTGTATTTCGGAATCAGCGACAACGGGTTGCCGTCCGCGTCTTCCGATTTCTGCATATAGGTGAAATTGTTGCTCCATTTCAGCGTGCGGTGCAGCGGAACGGTGATGTTGCCCTCGAAGCCGGACACGGTGGCGGTGGGGCTGTTTTCCCATTGCAGGACGTTGGTGTTGGGCGCGACGGTGCCGATGAGCGTGCGGCCGATGATAATTTTGTTGCGGTAGGCGTTGTGGAAATACGCCATGCTGGCCGACCAGCCGTCTTTCGCAAATTCAAAGCCCAGCTCTTTGTTGAGTGCGGTTTCGGGTTTCAGATTGGTGTTGCCTAAATAATAGCACGAGCCGGTGGTGGGGAAGCCGGGCACAATCGGGCAGCCTTTGCCGCGCGTGGCAATCAGGTAGCTCGGGTGCGTCTGGTACAGGCTGGGGGCTTTGTAGGCGCGCGCGATGCCGCCCTTGATGCGCCAGTTCGCGCCGATGCCCTGCTCGAAGTTCAGGCCGCCGCTCACGTTGCCGCCGGAAATGCTGCTGTGGTCGTAACGCAGGAAGGGAATCAGGTGGGTTTGCTCCCGCGCCGTCCAGTGGTCTTCGGCAAAGACCGCCCAGCGGTTTTCCGCCATGTGGCTGTCGTCCGTCCTGCGGCCGGGTATCGGGTTACCCGTGCCGCGCCCGGTGTAGCTCATGGTGTAAGGGTCGTCCAGCGAGCTGCGCCCCAGTTCCGCACCTGCGGTCAGGACATGGCTGCCCGCCGCGTTGAACGGAATGTGGAATTCGGTGCTCAGGCGCGTGTTTTTCAGGCGGCTGTCGGTGAATTGGTCGCTGCTGTAGCTGCCTTCGGGCCCACCCGCCATGTTGTCGGGGAAGCGGCTGTTTTTGGTTTCGTCATAACTGAGCCAGGTTTTGTTCTCACCCCAGCCGAAGGTGCCGTTGTAGGTCAGCGAATAGGCGCGGCGATACAGGCGCGAGGTTTCTTCCACGCCGTTACGCAGCAGTTGCGCCGTAATGCCGGTATTGTTGCTGTTGAGCGTGTCGCCGTTGTAAATATTGCCCTGACGGCTGAAACTGCCGTCCAGCGTTAGGCTGTGTTCGGGCGAAATGCTCCAGTGCAGCCTGCCTGCAATGTCGCGGTTGCGCACGCCTTCCACGCCTGCGGCCAAACCCCTGCCGTCCACACCGGCGTTGATGTCGTTGGCATCGGCTTCGGTTTTATTGATGTTGCCGTAGAGGCGGAAAGAAAGCCTGTCTTTGACAATCGGGCCGCTCAAAACGAATCCGATGCGCTGCGTTGCGCCTTCGCGGCTGTCTTGCGGCTGGTTGGTGTAGTAGGTGACCGAACCGCTGAAATCGTTGGTGATTTTTTTGGTAACGATATTGACCACGCCGCCCATTGCGCCCGAGCCGTAACGCGCCGCCGCCGGGCCGCGGATGACGCTGATGCTTTCCACCGCTTCCACGGGTACCCAGTTGCTGTCGCCGCGCGTGTTGCGTTCGCCGCGCATGCCCATGCGTTCCGCATTGCGCGAGGTAACGGGTTTGCCGTCAATCAGAATCAGCGTGTTTTCGGGGCCCATGCCGCGGATGTCGATTTGCCGCTTGTTGCCGCGCTGGCCGGTAGCGGCATTGCCGGTCAGGTTCACGCCAGGCATGGTGCGGATGAGCTCGGACAAATCGTTGGCGGCGGGGCGTTTTTCAATATCCGCGCGGTTGATGCGCGACACGCCAAGCTGCTGCTGCAATTTGCGTTCGGCGGTCACGTAAACGGTTTCCAGTTCTTCGGAAGAAGGCGCTGTGCCGTCTGCCTGAGCATGCAGGCTGCATAGCGCAAGGGGGATGAGCGATAGTTTGAATATTTTAGGCGGCATATCGATTTCCTAATTTCTGTGTGTGTTCAGGCAGCCTGCACTTCGTTTAGAACGTGTAGTTCATCGAGAAGCGGTATTGGCGGCCTTCGCCTGGGAATTGTCCGCGTTGGGCGTGGGGGTAATACAGCTTGTTCGTCAGATTGTCGATGCCGAAGTTCACGTTCATTTTGTCGTTACGCAGCGGTTTCCAGTTGAGCGAAACATCGGTCACGCCGTAGCCTGCTTTGCCAGTGGCCGGAGTGGGCACGATACCGCCGTTGACAACGAAATAGTTATCCGCCGCTTTCACACGTTCCACTTGGCGGTGCTGGATGCCGATTTCGAGATTGGGGTTCTCAAAGCGGTAGGCGAGCGATGCCGTCCATGTGCGGCCGATGGCAGATGCGTATTCGGGATTGGAGCTCAGGTTGTCGCCGTAAAAACGGGGTTTCGCATGCGCCACGCCCAAGCGTGCGGTGAAGCCGCCTTGACGGTAGCCCACCGACAATTCGTAGCCTCGGTTTTTAATGCGGCCGGCGTTGATGATTTCCTGATAGCAGTTCGCAGAAGGACCGGTGCTTGGGCAGATGTGGTTGTTGCGGCCGTTGCTCGTGCCCAGCGCGTTGCTGATGTTTTGCCAGAAATAGCTGCCTTCCACGTTAAATCCGTTGCGCTCGAAGTTGAAGCCGATTTCGGTATTGCGCGCGCGTTCGGCTTTGGTATGGTCGCCAATCGACACAATGCCCCGTGCGCCGTGCGACATGATGGCATCCTGCATGCGCGGACTGCGGGTGGCATAGTTATGCAGCGCGCGGAAGCTCAATTCCGGTGTGGCTTGGTAAATCACGTTCAAGCTCGGATTCACTGCGCCGCTGCTGCGTGTTTTGCCGTCCATCGCTTTGAAGCGGAAATGGTCGTAGCGCAGGCCGCCGGTCAAGGTGATTTTATCGCCGATATTGGCAATGGCTTCGGTATAAATGCCAATATCCTGTTTGGTTTGATAACCGATAGGCGCGCGCCATTGTTGGAACAGTTGGTTCGGACGGATTTTCTGATGGCGGTAGTTCAGGCCGTATTTCAACAAAATATTGTCGGTAATCTGGCTGTCCAAATTAATATTCGCGCCGGTGGTGATGATTTTGGTGTTGGTCGGACCCGTGTTGCGCGTTCCGCCGGCATAGCCGTTGCCTGAATCATCGGCAGACCAGCGGTTGTGCACCAAGCGGTACACATTGGCATTGGCCGATTGGACGAAGCCCAGATTTTTCCCCGTCCATTCCAAATTGGTGTTGTCCACGCTCATTTTGCGTGCCGCCGGTGCTTGACGCGCCAGAGTCAAACGTCCGCCGCCGGATTCCGGCAGGAATTCTTCGCGCACCAGACGGTCGCCTTTATGTTGTTGGTGCAAATGGCTCAATGTGATGCGGTGGTCGTCGAAAGTCGCGCCGATTTTGGCCAGATAGCTGGCTTTGTTCAATGCGCTGTACGGCACGGTTCTTGCGCCGTCCAACGGATTGCGGTAGCCGCTGCCGCCTTTGTAGGCATGGTCTTTGGTATAGCTTCCGGCCAACAGGTAATCAAACTGACCCGCTTTGCCAAACAGCGACAGGCCGAGGTTGTGGCCGTCATTGGTCGTGTAGCCGGCGTTCACTTTGGCACCGAAATTCGGATTGCTGCTGTTTTTCAACAAATCGGCGGCATCCAGTGTTTTGGCGATAATCGCGCCATTGGTCTGCCCGATACCGGCTGATGCGCTGCCCGCGCCTTTTTGCACAGCGACGATTTTCACCATGGACGGGTCGAGCATATGGCGGCCTTGGTGGTAGTGGATTTGGCTGTCTGTGTAGGCATTGTCCACTTTCACGTCGATCGAGTTTTGCCCCATGCCGCGGATATACAGGAACGAAGACGTGCCGTTACCGCCACCGAAGCTGATGGACGATTCCTGTTTCAGCACATCGCGCAGTTTGGTATTGGCCGTTTCGTCCATTTTACGGGCGGTGACACGGCGGGTGGTCGAATCGCCACGCACATAAACGCGCTGCAACTCTTGGGATTCCTGCGGCTGCGGCGCGTTTTCTGCATGTGCCATGGCGCTGGCCAATGAAAAAGCAATGATGCTCAATGCGAAACTGGGTTGTTTGATGTGCATAAAATCTCTCCAATAAACATAAATAAAAACGGTTATCATTGATAATTATTTCAGAAATTAACATTTGTTGTCTAGTGTAAAATCTCTTACTTTCATAAATATATAATTTTTATAAATATTTATGATGGCCGTTTTATCTGTTTATTGGGTTTGTAAAGTGCAGGCTGCTTTTTAAAGGCGCAAAAAAATGCGCGAACCGAAATCCGCGCACGTTTAAATGGCCCAAAAGCAGGCTGCACTTTGAATTTGCCGAAAGTGCAGGCTGCTTTTGGGCATCAGCGCCATAAATCCCAAGCGAATTTGCCGATGGTCAGGCACAGCAGCAGCATGAATCCGTAACGTAGGAATTTTGTTCCGCCGCGTATAGCCAAGCGCGCGCCGAGCACGCCGCCGCATAAATTCGCCAGTGCCAGCGGCACCGCCCATGCCCACACGACATGGTCTTGCGGGATGAAAAACGCCAGCGCGGCAAGGTTGGTGGTGGAATTGATGACTTTGGCGGATGCGTTTGCGGTCAGGAAATCGTAACCGTAAAAACGGACGAACACGAAGGCCAGCAGGCTGCCTGTGCCCGGCCCGAAGATGCCGTCGTAAAACCCGATGAGCGCGCCGAAAAGCAAGCCCCATAAGGTTTCACGGCGCGTCAACTTTTCGGTGCGCACCGCCTGCCCCAAGTCTTTTTTCAAAAAAGTATAAAGGCACATGGCCACCATGATGACCAACATCGCCGGTTTCATGTAATGCACGGGGAAATATGCCACGGCATTCGCGCCCAAATACGAAGCGGCAAATGCCAGAGCAGCGGCGGGCAGCAGCATTTTCCACGGCACGGGGATTCGGCGCAGATATTGCCCCGTTGCGGTCAGCGTGCCGCAGCAGGAAGCGAATTTGTTGATGCCCATCACCGAAGCCACAGGCGTGGAAGCGGGCAGCAGGTTGAACAGGCCGGGGATTTGCAGCAGCCCGCCGCCGCCCACCGCCGCGTCCATCAATCCGGCGGCAAAACCGATAAAGAGCAGATAATAAAAAAATGAATCGGACAACATGGTTTCCATTCCTCGTTAATCGGCCAATGCGGCGGGGGTGCAGGCTGCTTTTTGCGCTTATTCCAGCCAAGCCAAATATTGCGCCTGTGTCAAAACTTTCGGCGCGGCGTTTTTTTCTTCCAACAGCGGTGCGGTATAGAGCAAATCCGTGCCGCGCCACGCATAAAAATCGATTTCGCCGTCATAATCGTCCCAGAAATTCGGGATATATTCATAGAGCGCATCGGTCATGCGCGGCGGGGCGGACATGGGGTTGCTAAAATCTGCCAGCAGCAGGGCATAAGGCGCAGCCCAATAACAGCCGCCCACCGCCAGCATATCGTTGGCGGGATTGTAATGCGCTTCCGTCCAGATAAACGTTTCCGTTCCGTCCAGCGCGGCGCGCGGCAGATACTGCATGATTTCCCCTGTGGCAAAGTCCAGCACGCTGTATCCGTACAAATCCTGGCGGAACAATAAATAAGCCCTGCCGTTGCGGTGGGCGATGTATTGGTAAAACGCAGCGGAATCGTCCAGCGACTGCCATTGCGCCACCGTGCCGCCTTCCGAATCGCACAGCCGGCACAGGCTGCCGCTCAAATTACGCCCGTCCGCTTCGCCGGCGTAGCTGTCGATGTGCAGCGTATGTTGCGTGGGGAACGTGAGCACCTGCCGTCTGGTGCGGTTCTGCGGCGAAAACAGCGGCTGCGCGGCATGCTGGATGGCGCGGTATTCAGGGGATTGGGCAGCGTTGGTGCGGGGCATATTCGAGTTTTCCGTATGGATTGTTTAATCGTTAGATTTCAAGCAGCCTGCACTTCACCTGACACAAAACAGTCCGTAGCAACAAAAAGCGCAAGCGGGCAGGCTGCATGGCGTATCGCCGCCATACCCACTCTCAACCGCTGCCCGAACCGAAAGCAGCCTGCACTTTGAATGTGGCGAATGTGCAGGCTGCTTTGCGTGCGGCATCAAAATTCCGTAGCGTTTTCAGGCAGGCAGCGCAAGGATTCCGCCGCCGTTTCCGTGCCGTCCAGCCGCCACACGGATGCGTTGGCAACGTGCAGGCTGCTTTGGAAGGCGCGGAATGCCGCCATGTCCGCCCCCGTTTCGGCGTAGTTGCCCGAAAGCCACCATGCCAAAAGCGCAATCCAGATGCCGTGCCCGAATAGCAGGCTGCCGTGCGGCAATGACGGCCATGCGCGGTGCAGGAAGTCCGATACGCGGCCGTCAAATTCGGCAAAAGTGTCCGCACCGCCGCCTGCGCGGAAATGCGGGTCGGCGCGCTGCCAGTAGGCTTCCGCCAACGGTTTGCGGGCGGATGCGTCCAAGCCTTGTACGGCGGCGAAGGGTAGGTAGGAAAATTCGTTCAGGCAGGGCAGGATTTCGGGGCGGATGCCGTGTCGGGCGCAATAGGGCGCGGCAGTTTCGTGCGTGCGGCGCATGTTGGAAACGAAGACGCGGCGGTTTGCAGGCAGCCTGCACGCGAGTTCGGCGGCTTGTTGTGCGCCTTTGGCGGAGAGCGAGATTTCGCGGTCGGGCAGGCTGGTGCCGCCTGCATTGGCGGCGGATTGGGCGTGGCGGATAAGGTAGAGGGTTTTCATGTGGGCGGCTTCCTTGGGCTGTGCGGTTTCGGGGTGCAGGCTGCTTTTGGTTGCTGTCGTCAAACCGCGTCCGCCTGCACAAAGCTGCCGTGTTCCAAAACGGCGCGGTTGCCCCATTCCGTCAATGCCGCCAGCACCGGCAGAAAGCTGCGCCCGAAATCGGTCAGCCCATATTCTGTTTTCAGCGGCGGCCTGCTGCCGAACACTGTGCGCGCCAGCAATCCGTCCTGCTCCAACTGTTTCAATACACGGCTCAATACCGCTTCGGTAATGCCCGAAAGGCAGGCGTGCAGTTCGCCGAAGCGTTTTGCGCCGTTTTGCAGATGATACAGCACCACCGCCTTCCATTTTCCGCCCACCAAATCCATGGCCACGCTCAAAGGGCAGGGATAGGTTTTTCCGCCGAAACCGAAATAATCGCTGCGGCATTCTGTCTTCATTGTTCCACCTATTCAAAAGGATAGTTATTGATTCGGCCGCATGCGCCGCCTAAAATCGCCGTTTTATTGCCGATAAAGGAAAACGCATGGCACTCGTCATTCTTGCACACCCCGATTTCCAACATTCCGTTGCCAACCGCGCCGTGGTGAACTGCCTGCAAAACAGCGGTTTAAACATCGAAATCCGCGACATCGCCACCCTGTATCCCGATTACCGGATTGATGCCGCCGCCGAACAGCAGGCTCTGCTGCGCCACGAAACCGTCGTGTTCCAATATCCGCTGTATTGGTACAACATGCCCGCCATTTTAAAGCAATATTTCGACAACGTATTGACTTATGGCTTTGCCTACGGCACGGGTGGCGACCGCCTGAAAGGCAAAAATTTCGTGCCCAGTATCACCGTCGGCGCACCGGAACGGGATTACCGCGCGGACGGCGAAGCGCATTTCCGCGTGTTGGAATTGTGCAAACCTTTGGAGCAGACCGCGTATTACACCCAAATGCGCTATATCGACCCATTTTATTTTCACGGCACTTCTCCCGCGCTGTACGGCAGGGAGGAAATTGTGCGGCGAGCGGAGGAGAATACGGAACGGCTGGTGGCATTGCTGCTCAGTTTGGACAAACAGGCGTGATGATTCCACCGTTTGAAACCTGCAACCGAAAAAGCAGCCTGCACCCTGTTCGAGAGAAAGTGCAGGCTGCTTTTTCAGGCTGTCTGAATGAGGGGCGTAGCGCTAACCCGCCGCCAATATTCTTTCGCCGATGAGCGCGTCCAGCTCAAACCATGCGTCTTCCAGTTCCGCCACAATGCTTCGGTCTTGATGATTCGGGTCGTGCTTTAAATTGAGGTGCCAAATCCACACCAGTTTGGGGATTTCGTACAGCGAGGACGCCAGCCTTTTGTCGATGGTTTTCCGGCGGCGGGTGCGGGTTTCGATTTCCTGCAACAAGGCGATGAGTGCGGCGTATTCGGCGGCGTTGAAGGTCAGGTTCTGGCGGACATCGTCAATAAAGCGGTTGTTTTCCAAGCGGGTGATAAGGTTGTTCATATTTATTTCCATTCAGTACAGGCTGCCTGAAAACCTGTTCCCTCATTCCCGTCAATATAGTGGATTAAGATAAAAACGATACAAAGCTGCGGACCGCAAGGTGTACAGGCAGTTTGATGGCTTCAGGCTGCCCGAGATAATACGCAGGTGGCAAAGTTTCTATTTTGCCTGCCAGGATTAATCAATATCGGCGGCATCGTCATCGCCGTTGGAAGTAGGGCGGGCAGATGGAGGAAGTAGGTCGTAAAGCAGCAGTTCGTGCGGCACGGTGGTTTGGTCGCTGCCGGAAAAAACGAGCTGGTTGTCGCTGTAACCCTTTTCTATGCCAAAGGTGGCAACCAGTTTGCGGCCGGAGAGCTGCGGAATAATGTCGTTAAATGTAAATTCCACCGTGTTGCCTTGTTGGGTGGCAGATTTCAGGAATGGGAAGTGCTCCGTGGCCGGCAAAGATAATTTGATTTGACCGGGCTTGGCGGCATCGGCGCCATCTAGGTTTGTATGCTCATGGATATGGTAGAACAGCCTGGCCTGACGGCCTCTAATAATATAGTTGATGCAGGCTTGGTCGGCCGTGCTGAGAAGCTCGGCATAGACTGGGTCGTCCGTGTCTGCTCCTGCAGCCTGCAAATTGGCGCGAATGCCAAAACGGCAGCGTTCGGCGATATATTGGTCGCCGGGGTGGGCTTTATCGAATTCCTCTTGTCGCTGGGAGGATAATTCCACTCGGCGATAAAACTCCTTAAAACTGTATCCCGAACCGGATTGAGGGCTGGCATGGGCGGGGCGGTTGGCGCGAGGTCGATGATGCGGTGCGGCTTGAACGGTTAGGGGCGTAGCAGCCAGCAAAGAGGCCAGTAAAATAATATATCGGTATTGCATGATTTGTTCCTGAATTAAGTTAGGAAGAAGCTGCCTGAAAATATGGATGCCAATGTTTTTCAGTCAGCCCGGATAAAACGCTCATCCCGTCAAGTCTATCTTCCAAGAGTTTGCCGTAACGATACAAGGCTGGCCAACACCATAGCATGGCGGTTTTAATCTGCTATAAAAAGCAGCCTGCACCCCAAAAATCCGAGTGCAGGCTGCCATCGGCCCGAAATTTATCATTTCGGCAAACCGATGTGCGTGCCTGTGGTGCTGCTTTCTGCCTTATTTCTGCCCGCCGTTGTCGAAATCTTTGTAAAAATCCCAAGACTCCGAGAAATCTTCACGCGGAATGACCGACAAATCGGCACGGTACAGGCTGCGGGTGATTCGGCTGCACGCGACGGTCTTGAATTGCCTATCGTGTCGGCCGACCACATAGCTATGCAGAATCCCCGTGGGCAACGCAGCAGAGGGCGATTTGTGATCCGTGATTTGATACATATTGTCGGCGCGGTCTTTGTTTTGCACCAACAGGCTGATGGTCGCTGG
The DNA here is from genome assembly GCF_000190695.1 of Kingella denitrificans ATCC 33394. GTDB lineage: Bacteria > Pseudomonadota > Gammaproteobacteria > Burkholderiales > Neisseriaceae > Kingella_A > Kingella_A denitrificans. The sequence goes on from NZ_GL870929.1 coordinate 336,475, forward strand.
AGTATGGCTTTGTATTGCCGATGCGGCGGCAGTATCCGACAATTTTTGACCGTTGCGGGAAAGCACCAGCCGGTTGCCGTTAAGGTTCAGTTCGTAGCGGTCTTTGCCTGCTTGGCAAGAAAACAGGGTTTCGGCGGCGGCCGTTTGGCAACACAGCAGGGCGATGCAGATAAGCAGGGATTTCATGGGGTTGTCCTTTTCAAAAACAGGAGGGAGACAATATGCAGGCAGCCTGCACCCCGAAAAATCCGAGTGCAGGCTGCCCTTATCACGCCCACGCGTTACGCATCGATATTCTGCGCCACAAGCGCGTTGGTTTCGATGAAGGCGCGGCGCGGTTCCACTTCGTCGCCCATCAGGGTGACAAAGGTTTCGTCTGCGGCAATCGCGTCTTCAATCCGCACTTTCAACAGGCGGCGCACGGCGGGGTCCATGGTGGTTTCCCAAAGCTGTTCGGGGTTCATCTCGCCCAAGCCTTTGTAGCGCTGGATGGTCATGCCTTTTTGCGCGGATTGCAGCAGGCTGTCCAAAGCTTCTTCAAACGTGGCGACGCGCTGCGGTTCGCCTTCGCCTTTGTAAAGCGCCGCACCGTCTTTGCCGATAAGGCCGCGCTGCTGTTCGGCGGTTTTCCGCAGCACTTGATAGGCTTTGCTGTCCACGAATTTCTGGTCGAGGTAGGACACCATCACGTTACCGTGCAGTTGGCGCGTGATTTTGACGAAGTGTCCGCCGTCGTGTCCAGCGACATATTCCAACGCGACTTCTTGGTTGTGCAGGCTGCCTGAAAGCGCGGCAACGGCGGCTTTGGCGTTCGCTTCGCTGTCCAGGCTAATCGGTTCGATATCAATCAGAGCGCGCAGCACGGCGGCATCAATCACGCGGCTTTCTTCGGCAATGGTGTTGCGCGCGTAAAGGAATTGTTTTGCCAGTTTCAGCAGTTCCGCGCCTTCAATGGTGCGGCTGCCTGAAACAATTTTGGCTTTGTCCACCGCCAGGCCGAGCAGAAATTCGTCTTTTTCCTGTTCGTCTTTCAGGTAGCGTTCCTGTTTGCCGGCTTTGGCTTTATACAGCGGCGGCTGGGCGATATAGATGTAGCCGCGTTCCACCAGTTCGGGCATTTGGCGGTAGAAGAAGGTGAGCAGCAAGGTGCGGATGTGCGCGCCGTCCACGTCGGCATCGGTCATGATGATGATGCGGTGGTAGCGCAGTTTTTCCAGATTGAACTCTTCCTTGCCGATGGACGTGCCCAGCGCGGTAATCAGCGTGGCGACTTCCTGACTGGCCAGCATGCGCTCGAAGCGGGCGCGCTCCACGTTCAAAATCTTGCCTTTCAGCGGCAGGATGGCTTGGAATTTGCGGTCGCGGCCTTGTTTGGCCGAGCCGCCGGCAGAATCGCCCTCCACCAGATAAAGTTCGGATAACGCAGGGTCTTTTTCTTGGCAGTCGGCCAGTTTGCCCGGCAGGCCCAAGCCGTCCATCACGCCTTTGCGGCGCGTGAGTTCGCGGGCTTTGCGGGCGGCTTCGCGGGCGCGGGCGGCTTCCACGATTTTGCCGCAGATGATTTTGGCATCTTGCGGATTTTCTTCCAAAAAGTCGTGCAGGGCTTGGCTCAACACTTCGTTCACCACCGGCGCGATTTCGCTGGAAACCAGCTTGTCTTTGGTTTGGGAAGAGAATTTCGGATCGGGCAGCTTCACGGACAGCACGCAGGTCAGGCCTTCGCGCATATCGTCGCCCGAAGTGTCGATTTTGGCTTTTTTGGCGATTTCGTTCGCTTCGATATATTGGTTAATCGTGCGCGTCATCGCGGCGCGCAGGGCGGTGAGGTGCGTGCCGCCGTCGCGTTGCGGAATATTGTTGGTGAAGCACTGCACGGATTCCTGATAGCTGTCGTTCCACTGCATGGCGCATTCCACGGTCATGCCGTCTTTTTCGCCGATGGTATAGAACACTTTTTCATGCAGCGGTTTTTTGCTGCCGGTGATGTAGTTCACAAAGCCGACCACGCCGCCCGATTCGGCAAAGTTTTCGTGCTTGCCGTCGCGTTTGTCGAACAGTTCGATTTTCACGCCGTTATTCAAGAACGACAATTCGCGGATGCGCTTGGCGAGCGTTTCAAATTTGTACTGCACCAGCCCGAAGGTGTCTTCGCTGGCGAGGAACTGCACGCGCGTGCCGTGTTTGTCGGGGCTGCATTCGCCCACCACTTTCAGCGGCTCGACCGTTTCGCCGCGTTTGAATTCGACGAAATGCTCTTTGCCTTCGCGCCAAATGGTGAGTTTCAGCCAGTCGGAAAGCGCGTTCACCACGCTCACGCCCACGCCGTGCAGGCCACCGGAGACTTTGTAGCTGTTGTTGTCGAATTTGCCGCCCGCGTGCAGGATGGTCATGATGACTTCGGCGGCGGAGCGGCCTTCTTTGGGGTGGATGCCGGTGGGGATGCCGCGCCCGTTGTCTTCGATGGTGATGGATTCATCGGCGTTGATGCACACGGTGATGTTGTCGCAATGGCCGGCCAGCGCTTCGTCAATCGCGTTGTCCAGCACTTCGAACACCATGTGGTGCAGGCCGGAGCCGTCTTGCGTGTCGCCGATGTACATGCCGGGGCGTTTGCGCACGGCCTCCAATCCTTCGAGGACTTGGATGCTGTCGGCGCCGTATTCTTGTTGAGTGGGTTCTGTCATGGTTGTTTTGCTGTGATGAGAATGAGTTGGGGACTATCTGAAAACTTGGTTTCAACGAAATTGCAACAGATTACTTGTCTATATTTGCCCAAGGTTGCCCTTGATACAGAATACAGTTTTGATCTTTCACGGTAACGGCGTTCAGATGCAGCAGGCAGTCGTATAGGCATTTGGCTTCGACTTGCGTTAAGCCGTCTGCCAGCTCTTCGCGCACGTCGATGCAAACGGGCGTGGACAACAGACGCCCCGTCAATTTTCTTGGCGGAGTATAGATTTTTTTGTCGGCGGCTAGTTTTAAGGCTGCCTGTAAGTCGTTCACAAAATGATGAAAAGATGCAACGATGATACGGCTGTTGCTGAATGTGCCGCGATGCTCCACCGCGATGCCGTTGTGTTCGATGGTGATTTGATTGGTGCGAATTTGCAAAGTAATCACGATGTTGTATGCTCCCTGCAACGGGCTGTATGGAAATATGGCGCGTTAGTGCGGCAATAAGTGTCGTCAATCATAAAAACGCCGAATTATACCATAAATTCAAGCCAGTCGATGGCGGCAAACAGGTGCAGGCTGCCTGCATGCCGAAAATCATCTATCGAGCTATACGTTCAGTATATTTCCACACTGGTGCTATTCGTTCCGTGCATTTCCACATAACCGTCGCGCAGGCGGAAGCGGTAAACAGATTCGCCGTCTTTTTCGCTAATCAGCACGGTAACTTGGTCGGGTGCGAGGGTGTACACGATTTCCCGCAAACCGTATTCGTATTCTATGTCCGTGGGCTTCACGGTTCTGCTGCGGGCAGGCAGCTTGGGCAGCAGGGCTTTGGGGCCGTCCACCTGCACCATCCAGTTGCGCCAATCCACATAAGCGGCATTGAGCGTGGTGTGCGGATAGCGGCAGACATGATGGCTATGCACGTTCCAACGGCTTCGGTATTCGGGTGGGGTGTATTCGCTGCACGTCGGTTCGGCTTGAGCGGATAGCGAGATGCCCAGCATCAACGCGGCAAGCGGCAGCAGGATTTTGGTACGCATATCATTTTCCTTGGCGGCTTTATCAGATGGTGCAGGCTGCCTGTTCTGATGCGGCTTCCACATCATCGCCCGCCAATCATAAAAACGTTGAATTTTACCATAAATTCAAATCAGCCGATGGCGGTGAACGAATAGGTGCAGGCTGCTTTCGAATAGTACCGACCATATCCACTGCAAAACACGAAAGCAGCCTGCACGCAGGTTGGGTGCGCGCTTTTATTCGACTATAATATCGGCCGATATGGGCAAGCCATGGCGCGCCAAAAGCAGCCTGCACTTTTTTATTGTTCAAAACACAAAAGGAATCATCATGATAACACCGCAACAAGCCCTCCTACGGCTGATTGACAACAACGAATTGTTCTACGATGAAATGCAGGATTTGATGCGCCAAATCATGCGCGGCGAAGTGCTGCCCGAACAGATTGCCGGCATTTTGGTCGGCCTGCGCATTAAAGTGGAAACCGTGTCGGAAATTGCCGCCGCCGCCAGCGTGATGCGCGAATTTGCCGTGAAAGTGCCCGTGGCGCCGCTGCCGCATTTGGTAGACATTGTCGGCACGGGCGGCGACGGTGCGAAAACCTTCAATATTTCCACCACGTCCATGTTTGTGGCGGCCGCCGCAGGGGCGCAGGTGGCGAAACACGGCGGGCGTTCCGTGTCCTCGTCCAGCGGCGCGGCCGATGTGTTGGAACAGCTGGGCGCGTCGCTGAATCCGTCGCCCGAAGCCATTGCGCGGCAAATTGCCGAATGCGGCGTCGGCTTTATGTTTGCCCAGCACCACCACACCGCCATGCGCCACGTCGCCCCTGTGCGCAAGGCATTGGGATTCCGCACGATTTTCAATATTTTGGGCCCGATGACTAATCCCGCCGGCGCGAAAAACCAACTGATTGGCGTGTTCCACCGCGATTTGTGCGGCATTTTGTCGCGCGTGTTGCAGCAGCTTGGTTCGGAGCACGCGCTGGTGGTGCACGGCAGCGACGGATTGGATGAAATCACGGTTACGGGCAGCACGCGCGTGGCCGAATTGCAGCACGGCGAAATCCGCGAATACGACATTTTCCCAGAAGATTTCGGCCTGCCGGTCTATGCCGATTTGAACGATTTGAAAGTGGACGATACGGCGCAGTCGATGGCGCTGATGAACGCGGTGCTGGAAAACCGTGCACCCGATGCCGCCCGTGACATTGTGCTGCTGAACGCGGCTGCCGGCCTCTATGCGGCCAATGTCTGCGGCAATTTGATCGAGGGCGTGGCACTGGCCAGAGAAGCGCTGCAAAGCGGCCGCGCCAAAGCCAAGCAAACACAATGGCTGGCGATGAACCCTGCGTGATTCCGATACAAAAAGCAGCCTGCACTTTGGAATACCATTTCCGAAAGTGCAGGCTGCTTTTTCATTTGCCGCGCGTTTATTCGTCCAATTCAATGTCCAGCCGCTTCATCAGCGCGGCGAACGTGTCGGCAGAATCAAAATGCAGCACGATTTTGCCTTTTTTGCGGTCGCGCGTTTTAATTTCCGCGCTCACGCCCAAAGCTTCGGTCAAAGTTTCCGCCAAGCGTGCGACATCCGGGTCGATTTTGGCGGTGGGCTTCACGTTTTTGCCTTGTTGCGTCAGCTGGCTGCGGCGTTCGGTTTCGCGCACCGACCAGCCGTTTTTCACCGCTTTTTGCGCCAAATCCAGCTGCTCGTTCACCGGCAGGTTGATGAGTGCGCGCGCGTGTCCCATTTCCAAATGGCGCTGGAACAGCAATTCCTGCACCGGCTCGGGCAGTTTCAGCAGGCGCAGGCTGTTGGAAATGGCACTGCGGCTGCGCCCCACGGCTTCGGCAACGGTTTCGTGGGTCAGTTCGAATTCATCAATCAAACGGCGCAGGCCTTGCGCTTCTTCAATCGGATTCAGGTTTTCGCGCTGGATGTTTTCAATCAGCCCCATCGCCATCACGGTTTTGTCGTTGGCCTGCTTCACCACGGCGGGCAATTCGGTCAGTCCGGCCAGTTGTGCCGCGCGCCAACGCCGCTCACCCGCGATGAGTTCGTAGCTGTCCAAGCCGTATTCGCGCACGATGACGGGCTGGATGATGCCTTGCGCTTTAATGGATTCCGCCAATTCGTACAGCGCTTCGTCCTGCATTTGCACGCGCGCCTGGTAGCGGCCGGTTTGGATTTTCTGAATCGGGATTTGGCGCAGCTGGTCGCCGCTGCCCACATCGACATGGCTGCTGCCCATCAGGGCGTCGAGCCCGCGTTTCAAGCCGGTTTTGTTTTTTGAAGTCATGTATTTCTCGTTGAATTTAAATGGATTTGGATTCATTTTGCGCTTCCTGCTCGGCTTTGTGGCGTTGCAGCCAGGCAATGGCGGCGGCTTTCTGTTCGCCGCTGCCGTGCTGGGCATCGTGCATATGGCGGCGATAGGTGGCTTTTTCCTGCGCCTGCCGCACTTGCTCGCGGCGGAATTCTTCGCGGTTGCTGGGCACGACGCGCTGGTTTTGCTGCGCTTGCGCGCGCGCCATGGCTTGGGCGATGAGCGCGGCAGGGTTCAAAGCAGCCTGCACGTTGGTTTTCTGTGCATCGGCTTTTTGCGTGTCGGCTTTAATTTGCGCGGCGCGTTCGGCCTGCTGTCGTTTGCGTTCGGCGGCTTCGCGCGCCTGCCGTGCCTGCCGGTTGTCATAGCGGGCTTTGGCGTGTGCGGCGGCGGCAAAACGCTCGCTGCTTCGGTCGTCCGCCAAATCATGAGCGGCGGGAAGGTGGGCGTGCGCGCTGGGCAGCAAATCGATGCAATCGACGGGGCAGGGCGGCACACAGAGGCCGCAGCCGGTGCATTCGTCTGCCAACACGGTGTGCATGAGCTTGGACGCGCCCATAATCGCATCGACCGGACAGGCGCGGATGCAGGCGGTGCAGCCGATGCAGACGGCTTCGTCAATGTACGCCACCACATTTTGGTGCGGCGGTGCGGCATGTTCGACCGGGCGGTGCAGCAGTCGGGATAAGTCGTGCAGCACTGCTTCGCCGCCGGGCTTGCACAGGTGGATGTCGGCGTGTTCTTCGGCAAGGGCTTGCGCATAGGGCAGGCAGCCTGCATAGCCGCATTCGCGGCATTGGGTTTGCGGCAGTAATCGGTTGATGTGGTCGGTCAGGGTCGGCATGGCGGTGGGTAGGATGGGTTACGCGGTTCAGGCAAAGCAGCCTGCACCTAAAATCAGCGGTCGGTTGGCGCCGGTGGCATGGTGCGGATTGCCCGGCATTTGCAGGCACCAGCACGCGGCAAGCCAGCCGAACGCGGCGGCCTCCACCCATTGCGGGTCGAGCTGCAATTCGGCGGTGCTGCGCCATTGCATGCCGTGCGGTGCGAGCTGTTGTTGCAGGCTGCCCATCAGGGTCGGATTGGCAATGCCGCCGCCGCACACATACACCATTTGCGCATCGGAAGCAGCCTGCACCAAGGCATCGGCAATGGTTTTGCTGCTGAATTCCACCAGCGTGCGCGCCACGTCGTGCGGCGATTCATTGCCCTGCAACTGCGCGAGCAGCCAGTCGAGCGAAAACAGTTCGCGACCGGTGGATTTGGGATACGGCCGGGCAAAATAAGGGTGGTGGCACCATTGCGCCAGCAAATCGGGCAACACTTGCCCCTGCGCGGCCAACCGCCCATCTTTATCGTAAGGCTGCGACCAAACGTGCTGCGTCCAAGCGTCCATCAGCATATTGCCCGCGCCGGTATCGAAGCCGAACGGTGGACGGTCGGGCGGCAGCACGCTGATATTGGCAATGCCGCCGATGTTCAGCACGGCAACGGTTTTTCCGGGCTGCGCGAACACAGCTTGGTGGAACGCTGGCACCAGCGGCGCACCTTGCCCGCCGGCGGCCAAATCGCGGCTGCGGAAATCGCCCACCGTGAAAATGCCCGTTTTCTCTGCCAACAGCGGCAGGTTGGCCAGTTGGATGCTGTATCCGTGTTCGGGGGCGTGGCGCACGGTTTGGCCGTGGCAGCCGACGGCGCGGATGTGTGCAGGCTGCATTTGCGTTTCGCGCAGCAGTTTTTGCACCACTTCGGCATATAGGCACGACAATTCCTGCGCCAGCATTTGGCTGCGGTGCAGTTCGTTTTGCCCCGCCGGCTGCAATGCCAGCAAACGCTGTTTCAAATCATCGGGATACGGCAGGAAGGCATGGGCTTCGGCGGCGTGCCAGCGGCTGCCGTGCATGGCGACGAGGACGGCGTCTACTCCGTCCATGCTGGTGCCGGACATCAGGCCGATATAATATTGCGGTTGCATAAAAACAAAAGAAGGGTTCGGGTGGGAGATGGGCGGCGCACGGCCGAAAAAGCAGCCTGCACCTTATGCCGCAGGCTTTTTCGCCAGCATGGTCACGAATTTGAGCTGGACAGGGTTGCCTGCCGCGTCGCGCGCGTGCATGGAGCCGATTTCTTCGCGGTAATCCAGCATTTCCCAGCCGGCGTAATAATCGCGCAATTCGTTTTCCTTAAAGGTGAACGAGAAGGGCATGTGGCAGGGGAAATCAGCGGTGTCCATGGCGGAGACGATGAGGTTGCAGCCGCCTGCTTCGGTGTGCGCTTGCATATCGGCAATGATGGCGGGGACGCGGTCGCGCTGCAAAAACATGAACACGACGGTGGCGACCATCAGGCCGTATTCGCCTTCGATGGCGGCTTGGTTCATGTCGTACACCTGCGTTTGCACGGGCAGGTTTTCGTGCGCCGCCAGTTGCGCCAGCTGCTGCACGCCGCCGGGATTGTAGTCCGCAGCGGTAACATCAAAGCCGTTCAGCGCCAGATACAGGGCGTTGCGTCCTTGTCCGCAGCCCAAATCCAATGCGCGGCAGGGGGCGATGCCGAATTTCTCCACGGCTTCGACAACGGCGGAATGTGTGGGGGTCATGCCGTATTTTTCGGCGAAATAATGGGATTTTTGTGTCATGAATTTCTTCTCGATACTCAATCAGGGCGCAGGAAAAAGCAGCCTGCACCCCGTTTAATCAAATACTTAATCAGCCAACACCATCACGGCTTCGGCTTCCACCAGCGCATCGCGGGGCAGGGCGGCCACACCCACGGCGGCACGGGCGGGGAACGGCTGGGCAAAATATTGGCCCATCACTTCGTTGAACACGGCGAAGTTGGACAAATCGGTCAGGTAGGCATTGATTTTCACGATGTCGTTCAAGCTGCCGCCTGCCGCTTCGCACACGGCTTTCAGGTTTTTGAAGACTTGGTGCGCCTGCTCGGCAAACTGGTCGGACACCAGCGCCATGGTTTTCGGGTCGAGCGGAATCTGGCCGCTCAGATACACCGTGTTGCCCGCGCGGACGGCTTGGCTGTATGCGCCGATGGCGGCAGGGGCGTTGTCGCTATGAATGATGTTTTTGCTCATGGGGTTATCCTTTCGGGACGTGGTGGGAAAAAGCAGCCTGCACCCTAGTTTGTTGCTCGGGGCAGGTTGCCGCGCTTGAAATAGTGAAGTGCAGGCTGCTTTCGAATGCCGCAGCCCGCGCGTAATCAGTGGTTCGATAAACCGGCGGCGCGGATATGCTGCAAACATTCCTCCACCAGCTTCGGCCCGCGGTACACCATGCCGCTGTACAACTGCACCGCCTGCGCGCCGAGCTGCATTTTCCGCACCGCGTCCGCACCGCTCAAAATGCCGCCCGCGCCGATAACGGGGATTTTGCCGTTCAGGGTTTCCGCCAGCGCCTGCAACACGCGGTTGCTCGGCTCGCGCACGGGCGCACCGCTCAATCCGCCGGCTTCCTGCGCCAAAGGGTGCGCGCCCAAAGACGATTTGTCGATGGTCGTGTTGGTGGCGATGATGCCGTCAATCTGCGTTTGTTCCGCCACATGGGCAATATCGGCGATTTGCGCCTCGTCCAAATCCGGCGCGATTTTCACCGCCAGCGGCACATAGCGGCAGTGTTCCGTGTGCAGGCTGCTTTGACGGTTTTTCAGCGTTTCCAGCAGGCGGCTCAATTCGTCCCCGCCTTGCAGCGCGCGCAGGTTTTTGGTGTTCGGCGATGAAATGTTGATGGTGATATACGATGCGAACGGATAGGCCTTTTCCAGCCCGATTAAATAATCGTCCGCCGCGTTTTCCATCGGCGTATCGGCGTTTTTGCCGATGTTGATGCCCAGCACACCGCGGTATTTGGCGCGCTGCACGTTGGCAATCAGGCGGTCGATGCCGTCGTTGTTGAAGCCCATGCGGTTAATCACGGCAAAATGCTCCGGCACGCGGAACAGGCGCGGCTTCGGATTGCCGCTTTGCGGGCGCGGCGTGACCGTGCCGATTTCGATGAAGCCGAAACCCAAGGCCGCCAAGCCGTCGATATATTCGCCGTTTTTGTCCAAACCCGCCGCCAAACCCACGGGATTGGGCAGGTGCAGCCCCATCAGCGTGGTGGGCGACGTGCGCGGATTCACGTTCGGCAGCAGGCCGATGCGTTCGGCGCAGGCCAGGCTTTTCAGCGTCAGGCCGTGCGCGGTTTCGGGGGCTAATTTGAAAATCAACGGGCGGAACAAATCGTACATCATGAAAGGCAGCCTGCAAAAAAAGGCTTATTTTAAACGATATAGTGCGTTTGTGGCAGATAGTCGGGTAAAATTTCGGCTCGGCGCACGCTGCTGCCGCAATGCCGCCGCACAATGCAGGCTGCTTTTGCGTCCGCCCGCACTCCCCGAACCTTCCCGAAAGGACACGCCCATGACCCCGCTCGAAACCTTCCAATCGCAGAAATGGCAAGCCATCGAAGCCTATCAGGCGCAGCGCAATCCGCTGGCGTTTTTTCAGGCGCACACGCAGGCGGCGGACACTTGGATTGCTTCCGTGTGGGCGGCGCATTTTGCCGATGCCGGACTGTGCCTGCTGGCCATCGGCGGCTACGGGCGCGGCGAGCTTTACCCGTATTCCGATGTGGATTTGGCGATGGTGGCGGCAGACGAGCCGGATGCGGCGGTGCAGGAAAACATCGCCCGATTCGTGCAGGCGTTGTGGGACGGCGCACTGAAACCGGCGGTGAAGACAGGCAGCCTGCAACAGCTGCTGCAAGCGGCCGACGAAGATTTGACGGCGGACACGGCGTTTCTGGAAGCGCGTTTTCTCTGCGGCGACCGCGCATTGGCGGAACGGGCTGTGAATGCGCTGAATCTGCGGCGCGACACGGTGTCGTTCATGGACGGCAAGCTGCTGGAAATGCAGCAGCGGCACGACAAATATGCCGGCTTCCCGCTGGAACCGGACGTGAAAAACGGTGCAGGCTGCCTGCGCGACATCCACACCATGTTGTGGCTGGCACGGGCGCAGGGGCTGCACACGGATTTTTATGCGTTGGCGCGCGACAAAATCATCACTCGCATGGAAGCCGGCCTGCTCCGCAGCAGCCACCGCCGTCTGGCGCAAATCCGCATCGAATTGCATTTGGCGGCGGGGCGCGAAGAAAACCGCCTGATTTTCGATTTGCAGGGCACGCTGGCGGAAAACCGCGATTTGTGCCGCCCCGACAAACAAACCGGCATCGAGCATTTGATGCGCGATTTCTACCGCACCGCCAAAACGGTCATGCAGTTAAACGGCATCCTGATTCCCATGTTGCGCGAACGCGTGTCGCTGCCGTATCCGCGCATCGTGCACGATTTGGACGCGCATTATTTCCAAATCGGCAACAAAATCGCCGCCAAAGATTTGCTGCTGTTTCAAAAGCAGCCTGCACACCTGTTTATCCTGTTGCAAATGTGGCAGCAGCATTCGGACGTGAACGGCGTCGCCCCCAAAACCCTGCGCGCATGGTGGGCGGCGGCACGCAAAACGGACGGCGCGTTTTACCGCAACGAACGGCACCGCGCCCTGTTTTTGCAGTTTTTCAAAACGGGCAAAGGCCTGACCCACATCATGCGCTTTCTGAATTTGTACGGCCTGCTGGCGAAATATCTGCCGAACTGGTACAAAATCGTTGGCTTGCTGCAACACGACTTGTTCCACATTTACCCGGTCGATGACCACATCCTGACCGTGCTGGGCAATATGCGCCGTTTGGCAATGGAAGAACACAGCCACGAATTGCCGTTTGCCGCCACGCTGATGCACGATTTCCCGCAGCCGTACCTGCTGTATTTGGCCGCCCTGTTCCACGACATCGCCAAAGGCCGCAACGGCGACCACGCGCGGCTGGGCAGGGCGGATGCGCGGCAGTTTGCCGAAGACCACGCGCTGCCCGAAGCGGACGGCGAACTGGTCGAATGGCTGGTGGGCGAGCATCTGCTGATGGCGGCGACGGCGCAGAAAGAAGACATCCACGACCCCGACGTGGTGCGCCGCTTCGCCGAAAAAGTGCAAACGCCCGAACGGCTCGCCGCGCTCTACCTGCTCACCGTGGCCGATATCCGCGGCACCAATCCGAAGCTCTGGACGGCATGGAAAGCGCAACTGCTGCAAACGCTATACCGTTCCGCGCACGCCTATTTGGCAGGCAGCCTGCACACCGTGTTGCCCGAAAACCGCCAGCAAATTGCCCATAACGCACTGAAAGTGCAAGGCACGGACGACAAAACCATCCGCCGCTTGTTTGCCATGCTGGGCGAAGCGTATTTTGCGCGCTTCCCCGCCGAAACTGCCGCGTGGCAGCTCGGCATTTTGGTGCGCGATCCTGAAGCTGCCTGCTTCGACATCCGTCCGGGCGACGCGGAAGGCAGCCTGCAACTGTTTGTCTATATGCCCGACCGCGACCGCCTGTTCAGCGAATTGTGCGAACTCTTCGCCGCACTACGCCTGGACATTGCCACCGCGCGGATTTTCACCACCGAACACCAATACGCGCTCAACAGCTTCGTGCTGGGGCTGCCCGAACACAGTAACGACACCGACCGCAAACACGCCGAAAGCAGCCTGCACCGCGCCATGACCCAATTCATGGAAGGCTGCTGGCAAAGCAAAGCCCCGTCCGCCGCCAAACCCAGCCGCCGCGCCCGCTGGAACCCCATTGCGCCGCACATCGGCATTACCGAAACCGAAGGCGGGCAGTTCAGCATCGAAGTGGTGGCGGCGAACCGGCCGTATCTGCTGGCCGATTTGAGCCGCATTTTCAGCCGCCACCACATCCGCCTGCAATACGCCAAAATCAGCACGCTCATTGACCGTGCCGAAGACGTGTTTATCGTCCACGCGCCGCAGCTGCACGAAGCCGCCGCCCAACGCCTGCTGCGCCAAGATTTGCAAGCAGCCTGCACCGGACATCTGCTATAATCGCCGCGTTTGATTATTCGGAAAACCCCATCATGCCCCCATTGAAAAACGACACCTTTTTGCGCGCACTTTTGCGACAACCCGTTGAATACACGCCCATTTGGATGATGCGCCAAGCCGGACGCTACCTGCCCGAATACCGCGAAACCCGCGCCCGCGCCGGCGGCTTCATGGATTTGTGCAAAAACACCGAACTGGCCACCGAAGTAACCCTCCAGCCCATCGACCGCTACGATTTGGACGCCGCCATCCTGTTTTCCGATATCCTGACCGTGCCGGACGCCATGGGCTTGGGGCTGTATTTTGAAGCCGGCGAAGGCCCGAAATTCCAAAAACCCGTGCAAACCGAAGCCGATGTTGCCGCTCTGCGCGTGCCGGATATGAACGATTTGCGCTATGTGTTCGACGCCGTATCGTCCATCCGCAAAGCCTTGGACGGCCGCGTGCCGCTCATCGGCTTTTCCGGCAGCCCGTTCACATTGGCGTGCTATATGGTGGAAGGCGGTGGCAGCAAGGAGTTCCGCACCATCAAAACCATGATGTACAGCCGCCCCGATTTGCTGCACAAAATCCTGCACGTCAATGCCCAAGCCGTTACCCAATACCTGAACACGCAAATCGAGCAGGGCGCGCAGGCGGTGCAGATTTTCGATACTTGGGGCGGCGTGTTGAGCCATGCCGCGTTTCAGGAATTCAGTTTGGCGTATATCAAGCAGATTATCGGCGGGCTGATTCGCGAACACGACGGCCGCCGCGTGCCGGTGATTGTGTTTGCCAAAGGCGGCGGGCAATGGCTGGAGCTGATGGCCGAATGCGGTGCGGACGCACTGGGGCTGGACTGGACGACCGATATTGCCCAAGCCCGTGCCCGTGTGGGCGGCAAAGTGGCGCTGCAAGGCAATTTCGACCCGTTCGCGCTGTTCGGCACGCCCGGGCGCATTCGCGAAGAAGCCGCGCAGATTCTGGCCGGTTTCGGCAAAGGTTCGGGGCATGTGTTCAATTTGGGGCACGGCATCAACCAACACACCGACCCGGAACACGCCAAAGTGCTGATTGACGCGGTGCATGAATTGTCGCGCCCTTATCATTCGCAATAAAAAAGCAGCCTGCACCCTGAAGGCCGCGCCCCAATTAAAGTGCAGGCTGCTTTTGAATGCAGAAAATCTATTCAAATGAGTTATTTAGACTACGCCGTTTTATCCCTGCTGACGGGCATCATCTTCATTGCCTTCAGTGCGCTGTGGCAGATGTATGTCGTCCTAAGCGAAAGCTACACGCTCGACCGCTACAAAAACAGCCCGAAAATGCTGTGGATTGCCATGGCCGTTTTTTTCAGCTTCAGCCTGGCGCTGTATTATTTCTGCCCGAACGCCCGCAAAAAAGGCATCGTCTTCCTCATCACCGGCACGCTGGGCGTATTGGGCTACGGCTTGGGCATGTGGCTGAAAACCAAAGCATAAACACAACACGACAGGAAACACCATGAACACCGATTCCACCGAAGCCCAAACATTGGATTTGCGCGGACTGAAATGCCCGCTGCCCATATTGCGCACCAAAAAAGCATTGGCGCAGCTCGAATCCGGCAGCGTTCTGACCGTTTGGGCGACAGACCCCGGCGCGCCCGAAGACTTTGCCGCCTTCTGCAAACACACAGGACACACCCTGATGGAAAGCAGCCTGCACGACGAAGTGTTCACTTTGGTCATCCGACACAAATAAACAACCGGCGAGAAACACCATGCAAACCCTCACCATTATCCGACCCGACGATTTCCACCTGCACGTCCGCAGCGGCGACGCGTTGAAATCGGTTGTCCCCTTTACCGCGCGGCAAATGGGGCGCGCGCTCATCATGCCCAACCTGAAACCGCCCGTCTGCACCGTCGCCCAAGCGCTGGCCTACCGCGAAGAGATTCTGGCCGCCGTGCCTCCCGAACGCCAAGGCCGCTTCCAGCCGCTCATGAGCCTGTACCTCACCGACAAAACCACCGTTGAAACCGTGCGCGAAGCCAAAGCCGCCGGCATTGCCGCCTTCAAACTCTATCCGGCCGGCGCCACCACCAATTCCGACAGCGGCGTGACCGATTTGTTCAAGCTGCTGCCCGTGCTGGAAGCAATGGCCGACCAAGGCATCTTGTTTTTGGCGCACGGCGAAGTTACCGACCCCGAAATTGACATTTTCGACCGCGAAGCCGTGTTCATCGAACGGATAATGAAGCCCGTGCTGGAACAGATTCCGCATTTGAAAGTCGTGTTCGAGCATATCACCACCGCAGAAGCCGCGCGGCTGGTGTGTGAAGGCGGCGAACGTTTGGCCGCCACCGTAACGCCGCAGCATTTGATGTACAACCGCAACCACCTGCTGGTGGGCGGCGTGCGCCCGCATTTTTACTGCCTGCCCATCATCAAGCGCGAAACGCACCGCCAAGCGCTGATAGGCGCGGTGACCGGCGAACATGCGCACAAATTCTTTTTGGGCACGGACAGCGCGCCGCATCCGCAAACCGCCAAAGAAAACGCCTGCGGTTGCGCGGGCATGTTCAGCGCCGCCACCGCCATCGAACTTTACGCGCAGATTTTCGAGCGCGCCGGCGCATTGGACAAGCTGGAAGCCTTCGCCTCGAAAAATGGGGCGCGTTTTTACGGCCTGCCCGAAAACACGGACACCATCACCTTGGTCAAACAGCCGCAAACCGTGCCGCAGAGCTTCGCGTTCGGCGGGGGCAGGGTGGTGCCGATGTGCGCGGGCGAAGTGCTGGATTGGACGGTGCAGGCTGCCGTTTAAAATCCCGTGCAACATTGCCGCGAACACACTATAATACAAAATTTAACAAAACTTACCCGTCCCACGCCATGCCAAACAGCCACGATATTGCCGATTGCATTACCGAAAACCTGAACCAATATTTCCGTGACCTGAACGGCGAACCGCCTTCCAATGTGTACGATATGGTATTGTTTCAGGTGGAAAAACCGCTGCTGAAACGCGTGATGGACGAATGCAGCGGCAACCAGTGCCGGGCGGCGGAAGTGTTGGGCATGAACCGCAATACTTTGCGCAAAAAACTGGTGCAGCACGGCCTGCTCACCTCTTGAAATGCACGGGCGTATCTGTATTTTCGCGGCAAGCAAACGCGGCAAATGCAGGCACGCCCGAATTATTGCGCCGGCAACCGTGTGCAGGCTGCTTTGGGCGCATTCCCTCCCTCACCGATTTTTCACCGACCTTAAAAGGAACCTTCCGAATATGGCTCTTATCCAACGCGCTTTAATCAGCTTATCCGATAAAACGGGTGCCGTAGAATTTGCCCGCGCCCTGCACGAACTGGGTGTGGAAATCTTGTCCACCGGCGGCACGGCAAAATTATTGGCAGACGCGCAAATCCCCGTGATTGAAGTGGCCGACTACACCGGCTTTCCCGAAATGCTGGACGGCCGCGTGAAAACGCTGCATCCGAAAATCCACGGCGGGATTTTGGGGCGCCGCGATTTGGACGAGCACGTGGCCAAAATGCAGGAACACGGCATCGGCAATATCGATTTGGTGTGCGTGAACCTGTATCCGTTTGCCGCCACCATCGCCAAAGCAGCCTGCACATTGGAAGACGCGATTGAAAACATCGACATCGGCGGCCCCACCATGGTGCGTTCCGCCGCCAAAAACTGGAAACACGTCGCCATCGTCACCGACAATGCCGATTTCGATGCCGTTATCGGCGAATTGAAGCAGTCGGGTGGCCAATTGTCCGACAAAACCCGCTTCAACCTGGCGCGCAAAGCATTCAGCCACACCGCGCAATATGACGGCATGATTTCCAACTACCTGACCAGTGTGTCGGACGAAAAACTCTCCGGCGAACCGTGCGTGAACGAATTTCCCGAACAGTTCAACCAAAGCTGGGTGAAGGTGCAGGAAATGCGCTATGGCGAAAACCCGCACCAGCAGGCTGCTTTTTACCGCGACATTTACCCCGCCGCCGGCAGCCTTTCGGCCTACCGCCAGTTGCAGGGCAAAGAATTGTCCTACAACAACATTGCCGATTCCGATGCGGCTTGGGAAGCAGTGAAATCGTTTGAGCAGGCAGCCTGCGTGATTGTGAAACACGCCAATCCGTGCGGCGTGGCCGTGGCGGAAGACACCCTGACTGCCTACCGTCTGGCCTATGCCACCGACACCACCAGCGCGTTCGGCGGCATCATCGCCTTCAACCGAGAAGTGGACGGCGCAACGGCCAAGCAAATCACCGACAACCAATTCATGGAAGTGATTATGGCGCCTGCGTTCACGGCGGAAGCCTTGGAAGTGCTGGCGGCGAAGAAAAACGTGCGCGTGCTGGAAATCCCGCTGGTGCAGGGCGCAAACCGCTTTGAACTGAAACGCGTGGGCGGCGGCCTGCTGGTGCAAACGCCCGACATCCACCGCATTTCCCGCGCCGATTTGACCGTCGTGTCCCAACGCCAACCAACCGAACAGGAATGGAACGATTTGCTGTTTGTGTGGAATGTGGCGAAATTTGTAAAATCGAACGCCATCGTGTTCGGCAAAGGCGGCCAGACTTACGGCATCGGTGCAGGCCAAATGAGCCGCGTGGACAGCACCCGCATTGCCGCCCGCAAAGCGCAGGATGCCGGTTTCGATTTGAACGGCGCGTGTGCCGCTTCGGACGCCTTCTTCCCCTTCCGCGACGGTGTGGACGTGATTGCCGCGCAAGGCATTAAAGCCATCATCCACCCGGCTGGCTCGGTGCGCGACGCAGAAGTCTTCGCGGCGGCGGACGAACACGGCATCGCCATGGTGACCACCGGCATCCGCCATTTCCGCCATTGATATGTAAAGCTGCAAAAGGCCGTCTGAAAAGGCTGTTCCGCTTTTCAGACGTTCTGTTTTTTGTGCCTGAAACGGGAATGGCGCGCCGATTTGGCCGAAACGCCCGCAAAACCTTGTGCAGGCTGCTTTTGAAGCCGAAAAAGCAGCCTGCACCTTTCCCGGGCACCCCATCACAAACCCTATTGACTACTTAAACATGCAGGCTGCTTTCGGAGCAAATCCCAAAAGCAGCCTGCGGAGGCAAATACATGAAATTCAAAAATAAAATTATCAACCGCGCATTAACGGCGGCCGTATTGCTGGTCTTGCAGCCTGCCGCATGGGCGGAATCCGAAATGCCGGCCGAACCGAATATCGTCCAAGAAACCGAAAGTGCGACCGATGCGGTTCAAACCGACGCTGGCGGCAACACCGCCGAAACGCCGCCCGAAGCCGAACACAAAACCGGCTGGTGGCAAACCGTTAAAGACAACGTGCGCGAAACTTGGCGCAGCGAGCATTCCGAGCTGTATATCCCGCTGCGGACATGGCATAACCGCGCTATTTATTCGCGTGAAAAAATCAAAACGTTCAACGAAGCACCGTGGGGCATCGGCTGGGGCAAAGTGCGCGACACGCCGCACAACACCACACACAGCCTGGGCTTGATGGTGTTTGCCGATTCGCATAACGACCCCGAACCCTTCCTGGCTTATTCGTGGCAGCGGAACTGGTCGGTGAGCGAAAATCAGAAAGTCTCTTTGGGTGCGTTTGCCGGTTTCACCGCCCGCAGCGACTACCACTATGTCCCGATTCCCGTGGCATGGCCGTATGTGTCTTATTCGTATAAGAATTTGTCGATTCAGGGCATGTATTTCCCCGGCAGCAAAGGCAACGGCAATATTGCTTTTTTCTGGGCGAAATACCGCTTTTAAACATCATGCGCTTGATTTTTACGCACGCGCCCCCATTTTAAGCCCGTCATTAACCCGTAAAAATAACCGTTTATGAACACACGCACCATTCTCCTGCCGTTTACTGCCGCCTTGCTGCTGGCCGCCTGCGGACAACAAAACAGCCAGGACGCGAAAATTGCCGAAAACGCCAAGCAAATCGAAATCCTGCGCCAACAGGCCGAAATTCAAAAACTGCAAAACGAATTGAGCGCGCAGGCTGCTTCGGCGGAACAGGTCTATCAACTGACCGCCAGCGCCGTGGCCCAAACCATTCCCGCCGCCGCACAAGCCGCCGCGAAGGCCGGCGATATCGTGCAGGGCACCGACGGGCAGCAATATCTGTATGACGGCGATTCGGGTAACTGGCTACTTTACGGCGCCATCGGCGCAGCGGCCGGTTATTTGGCGGCCAATGCCATGAACAACCGCAACGCCGCCAAATATGCCCCCGTGCAAAAACCGACCGCCGCCGTGCAGCGCGTCCACCGCGATTACCGCGTGAAACATCCGTCCAATATCGCCTCGCCGCGCACGCAAATCCATCCGAACGCACCGATCAACCGCCCATCCGGCACACCGAATTACCGCAGCACCAACAAAGGCTACAGCAATATGCGCGGATTCGGCTTCGGCGGCCGCAGAAGACGCTGATGCACACGCTGGTTTATCCGCTGTCGGGCAACGCGGTCACGCTGCACATCAACCGCCGCGCCAAGAAAAACATTATCTTGCGCCCGCACGGCAAAAGCAGCCTGCACATCAGCATTCCCCCTTGGCTGTCGCAAAACCGTTTGCAACAATGGCTGCGTGCCAACGAACCGTTGCTCGCGCAAATGCTGGCAAAAGCAGCCTGCACACCGCCAATACCGCAAAATACGTTGCCCGAATGGATTTGGTGGCACGGACGGAAAACACCGCTCGTCATCCAAAGGGGCGCAACACAGATTCGGTACAACGAAAGCAGCCTGCACCTGCCGAATGCCACCGTCGCCCCATTGCAGCAATGGCTTTGGCAGCAGGCAGGGCAACACCTATTGCCCAAACTCGCCGCACACGCCCAAACATGGCAAAAGCAGCCTGCACGCATTGCCCTGACACGCGCCAAAACCTTTTGGGGCGTGTGCCGCCAGCGCACCGGCATCAGGCTAAACTGGCGGCTCATCGGTGCACCCGAAGCTGTGCAGGATTATGTCTGCCTGCACGAAATCGCCCACCTGACCCACGCCGACCACAGCCCGCAATTCTGGCAACTCGTACAACACTACTGCCCCGCCTACCCAACCGCCCAACATTGGCTCAAACAGCACGGCAGGGAACTTTTCACACTAGGATAACCATGCAGCACGCCCAAGTTTATTTGGAAGACCAAGAATACATCGCCCTGTGCGATTTGCTCAAACTCGCAGGACTGGCCGATACCGGCGGACAAGCCAAAGCCATCATCGCCGCTGGAGAGGTATTGCGCAACGGCATCGTGGAACCCCGAAAAACCGCCAAAATCCGCGCAGGCGAATGGATTGAATATGCAGGCTGCAAACTGGAGATTTACGATGGATACGACCCGGAAGCCTAATCTCACGCCGCCCACACCGCCCGAAGACTGGGAATGTTGCGGTAGCGAATGCGGCGATGCCTGCATTCACGAAATTTACCGCCGCGAAAAAGCCGAATACGATGCGCAGCAAAACGCAGCGCAAGAAAAAGTGTTGCAGGAATAAAACAATTAACTGCACAACCCTTGCCAGTATTTTTCCATCGGCATTTTAAACAGGCTGTTTCGCAAAATCCCCGCCGGGGCGCACAAAAAAATATCCAAAGATTATTCGGCGGGAAAACATACTGTTATCATGTATCAGAGCTTGTCAAGCTACTCAAAATATTCAAAAAAACGTATGATGAATAGTTGTTGATTTACCTACAAAACGCTTTTCCCAATTAAAAATATGCGTTTTGTTTTTTGTTTTGGAAGTAATGATATGAACACCAGCACACTGAAAGTAACCAAACGCGACGGCCGTTTAGAGCCCATCAATCTGGATAAAATCCACCGTGTACTCGATTGGGCGGCAGCAGGTTTGGACAATGTTTCAGTATCGCAAGTGGAACTGAAGTCCCACATCCAATTCTATAACGGCATCCGTACCGAAGACATTCACGAAACCATCATCAAATCGGCAGCCGACCTAATTTCTGAAGAAACCCCCGATTATCAATATCTGGCGGCCCGTTTAGCCATTTTCCACCTGCGCAAAATCGCGTATGGCGAATATCAGCCACCGCACCTGTTCGACCATGTCCGCCGCATGACCGAAATGGGCAAATACGACCGCCATATTCTGGAAGATTACAGCAAAGAAGAGTTTGACGAGCTAAACCAATATATCAACCACGAGCGTGATTTAAATTTCTCGTATGCCGCCGTCAAACAGCTGGAAGGCAAATACCTCGTCCAAAACCGCGTTACCAAACAAATCTACGAAAGCCCACAGTTTTTGTATATTTTGGTGGCGATGTGCCTGTTTGCCAAATATCCCAAGAATACACGGCTGGATTATGTGAAACGCTTTTACGACGCGGTTTCCCAGTTCAAAATCTCGCTACCGACACCGATTATGTCCGGTGTCCGCACGCCAACACGTCAGTTCAGTTCCTGCGTATTGATTGAATGCGACGACAGCTTGGACAGCATCAATGCCACCACGTCTTCTATCGTGAAATACGTTTCCCAGCGTGCCGGTATCGGCATCAATGCCGGCCGTATCCGCGGTTTGGGTAGCGAAATCCGTGGCGGCGAAGCACAGCACACAGGCTGCATTCCATTTTTCAAAATGTTTCAGGCGGCTGTGAAGTCATGCTCGCAAGGCGGCGTGCGCGGCGGTGCGGCCACATTGTTTTATCCGCTGTGGCATATTGAGGCGGAAAGCCTGCTGGTGCTGAAAAACAACCGCGGTGTGGAGGAAAACCGTGTCCGCCATTTGGATTACGGCGTGCAAATCAATAAGCTGATGTACACACGCTTGATTAAAAATCAAAACATTACGTTGTTTTCCCCCAATGAAGTGCCCGGATTGTACGAGGCCTTCTTTGCCGACCAAGATGAATTTGAACGCCTGTACACCCAATACGAGCAAGATGAAAGCATCCGCAAACGCACGCTGTCAGCGTCCGATTTGTTCTCAATTTTAATGCAGGAACGTGCCGGTACAGGCCGCGTTTATGTTCAAAATGTGGACCACTGCAACACGCATAGCCCGTTCGACCCGAAAGTGGCACCGGTGCGCCAATCTAATTTGTGTTTGGAAATCGCATTGCCGACCAAACCGCTGAACGACATCAATGACGAAAACGGCGAAATTGCGTTGTGTACCTTATCGGCCTTTAATTTAGGAGCGATTTCAGACTTAAACGAATTTGAGCCATTGGCGGATTTGGCGGTGCGCGCACTGGATGCGCTGCTAGATTATCAGGATTATCCGATTCCGGCGGCCTATAAAGCGACCATGAACCGCCGTACGCTGGGTATCGGCGTGATTAACTATGCGTATTATTTGGCGAAAAACGGGGTGAAATACAGCGATGGCAGCGCAATTAATTTGACGCACCGCACCTTTGAAGCCATGCAGTACCATCTGCTCAAAGCGTCCATGAATCTAGCCAAAGAATATGGTGCGTGCCCGCTGTTTAACGAAACAACGTATGCGCAAGGTATTTTGCCGATCGATACCTACAAAGCGGATTTGGATAAATTCTGCGACGAGCCTCTGCATTTGGATTGGGAAGGACTGCGCGCCGATATTGTGAAATATGGTTTGCGTAACAGCACCTTAACGGCGTTGATGCCCAGTGAAACCAGTTCACAAATCGCCAATGCCACCAACGGTATCGAGCCGCCGCGCGGTTTGGTGACGGTGAAGGCTTCCAAAGACGGTATTTTGAAGCAGGTGGTGCCTGAGTTCGAACGCCTGAAAGGGCAATATGAAACGCTGTGGCAGATGGGCGGCAATGACGGCTATCTGAAATTGGTCGGCATTATGCAGAAATTTACCGACCAAGCGATTTCCGCCAATACCAGCTACGACCCCAAACGCTTCGAGGGCGGGCGCGTGCCGATGAACCAAATGCTGAAAGACTTGCTGTCGGCTTATAAATATGGTGTGAAAACGCTGTATTACCACAATACGCGCGATGGTGCGGACGATGTGCAGCAAGACTTGCATGACGACAGTTGCGCCGGCGGTGCATGTAAAATTTAAAATTTGAAGTATCCATAATAAAGTGCAGGCTGCTTTTGAAGAACATTCAAAGCAGCCTGCACTTTTGTTTGGAGCAATCTGGATTACATACGGCTCAACTCGCGTTGTAACGCCTGAATATTTTGTTGGCGATCCAATACCGCGCTTTCTAATTGGCGTACGCGCGCCTGATGCGCCGCATCACCCTGACCATTGGCTGCGCGGCCGCTGACCAAAGCCTGTTGCGCTGCCGCCAATGCGTTTCGTTCGTTATTCAGTTCTTGTTCCAAAATCGTGCGGCGGCCGCTGGATCGTGCCGTACTCATGCGGGGCGCGGCAACGGCAGGCATGGCAGCCGCAGCGGGACGCGGAACAGAAGGCGCAGCCTGGTGGGCAACCGTTCTGGCGCGCGCAGGTGCGGCTACATTTGCGGCCGCAGTTGGTGCTGCCACGGCAGGCTGTTCGCGCGGTGCTGTTCTGGGTGCAGGCACGCTGGTGTAGCTGCCGATACGGTTGCCCAGGGAAGCTCGCGCACCGCCTCTGCTGGGGCTGGACGTATAGCAGCCCGGTCCACAGCTATAAACTTCGGCGGCAACGCTTTGTATCAAACCCAACATACCCATAATTAAAATTAATTTTTTCATACGATTCCTATCATTTTTCCTCAAGGAGACGTTGAAATTCTTCATCAATTTCCGAATTTACCGTTTCCAAATCTTCTTGCCATTGGAGCCAGTTTTCCTCCAATCCTGTTAATTTTACTTTGACTTCCGTCGCTTGCGCCAATATTTCTTGCAATTTCGCCTTATTTTCGGGCAAATAGGCGCATTCTTGCGACAGAAATTCATCACATTGCGCCTGCTGCGACTGCAATACCGCCATTTCCTTTTCGGCACGCTCGATTTTTTGCTGAATCGGCTTGCTGCGTTTCGCTTTTTCTTGGCGGATTTGTGCTTCTATGCGCTTCATATCTTTGCGCTTTTGCGATTGCGAGGACGCTGCGGGGGCGGCCGCCGCATTTTCTTGTGCCAAGCGATGGGCGCGATAGTCGTTTAAATCGCCATCGAACGTGTGCAGGCTGCCTGCATCAATCAGCAAAAACTGGTCAGTGGTGGCCTCAATCAAGCTGCGGTCATGCGACACCAAAATCATCGCGCCCTGAAAGCTTTGCAGGGCAACGGTGAGCGCGTGCCGCATATCCAGGTCCAAATGGTTGGTCGGTTCATCCAGCAGCAACAGATTCGGCTTCTGCCATACAAGCATGGCCAATGCCAACCTTGCCTTTTCACCACCCGAAAACGGAGCTATTTTTTGCGTGGCCATGTCACCCACAAAGTGAAAACCGCCCAAAAAATTACGGACGTCCTGTTCTTTTGCTTCGGGCGACAACTGCTGGATGTGCCACACAGAGCTTTGGTCATCGCGCAAAATATCGAGCTGGTGTTGCGCAAAATAGCCGATATTGAGTTTGTCGGAGCGGATAATTTGACCGGCGGCAGGTTGCAGGCTGCCTGCCAACGCCTTGATAAACGTGGACTTGCCCGAACCGTTCACGCCCAGCAAGCCGAAGCGCGCACCGTTTTCCAGCGACAAATTAATGTTTTTCAATACAATATGGTCGTCATACGCCAAAGAAACACCGTCCATGCGGAGCAAGGGATTGGGCAAATGTGCAGGCTGCTCGAACTCAAAGCTAAATTCGCTGTCCAAGTGCGCCGGCGCAATCATTTCCAGTTTGGCCAATGCCTTCATGCGGCTTTGCGCTTGCGTGGCCTTGGTTGCCTTGGCTTTGAACCGATCGATAAACGATTGCAAATGCTTGATTTTTTCTTGCTGCTTAGTGTAGGCCGACTGCTGGTTGGCCAACCTCTGGGCGCGTTCTTTCAAATAAAAATCGTAGTTGCCGCCATAAGTATTCAGTTTTTGCTGCGACAACTCAATCGTGTGCGTGGTGGCAGCGTTCAGGAAATCGCGGTCGTGCGAAATAATAATCTGCGTGCAAGGCAATGAAGCCAAATGGTTTTCCAACCACAAGACGGTTTCCAAATCCAAATGGTTGGTCGGCTCGTCCAGCAACAGTAAATCGGCGCGGCACATCAATGCCTGCGCCAAATTTAAGCGCATTCGCCAACCGCCGGAAAACGCTTTCACAGGCTTTGCGTGCTCTTCCTGCGAGAATCCCAGTCCGCTCAGCAACTTGGCGGCGCGGGCAGGGGCGGTATATGCATCAATTTCTTCCAACTGGGCATGATAATCTGCAATCAGTGCGCCATTATTTTCTACTTCGGCGCGTTGCAAAGCAGCCTGCAAGCGCTGCAAATCGGCATCGCCCTGTAGAACGTAATCCAGCGCAGAGATGTCCAGCGCGGGTGTTTCCTGCGACACGGCTGCGAGTTTCCAGTTTTTCGGTATGCTGATTTCACCGGAATCGTGCGTGATTTCATTTTTCAACAGTGCAAACAGGCTGGATTTTCCCGTACCGTTTTTGCCGATTAAACCGATACGTTGGCGTGGGGTGATGGTGGCCGAGGCCTGATTCAGCAGAACCTTTAAACCGCGCTGCAAGGTTAAATTCTTGATTTCAATCATGATATGTTGAGTAGATTTCATAGAAAAGCAGCCTGCAGGTGAATGTGCAGGCTGCTTTTGAAAAACAATTATTCTGCGCTGTCTGTAACAATCGTTTCGACTTGCTGCAAAGTTTGGCCGTGTGAAGCGGCAGGCTTGTTATCGTGTTGCAGGCTGACGGCACGGGCAGGCACAATGGTAGAAATGGCATGTTTGTACACCATTTGCGTCAGAGAAGTATTGCGCAGCAGCACGACATATTGGTCAAACGATTCAACTTGCCCTTGCAGTTTGATCCCATTAACCAGATAAATAGACACTGGCACATGCTCTTTGCGCAAAGCATTCAAAAATGGGTCTTGTAATAATTGTCCTTTAGTGATTGTCATTCGGCACTCCAAATTTTATTTTCATCGTTTATAGGGGTCTTACACGTGACGTAAAACATAAAGAATTGTATCTGTTTTGGCTGGATTTACCAAGCAGAATTTGTAAAAAGGCCGCTATAAAGATAGCGACCTTTACTTTATTGACGGAATCAGACCTTAACCGCCGAGTTCTGACAACAATTGTTGCGCTTGCTGCTGCAAATCACCGGTAGATTCTTCAACCAGTTCGCGCAATGTTTCACGGGCAGCTACGGCATCGTCAATTTCCAGATACATTTTCGCCAATTCCAATTTTGCTTCCAGTGGCGCCGTCATCCCGACAGCCTCGGAAACAAAACCGGCATCTTGAACGGCTGGCGTTTCAACGCTATTCAAATCGCTGACATCTTTCGCTGGCTCAACAGCGGGTGTATCAATAGTCAAGTCATCGGCAAAGAAATCTGCTTCCGTTGCAGGCGTGGCTGCTGAAACTTCTGGAGCTGCGGGCGCTTCGGCAATATCCAAATTGTCAAAGTCCATGTCCATTGCCAAATCTGCCGTATCAGCATGAGTTTCGCCCAAATCGGCAAATTGCGTTACCGAATGATCGACGCCGACATCCAGAGAAGCATCGCCGCTTGGTAGGTCAAATTCCAAAGCATCTTCATGCGCCACTTCCGGCAAATCAGTGGAGAAAGATTCTTCTGTTTGATCCAAAACGGAGAAATCCAACGGCTCTTCCACCGCAGCAGGGGTTTCAATCACATTATCTGCAAAATCGGCCGTAAAATCTTCTTCGGCAGGCGTATCCAAGTCGAATGTGCTCACACTTTCAGCCACTTCTACAGCAGGCTTAATATCCGTGTCGAAATCATCGAAACTTGTTTCTTCAACAACCGGTGCTTCTTCAACAGTTTCATTGCCACCAAATTGTTCGGACAGCCAATCCAAATCATCGCTGCTTTCTTCTTCAACAGTAGCAGGAGCAACCGGTGCAGGTTCAGCAACATGCACTTCCTCATCTACAACTGGAGCAATTGGCGCGGTTGTATCGGCGGCAAACAGGCTTTCATCAAAGAAATCGTCGTGCGCGGCACTGCTTGTTTGGGTCTCTTGGCTGTCTACCAACCATTCGTCATCCGCCACCGCATTCGGTTTGGTCACATCGATTTCAGGCTCGAAAGTATCTAACGAAAATTCATCGTTTGTTGTTTGAGAGTGAGCAGATGCCGATTTTGTGCTGCTATCTTCATAAGTATCATCTTCAGGCAACGTGAATTCTTCATTTACCCACATTTCTTGTGACGCACTGCCTTCAAATTCTTCTTCAGATTCTTCAAACTCGTCTTCTGACTCGTCGCGACCACTTTCATTAGGTTTTCTGCGACGGCTCAACGCATATGCCGCGCCACCCAATGCAAGGGCTGCAGCACCGCCAATTAAGCCCATCTGCATCAAGTCCATGCCTTCTTCTTCCACAGGAGCAGGAGGTGGTGTTTCAACAGCAGGAGGTGCGGGTGGAGGCGCAACTTCTTCAACAGCAGGAGCGGATGTTTCTGAAGCCGATGCGAAATCTGAAGCGGCAACCATTTCACCGGGCACATTAGAAGCAGCCTGCACTTCAGAAGCCGGTGCCACAACGGGAGTTTCTGGTTTCACAGGAACACTTGGCTCAACCGGCGCAGGTTCAGGTGTCTGATTGACAGGCGCCGCTTGTTGCTCTGTGGCATTGTTTACCGGTTTTGCCTGTGTTTCTACCGGAACAGTATTTGCTGGTGGAGGTGCTGGCGGTGTTTCAACTGTAGGTGCAGGCTGGTTGTTTTCAACTTGGTTTACCGTGTTTTCAACAGGGGCGCTGGGTCGTTGTGCTGCCAAACGATGAGCGGCGCGACGGCGTTCGGAACTCGTGTTGGCATACGCGTGCCATTGCGCGGCAGACGGAATATACAGGGTAACATTGCGATACATGCGCCCATGATGGAATGCACGAGGATTGGCGGCAATCAATGCACGGATGGCGCGTTGCACGCTCATACCGCGCGGACGGTAACGTGCTGCAATCGAAGAAACGCTCTCACCGTGTTGAACGCGATAATAACGTGGTCTAGGAGATGTTTTTTGCATAGCGGAGGTAGGATTGTGTGGTGCATCTGCTTCAATGGTATCTACCGTATCGACAGCAGTTGCAGCAGGTTTTTGTGCGATAGGTTTCAGCCGTGTTGCCGGAGCGCGGCGGGTGCGCTGAACAGCATCGGCAGGGCGGTAATGAGCAGGGTTCACCATAGCGGTGTATTGGCGCGTTTGGTTGCCCGCACTCACAACAAAATTCACAATGGGATCATTCACAACGGAATTGGAACGCAGGCGAATAACGGCATTACCATTGCCTTGCGGAACCACCGTCCCATGGATATTGCCGCCCGTAACATTCACGGAGCCGCTTTGCAAAACTGCTTGTGCTTCATTACCGGTGACCACGATGCTTGCAGAAAACGGCTCGCCCAAATTAGATTGCACATTCAAGCCGCCCAAACCTGCCACCGCGCTCATTGAAGTCATTAACGACAACGATGCAGAGATAATTTTACTTTTATTTTTCAAAATATTACACTCCTGTTTGCAAACTGCTTGCTATGGTTTGCAGCAAATTTGTTTGATTTTTAAATGTCATTGTCCGTTATGATAACGGTTTCGCGCGCATCTTGCCAAGAAAAACAAACATTTCTATTTTAAAAAATTACAAAAAACAACTTTGTCGCTTTTTTAATACATTGCATTTGGCAATACATGCTGCTTTTCCGGCGGCCTTAACGATCCACTGACGTGCAGGCTGCTTTTTGCTTACGCGCCCAAAAACCAAAACTTTGTCAACCAGCACACGGCCACAATCCACACCATGGGCGGTACGTCTTTAACACGTGCGCAAATCAGTTTAATCACGGCATAGCTGATGAAGCCCAGCGCAATACCGTCCGCAATCGAATAAGTGAACGGCATGAAGGCAATGGTCATGAACGCGGGAGCGGCTTCGGTCATGTCCTGCCAGTCGATTTCCAATGCGGAACGCATCATTTGCACGCCGATATAGAGCAGGGCGGGTGCGGTGGCAAATGCGGGCACGGCCTGTGCCAACGGGGAAAACCACAAACATGCCAGCATCAGCACGCCCACGGTAATGGCCGTCAAGCCTGTGCGTCCGCCGGCAGCGACACCTGAAGTGCTCTCGATATAAGGTGTGGTGGACGATGTACCCAAAGCCGCACCGGCCACAATCGCCGTACTGTCGGCAAACAGCGCTTTTTTCAGGCGCGGCAAATGACCGTTTTTATCCAGTAAACCCGCACGGTGCGATACGCCGACCAACGTACCCGTGCTGTCGAACAAATCGACCAAAAAGAAGACGAACACCACCGCCAGCATGCTGCCGTTGAACAAACCGTTGAAGTCCATCTGCATAAACGTGGGCGCAACGGAAGGCACGCTGGAAACGATGCCGTTAAACTGGGTCAGCCCCAAGGCGGCGGCAATGCCGGTAACGGTCAGAATGCCGATGATAATCGCACCGCGGATTTTGTAATAATCCAATGCCACGACAAGGAAAAAGCCGAACAGCGCCAAAAGCACGGGCATATTGGGGAGTTTCACGCCGTCTTTGATTTCATACAGATTATTCATTTTCAGCAGCGTGGCATCGCTGGCAACCACCAAACCGGAGCCTTTCAGGGCAATCAATGCCAAAAACAGGCCGATGCCGGCGGCAATCGCCATTTTCAAACTCATGGGCAGCGCATTAACCAGCATTTCGCGCACTTTGAAAAAGCTGAACAAGATGAAAATCACGCCCGACACGAACACGGCCGCCAGCGCAATCTGCCAGCTCACGCCCATGCCCTGCACCACGTTGAAGGTGAAATAGGCGTTCAAGCCCATGCCTGGGGCCAGCGCAATCGGGTAATTGGCAAACGCGCCCATGATGAAGCAGCCGATTGCCGATGAAATGCAGGTGGCGACAAACACCGCGCCGAAATCCATCCCCGTAATGGAGAGAATATTGGGATTGACGATGACGATGTAGCACATGGTCAGGAAGGTGGTGAAGCCGGCCATGATTTCCGTGCGGACAGACGTGCCGTTCTCGCTCAATTTAAAAAAACGATCCAAAAAAGAATGTTGTTGTGTTGCCATGATTTAAAAATAGGTAAAAAAATGAAGCGCGCATTATACTTTGATTCGCTGATTTTGGCAGTAGGAAACCTTCAAAAAGCAGCCTGCACGGCAATCCGTTTCCGCCATATCCTTATTTTTTGCACTTCACATTAAAAACAATGGATTATTCATGAATTATTTAATCCAAAAGCAGCCTGCACATTGGAAAATCCCTGTGCAGGCTGCTTTTTTAGCATTTCAATATTCAGCGGACAACCACCAATTCGGGATTGTCGCATTCGTCAATCAAAATGGTGTGGACACGTTGCTGCCAAAGTTCGCCGAATCGTGCCAGCTGCTCCGCTGTTGCCTGGCCGCTTACCGCCAGCGGCATGATTTCGCGCATTTCGGGAGCGAACGGTGCGATTTTGCCGTTGAACGACACGCGCACGCTTGCGCCCGTATCGCGGCGGCGCAGGCAGATTTCTTCTTCGATTTCCGCATCGTAGCTTAACAAATCGCGGCGGGAAAAGCGTCCGTTCGGGCCGACGCCGCCAAAACCGGTTTCCGGTGCCGCGCCGGTAATCAGCTGTGCAACAGACGCGGTCACGCCGACCGTGCCTTCGCTGCGGCCGCCGCGCATGGCCACTTCAATATTGCCGCGCTCGGGAATTTCGTTGGGATACAGCGCCTGCACGCCTTTGAGCACCATCAGATACGCGCCGGCCACCGTGGGGCAGGAGTGTCCGCACAGTTTCACAGCGTCTTCGTAGGCATAAGTGAGCAAGCCGTCCGGCGTCGCGCCCAGAAATTGCGCCAACGGGTCGCGCAGGGTGATTTTCGGTGCTTGGTCAAAAAAATCGGGCAATGTCATTTTTCTCTCCTTGTATAACGGTTTTTTCGTGGGAAACACTTTGCAGGCTGCTTTGGGTGCAGGCTGCTTTTTGATGGATTATTGCTGTGCCGTTATCCGCTGGCGGCGCGTTTCGGCCAACACCATGCCGGCAGAAACCGAAATATTCATACTTTCCACCGTGCCGAACATGGGGATGGAGACCAGCGCATCGCAATGTTCGCGGGTAAGGCGGCGCATGCCTTCGCCTTCGTTGCCCATCACCCACGCCACGCTTTCGGGAATATCATAATGGAACAAATCCGCATCGCCGCCCATATCCGTGCCAACCACCCAAATGCCGTATTCTTTCAACTCGCGCAAAGTCCGCGCCAAATTGGTCACTGTGATATACGGCACGGTTTCCGCCGCTCCGCAGGCTACTTTGCTCACGGTGGCGTTCAGCCCGGCGCTTTTGTCTTTCGGGGCGATGACGGCGTGTACGCCCATGGCATCCGCCGTCCGCAGGCACGCGCCCAAATTGTGCGGGTCGGTAATGCCGTCCAGCACCAGCAAAAACGCAGGTTCGCGCAGATTTTCCAGCACGTCTTCCAAATGAACGTGGTTTTTGGACGCATCAATAAAGCCGATAACGCCTTGGTGGCGCGCGCCTTTGCTCATGGCGTGCAGGCGGTCGGCATTGGCAAAATGCACGCGCACGCGTTCGGCAGCGGCTTTTTCCAAAACTTCGCGCGTGCGGGCATCGTTTTTGTTTTCCAGCACATACAGTTCTGTGATGGATTTCGGATTTTGCCACAGGCGCGCATTGATGGCGTGGAAGCCGTAAATTAAGCGTTGGTTCGACATGGTTGTGTTCTGCTGATGAAGGTGGGTTACGCATCAAAACCGTGTGCCGGTGTTGGGAAGGTTTTGTTTTTCACGGCCTGCACATAGCTTTCCACGGCCGCCTGAATCGATGTTTGCCCCTGCATGAAATTGTGGACGAATTTGGCGGTTTTGCCGGGGAAAATGCCCAGCATATCGTGCATGACCAATACTTGGCCGTCGGTATCGATGCCCGCGCCGATGCCGATGGTGGGGCAGGATACTTCTTCGGTAATGCGTTTGGCCAATGCGCTGGGCACGCATTCCATCAAAATAATGGACGCGCCTGCCGCTTCGTGCGCTTTCGCATCGGCCAGCACGGCTTGTGCCGCATCGCCGCGCCCTTGCACTTTATAGCCGCCGAACACGTTGACGTATTGCGGCGTTAAGCCGATGTGGGCGCAAACGGGAATGGCGCGTTCCTGCAAAAAGCGTGTGGTTTCCGCCATCACCGCGCCGCCTTCCAGCTTCACCATGTGCGCGCCCGCCGCCATCAGTTGGGCGGATGCGGCAAACGCCTGCTCGGGGCTTTGCTGGTACGCACCGAACGGCAAATCGGCCACAATCATGGCATTCGAATTGCCGCGCGCCACTGCCGCCGTGTGATAGCACATATCTTCCAAGCGCACGGGTAGGGTGGAGGATTGCCCTTGCACCGCCATGCCCAGCGAATCGCCAATCAGGAGGATATCGACGCCTGCGCGGTTCATCAGCGCGGAGAAGCTGGCATCGTAACAAGTCAGCATGGCAATTTTGTCGCCTGCGGCTTTCATATTGCGTAAGGTATTGATGGTAATCATGAACGGGGAATTTTTAAGATTCGTTAAAATTTAAGTATAACGCATATCGCGCGGGGGTATCAAACCTTAACATGCCCGCGAAGCCTTTCAAAAGCAGCCTGCACCTTGGGCAGAACACGGTTTGGAAGTGCAGGCTGCTTTTAAATTAGATATTCACTCCGAGCAATGGCAAGACCGTGTTGCCGACACATTCAAAGCAGCCTGCACATTCCGCGGCGAAAAAAATGCAGGCTGCTTTTCGGAAACCCCAAAAGCAGCCTGCACACGGTAATCAGTCAGATTAGTGATGGTGGTGGTGATGCGCGTGCGATTCGTCCACTGGTGCGCGTTTCGTGCCCACAGGGACAATCAGCGTAGAATACAGGGAAACGTGTTGGCAGACTTTTTGGTCGGCAAACGGCGCTTTGTGCACCACTTTCACTTTCCATTGGCCTTCCACCAGCGGCAGGAAGTTCACGCGGCCCTGCGCATCGGTTTTGGCGGAATAGCCGTTGATTTCGCGGTGGTCCATCATTGCATCCGTATCTTGGTTGATGACGGTATCCGCCGTAGCGACAACGGTGGCGCCCGCCAGCGGTTTGCCTTGATACAGCACTTGCAGCGGCAGCAGTTTGCCGGCGGCCACGGTGTTCGGATTGGCCAGCGGCACGATTTCCAGCTCTTGGCCTACCGGACGGGTGGCTGCGGCCAAATCAAAGCGGTCGCCCACCTGCACGATGCTTTTGCCGTACATTTGCGACTGTTCGCAATACGTTGCGTCCGGAACTTGTGTCATATTGTTTTGCGACCATTTGCCTTGCGCGTTTTTCACCCAAAAGGTCGGCTGGTAAGTGGCCGTTACGCGGTAAGTGCCCGCCTTCAACGGATTGCGTGTGGCGTATTGGTAATTTTCGCCGCCGCGCAGCACCATGGCCGTTGCACGGTTTTGGCTGTCGATGATTTCCATCGGTTTGAAAATCTGTACGCGGTCGGCAGCAATGGCTTCAGGGAGCGGATAAACGTGGCTGTAGCCCAAATCAGCTTCCAATACGTGGTCGGCCGGCTGTTGCGTCGGTGCAATCACCCAAACGTCGTGCGCGTGTGCCGCACCGCTCAAAAAAGCCAATGTGCAGGCTGCTTTCAATACAAGTTTCATGGAATTCTCCTAGCGATATTTAAAGTTTTGCAGATAATGTTACATAGTAACGCGCGCAGTATAACAAAAGCATTTACTCTATTCCAGCAGATTTCGCAAAACCAAGCCGAAATCCGATGTGTAATGCTATAATGCGCCTTTTTGCAAAAAATAGGCGGCGTGTTGCAGATGTACCGCCCGCACCAAAGTTTCACCATGAATATTCTTGACAAGCTATTGAATAAGAACACAACAAAATCCGGCAAACCTTCAACGGCCGGCACACGCAAAAAACGCACCCCCGCTTCTTCCAACGCCAAAAAGCAGCCTGCACGTCCGCAGGTGCAGGTTGCCGCATCGTCCAAATCCGTCAAAACCGCAAAAGACCAACCCGCCAAACAACGGCTTGCCGTGCCGGAAAAAGACCGCCAGTTGGTCGGCGACACGCTGTGGATGTGCCTTTTGGTGCTCTCGGCCTATGTCTGCATTTCCCTAATCAGCTTCCACATGAAAGACCCGTCATGGTCGCGCAACGTGCCGAACTTGGGGCAGACGCGCAATTTCGGCGGCCTGTTGGGCGCATGGCTGTCGGACGTGTTTTACTATTTGTTCGGCCTGTCCGCATGGTGGGGCATGGTGGCCGTGGGCGTTTGGCTGTACCGCCATTTCCGCCCGATACTCAATTCGGGCAGACCGCCGTACAACGCGGCCATCGGGCTGGCAGGGCTGGCAATTT
This sequence comes from Kingella denitrificans ATCC 33394, assembly GCF_000190695.1. Classification (GTDB taxonomy): domain Bacteria; phylum Pseudomonadota; class Gammaproteobacteria; order Burkholderiales; family Neisseriaceae; genus Kingella_A; species Kingella_A denitrificans. Next base: position 370,896 of record NZ_GL870929.1, read on the forward strand.
TGCTGCTGTGCAGCCCCGTGCTGGAAGCCGCACTGTTTCCGAACTGGCTGCAAAACCGCCTGCCGCTGGACGCGGGCGGATTGGTCGGCTCGCTGATTGATTCGACCGTGCGCGCTTGGTTCGGCCACACGGTCGGCGTTGTGCTGCTGTTTGCCTTTGCCATGCTGGGGTTTTCGCTGTTGGTGCAAATTTCGTGGCTGGACTTTTTGGAGCGGCTGGGCAACCGTTTGGAACGCCTGTTCCGTTATTTCGTGCACGGCAAAAACAAAGAAATCACGCCAACCTTTTTCCCCGACAAACCCGAAGCCAACCCCATCGAGCAGATTGTGGCTATCCCCGTCGCCAAGAATGTGAGCAGCCGCAACAACCGCAAAATGGCGGTAACCGTGGCGCAACAGCAGCCTGCACGCAAAAACCCGTCGCAATCGGTCGAAATCAACGGCTACCGTTTGCCCGATTTGAGCCATCTGCGCGAAGCCGCGCCGCACAGCACCCCCATCGACCCCGACACATTGCGCGAAACCGGCCGGCGCATTGAAGCCAAATTGGCGGAATTCGGCATTGACGTGCAAGTGGTCAGCGCCATTGCCGGCCCAGTGATTACGCGCTACGAAATCGAACCGGCCAAAGGCGTGAAGGGCAGCCAAATCGTCAATTTATCCAAAGATTTGGCGCGCTCTTTGTCGGTGCAGTCCGTGCGCGTGGTGGAAACCATTATCGGCAAAACCACCATGGGCATCGAGCTGCCGAACGAACAGCGGCAGGAAGTTTTATTGCAGGAAATTTTCTCTTCCGACGTATTCAACGATGCGCCGTCCAAACTCACGGTGGCTTTGGGCAAAGACATTGCCGGCCTGCCGGTGGTGGGCGATTTGGCGAAAATGCCGCATTTACTGGTGGGCGGCATGACCGGCTCGGGCAAATCCGTGGGCGTGAATGCGATGATTTTGTCGATGCTGTATAAAGCCACGCCCGAAGAAGTCCGCTTCATCATGATTGACCCGAAAATGCTGGAACTGTCGATTTACGAAGGCATTGCACACCTGCTGTGCCCCGTGGTTACCGATATGCGCGAAGCGGGCAATGCGCTGAACTGGTGCGTGGCGGAAATGGAAAAACGCTACCGCCTGCTGGCGCGTGTCGGCGTGCGAACGCTGGCGGGCTATAACGAAAAAGTGCAGGCTGCTTTGGCGGAGGGCAAACCCATCCCTAACCCGTTCAGCCTGAATCCGGACGAACCCGAGCCTTTGACCAAGCTGCCGCAAATCGTGCTGGTGATTGACGAATTAGCCGATTTGATGATGACCGAGAAAAAATCGGTGGAAACGCAGATTGCCCGATTGGCGCAAAAAGCACGCGCCGCCGGCATCCACATGATTATCGCCACCCAGCGCCCAAGTGTGGACGTGATTACCGGCCTGATTAAGGCCAACGTACCGACCCGCATGGCGTTCACCGTACAAAGCCGCATCGACAGCCGCACGATTCTCGACCAAATGGGCGCGGAAGATTTGCTGAAATACGGCGATTTGCTGTTCCTGCAGCCGGGCAATGCCGAGCCGACCCGTCTGCAAGGCGCGTTCGTGAGCGATGACGAAGTGCACAATGTGGTGAATTTCATCAAATCACAGGCCGAGGCGAATTATATCAACGGCATTCTCACAGGCGAGGCGACGCAGGAAACGCAGAAATTTATCGAGCCGAACGGCGGCGGCAATGCGCAAGACGAGCTGTTCGACCAAGCGGTGCAGTTTGTCGTGTCCAGCCGCAAAACTTCGATTTCCGCCTTGCAGCGGCATTTGCGCATCGGCTACAACCGCGCCGCGAACTTGATGCAGGCTTTAGAGGAAGACGGCATCGTGTCGCCGCCGGACAGCCAGGGCGGCCGCCAGATTTTCTCGCGGCTGGAATAACGTGTTTGGCTATGGGTGATTAAAGTGCAGGCTGCTTTTGGAGCATCTTCAAAAGCAGCCTGCACTTTGAGTTTTTGGGGGAGGGCATCAACGCATCACATTGGCCCAATCCTGTTCGAAATACGCCACCAGTTTCTGATTGTTCAGATAATTTGCTTCCACGGGTCGGCGTGCCATATCGTTCGGGAAATCAAACATCTGCGCCAGAACGGGCGGTGTTAAAAACTGTGTCGGCACGTCAATCCGTGCAGGCTGCCTGAAATCGCCCGCCGTATCGGCCATCACGAAGCCCCATTCGCCGAAACTGGGCACATACACATGATACGGCGCGGTGCGCAGCCCTGCCGCTTCCAGCGTTGCCACCACCGACCAATAAGCATTGGGCGCAAAATAGGGCGAGGTGGACTGCACCACGATTTTTCCGCCCGGATTAAGGCGCTGCGCCACCATTCGGTACATCGGCACGGAATAAAGCTTGCCCAGCGCGAAATTGGATGGGTCGGGCAGGTCGATGATAATCACGTCAAAACGTTCGGCCTGATGTTGCAGCCATTGGGCGGCATCGTCGTTGATAATGCGGATTTTCGGGTGGTTCAACGCATTTTTGTTCAATGCGGTGAGCCGCGCGGAGGTTTGGAAGGTGTGCGTCATGTCCGGGTCCAAATCGACCAAGGTAAGCTGCTGAACTTCGGGATATTTCAGCACTTCGCGCGCCGCCAGCCCGTCGCCGCCGCCCAAAATCAGCACGCGTTTGCGGCTGGGCGACATCTGCATGGCGGGGATGACCAATGCTTCGTGGTAGCGGGCTTCATCACGCGAAGAAAACTGCAAATTACCGTTGATATACAGACGGATATCGTCTTTCCATTGGGTAACGACCAGCCGCTGGTAGGGCGAGTGGCTTTCGTACACGACCGGGTCGCCGAAATAGCGCTGTTCTGCTTGGAGTACCCAATAATTGGCATAAACAAAGGCCATCACCAATAGCATCAATACGATAAAGCAGCGGCCGGCCAGTGCTTTGTATCGGGCGATTTTCGCACGGAAAACGCGGGCGGTGATGTAAGCAATGGCGGCGTTCAGGATGCCGAACAGCAATGCTGAGCGCGCCATGCCCAATTTGGGTGCAAGCAGCAGCGGAAACAGCAGCGACACGGCCAGCGCGCCCATATAGTCAAACGTCAGCACGCGTGCCACAATTTCTTTGAATTCGTGTTCCTGCTGGTTCAAAAGCCGCATCACCAGCGGAATTTCCATGCCCACAATCGTGCCGACCAACAATACCAGCGCATAAAGCAGGGTGCGGAAGGGTGCAGCGGCAAATCCGAAGGCGACAAACAAAAACAACGCCGACAATCCGCCCGCCAGGCCGACCAAAAGCTCGATTTCCACAAAGCGCACCAGCACGTCTTCATCTTTAATATAACGCGTGAGGTGCGCGCCGATGCCCATAGAAAAAAGATACAGGCCGATGATGAACGAATACTGGAAAATGCTGTCGCCCAGAAGATAGCTGGCCAAAGCCGCCATAATCAGCTCGTATGCCAAGCCGCAACTGGCCACCATAAATACGGATAAAATCAGAATGCGCGATGGATTCATGCAAAACGCCTAACTTGTAAAAAGTGCAGGCTGCTTTTGGCAATCGTTCAAAAGCAGCCTGCACGTTCAGACCCGATTAGTTTTTCTCTTGGTCAACCAATTTGTTTTTGGCAATCCAAGGCATCATGCTGCGCAACTGCGCGCCGACTTTTTCGATTTGGTGGTCGGCCGTCAGGCGGCGGCGAGCGGTCATGCTCGCGTAATTCACAGCGCCTTCCTGAATGAACATTTTCGCGTATTCGCCGGTTTGGATGCGTTTGAGCGCATTGCGCATGGCTTCGCGTGATTTTTCGTTAATCACTTCCACGCCGGTCACGTATTCGCCGTATTCCGCATTGTTGGAAATAGAGTAGTTCATGTTGGCAATGCCGCCTTCGTAAATCAAATCCACGATGAGCTTCATTTCGTGCAGGCATTCAAAATACGCCATTTCAGGTGCATAGCCTGCTTCCACCAATGTTTCGAAACCGGTTTTAATCAGTTCCACCACGCCGCCGCACAATACGGCTTGTTCGCCGAACAGGTCGGTTTCGGTTTCTTCGCGGAAGTTGGTTTCAATCACGCCGCCTTTGGTGCCGCCGTTGGCCGCAGCATAAGACAGGGCGATGTCTTTGGCTTTGCCGGTATAGTCTTGATACACCGCAATCAGCGAAGGCACGCCGCCGCCTTTCAAAAATTCGCTGCGCACAGTGTGGCCGGGGCCTTTGGGCGCCACCATAATCACGTCTACATTTTTAGGCGGAACGATTTGGTTGTAATGAATATTGAAGCCGTGCGCGAATGCCAGAGCAGCACCTTCTTTCAAGTTCGGCGCGATTTCGTTTTTATACACGGCGGGTTGGTTTTCATCGGGCAGCAAAATCATGACAACGTCTGCTTTTTTGGTGGCATCGGCAACGCTCAATGTTTCAAAGCCGGCAGCTACCGCTTTGTTCCAAGACGCGCCCTGACGCAGACCAATCACCACATTCACGCCGGAATCTTTCAAGTTGGCCGCGTGGGCATGGCCTTGCGAACCATAACCGATGATGGCCACTGTTTTGCCTTTTACCAATGATAAATCAGCGTCTTTATCGTAATAAACCTGCATTGTTTTTCCTTTTGGAATGTTAATAGGGAGAAGATAAGTCGAACATTGCCAAACCATCATGCGTTTGTGTCAAACGGTTCTGTTTGGGGGTCAATATGGCTTTTGCCCACATTGAACAAATGCGTGGCTGGAAATTTTACACTATTTTGCACGGCTTTTGTAATTTTATGCAGCCTGCACCAATGCCTGCCGCATTTCGCGGATAACGGCGTCATAATCGCTCTGTCCGAAAATGGCGGAGCCTGCCACGAACGTGTCCGCGCCGGCTTGGGCGATTTCGGCGATATTGCCGGCTTTCACGCCGCCGTCGACTTCCAGCACAATCCGCCGCCCCGTTTGCGCTTGGTAATGGTCGAGCAGGCTGCGCACGCGGCGCAGTTTGTCCAGCGTGTGCGGGATAAAGCTTTGGCCGCCGAATCCGGGATTCACCGACATCAGCAGCACCATGTCCAGCTTGTCCAAAACGTGTTCCAGCACATGAACGGGCGTGGCGGGGTTCAGCACCAAACCGGCCTGTTTGCCCGCGTTTTTGATGAGTTGCAGGCTGCGGTCGATGTGGCGGCTGGCTTCGGGGTGGAAGCTGATAATGTCGGCGCCAGCTTCGATGAAGGCGCGAATCATGTCGTCCACCGGCTCTACCATCAAATGCACGTCAATCGGCACGGTGCTGACGGGGCGCAGGGCTTGGCAAATCATCGGCCCGAAGGTGAGGTTTGGGACGTAATGGTTGTCCATCACGTCGAAATGGATTAAATCGGCGCCTGCGTCAATCACTCGGCGGACTTCTTCGCCCAATCGGGTGAAGTCGGCGGACAGGATGCTGGGGGCTATGCGGTAGTTCATTTTCGGCTTTCGGAAGGGCAGTCAAAAAGCAGCCTGCACTTTTTTCGCCAGCTGTTCGGCGGCGGTGAGGGCAACTTTATTGCGGATATACAGCAGGTTGGCGTGTTCTGCGGCGGTGGCGGGATAGCGGCCGCTTTGTGCCAGCCGTAAGTAATCGGCGGCGGTGGGCATGAAGGGCTGTCCTGCAAAGGCAGGCGGCTGCTCCAGCGCGAACGCGTTGCCTGCACCGGCCACTTGTCGGCCTTGGCAGGATTCCGGCAGGGCGATTTCTTCGGCCTTGCCCACGCCGTATGCGCTCAAACGTTCGTGGCGGCGCGTATCGAACCACGCATAAAACACTTCGCCCATCCGCGCGTCGGTGGCGGCCAGCACGCATTCGCAGTCGGGTATTTGGTAGGCCACGGCATCCAAACAGGGAATGCCGACCAAGGGAATGCCGAACGGCACGGCCAAGCCTTGCGCCACACCGATGCCGATACGCAGGCCGGTAAACGCGCCTGCACCTTGCGCATACACAATCGCGCCCAAATCGGAAACGGTGCAGGCTGCTTCCGAAAGCAGGTTGCGGATGCCCGGCAGAATCAAATCGGACTGCCGATTGCCCGCTTCCGTGTGCATGCCGTGCCATTGCCCGTCCGCATGCAGCGCCAATGAAAGGAAGGCGGTCGAAGTGTCTATCGCCAACACGGGGCGGCTGAAATCAGGTGTCGTCATGCTTATTTGCTGTAATCGAATTGAATGGCGTGGCCGGATTGGCGGCGAAGGCGTTGGCGCAGCAATTCGTCGCTGGCGGCATGCCCGTCGATGCAGAAGGCTTCATACAGCACGCGGCGCACGGCGTTGCTGCCGTTGAGTTTGCCGCCAATCACTTCCCAGCGGCTGTTGCGCGGCGTAATCCAGCGGCGGTTGGCCAAATCGGCAAAGGCAAAGGTTTTCAGTTTCGAGCCTTCGCTGCCGAGCAGTTTCGCGCCGGTGATGCACAGCAGGCCTTCCGCGCTGACGTTCGGATAGCCGGAAGCCGAGCGGTTGTTCAGAATGTAACGGATGCTGCCGTCGGGCGCGTAATGAATGCTGTCGAGCAGGATTTGCGGCTTGCCGGAAAACGTGGGGCTGACATACAAATCAAACCAGCCTGCACCTTCCGTGTCGGGCAATTCGGGCAGCGGCAGGCTGCTTTCCTGAAATTCGGCATCGCTGTGGTCGGACACGCCCAGCCAGCCAGAATCGGCAAAGGCAAAAGAGGCGGATAAAAGCCCAGCACAGAATAAAGATAAATATTTCATAAACTTGCTTACTGATTTTTCAAATGAATAAAGCAGCCTGCACTTTTCCCGTTGCCGTGGAGTGCCGTTGGAAAGTGCAGGCTGCTTTTGAGGGGTTACGCTTTCAATGCGGCCAGAATTTCCGCTTTCACATCGTCCACGTTTTTGGTGCCGTCCACTTTGATATAGCGCGGCGCGTGTTCGCCGGTCAGACGGCTGTAAAAATCCACCAGCACTTCGGTTTGTTCGTGGTACACGGCCAGGCGTTTTTTCACGGTTTCTTCTTTGTCGTCGTCGCGTTGCACCAAATCTTCGCCTGTTTCATCGTCTTTGCCTTCGGTTTTGGGCGGATTGTATTTGACGTGGTAGGTGCGGCCGGAGGCAATATGCACGCGGCGGCCGCTCATGCGTTCCACAATCGCTTCGTCCGGCACGTCGATTTCCACCACGGCATCCAAATTCACGCCCGCTTCCACCATGGCTTCCGCCTGCGCCAGCGTGCGCGGGAAGCCGTCAAACAAGAAGCCGTTGGCGCAATCGGGCTGGGCAATACGTTCTTTCACCAAGCCGATGATGATGTCGTCGCGCACCAAGCCGCCCTGATCCATGATTTTTTTGGCTTCCAAACCCAATTCCGTGCCGGCTTTAATGGCGGCGCGCAGCATATCGCCGGTAGAAATTTGCGGGATATTGAATTCGCGCGTGATGAATTGCGCCTGTGTGCCTTTGCCCGCACCGGGTGCGCCCAACAATAAAACTTTCATGTCGTGTTCCTTCGGATAATGTGGAAATAATTGAAATAACGGCGAACCGTGCGGCAGCCGTGATGAGGAATGCCGCTATGGTAATACGTTTTGCGGCAATATAAAAGGGATTTACACAATCCGCGCTTTCAGCAAATCATACATATTCAGTGCGCCGACCAGCCGTCCGCCTTCGCACACGGGCAGGCCGTTGATGCGTTTTTCCTGCATCAGCTTCAAGGCTTCGCTCAATAATTTTTCGGGCGATATGGTGGCGGGATGGCGGGTCATTACTTCGCTCATCGGCAGGTCGGGCAGTTGCTCGTGTCGCTCGAACAGGCGGCGCAAATCGCCGTCGGTAAACACACCCGCTAAGCAGCCTGCACCGTCCGCCACCGCCACCATACCCAAGCCTTTGCCGCTCATTTGGATAATCGCTTCGCGCAGGCTGCTTTCGGGGCGGACCACCGGCAGCGCGTCGCCCGAATGCATCACATCGCCCACCGTCAAAAGCAGCCTGCGCCCCAAGCTGCCCGCCGGATGGCTCAATGCGAAATCTTCCGGCGTGAACTGGCGCGCGTTTAACAATGCAATCGCCAGCGCATCGCCCAAAGCCAGCACGGCCGTGGTGCTGGACGTCGGCGCAAGCCCCAAGGGGCAGGCTTCTTGCGACACGGCGGCGCGGATATGGATGTCCGCGTGTTTCGCCATGCTCGATTCGGGTTTGCCCGTGATGCAGATTAGCGTGATGTGGCGGCGTTTGAGCGCGGGCATAATCGCCAAGATTTCGTCGCTTTCGCCCGAATTGGAAATGGCCAGTACCACGTCGCCGTCCACAATCATGCCCAAATCGCCGTGCGCCGCTTCTGCCGGATGGACAAAAAAGGCCGGCGTGCCGGTGGAGGCCAGCGTGGCGGCGATTTTGCGCCCGATATGCCCGGATTTGCCCATGCCCGTCACAATCACGCGGCCGCGGCTTTGCAGCACCGCATCCACCGCGCGGGCAAACGCTCCGTCCAACTGCGCCGCCATTTCCAGCACCGACTGCGCTTCAATCTGCAAAACCTGTTTTGCCCAGTCCAAATAATGTGTTGCACCCATTCCGTTATCCTTTGTCTGTCTGTTTCCGCCGCACTCGCGTTCGCTGCCGGACGGTTTTCACGGCGTTGCGCCGCCGTGCCCACTTTCAGGCCGCCACGCCCCGCATTCTGCGCACGTTGCAAAAGCAGCCTGCACCCTGCCGTTCGTCATTGCCCGCGCAAAAACAGCGCGTCCAAATCCGCCAATGCCAAATGCACCCAAGTCGGACGGCCGTGGTTGCATTGGTTGCTGCGCGACGTGTTTTCCATATCGCGCAACAGGGCGTTCATTTCGGGCAGGGTGAGCTGCCGCCCCGCACGCACCGAACCGTGGCACGCCATGGTGGCGAATATCCGGTTTTCCATCGATTCCACGGTTTGCGAGCTGCCCACGCTGCCCAGTTCGCGCAACACGTTCTGCGCCAATGCCACGGCATCGGCCTTGCCCAGCATGGCCGGCACGGAACGCACGGCAATCTGCCCGTTGCCTTCGTCTGAAAGCAGCAGGCCGTATTCGCGCAGTGTTTCCCCGTGTTCAGCCAGCACGGCGCGTTCGGTATGGCTGGCGGCAAACACGGGCGGAATCAGCAGCATTTGCGTTTGCAGGCTGCCTTGCTGCCGCTGCGCCTTCATTTTTTCGTAATTCACGCGTTCGGCGGCGGCGTGCATATCGACCAAAATCAGGCCTTCCGCCGTCTGCGCCAAAATATAAATGCCCAGAAGCTGCGCCAACGCGAAGCCCAGCGGATATTCGGGCGGCTCGGCCGCTTCGGCTTCGGGTGCAGGCTGTTTCGGGGTGCAGGCTGCTTTTTCGATGGGGAAATCATCGTCGCGGCGGTAAAGTTCGGCATAGGTTTGCAGGGCGGCGCGGTTTTCTTTCAGCGACAAACTGCGCTGCTGCGGCGCGCGGTAGGCCGAGTAGGGGGCAGGGGCGGAAGGGGCTTCGCCGGAAGTGGGCATGGCTGCCGTTTCGGTGTGCAGGCTGCTTTGAACGTTCGGAAAACGCTGCTGCAAAATATCGCCCGCATTGCCCACGCTGCCGGTCATGTCCGCGCGCGTGCCTTCCAGCGCTTTGTCCAAGGTGTGAAACACCAGCCGGTGCACGGCCTGGCTGTCGCGGAAGCGGATTTCGGTTTTGGTCGGATGCACGTTCACGTCCACCATTTCGGGCGGCATTTCCAAAAATAAGGCGAATGCCGGCGTGATTTTGTGGTGCAGCACGTCGCGGTATGCCTGCTTCACGGCGTGCAGCACCACTTTGTCACGCACGAAACGCCGATTGACAAAGCAAAACTGCAATTCCGATTTGCCTTTGGCAAACGTGGGTTTGGAAACGAATCCGTGTACGCGCACCGCGCCTTCGCCGCTGTCCACCGGCAGGCTGGCGGACTGAAACTCCGCGCCCATCACCGCCGCCATGCGCTCTTCCAGGCTTTGAACGGGATAGCGGAACACGGTTTTGCCGTTGTGCGCCAGCGAAAAAGCAGCCTGCGGATTAGCCAGCGCCAAGCGTTCCAGCATGGCGGCGCAATGGGCGTATTCGGTGTTTTCGGATTTCAGGAATTTGCGCCGCGCGGGCGTGTTGAAAAAGAGTTCGCGCACTTCCACCGTGGTGCCTTCGGGGTGCGCCGCCGCATTGACCGCGCTCAAAACGCCGTCTTCGGCACGGATTTCGTGTGCGTGCGGCAAATCGGCGGTGCGGCTGGTCAGCGTCAGGCGCGACACGGAGGCGATACTGGCCAGCCCTTCGCCGCGAAAACCCATGCTGCGGACATGTTCCAAATCGTGCAACTGTTTGATTTTGCTGGTGGCGTGGCGAGAGAGTGCCAAGGGAAGGTCGTCGGCGTGGATGCCGTTGCCGTTGTCGGTCACGCGGATGAGTTTGATGCCACCACCCGCCAGTTCCACGCTGATATGCGTCGCCCCCGCGTCCAAGCTGTTTTCTACGATTTCTTTGAGCGCGGCGGCGGGGCGTTCCACTACTTCGCCGGCGGCGATTTGATTGACGAGATGGTCGGGCAGGGCATGAATACGGTGCATGGATAGGGATTCGGTCGGCAGAAAACGGCTTATTTTAAAGCGTTTTGCGCAGGCTGCAAACTGCTTGTCTGCATGGCGGGGAAAACCGTATAATGTCGGGCACTTGTCTGTTGATATGAGCGCGCTGCCGATAAAGATACACCGCCACAATGCCCGTTGCCTTGTTCCAAACGGGTTTTTTGTTGCCCGAAAGCAGCCTGCACCTCCCCCACCGTCCATCCTGCGAGAGTCCGATTATGCCGAACCCATTGTACCGTCAAAATATTTTATCCGTTTCCGATTTGAGCATCGAGCAGCTGCAATGCCTGCTGGACACCGCGCTGCGCCTGAAACGGCAGCCGCGCGGCGATTTGCTGGAAGGGCGGCTGATTGCGTCCTGCTTCTTCGAACCTTCCACCCGCACGCGCCTGTCGTTCGAAACCGCCGTGCAGCGGCTGGGTGGCAAGGTCATCGGTTTTGCCGACGGCGCGAACACCAGCGCGAAAAAAGGCGAAACGCTGGCCGATACCGCGCGAATTATCTCCAGCTATGCCGATGCGATTGTCCAACGCCACCCGAAAGACGGCGCAGCGCGCGTGTTGGCCGAATTTTCGCGCGTACCCGTGATTAACGCGGGCGACGGCACCAATCAGCACCCCAGCCAAACGCTGCTGGATTTGGTCACCATTTACGAAACGCAAGGCAGCCTGCACCATCTGAAAATCGCCATGTGCGGTGATTTGAAATACGGACGCACCGTGCATTCGCTGGCACAAGCCTTAAAACGGTTCGGCTGCGAATTTGCGTTCGTATCGCCGCCCAGCCTGGCCATGCCCGAATACATTACCGAAGAATTGGACGAGGCCGACGCAAAATGGCAGATACTGCCCAATTTGGAAAGTGCGGCGGAATGGGCCGACATCCTGTATATGACCCGCGTGCAGCGCGAACGCTTCGATGACGAGGAATTCGCCAAAATTCAAGGTAAATTCAACCTGCATGCCGCTACATTGGCCAACGCCAAACCCAACCTGCGCGTGCTGCACCCCCTGCCGCGCGTGGACGAAATTGCGCCCGACGTAGATGGCACGCCGTATGCTTATTACTTTGAGCAAGCACAAAACGGCGTATTTGCGCGCATGGCCATGCTTGCACTGGTGTTGAATGAAAATGTGTAGGGATTAAGTCTTCATTCAGCCTGAAAATCCATTTTGCAAGAAAGTTCAAAAGAATGTACGCGAGAAAATTATTGGTGGTGATGTGCTTGGCGGCACTCACTGCAGGCTGCAATGAAGACGAAAAATCAGGCCTCGGCACGGCAAAAGGCTTGGCCATGGCCAACTCAACCTCCGGCTCGTCTTCCAATAACAATAACTATGCGAAACTCGGCGGACGGGAATACGCTTCCGCACAAACGCCTGCGCCTACTCCGAGCCCTACACCTGCACCTGCACCCACGCCAAGTCCTGCACCTACTCCAACGCCGACGCCTAATCCGACACCGTCGCCAAGTCCCGTACCCACTCCTTCGCCGACACCGTCCCCAGCGCCTGCGCCAACACCGGCGCCCACACCCGCACCTTCCGCAAACGGTTGCGAGCACCCGACCGATGAATCCGGGCAATGGCGGAGCGCGAAATGCTATGAATTCAAGGAAGGGCGCGTGCCTGCCGATTGGGAAAGCAAAGAAATCCGCAATCATTTGCACAGCTATTTGTCCTACCTGCCGGGAAATGTCTCTTTTGTGGCCGGCGATTATGCCCAACTGACCACGCGCCGCCACTGCGTCGATAAAGTAGGCGACCCGTTAAACGACGGCAACGCCACTTCAGGTGTGTGCCAGGCAGGGAAAGTGACCCAGTATTCCAGCGGCCGGCTGGAAACCATCGGTATGGTAGATGCAAGCCGCCCGTTCCGCGCCGAAGTCCGCGCCAAAATGAATTGGAACAGGCTGCACGGCATGCGTACCGCGCTTTGGTTGAACAAGCATAAAAACGAAGATAGCATCCGCACCTGCAAAACCCCCGGCGGTGGCAGTGCGCCTTACGGTTCGCTGCTGATTCTGGAATGGTTCTCCGCCATGCCGGATTATGCCTTCCCCGCATCCAGCATCAGCTGCTATTACAGCACGGCGGGTCAAGAATGGCGCACCCGCGTATTCGTTCACCGTTTGGAAAACCGCATCCGCAACCGTTCCTCTTGGCTGACGCATGATTGGCATGTTTGGGCCATCGAATATGATGGCACCAGAATCCGTTATTACATGGACGGCAAACTGATTCCCGTGCACCATTACCGCGTGAACGATTCCAGCACGGTCGATGTAACCGACTACCGCAGTTTCACGCCGGACGGCACATACGTTTCCACCATGCCCGACGAGGACTACACCAAACTGCAAATCGATCCTGATTTGGTTAAACAAGTGCTCCGAAACGACAAATGGCATTTCGTTTTGAACGATTATGTGGAATGGGAAGACAATCTGGATCCGCCGTCCCTCAGCGAGCCTTTCCCGATGCAGACCACGCAGATTGACTATGTGCGGCTGTATTATAAATAACATCCCATGCAGGCTGCCCGAAAGCGATAGATTCGTGTATTATCGGGCAGCCTGAAATATTTCATGAGCACCATGCCCGATATGCCCGACCGCCTGAACAAAACCCTTTACACTCTCCTTTTTGCGGTGCTGCTGGTTGTCATCAGCCGGCAAATCGACCGATGGCTGGATACGGAAATTGTGTGGCGGATGCCCTTGCGGGCGGGATGCGCGCTATTGTTTGGCAGCATGCTGCTGTATCACGGCAAAACGTATCACCTAAAGCAGCCTGCACAAGGCTGGGAACGGACTGTTCATACCGCCAAACGCATTTTGTATTATGGTGCAGGCTGCTTTGCGTTGGCGCATATTGTCGGCGTTGTCAGCACTTATGCCGTGCCCGGCCGACCCGAACAGGCACGCCTGCTCCAACGCCCAATCATCCGCGAAACCGGCCAACCACGCTGCGAACAAGGCTATTGCCAATGGCAGGTGCGGCGCGACAACGGCAGCACGGCAATGATATGGCTGCCGGAACACCAACAAGAGGACGCTACGGTGCAAATATGGGTTTGGCAATCATGGCTGGCCGTGCGCATGGAAAGCGAATAAGGCGGACGGCACGGATTTTGCCGCCGTTGGAAACGAACGAAACACAACAGGGAGACTTGAATGAAAACGAAACAACTCAGCGTAGAAGCCATTGAGAACGGCACGGTGATTGACCATATTCCGGCAGGGCTGGGGCTGACGATTCTGCGCCAGTTCAAACTGCTGCATTACGGCAGCGCGGTCACGGTGGGCTTCAACCTGCCCAGCAAAACGCAAGGCAGCAAAGACATTATCAAAATCAAAGACGTATTCCTAACCGAGCAGGATGCGAACCGCCTTGCCCTGTTCGCGCCCGAAGCAGTGGTCAATACCATCCGTGATTTCCAAGTCACCGACAAACGCCGCTTGACGCTGCCGGACGAAATCTCCGAAGTGTTCCGCTGCCCGAATACCAACTGCGCCAGCCACAGCGAGCCGGTCGCCAGCCGCTTTTATGTGCGCCAGCAGGGCGGCAAAACCAAATTGAAATGCCATTATTGCGAAAAAACATTCCCCAGAGAATTCGTGGTGGAAGCATAATTTCAGGCAGAAATGAACGCGCAGGCTGCTTTTTCCCTTGAATAAAAGCAGCCTGCACCCATATTGGGCCGCATGACGACACATTCATTGAAGAGAACCCCCATGAACAACAATCAACGCACCCGTTTCCTTTTCGACCAAATGCCCGTCCGCGGACTGCACGTCCAAGTGGAAGAAGTTTGGCAACACATCCTCCGCCGCAAACATTATCCTGTCGCCATCCGCCGCGCATTGGGTGAACTCCTGGCCGCAGGCAGCCTGCTCTCGGGCAATCTGAAAACCGAAGGCACACTCATCATCCAAGTGCAGGGGCAGGGCGCGCTCAAAATGCTGGTGGTGGAAGCCACATCCGAAAACACCCTGCGCGCCACCGCACGCTGGGACGAAACCGCCCACATCGCCGATGATGCCGCATTGAGCGAACTTTTGGGCAATCAAGGCATTTTCGCCATCACCCTGCAACCGAAAGACGGCGAACCCTGGCAAGGCATCGTGCCGCTGGAAGGCGGCAGCATCGCCGATATGCTGATGCACTACATGGCGCATTCCGAGCAGCTGGAAACCCACATCGCCTTGGCGGCAGACGAAAAAACCGCCGCCGGCTTCCTGCTGCAACGCCTGCCCGAAGAACAGCCCGACCCCGAAGCGTGGCAGCATGTTACCACATTGGCACAAACGCTCACCGCCGACGAATTGCTGCATCTGGACGCGCAAAATGTGCTGTACCGCCTGTTCCACGAAACGCCGCCACGCGTGTTCGCGCCCGAAGCCTTGGAATTCGCCTGCACCTGCTCGCGCGGCAAAGTCAGCGACATGCTGCTGATGCTGGGCGGACAAGAAGTCGGCCAGGCCGTTGCCGAAGAAGGCAGCATCACGGTGGACTGCGATTTCTGCAACGAGCAATACACGTTTGACGAAACCGATGTGAACGCCCTGTTCGGCAGCGATATCGTCAGCGCCGTAAAAAACGAAAACAGCCGCCACACGGTACAATAACGCATAAAGCAGCCTGCACCGACATTGTTTAACGTGCAGGCTGCTTTTTCATATCGAAAATATTGCTGCAAATACGTCCATCTACAAACCCAAAAGCAGCCTGCACGTCCAATCCAACCGAATGCAGGCTGCTTTTTTGCAATAAAAAGGGCAGAGTAGGGCGTGCATCCACATTTGATTACCGCTATTTGTTTTCCTATCCATGCCCAAACACAAGGCGCATAAAACTGCCCATATTCCGTCAATAACTTTTTTCTCATTATCATCAAATAATTATGCAAACATTCTGCAAATTTTCCCTTCACAGTTTACAAATCAATAAATATTGTGTTAGATTTCGTTAAACATTTGCATAATTACGTTATTGGAGGAACCACTATGTCTGTGCAACAAAACGGCAAAACCTTTTTCGGCCACCCGTTCCAATTATCCAGCCTGTTCCACATCGAATTGTGGGAGCGCTTTTCGTTCTACGGCATGCAGGCCATCCTCCTGTTTTATCTATATTTTGCAGCCAGCAAAGGTGGCTTGGGCATCGATGAAGCAGAAGCCGGCGGCATTTCCGCCATTTACGGCGGCAGTATTTACCTGCTGACCTTGCTGGGCGGCTGGATTTCCGACCGCGTGCTGGGCGCAGAACGCACATTGTTCTATTCAGGCATCACGGTAATGGCCGGACACATCGCCTTGGCCATCTTCCCCGGTTTAGCAGGATTGATATCTGGCCTTGTGCTGGTGGCCTTGGGCAGTGGCGGCGTGAAAGCCTCTGCCAGCGCAATGGTCGGCTCGCTGTATGAACAAGACGACACTAAACATTTGCGCGATGCAGGCTTCTCCCTGTTCTATCTATCCATCAATATCGGCGCATTCTCCGGCCCGCTGCTGACCGGATACCTGCAAAACAGAATTGGTTTCCACTGGGGCTTCGGCGCAGCGGCTGTCGGCATGGCATTCGGTTTGGTACAATACGCACGCGGCCGCAAAAACCTGCCGCCCACCGCCGCCGTGAATCCGCTGAAACCCAACGAAAAAACATTTGTGTTGGCAGGTTTCATCGGTGCATTGGTGGTGTTGGCCATCGTATTTGCCACAGGATTGGTGAATTACGACAACTTTAAAAACGTTCTGTTCGGCTTCATATTGGTCGTTACCACCGTTTATTTTGCCCGCCTGTTCATTACCGGCAAACAACTGGGCGCCAAAACCAACTACATCATCGCTTATATTCCTTTGTTCATTGCAGCCTGCATTTTCTGGGCCGTTTGGTTTCAAGTATTTACCGCCGTCAGCATTTATTTTGAAAAATTCATGAGACTGAACCGCATGATTGACGGTTTCGAAGTCCCACCAGCATGGCTCGCTTCCGCACAAGGTCTGTGGGTCATCCTGCTGGCCAGCGGGATGGCTGCCATGTGGACCAAAATGGGCGACAAACAACCCAAAACACCGTTTAAATTTTCGCTGTCCCTGATTGTGGTGGGCTTGGCATACGGCGTATTCCTGCCTTATACCTACAGCAATACAATTATGTCGATGGTTGGCATGGTGTTCGTGCTGTTCCTGCTTACCGTTGCAGAATTGCTGATTTCACCCATTTCCCTGTCGCTGGCCACCAAAATTGCACCGACACAATTCAAAACCCAAATGGTTGCGCTCAACTTCCTCACCATCTCTGTCGGCATTACCGCAGGCGGCAAACTGTTCGGTGCATATTATGACGAACAAAACTTGTCCAAATTCTTCGAATTGATGACATATCTCGGCGTGGGTGCAGGCTGCATTTTGCTCTTGCTCGTACCCGTGTTGAATAAATTGCTAAAAGGTATTGATTAAGAAAGATATTCATGGCAAAAAAACGTATCCTCACCGGAGTCACCACCACAGGCATTCCTCACTTGGGCAACTATGTCGGCGCCATCCGGCCCGCCATCCAAGCCGCCGCAGCGGAAGACACCGAAAGCTATCTTTTCCTGGCCAATTATCACGGCATTATCAAATGCCATGACCCCGCCATGATTGACGACTCCACGCGCGCCGTTGCCGCCACTTGGCTGGCGTGCGGGCTGGATACCGAGCGCACCACGTTTTACCGCCAATCCGATATCCCCGAAATTCTGGAACTCAACTGGATATTGACCTGCATCACCGCAAAAGGCCTGATGAATCGTGCCCATGCTTACAAAGCCGCCGTGCAGGTCAATATCGATGCAGGGCTGGAAGACCAAGACCACCAAATCGAAATGGGGCTGTATAGTTACCCCATCTTGATGGCGGCCGACATCTTAATGTTTCAAGCCAATCAAGTCCCCGTTGGCCGAGATCAAATCCAACACGTTGAAATGGCACGCGATATTGCGCAACGCTTCAACCACCGCTTCGGCAAAAATTTGCTTACACTGCCAGAAGCCTTGATTGACGAAAATGTGCAGCTATTGGTCGGTCTGGACGGTCGGAAAATGTCCAAATCTTATGGCAATACCATTCCTTTGTTTCAAACGCCGAACCAACGTCAAAAAGCAGTCAATAAAATTGTGACCAATCTGAAAGAGCCCGGGGAACCTAAAGCCAAGGACGAAAGCCCGCTGTTTGAAATCTACCAAGCCTTTGCCACGCCCGAAGAAACGCAAGCATTTGAGCAAGCGCTTAACGAAGGCTTGGCTTGGGGTGAAGCCAAAAAATTGCTGTCTGCAAAAATTGGCGCAGAACTAGACAGCAAAACCGATGCTTACAATGACTTGATTGCGCACCCGCAGCGTATTGAAGAAATTCTGCAAGCCGGTGCGCACAAAGCGCGGGTAGAAGCACGTGAATTGCTGGCACAGGTAAAAGATGCTGTCGGCATTCATACGTTAAAATAAATAGCAAAGCAGGCCGCACCAATCAAATGGATGCAGCCTGCTTTTTATCTAGTTTAATAATTTAACATAATATTCATTATGCGAACTATAGATTTTAAATCAATTTTAAAATCTACCGTCAATGATGAAACGGACATACCTCACTAATTTTCTCTTAATCAATCGTTGCGCTACCAAATCACGAATGAAATAATTTGCTAATTTCAAATGTTTGTCAGGCTGCTTTTGAAACAACTCTGCCAAACAATCCATGCTGTAAATGTGATATCGAAAACAAAAGCAATTAAAATAATAGAAATAAAAATATGAACACACAATCAAGAAAATCAATTTGCCTAATACATACAATAGGTATAGATATGAAAAAACAGCCCTTTTTAAAGGACTGTTTAAAATTTGGTGCCCAGAAGAAGACTCGAACTTCCACGTCCTTACGGACACTAGTACCTGAAACTAGCGCGTCTACCAATTCCGCCATCTGGGCTTTGATTTTTACCATCATTTGCTGTAAAGTGTCGCAAATGAATTGAAAGAAGCTGCATTATATAGATACTATAAAAGGATTGTCAACCATGACGAAGAAAAAAAATATCAAATCTATGAATTTAAGAGAAAAAGATCCATATTTGAAACGCGAATATCAGAAATACGCCACTCCCCTGCCCAGCCGCGAGTGGATTATCGAGATTTTGGAACGTGCGGGTGTGCCGCAAAAAATCACTGCTCTGGCCGAGCAATTATCAATAACCGATGAAGAATTTGAATTTTTTGAACGCCGCCTGAAAGCAATGGCGCGCGATGGGCAAATTCTCATCAACCGCCGCAATTTGGTGTGCGTGGCAGAAAAATTGGACATCGTGAAGTGCCGCGTAGAAATGCAGAAAGACGGTTTTGGCTTTGCCGTGCCCTTAAAACCGACGGGTGAAAAGGATTTCGTGCTGTATGAGCGTCAATTATATGGCGTGATGAACGGCGATATTGTAACGGTTCGCCCGCTGGGGCTGGATCGACGCGGTCGGCGAGAAGGTCAAGTGCTGGATATTGTGGAACGCGGCCAATCCTCGCTGGTGGGGCGGTTTTATTTGGATCACGGCGTGGCGGTGTTGGAGCCGGAAGACAAACGGCTGCATCAGAACGTGATTCTGGAACCGGCCAGCGTGGCGCAGTTTCAGCCGGAGTCTGGCCAAGTGGTGGTGGCGGAAATTGAAAGTTATCCGGAAAACCACCGCCCTGCCGTGGCGAAAATCACAGAAATTTTGGGCGATTATGCCGATAGCGGCATGGAAATCGAAATTGCCCTGCGCAAACACAAGCTGCCGTATGAATTTAGTGCAGGCTGCCTGCAAGCGGCGGCAAAAATTCCCGATACCGTCCGTGCGGCTGACCGCAAAAAACGCGTGGATTTGCGCGATTTGCCTTTGGTGACCATTGACGGCGAAACTTCGCGCGATTTTGACGATGCCGTGTATGCGGAAAAAATCGGGCGCAATTACCGTTTAGTGGTGGCGATTGCAGACGTGAGCCATTATGTCCGCCCCGACGACGCCATCGACACGGATGCCAAAGAACGCGCCACCAGCGTATATTTCCCGCGCCGCGTCATCCCCATGCTGCCGGAAGCCTTGTCCAACGACATCTGCTCGCTGAATCCGAACGTGGAGCGGCTGTGCATGGTGTGCGATATGACGATTACTTATGCAGGCAACGTGAAATCGTACGAATTTTATCCGGCCGTGATGAAATCGCACGGGCGGCTGACATACAACCAAGTGTGGGATTGGCTGGAAAATTCGGTGGACAACGAATACAAAAGCAGCCTGCACACCCTGTACAAGCTCTTCCAAATTTTGCAGAAAAACCGCCGCAAGCGTGGCGCAATGGAATTTGAAACCGTTGAAACACAAATGATTTTTGACGACAACGGCAAAATCGAACGCATTGAAGAAGTGCACCGCAACGATGCGCACAAATTAATTGAAGAATGCATGCTGGCGGCCAATGTGTGTGCGGCAGATTTCCTGTTGCGCCACCAGCACAAAGCACTCTACCGCAACCACGCCGGCCCTACGCCTGAAAAACTGGCCGTCTTGCGCGAACAACTGGCACTGCTGGGGCTGCGTTTGGGGGGCGGCGACAAGCCCGAACCGAAACATTACGGCAAACTGGCGGAACAGATTGCCGAGCGCCCTGACCGTGAAGCCTTGCAATCCATGTTGCTGCGCTCCATGCAGCAGGCGGTGTATGAGGCGGAAAATGAAGGCCATTTCGGCTTGGCATACGACTATTACACGCATTTCACATCGCCCATCCGCCGTTATCCCGATTTGCTGGTGCACCGTGCGATTAAGGCAATTTTGGCGAATAAAACGTATAACGCGGGCAACTGGCAGGAGCTGGGCGCGCACTGTTCATATTGCGAACGGCGCGCGGACGAGGCCAGTCGCGACGTGGAGAACTGGCTGAAAACCTATTTCATGCGCGACAAAGTGGGCGAGATTTTCGGCGGCAAAGTTTCTCGGATTACCAATTTCGGCATTTTCATCACGCTGGATAACGTGCATATCGACGGCATGGTGCATGTGAGCGATTTGGGCGAGGATTATTTCCAATACCGCGAAGATTTGATGGCGATGGTGGGCGAACGCAGCGGCGTGCGCTTCAGCGTGGGCGACCGCGTGCAAGTGAAAGTGGCGCGTGCGGATTTGGATACCTGCCGCATCGACTTGGTGCTGGAAAGCGAACCGCCCAAAGCGAAGAAGCGTGGCAAAAAAGTGCAGGCTGCTTTGGTGCAGGAAGCAGAGCGTATGGCGCAAAAAGTGGTGGCCAAAGAAGCGCGCACGCAGAAAAAGGCACGCGCAGCAAAACCTGCCGCAAAAACGGCACGGCCGTCCGCCAAAAGCACCAAAGCGGCAAAAACCGCCAAACCCCGTTCGCAAAAACGCAAACAGTCCGCAGCGCAAGAAACCAAAGCGAAAGCCAAGCGCCGCGCCAAAGTGAAATGGGATTCGGCTGAATAAGCGCCAAAAAAGCAGCCTGCACTTCAGAAATCGATGTGCAGGCTGCTTTTATATGGGTAGATTAGCACTCTTCATTCGATGTATAGTGAATTAAAGTCGCAACGATACGGCGTTGGCTCGCCTTGATGTACTATTTGTACGCCTTGTCTCATTTTTATTTTAACCCACTATAAATCATACTGGAAAAGCAGCCTGCACCCCCATTCTCAAACGGGCGCAGGCTGCTTTTCTCTTGCTTAAAGGCTACCGTACGAATGCAGGCCGGTCAGGTATTTATTCACGCCCACAAAGGCAAACGCGGTAATGAACAGCCCGATGACCGCCCACCACGCCAGCACTTTGCCGCGCCAGCCCGCCACCAGCCGCATATGCAGCCACACCGCATAATTCAGCCACACGATAAACGCCCATGTTTCTTTCGGGTCCCAGCTCCAATAACGCCCCCATGCATCGGCCGCCCACAAAGCGCCCAAAATCGTGGCAATGGTGAAAAACAGGAAACCCACGGCAATCGCTTTATACATGGCTTCCTCAATCTGCGCCGCATCGGGGAAAAATTTATTGCCGTTCAGCGACAACAGTTCCGCCACGCCGAAAGCCGCCGCCATGCAGAAACCGCCGTAGCCGATAAAATTGGCCGGCACATGCAGCTTCATCCACCACGACTGCAACGCAGGAATCAGCGGCTGAATTTCACCCGCGCCGCTCTCAATGCTGTACCACACAGTAAACGCCACCAGGCCGCACATCAGGACATACACAAACACACCCAGTTTGTGCATGGAAAATTTCTTCTCGTAATACAGATACATCAGCCCCGTAATCACCATGAACAGGATGAACACCTCATACAGGTTGGACACGGGGATGTGGCCCGCATCGGGACGCAGCAGATAGCTTTCGTGCCAGCGCACCAGTAGGCCGACAAAACCCGCAAATGCCGCCGACCACGCCAAACCGCTGGCAATGGAAAACAGCGTATTGCGTTGAAATTTATTTTGTTTTTCCTGCCGCCAAGCCCATAAAGTGGCCAATAAATACAATGCAAACGCCAGCACAGTCAATGCAGCCTGCCACATGATGGCCGATTGGCTGCTCAACAAATATTTCAACAAAAACTTGCCTTTATCCCCGGCATTGGCAATATCGCCCTGATACAGCCCCACCGCCAGATAAGCCGCCAGCACGCCGCCGACAATAAACCAGCGCATCGGTTTGAAGAACCAGCCCAAACCGGTGGCAATCGCCGCGCTCGCCCACAGAATCACCATTTCATAAACATCCATGTGGTGTGGCAGTTTTAGTTGTGCCAAGGCGGCAATGCTGGCCATCAGCGCGGCAAAAAGCCAATCGACAATAGTGAGCGATTTGAGCCATGATTTTTCGCGCAAAAGCTCGTGCTGCGCCAAATCTTGGGGTTGAGAAGTCGGTTCAGTCATGCTGTTACCTTTATTTTTCTTATGAATCGGAGTGGTGTGCGTTATCGGCTGCTGCAAAATCCTGCGCTAACCGAGTGAAATCCGCCACATATTTCGGGAACTCGCGGTTTAAATCGCGTTCGCTGCGGCTGGACGACATGGCAAAGCGGACTGCGGCATGTCCGGACGGGAACAGCATCCACGCGCGTTTGTCGCGGACGTAAAACATGAACATCACGCCCAGCACCAAAAACAGCGAACCCAAATACACCAAAGTCGCGCCGGGCGATTTGGTCATTTGCAAGCCAGACATATTGACTTGTTTAAAATCTTCCAGTTGCAGCAGTACGGGCGACTGGAAGCGCGTTAAGCCCGTGTAACCGTCCAAACTGTTTAAAATGAAACGGTTGCGCGTTTCGCCTGCTTCAATATTGGGCAAACCCGCATCCTGCAAAGCCTCGTCCAAAGCGATATTCATGGTGCTGTACAGGATTTGGTACATGAATTCGCCCGTTTTCTGCTGGTCGGCAGGCGGCACGTTTTTCTGGATATGCTCGTTAATGGCGATATAGCCGCCTTCGGCAAACTGCTGCAACAGATTTTCCACGGCCAATTTGAACTGCGGGCGGATATGTTCGCCCACATTGGCAATGGCTTTTTCCACAATCTGCTGGCGTTTTGCAGGCTGCAATAACATCGCGCGGAATGCCATGAAACTGTCAAGTTTGCCGCGTGGGTCGGCGGGCAGCATCAGCCAGCGGAACGGTTCATTCATATCCGAACGCTCACCGGTGGCAAAAAACAGCGCGCCTTCACGCGGCAACGGCTGCATATAGCTGATATATTCGCGCGCCTGCCCTGCCTTGTCGCGTAGTTTATAGGTAATCGTAGGGCCGACATTTTGAAATTTCTTCTGGTTCACGGCACGGGCATCGGCGGACATGCTGGCCGTTGCATTCAAATCTTCCACGTTAAACACGCGCAATTCGCCAAATTCCAGCCGGTAATGTTCGCCGTTGCCGAAATCCAGTGGAAATTCGCGCTGCGAAACGGCCTTAATTTCAGCTGGCTTGCCCGCACCGCGCAAATCCCAGCTTTTCAAACGGATATCGGAACCGCCGTCGCCATAAGTGGACTGGTAAATGGTCACGCCGTTCACCGTCAGCGGATGATTGACGCGCAGGGTGGCGGCAATCTTTTCGCCGGTATATTTATCGGTAACCAGCACGTCGCTGGCAAAATCTTTGGGCATGCCCGTGTCGTAAAAATCGATATGAAATTTCTTCAATTCGATGGAAAACGGCAATTCTTGCAGCAGCAATCCTTTGTCTGCATTCAAAAATGTCCGGTCAATGGTTTGGCCTTCCACAATTTCGGCATTGCCGCGATAGGAAAGGTTTTTGTCGCTCAATGTGCTTTCGGGTTTGAAATCGCGGGCATAAACGCTGGTATTGTCGGGCACCAGTCTGCCGGTCAGCATGCCGATTTTGAGCAGAAGGTTGCTGTCAATCAGGCCGCCGATGCAAATCACAATCAGCGCCAAGTGGGCAAAAATATAGCCCCATTTGTTCATTGCGCCTTTTTTGGCGGCCACGATGACGCTGCCGTCTTCGCGCATTTCGGATTTGGTTTTAAACCCCTGTATCTGCAAATATTTCTCTACAATTTCCGGTGTGATGCCGCTGCCGTTTTCACGTGGCAATTCCGCCGTATGCTTCATGTGCGCCAATGATTTCGCCGTCGCATTCAGGCGGAACGATTTCATGTCGCGCAGGTATTGCGGGGTATTCCGCCAAACGCACAGCCCGGTGCTCAGCACCAGAAACAGCATGATGAGCACGAACCATGAAGAGGCGTAAACATCAAACAATCCTAAAAATTGGAAAATTTCCGCCCAGAAAGGGCCGAATTGGACCACATAATTTTGTGCAGGCTGGTTTTGCTGCACCACCGTGCCGATAATGGAGGCGATGGCCAAAATGGACAGCAACGCCACGGCAAAGCGCATGGAACTGATAAAAGCGAACCATGGGCGGCGGATAAAAGAAGTTTGGGACGATGGAGTGGGATTCATGATGGGCGGGATGGGCTGAAAAAGCAGCCTGCACTTTTACAATACGGCTATTCAGCCTTCTTTGCTGCGGCACTTGCGGCAAATTCCGGTTAATACAACATGGTCTTCATTCAGCGTGAACCCCGTTTTCTGCACGCCTTCGCGCAGGGCCAGCCATTCGGCGTTCAGGCTTTGTTCATCGACCGTGCCGCATTCCGTGCATACCAAAATAAAGCTGCTGTGGTGGTGGGCATGTTCGGCATGGCAATGGCCGGTGCATTCGTGGCGGGCATGGCTGCACAGCACATAGCCGTTCACGGCGGGGACTTTGTGCAGCACGCCCTGCTCCGCCCAGAAATCCAAAGCGCGATAAGCGGTGGGCGGCGCAACGACACTTTCGCTGTCCCGCTGCATTTGCGCCAGGACATTATAGGCCTTAATCACGCCGTCCAGCTGCAACACCATATCCAACACCTGCTCGCGCAGCGGCGTTACCTGTGCGCCGGTAGTGCGGCATTGATGCAAAATTTGTTCTTTAACAGGGTTCATATTTTCCGTTTCGCGTAAACAAAAAAGCAGCCTGCACTTTATTCATTGACAAACGACACGCCGGCCAGATTCGATGCCTTCACCGCGTCCGCAATGGCCGCCACAGCCTGCGGGCGGACGAAATTGCGGCGGTATGCCAGCACGATGCGGCGCGAAGGTGCAGGCTGCCTGAACGGCACGATGGAAAACAGCAAATGGTCGTTGTCGGTAATGCCGGTGGACGGCAGCACGCTGATACCCAATCCGCTGGCCACCATGTGGCGGATGGTGTTGAGTGAGCTTCCTTGCAGCGTATTGACCAATCCGGCAATTTTCTGCTTTGCCGCCAGCTCGGTACAAGAACCCAGCACTTGGTCGCGCATACAGTTGCCCTCGGTCAGCAGCAGCACGTTTTCTTCCGCCAAATCCGCGGTTGATACGGAATCCAGATCTTCAAACGGATGGCCTTTGGGCACAATCACGAAAAACGGCTCGTCATACAGGGCAATCGTTTCAATGCCTGCTTCGGCATAAGGTTCCGCCACCACCACCGCGTCCAATTCGCCGCGTTTGAGCAAATCGGTCAGCACGGCGGTATAGTTTTCTTCCAGGAACAGCGGCATTTTGGGCGCGACATGGCGCATCGACACAATCAGCCTGGGCAGAAGATACGGCGCAACCGTGAAAATTAAACCCAGCCTGAACGAACCTTCCAACTGGTTTTGCTCCGCATTGGCAAGGCGGCGGATGACTTCCGCCTCTTCCAAAACGCGCTGCGCCTGCGACACGATGGCCGCACCGGATTCCGTCATCAAAATTTCGCTGCTGCTGCGGTCGAACAGGGAAACGCCCAGCTCTTCCTCCAATTTTTTAATGGCGATGGACAAGGTGGGCTGGCTGACATGGCAACGCTGCGCCGCACGGCCGAAATGCTTTTCCTGTGCCACAGCGACAATGTAACGCAATTCGGTCAGCGTCATGGCTTATCCGTTTTCCCCGCTTCGGGTGCAGGCTGCCCTTTTTTGTTTTCGGGCAGGGTAATGTTCAATGCCAGCATATCCACACCGTCTTGTTTCTCGTGCGTGATATTGATGTCGTCCAATTCGATTTTAACATATTTGGACAACACTTCCAGCAATTCCTTCTGCAACGTGGGCAGATAATCGGGCGTGCTGTTGGCGGCATCGCGGTTGGCACGCTCCTGCGCGATGATGATTTGCAGGCGGTCGCGCGCCACGGCCGCCGTCTTCGGCTTGCGCCCCAATAATTTTTCAAGCAGCGACATTACTTACCTCCAAACAGTTTTTGGAAGAAGCCTTTTTTCTCCGCTTCCAAAAAGCGGATTTCGCGGTTTTCGCCCAAAAGGCGCGCCACCACGTCCTGATAAGCCTGCGCGGCAACCGCATCTTCCTGATGGATAACGGGTGCGCCCGCATTGGAAGCCTGCAATACGTTTTGCGATTCAGGAATCACGCCGATGAGCGGAATACGCAAAATGTCCTGAATATCCTGCACCGACAGCATTTCGCCTTTTTCCACACGCTCCGGCGAGTAACGTGTAATCAGCAGGTGTTCCTTCACGGTGCCGCCCTGCTCTGCTTTTTTGGATTTGCTTTGCAAAATGCCCAAAATGCGGTCGGAGTCGCGTACGGAAGACACTTCCGGGTTGGTGGTAACAATCGCTTCGTCCGCATAATACAGCGCCATCAATGCGCCGGTTTCGATGCCGGCCGGCGAATCGCACACGATAAATTCAAAGCCCATGGCATCCAAGCCGTTCAGCACGTTGCCCACGCCTTCTTTGCTCAGTGCGTCTTTATCGCGCGTTTGCGATGCGGGCAGGATAAACAGTTTGTCGCAATGTTTGTCTTTGATTAAGGCTTGGTTCAGCGTGGCCTCGCCTTGAATCACATTGACCAAATCGTACACCACGCGGCGTTCGCAGCCCATAATCAAGTCCAGATTGCGCAGGCCCACGTCAAAGTCGATGACGCAGGTTTTGTGGCCGCGCAATGCCAGGCCTGTGGAAATGCTGGCGGAAGTGGTGGTTTTGCCCACGCCGCCCTTGCCGGAGGTGACTACAATGATTTTTGCCATAAGGTGCTTCTTTCTTTGCGTTAAATGAAAACTTTCCATGTGCAGGCTGCTTTTTCAAACGGCGCGCCGCAAAAGCAGCCTGCACATCCTTTATATCAATAAAATTACTGGGCGTTAATCGCCGAAATGGCCAGCCGTTCGTCTTCCTGCAATTCGATTTTCACCGCATGCTTGTGCAGGTGCGGCGGCAGGTTTTGTTCGAAGACGCGGTAGATGCCGGCCACCGACACCAGTTCCGCCTGCATGGACTGCACGAAAATCCGCGCGGTTTTATCGCCCGACTCGCCCGCCAGCGCACGGCCACGCAACGGCGCATACACATGGATGTTGCCGTCCGCAATCACTTCCGCGCCTTCGCTGACCATGCCCATCACGATTAAATCCGCATTTTTGGCATATACCTGCTGCCCCGTGCGCACCGGGCTGTTGATGACCAGCGTGGGGCGCGGCGCATGGTCGTCCGCGACAGATGCAGGCTGCTTTTCTTCCTCTGCAGCCTGCCCGTTGTTTTCCGCGGCAGATTCTGCTTTTGTTTCGGCAACATTGTCCGTTGTATCAGCGGCGGCTTCTTTTACTTTTACGGAATCTTCCGCATGTTCCGCAGGCAGCTCGGTGCAGGCTGCTTTTTCATGTTCGTCAATTTCGGTTTCCGCCGCTTTTTTGTGTTCGTGCGACAAATAAAACAATCCGGCCGCGTGCACCTTGTCTGCCCAACGCTGTTCCGCGCCCCGCGCCGCAATCACGGCAATCCCCTGCCGCGCCAGCAGCGACACGATGGCCGACAAATCCGCATCGGCATCCGTCAAATCGTCCAAATCCAAAACAAACGGCAGCGCACCCAGCACTTGGTATTTGTCTTTTTTCTTGCGCAAAAACTGGGACAACTGTGCCAAATCCGCCGTGCGCAGGCGCAGGGACAACATCTCCAAGCGCGTGGATTTCACTTCAAAAGCTGCTTTCATGATGCGATTGTTTTATTAAATCAAATGAGCGATTTTACCCTGCCTGCACTATTTATTCAACCGAAGCCGCGCATATCCCGCCCGTTTCCGCACGGCAGGGCGTGTTTATTAGCTATTGATTTTTATGAAATCCGGCTTTACAATCCCGTTTCCCTCTTTAACCATCTTTAACGAGAAGATAATAGAATGAAGAAAACCCTGTTAAGCACCCTCGTGCTGGTGATTTTGGCAGCCTGCTCCCAACAAGCTGAAAACACATCCGCAAACAATGCGGCAAATCCTGCGGCATCCGGCGCAGCGGCGGGCAACCTGCCGCAAACCAGCGAGCTGAATATCTACAACTGGTCAAACTATGTGGACGAAAGTACCGTTGAAGACTTCAAAAAAGCCAACAACCTGGATTTGACCTACGATTTGTACGAAAACAACGAAACGCTTGAAGCCAAAATGCTCACCGGCAAATCCGGCTACGATTTGGGCGT
Organism: Kingella denitrificans ATCC 33394; assembly: GCF_000190695.1. Lineage (GTDB taxonomy): Bacteria > Pseudomonadota > Gammaproteobacteria > Burkholderiales > Neisseriaceae > Kingella_A > Kingella_A denitrificans. Next base: position 399,531 of record NZ_GL870929.1, read on the forward strand.
TCCCGGCATCGCATTCCTGCCCCGCCAAATCAAAGCAGGTGCTTATCAGAAAATCAACCGCGACCTGATTCCGAACTACAAAAACATCGACCCCGCGCTGCTGAAACTGCTGGAACAGGCCGACCCGGGCAACCAATACGCCGTGCCGTACTTCTCCGGCGTGAACACGCTGGCGATTACCGCCAAAGGCAAAGAAATCCTGGGCGGAAAACTGCCTGAAAACGGCTGGGATTTGCTGTTCAAACCCGAATACACCAACAAACTGAAACAATGCGGCATCGCGCTGTGGGACACGCCCAGCGAAATGTTCCCGCTGGTGCTGAATTACTTGGGCAAAGACCCGCGCGGCACCAATCCGGCCGACATTGAAGCCGCAGCCGCCGTGTTGCAGGCCATCCGCCCCGACGTGAAACGTTTCAGCGCGTCTTACATTGACGAACTGGCACGCGGCGACATCTGCCTGGTAGCCGGTAACGGCGGCGACCTGAACATGGCGAAAGCGCGTTCGGAAGAAGTGAAAAACAACGTGGGCATTGACGTGCTGGCACCGAAAGGCATGGGCTTCTGGGTAGAATCTTGGGTGATTCCCGCCGATGCGAAAAACGTTGCCAACGCGCACAAATACATCAACTACACGTTAGACCCAGACGTGGCGGCCAAAAATGCTGCGGCGGTAACGTTTGCCCCCGCCAGCCTGCCGGCACGCGAAAAAATCGATCCGAAACTGGTGGCAACACGCTCGATTTTCCCGACTGCGGAAGATATGGCTGCCGGCTTCGTGATGCCGCAAATGTCGGACGAAGCGAAACGCCAAACCACGGCGCTGTGGCAAAAACTGAAAATGGGTAAATAATCCGTTCTCCGTTTCCTGCAAAAGCAGCCTGCACGTTCAGAAGTTGAAGTGCAGGCTGCTTTTTTATGTGCCGGATACGGTGGAAAAAGCAGCCTGCACCGGCAAGCCGTGCTAAAATCCTTTCTTTTATCCGACACATTTGCACCATGAATCCCCATCTGCAACAACTGCAACCTTATCCGTTCGCCCGACTGCGCGAAGCCGTGCAAGGCATTGTGCCGCCTGCACATTTGGCCGAAATCCCGCTGTATATCGGCGAACCGAAGCACCCTGCCCCGCGCGTTATCCGCGATGCGCTGCTGCAATCGCTGGACGAATTGTCCAAATATCCGCTCACACTCGGCCTGCCCGAACTGCGCCAAGCCTGCGCCGAATGGCTGAAACGCCGTTATGACGGGCTCACGCTCAATCCCGACAGCGAAATCCTGCCCGTGCTCGGCAGCCGCGAAGCCCTGTTTTCCTTTGTGCAAACCGTGTTGAACGAAGCGGAAGCGCCGGTGGTGGTCAGCCCCAACCCGTTCTATCAGATTTACGAAGGCGCAACGCTTCTGGGCGGCGGCAAAATCGTGTTCGCCAATACCGTCGCGCCGAATTTCCTGCCCGATTGGAACAGCGTTGCCGCGGAAGACTGGGCGCGGTGCAGGCTGCTTTTCGTCTGCTCGCCCGACAATCCGACCGGCAGCGTGCTGCAACAAAAAGACTGGGAACAACTCTTTGAATTACAAGACCAATACGGCTTCATCATCGCGTCCGACGAATGCTATTCGGAAATTTATTTTGACGGCAAAAAACCTTTGGGCTGCCTGCAGGCTGCTTTAGAATGTGGCCGCAGCTTCGACAAACTCGTCATGTTCACCAGCCTGTCCAAGCGCTCCAACGTGCCGGGCCTGCGTTCGGGTTTTGTGGCGGGCGATGCCAAGCTGCTGAAAGATTTCCTGCTTTACCGCACCTATCACGGCAGCGCCATGTCCCTGCCCGTGCAGCGCGCCAGCATTGCCGCGTGGAACGACGAAGCGCACGTTGTCGAAAACCGCGCGCTGTATCAGGCGAAGTTCGACCGCGTGCTGCCGATTCTGCGCCAAAAATTCGATGTGCGCCTGCCCGATGCTTCGTTTTACATCTGGCTGCGCATTCCCGACGGCGACGATTTGCGCTTCACGCAGGAACTCTACCGCGACACGGGTGTGCTGGTGCTGCCCGGCCGCTTTTTCGCGCGCGAAACGGCCAACGGCAATCCGGGCAAAGGCTTTGTGCGGATTGCGCTGGTGGACGAATTGGACAAATGCGTGGAAGCGGCGCAACGAATCATTGATTGGTATCGGGCATAAATCCGCCGGAAAAGTGCAGGCTGCCTGATTCGATTACCAACCCGAAAGCAGCCTGCACTGCACAACGCGGCGGTATCGGATACGCCATGCCGCGATGTTTCGTTAAAAAGCAAAAAGCAGCCTGCACCTCGGTTTTCCAAAGTGCAGGCTGCTTTTTTTGCCGCGTGGCGGCAACACAGATAGGTGCCGAATCCGAAAAATGCAGGCTGCTTCTTAATATTTCAAAAGCAGCCTGCACGTTTCATTCTTCCGAATCCTCAATATCCGGCGCATTGTTTTCCGCGTCCATCACCCATTTCACTTCCTGATACAGCGCGCGGAAATTTTTCGGCGGCTTGTTCTGTTCGGCTTCTTTGCGCGCATTGCGGATCAGCGTGCGCAGGCTGCCTGCATCCGCGTGGGGATATTGCGCCACAAACGCCGTGAGCGCGTCGTCGTCCGCCAGCAGGCGTTCGCGCATCTGCTCCACGCGCTGCAAAAATGCGTTGTGCGCGCGGTTTTCGCCTTTCAGCTTTGCCAAAAATGTGCGGATGGGTTCGGGATCGACATCGCGCATCAGGCGGCCGATATATTGCCGCTGGCGTTTCACCGCGCTGTTGGACGTGATTTTTTGATATTCTTTAATGGCTTCGTGCAAATCTTCCGGAAGCGCGATTTTCTTCAGCGTGGAAGCAGAAAGCCGGGTCAGCTCCATGCCCAAATCCTGCAATTCGTCCATCTGTTTTTTCTTGCGGGTTTTGCTGACCCATTCGTCTTGATTTTCCATATCGTGCACGCGTGATGACTGTCGGTAAAACCCGAATCATACCAAAATTTACATTAAATTTTAAGTTCCGCCGCCGCCAATCCGCCCAACGCGCCCGAAAAACGGCTACAATATCGCCCGATTCATGAAGGTGAAAAATATGTTTCAACATACAAGCACACAGTTTATCGATACCGCCCAATCCGTTTTGGCGCTGGCACGGCAAAAAGGCGCAGGTTCGGCCGAAGTGGATGTGAGCGAATCGCTGGGGCAGTCGGTGAGCGTCCGCTTGCAGGAAATCGAGCAAATCGAGCACCAGCAGGATAAATCGTTGGACATCACCGTATATTTCGGGCAGCGCAAAGGTCGCGCCAGCACGGCGGATTTGTCGCCGCAGGCACTGGAAGCAACCGTGCAGGCTGCCTGCGACATTGCGCGATACACCGCCGAAGACGAATACGCCGGTTTGGCGGATGCCGATTTGATGGCCAACACCGTGGGCGATTTGGACAAATACCACGAATGGAATTTGAGCAGCGAAGAAGCCGTTGCCCTTGCCAAGCAATGTGAACAGGCCGGTTTGGAAGCCGACGGCCGCATCGTCAATTCGGACGGCGCCAACCTCAGCATTTCGCATTACCAGTTTGTTTATGCCAACACACACGGCTTCTGCCAGCACCAAAAAGGCACGCGCCACAGCATTTCGTGCAGCCTCGTGGCAGACGGCGGCGACGGCATGGAACGCGATTACTGGTTTGACGTGGCCTGCCGTCCTCAGGATTTGGAAAGCGCGGAACACATCGGCCGCACCGCTTCGCAACGCGCCGTTCGGCGGCTGAATGCCCGCAGCCTGCCCACCGGCCAATACCCCGTCGTATTCGATACCACCATCGCGGGTAGCCTTATCGGGCATTTAATCGGCGGATTAAGCGGCCCGTCGCTGTACCGCCAGGCCAGCTTCCTGTGCGACAGCTTGGGCAAAACCATTTTGCCGACCCATTTGGATTTGCGCGAAGAACCGCACATTCCGCGCGGCTTGAACAGCAGCTATTTCGACGCCGAAGGCGTGGCCACCCGCGCACGTTCAGTAATAGAAAAAGGCGTGGTGCAGGGCTATTTCCTGAATAGCTACGCCGCCCGCAAGCTCGGCATGCAAAGCACGGCCAATGCCGGCGGTGCGCACCACCTGATTTTGACGCACACGCACGACACGCAGGCTGCCCTGCTCAAAGACATGGGTTCGGGCCTTTTGGTCACCGAACTGATGGGGCAAGGCGTGAATATCCTGACCGGCGATTATTCGCGCGGCGCGGCAGGTTTTTGGGTGGAAAACGGCGTCATCAGCCATCCGGTTTCCGGCATCACCATTGCGGACAACCTGCGCGATATGCTGTGCAATATTGCAGGCGTGGCCAACGATGTCCTGTACCGCAGCAGCCACCACATCGGTTCGATTTGGCTGGAAAAAATGACCGTTGCAGGAGAAGCATCATGAAAGCGACCGTTTGTTTGGGCATTGCGTTTGCCTTGTCCGCCGCGCCGGTTTGGGCGTGTTCGCAATTAGAGCCTGCCGCGGCGTTTATCTTCATCAACGACACCAACCGCGACCAGTTGCTGGATATGTACGAATGGCGCAACGCCAAAACGCCGAATCTGGAAGTGGCGTTCAACGTGGGCGATATGAACGAATTCCTCCGCCTGGACTACAACCGCGACCGCTATCTGCAAGCAGCGGAAATCGGCTTCGACAACGTGCGCTATATCCGTCCGCCCTGCGCCGATATGGAAGAACGCCGCTTCATGCACGGGTTCCGCCAGCGGGCGAATTGAACGGCACAGATAACAACGATACCGTATCACCAAGTGCAGGCTGCTTTGGAAACGTTCAAAAGCAGCCTGCACCCGCAACCGAAAGCAAACAAACAATGACACAATACCTGATTGCACACGACCATCAAAACCGCCCCATCGAACTCATCGCCAAAATGGCCAACCGCCACGGCCTCATCGCCGGCGCGACTGGCACGGGCAAAACCGTAACCCTGCGCAAACTCGCCGAAAGTTTCAGCCAGTCGGGCGTGCCCGTGTTCATGGCCGACGTGAAAGGCGATTTGTCCGGCATTTGCCGCGCCGGGCAGAACAGCGGCAAAGTCGCCGAACGGATGCAGCAGTACGGCCTGACCGACGACTACCTGCAAGGCTTTCCCGTGCGCTTTTGGGATGTGTACGGCAGCACCGGCATTCCCGTGCGCGTCAGTATTTCGGCAATGGGCTCCATGCTGCTGGCACGGCTGATGAACCTGAACGACACACAGGAAGGCGTGCTCAACCTCGTATTCAAAGTGGCGGACGACAACGGCTGGCATCTGATTGATTTGAAAGACCTCCGTTCGCTGCTGCAATATGTGTCCGACCACGCCAAAGAATACCGCGCCACCTACGGCAACGTGTCCGCCGCCAGCATCGGCGCCATCCAACGCCAACTGCTGCAACTGGAAAGCGAAGGCGCGGCGCAGTTTTTCGGCGAACCGGAATTGGATTTGCTCGACTGGATTCAAACGGAAAACGGGCAAGGCGTCATCAACATCCTGAACGCGGAAAAACTCATGCGTTCGCCGCGCCTGTATAGCGCGTTCATGCTCTGGTTTCTGGCGGAACTGTTTGAAAACCTGCCCGAAACCGGCGACCCGGACAAACCCAAATTCGTGCTGTTCTTTGACGAAGCGCATTTGATTTTCGACAATGCGAACAAAGTGTTAATCGAACAAGTCGAACAGGCGGTGCGGCTGATACGCTCCAAAGGCGTGGGCGTGTATTTCGTCACACAAAACCCGACCGACCTGCCCGACACGGTGCTGGGGCAACTGGGTAACCGCGTGCAACATGCCCTGCGCGCCTTCACCCCGCGCGACCAAAAAGCCGTGAAAGCCGCCGCCGACACATTCCGCAGCAATCCGGAATTGAACGTGGCCGAAGCGGTGGGCGAACTGGCCGTGGGTGAAGCGCTGGTGTCGTTCTTGGACGCACAGGGCATGCCGCAAATCGTGCAGCGCGCGTGGATTATGCCGCCGCAGTCGCAGCTTGCGCCTTTGACCGAATCCGAACGCAGTGCCGCGTTCCAAGCCGACAGCCTGTATCCGCACTACCGCGATGCTGTAGATTCGTTTTCCGCGTTTGAAGCCTTGCAGCAGCAGCCCGCAGGCAACGCCGAAGAAGTGCAGGCTGCCTCCGATGCAAATGGCAATGCGGAAGCCGCGAAAAAGCAGCCTGCACCGGCCGAAGAAAAACCCGGCCTGCTGGAAGGCTTTTTGGGCGGGCTTTCGGGCGGGCGCAAAAAATCGGGGCAAGGACTCGGCTATGATTTGGCCGACAGCGTGGGCAGCCAAATCAACCGCCAGGTGACCAATGCCATTACGCGCACCATCATGGGCGTGATTAAGAAAATGTGGAAATAACGCGCCGCCAAAGTGCAGGCTGCTTTTTGCAGATTCGATTTTCGATAAGGAAAATGCTATGAACAAAATCTCTCTCATTGCCGTTACCGCGGCAACCTTGGCATTGGGCGCATGCGCCAACGGCACGGGGCAAGGCGTGTCGCTCAATTTGGGTTTGGGCGGCTTAATCGGCTCGCACCTGGGCATCGGCACATCGGTCAATATCCCGTTGGGCGGCACGGCGCAGAAAAATCCTGGCGACGGCGAAAACCGCGGCGGTCTGCGCGTGATCGAACACCAAGTCATCACCTTCTTCGACGCGCAAGGCCAAACCACCAACAGCGCTGTGAAAAACGGCTACTACCGCGAACTGGTCGCCAAGCAAAACGACCAAACCTACGTGGTGCAGGATTTCTACGGCAACGGCAACAAGCGCACCGACCCGATGACGCTGGCCAAAGACCAACTGTTCGAATTCCGCGCCCATCCGCACAACGGCGCCTACACCGTGTACGCCATCAACGGCAACATCATGCAGCAACAGAACTTCCGCAATGGAAAACTCATCCCCAAATAAAAGCAGCCTGCACCCCTTCCGCATTCAAACGCAGGATATGGCGTTCGATTTATTGCCCGGCCAAAACCTGCTCGACGCACTCGAACAAACCGGGCACGACGTGTCCTACCAATGCCGCCACGGCTATTGCGGAAGCTGCCGCGTGGCCCTGCTTTCCGGCCGGGTGGATTATGCGGAACCGCCACTTGCCTTCCTGCACGAAGGCGAAATTCTGCCCTGCTGCTGCCGCGTCCGAAGCGACTTGGTGCTGAAATGCGGCAAAAAGAAAACATCGGGCGGCTCAAACGGGCAAGCATAAAGATTGTTCGGCAGATGGCTTTGCTTTACAATCGTGCCTTTATTCTAAACCAACGCAATTCATATTGAAGGAATCGGCAAATATGGCAGCATACAACACCCAGAAAGTCCTGTCGGTACACCACTGGACAGACGCTTACTTCTCATTCACCTGCACCCGCGACGAAAGCCTGCGCTTTGAAAACGGCCAGTTCGTCATGATCGGCCTGATGGTGGACGGCAAACCCCTGATGCGCGCATACAGCGTCGCCAGCCCAAACTGGGAAGAACATCTGGAATTTTTCAGCATCAAAGTGCAGGACGGCCCGCTCACCAGCCGCCTGCAGCATTTGAAAGTCGGCGACGACATCCTTATCAGCAAAAAACCCACCGGCACCCTGATTGCCAGCGACTTCAACGAAGGCGGCAAACACCTGTACCTGCTCTCCACCGGCACCGGTTTGGCACCGTTTTTGAGCGTTACGCGCGACCCAGACATTTACGAACAGTTTGAAAAAGTCATCCTCGTGCACGGCGTGCGCCACAAAGAAGACCTCGCCTATTACGACCATTTCACCAAAGATTTGCCCAACCACGAATTTCTGGGCGAAATGGTGCGCGAAAAACTGATTTACTACCCCGTCGTTTCCCGCGAGCCCTACATCCACCACGGCCGCCTGACCGACCTGCTCAAATCCGGCCAAATCTTCAAAGACATCGGCCTGCCACCGATGAATCCGAAAGACGACCGCGCCATGTTGTGCGGCAGCATGCCGATGAACCGCGACACCGCCGCCATATTAGACAGCTTCGGCTTGGTGGCATCGCCCAAAACCGGCGTGCGCGGCGATTATCTGATTGAACGCGCGTTTGTCGAACAGTAAACCGAATAATATAAACTGGTTGTTCAAAAAGCAGCCTGCACTACTTGGTCTTCCCCTTGTGCAGGCTGCTTTTCCTTTATCTTTTCATTCAAGCGAAAAAAGCCTTGCCCGTTCACGGCACAAAAGCAGCCTGCACTTTAAAAATCCGAGTGCAGGCTGCTTTTTCACCTTAAAAATCAATACACCGCTAAAACCGCTTTTCCCATTCCAGCCACACATTGCGCTGCCTGCGGTCGGCCCAATCGTGCGTGCTGTCGATGCGGTTCTCCTGCCAAACCAACTTCGGCACAGCGCCCCACACGCGCCATTTCGGATACGACAGCGCCACCGTCAGCGAACGTTCGTTGTTGCGCTGCGGCCGCCGCAAAAACGCCGTGTCCAATGCCGAACCGCGATAGCGCCGCTGCGTATATTGCCCGCGGACTTCCGTGTTCAGGTTGCCCAAAGCCGTCCATTGCGCCAGCCAGCCGGCCTGCACGCTGTGCCGCACATAGCCCGAAGAATTGGCGCGGCCGCCCACCATGTCGTTGTCCGGGTGCAGGCTGCCCCAGCCGTAGCCCGCGAACAAGAGATGCTGCGGGCGGATGCGGTACGACAGCGATGCAAACGCATTCCACACCATCCCGTTTTGATGACGCGCGCGTTCCGCCTCGCGGAAATCCTGCCGCATTCCTTCCAGCGATACGAAGCCTGTCCATTTCGGTGCGAGCTGCCGTTCAAAAGCAGCCTGCACCCCGACGGCATGCCCCAACATATACGGCAACACGCGCTTTTGTCGCGGCGCTTTGTCGGGGAACTGGCGGCTGCCTGAAAATTGCGCCTGATAAAACGGCAGAATTTCCAGCGATTGCCGCGCATCTTGGAAACGGTAGCCCAGCGATGCGCGTGCCAACGCATAATCATACGCGCTGCGTTGCGACAGGTAATACGTCGTCCCAGACGCATTCATGCGGAACAGCAGGTTGTGATGGCCGCGAATCGGCGTGTTCTTTTCGGCATACACGCGGTAGCGCAGCCCCCACGCATTTTCCTGCCGTTCGCGCACGCAGCCCAAAGGCGTGCAATAGGCCTGCGGCGCGTCATTGATGTTCTTGTCGTACGACAACTGCACGCCGCCCTGAACCTGCCATTGCGTATTTTGGCGGATTCCGTTGCGGTACAGGCGGATGTTTTCCGCCACCGTGTCGGGCAGTTCGGGCGTTTGCGCCGCTTGGGCAAACAAGGCTTCTGCCTCGCGCCATTGTCGGTCTTCCGCCAGCGTTGCCGCCGAGTCCAACTGCAAACGCACATCGTCCGGATATTGCCGCTGCACGGCCTGATAATGCGCCGTGGCGGTGGGATAATCTCCGCGCAACCGTGCCAGTTCGGCTTGCGCATGCTGCCGAAGTTTCGCGTCCTGCTGCTCTTGCGGCAACGTCAAATAGGTAGGCAGCAGCGCGCCGAGCAAAGGCTCGTGGCGCGCATCCACCGCCTGCCGCAGCATGGCCGCCAACAGTTCGGGGTGTTCGCGCAAATCCTGATTGCGCACCACAACAGGCGCAGCACCTTTCCGTTCAAGTGCAGGCTGCTTTTCACCCGCGCCGTCCGCCTCCAACGATTGCAGCCACGGTTGCTGTTGCAGCGATTCGCCGGCCTGTTCTGCGGCCGTTTGCGGCAAAGGTTCCGCCACCGCGCCCACCGAAATGCCCAATACCAATCCTGAAATAATTTTACGAATAGTTTTCACTTATTAAAATAATTTAAAAATAAATGTTCATTATAACGATTATTTGCAGTATAATCTTCCAGAAATCGATAATTGTTATTATTATTTGTTTCATTGTTGAATTTATTTGGTTTGCAAACCGCAACCACAGGAAAGATACGCCATGAACCTTCCATCATCCGCATTATCGTTGCTCGCGCTGGCCACATTGGCCGCCTGCGCCGGCGGCAGTGCCATCAACGAACCGCTGACCGCCGCACCGATTCCCGTTTTGAGGGCTGTCGATACGACATCGCCCAATATTGTGGCAGACACCAGCACCGACCGCGAACAGCGCACGTTCGCCACGCAGGGTGGCTCGGTCAAACCGTTCACTATCACCAAGCCCAGCCCCTATATTCCTGGCCTGATGCTGACCAATCAGGAAATCCTGTATCAGGCACCGGACGGCAAATATTACGATTTCGGCACATACAACACGCTGATTATGCCCTCTTCCAGCACTTCGGCGCGCGTCCTGCCCAACAGCCACCCCATGCAGCCGTTGGACAGCGGCGGCAAAATGATTGCCTGCTGCACCAACCAAACGTCCACCGGCATGAATGCGCTGCGCTTGAAAAGCATGCAATTCGGCGCATGGATGTCGCCCAGCAAAACCGTCAGCCTTTTTGCCGGCGGCACACCTGCACCGACAGACACACTGCAAGGCGTCGATACCGCCGGCCGCCCCACCGGCAAGGCAACGTATGAAGTCATCGGCCTGCGCGTGAAAAACGACCGCGCCGTCACTTCCAGCTACGAAACGCGTTATTCGCCGTACAACACCGGACAAGTCGTTACCGGCTCGTTCTTAACGGTGAACTTCAACACCGGCAAACTGGGCGGTACGATTGTCGGCAATTCGGAGTTCGGCGATTCGATTGAAATGCGCGATGTGAACGTGAACGGCAACCAGTTCAGCGGCACTGCCAGCTCCGGCGGGCATACCGGCCAAGTCAGCGGCGGATTGTTCGCCAAAGAAGAACGCTTTTACAGCGGCACGTTGGAGCATCCTTCCGGCGGCGAAATCGGCGGCACGGTGAACTTCGGCAGCAACAGCCCGCTGAATGCGTCTTTTGGCGGCACGCGGCGCGAATATAACGCGGCAGACACCAGCACGGATACCTCGCATTTGGTCAGCCCGTAAGTAAAAAGCAGCCTGCACGTTCCAAAGCAGCCTGCAACACAGTCGGCAAACACGGCACGCATACAATTTTATGGTGCCGTTTTATACCGTCTTTGCCCTCCAAAAAGCAGCCTGCACCTTAATTTTCCCATACTCATCAAATATATACAAAATGAACACATCTTTCAAACTCTGCATTCTGCCCATGCTCATTTCCGCAGCGTTTCCCACATGGGCCGCAGAACCCGACAAAGGCACAGAATTAGAAAATGTTAAAGTCATCGGCACGCGCCAACCGCCGCAAAAACTGGGCGAGCGCCGCACCACCCGCAGAATGATGGACGAACACATGGTGCAGGATATGCGCGACATGGTGCGTTACGACCCCGCGGTGACCGTTGTGGAAGGCGGACGCGGCAGCAGCAACGGCTTCACCATCCGCGGCGTGGACAAAGACCGCGTCGCCATCACCATTGACGGCCTGGCACAGGCGGAAAGCCGCTCTTCCGAAGGCTTCCAAGAACTGTTCGGCGCATACGGCAACTACAACGCCAACCGCAATGCCAACGAATTGGAAAACATTTCCGAAGTCACCATCCGCAAAGGCGCAGACTCGCTCACATCTGGCAGCGGTGCCTTGGGCGGCGCAGTGGCCTATCAAACCAAATCGCCGCGCGACGTGGTCGATGCCGACAAACCGTATTACTTCGCCGTGAAAGGCGGCCGCGCCAGCCGCGACAACAGCACCTTCGGCAGCGTGGATGCCGCAGGCTACCTGAAAGGCTTCGACGCGCGCTTCGTGTTCACCAAACGTTCCGGCCACGAAGTCAAAAACAAAAACGACGGTTCCGTGAAAGAATACCGCAACACGCGCCGAGAAGGCCTGTTCGACCCAAGCCGCGCCAACAACCACATTTCCGACTGGGGTTCCTACGGCAAAATGCGTGCGTTTGCCGACCCGCAGGAATACACCTCCAAATCCACCTTAATCAAACTGGGCTACCACTTCAACGAGCGGCATTATCTGAACTGGATGTATGAAGATTACCGCATGGACCGTGAAACCGAGGAATTGTCCAACCTCTTTGCTGCCGACTTCACCGGCAGCCCACTCACCACCCAGCGCAACCGCAACGACGTTTCCTACATCAAACGCACTGGCGTGCAATACGAACACACGGCCAACAGCGGATTGTGGGACAAACTGACGTTGAACTACAACCGCCAAAACATCCAGATGAGCACGATGACGTGGGATTTGCCCAACGATTTTGCCCAGCAGGGCATGAATGCGCAAGTGTATTACTCGCTGCGCCGCATTGTGCAAAGAACCCAGCAAATAGACGCGCGTGCCGAAAAAAGCATCGACCTCGGCCGCTGGAAATGGAATGTGAACTACGGTTTGGGTTGGAGCAAAGCCACCAACGAAAACGACAACTACACGCGCTGGGTACGCGCCTACAACACACGCGTGACCACGTCAGCGCTCAATGCGGAAGAGCTGTTTATGGAAGCGGAAAGCCGAAAACGGCATGTGTACTGGAACAACCAATTCCAACTGGGCGATTCGCTGCGCTTGGCCGTGGGTGCGCGCCACGACTGGATTCACAACCGCACGCTGCCCAGCGAAAAAGTCATCATGTCCATGCGGCAGGCAGGTTTGGAAAACGCATCGCCGAAATTCAGCGCCACCAGTTACAGCTTGGGTATCGACTGGAAATTCCTGCCCAACTGGACGGTGATGGCCAAATGGAGCACCGCCTTCCGCGCGCCCACCACCGACGAAATGTGGTTTAACTTCCCGCATCCCGACTTTACCGTGGAAGCAAACCCGAACCTGAAAGCCGAAACCGCCCGCAATCTGGAATTGGGCATTTCCGGCAAAGGCCGTTTGGGTAACATCATGCTGTCCGGCTTTAAAACCGATTACGACAACTTCATCGATTTTGCCTACATCGGCGTGAAACAAAGCAGCTACTACAATCCGGCCACCGGCGCGACCCAAGCCCGCGATTACCATGCGCCCACTTGGAAAAACGTGAACCGCGATGCCGCGCAAATCAAAGGTTTGGAATTGTCCGGCGAATGGAAGATGGACAGCATCGGCCTGCCCAAAGGCATGGTGACCACCTTCACCGCTAGCTACCTGAAAGGGCATTCCGTTCAGGAAACCGGCCGCAAAACACCGATTAACGCTCTCGCCCCGTTCAGCGCGGTGCTGGGTGTCGGCTATACGCGTCCAGGTGGCGACTGGGGCATTAAGGCCAATTTGAGCTACACCCAGCGCAAACGCCCCAGCGAAACCGTCCACAGCTACGAAGATTTGGACAACCCCTGGCCGTATGCCAAATACGGGCGCAATTACTATGTGCTCGATTTAATCGGCCATTACCGAATCGGCAAACACTTCACCATCCGCGCCGGCGTGTTTAACGTGCTCGACAAGCAATACTACACATGGGACAGCCTGCGCAGCATCCGCGAGTTCGGCATGGTGAACCGTATCGACAACAGCACGGGCGCGGGCATCCAACGCTTTTCCGCACCCGGCCGCAACTATATGCTGAACCTCGAAGCCAAATGGTAATGCCTCATGCAGGCTGCTTCCCGAATCCCCCTTCCAAAGCAGCCTGCACTTGAAACCCCAACGTGCAGGCTGCTTTTGCAGCCGGGCGGAATGTCCGTAACGTAACGCCATCATCATGAAAAGCAGCCTGCACCCACTGATTTGAAACCGATTTACCCCAAAACAACCACCCACAGGAGAAAACAATGAACACCGGAAACTTCACTTTAAAAGCCTTGGCCATTGCGTGCAGCCTGGCACTGACCGCTTGCGGCGGCGGTGGCGGCGGCGGACAACCGAGCACCCAGTCCCGCCCGACCGTGCCGTCCACACCAAGCGCCGCCAAAACTGCCGCAGATAACGCCATTGCCGATATCGCCGCCAAAGCACAAGCCGTGCAGGCTGCTTTGACGCGCAACCACGATACCGACAATGACGGCAAAATCTCTGCCACAGAAGCCGCCGCGGCCAACCAAGCCATCAACAATGCCAAAGCCGCATTGCAGGCTGCCATTGCCAATGCAGAAACCAAAGCCCAAGATGCCGCCTTGTCGCCTGCCGAAAAAACGCAGGCCACCGCCGCATTGACCACCGCGAAAAACAGCGCAAATGTCCGTAACGCGCAGGCTGCTTCCGCCAACGTGCAACCCACTCCGGCACCCGCACCGCAACCGCCTGCCCCACAACAACCGAGTGCCGCCAAAACTGCCGCAGATAACGCCATTGCCGATATCGCCACCAAAGCCCAAGCCGTGCAGGCTGCTTTGACACGCAACCACGATACCGACAATGACGGCAAAATCTCCGCCACAGAAGCCGCCGCGGCCAACCAAGCCATCAACAATGCCAAAGCCGCATTGCAGGCTGCCATCGCTGATGCAGAAACCAAAGCCCAAGATGCCGCCTTGTCGCCAGCCGAGAAAACACAGGCCGCCGCTGCATTGAACGCCGCGAAAAACAGCGCAAATATCCGTAACGCGCAGGCTGCTTCTGCCAACGTGCAGCCCACTCCGGCGCCTGCACCGCAACCACAGCCGCAACCGCCCCAACCAAGCGCAGCCACAGGCTTCGGCCAAGACAACAACGGCCGCATGAAACCCAATGCCGGCGGCGTTTCCGGCGGCGTGCTCAGTACCGATGCTATGCGCCAATCCGATGAAAGCTCATACGGCAGCATTCAAAACCCCGAAGGCCGCAGCAAAAACGAAGTGGTGCTGAACGGCGTGAAAATCGCCACCGCCACCACCGGCCAAAAACGCTACGAAACCGAAGAGTCCAATAACCAAACCGCAAAATCCATCCACAGTAGCGACATTCTGCCCGACGTGCGCTATGGCGCGGTGGTCGATACTTCTTCCGGCGTGATGGCCATCCGCCAAGGCCTGTTCGTGCAAGGCACGGCAGCAGGCGCGGACACAGTGGCCGTGAAAACCGGCACGGTGGAATACAACGGTACCGGCCTGCATTTCGGCAAACCGAGCAGCGACGCCACTGCCGGCCTGCCGTTCATGACCGCCGACCCGTCATGGGGTGTGAATGCGCCCAACACGGAGGATTTGTACACCAGCGGCCGCGCCACTAAAGTGAAAGCCAGCGTGAACTTCGACAATAAAACCATCGGTATCGACATCAGCGATCCGGGCAGCCGTACCCAAGGTCGTCCGAATGCGTCCGAACTGGCCGGCGCGCCCATTCATTTTGACGGCGTGATTCAAGGCAATTCGTTCACCAATGCGGCAGGACAAGAGAAAACCTTTGCCGGCGGCTTCTATGGTGCGGCGGCCGACCAGTTGGCCGGTATGTACCGCCTGAATGCGCAAAAAGCCAACGAATCGAGCGGTGTATTCGGTGCGCAGGCAAGCACAGGCAGCAATACCCCCGCCCCTGCACCCACTCCTTCACCTGCGCCAACCCCAACGCCGACTCCGCCAAGCAGCGGCGCAGTAACCGAATCGACTTATTATAAACTGCCTGAGCAGCAGCAACTGACCGATGCGAAACTGCCGATGGCCGAAACCAACCAAGCCATCAGCAAAGGCATCCAAACTTTGGTGGTGGACGGCATTTCTATCGCCCTGCCCGCCGCCAACCAAGGCTTCGAGAAAGGCATGAATTATTATGCATTCAACAATGCGGGCAATGTGATTGCGGGTGCGGCGCAGATTATGTCGGGTGGCAAAGACCAAGGCCTGCTGTTCGTGCAGGGCAACCTGACGCCGCAAGACCAAATCCCGACCGGCACGGCCAATTACAGCGGCAAAGTGTTGCACTTCCGCGAGCGCGTGGTGCGGCATGAAAACGGCAATTTGGTGAATGTCGATCCGGGCTATGTATTTACTCAAGGCAGCTTCACCGCGAAAGCCGATTTTGCCAACCGCAACCTGTCGGTAACGATTAATTCGGGCGACTACAACTATATGCGCACGAAAGTGTTCACCGCCAACATCAACGGTAATACGTTCTCCGGCACCGGATCCGACCGCAGCATTGAAGGCGGCTTCTATGGCGCGAATGCAGCCGCGATTGCCGGCAAATACCAATATTCGGACGGCAGCACCAGCAAATGGAGCGACAGCGGCTTCGGCGTGTTCAGCGGCAACAAGCAATAACGTTCCGCTCTATCCGCTGTGCTATAATCGCACCGTTTAATTGAGTACCCGAACCTGCTTGCCCCATCGCGGCAGGCAGGTTTTGTATTACCCGCAACCACCCCAAACCAACGCTTTATGAACATCCGCCCTATTTTCTGGCTGCTGCCCGCCCTATTCGCCGCACAAGTGCAGGCTGCCCCGTTGCCGCCCAAAGTGGAACAGTCGCTCACCGCACCGGAAGAACACTTCGACAAACAGCCGCCCGCAGACGTGCCCGCACCACCCCAACCGCCGCAACAAAGCGAATCCGGCAGTCTGACCATTTCATCGGAAGAACTGCAAAAGCAGCCTGCACTTTTGAAACAGGCGTTTTATTCGGCCATCGCCGCCAACAACACGCCCGCCGTGCGCCTGCTGCTGCCCTTGTACCGCCGCCTGCCCGACGGCAACGAAGAAGTGCCGATTGCACTGTCCGAAGCCATAATTGCGCGCGCAGACGGCCATTACGCCCAAGCCATCGAAAAATTCCGCTTTGCCTTGGACAAGCAGCCCGATATGCCCGTGGCGCAAATGTCGCTGGCGCAAACCCTGCACAGCGACTACCGCTACCCGTCCGCCGCCAAAGCATTTGAAGAAATCGCGCAGCGCACCGATTTGCCGCCCGAATTCCACCAAGTCGCCCAAACCTACCTGAACAGCATCAAAGCGCGGGAAGACTGGAAATTCCAAGTGAACGGCAATTACCTGGACGACAAAAACGTGGGCAACACGCCCGACCGCTACATCATCGGCGCATGGTCGCTCAATCCGCCCGAATCCGCACACGGCATCTCGTATTACGGCAGCGTGTCGCGCGAAAAATGGCTGGCCGACCACTTCACCCTGCGTTACGGCGCCGACCTATACGGCAAAACCTATTGGGACAACCACCGTTTCGACGATTTGGCCGTGCGCGTGAAAGCCGGATTCGGTTATCAGACAGGCCGTTCCGAAACCGTGGTGCAGCCCTATTTCGAGCGCCGCTGGTTCGGCAGCGACGGCTATTCGCGCGAGTTGGGCATTGGCATCGACTGGTCGTATTGGCTAACCGCGCGCAACCAGCTGATGCTTTCCGCCGCGCACGCCACACAGAATTATGACGACCGCCGCTATTTGGAAGGCCGCCTGCGCACCGCGTCCGCCACATGGTTGTTTGTGCCCAGCGGCACGCAGTATTGGACGCTCGGCACGGACTGGACGCGCAAAACCGCACAAGACGCCAGCGATGCCTACCGCCGCCAAGCCGTTCGTGTCGGCTGGACGCAGCAATGGCCGGCACAGTTCGGCACGTCGGTGAATCTGTCGTGGGCGAAACGCACCTACGACCGCCCGAATTTTCCGTTCAACTACATCCGCATCGACCACGAACGTTCCGCCGCTGTGTCGCTTTGGAACCGCAAAGTCCAATGGTGGGGCATCATGCCGCGCCTGGTGTGGCGTTGGCAGCAAACGCGCAGCAACCACCCGTTTTACGGCGATTACACCAAACGCGATGTGTTTATCCAGTTGAACAAGGCGTTTTAATCATATCATCAACGAAAAAAGCAGCCTGCACTTCAGTTTCCCAAAGTGTAGGCTGCTTTTTTGTGTGCAGCGGTGATTAAGCGAGCCAGCCTTTCACCATGGCCATGCCGGCTTCTGAAAACAGATAGCGCGACAAGCCGAAATACCCGATGGCGCCGCCCACGGAAATAATCAGATTGCTCGCCATACTGCCCGAAAAGCGGTTCACCAATTCGAAAATCACCACCAAATAAACATACAGCAAGCCCCAAATCGTCAGCAACTGACTGTCAAATTCGGGCATACCGCTCCATTCCATCAATGCCTTGGTGGCAATCGCAATAATAATGATGACCAACGACTCGCTCAAAGACTTCATATCGCGGTTGGCCGACCAAATGCCCCAAAAACCGACCGCAAAAGCAATCAACATATAAGGACCGGAACCCTGCCCGGCCACTGGAATCGAACCCATAACCATACTCCTAAACAATTAATTTCAATTCATCACACACGCCGCACGGAATGCTGCGGGCATCCGCGCACCGCTGCGGCAAAATCGCGTTATTGTATAGCGATTGCACCGATTAGGCTACACGTTCCGCGTTTTTGCGGCAATACGGCGCGCATGAATGGGAAATATGCCACACAACCGCCCGAAAGCAGCCTGCACTTTATCGGCCAAAACCGTCTATAATATCCGTTTTACTTTGCCGATACCGCCATGCACATTTCCGAATTCGATTTCCACCTGCCCGAACACCTGATTGCCCAAAACCCGCCCGCCGTGCGCGGCAGCAGCCGCCTGTTGGTGGCGCAACACAACCAGCCGATTGAAGACCGGCATTTTCCCGATTTGCCGAACTATATTGCAACGGGCGACGTGCTGGTGTTCAATAACACCAAAGTGATGAAGGCGCGGCTGTTCGGGCAGAAGGCCACGGGCGGCAAAATCGAAGCCTTGATTGAGCGCGTGCTGGACGAACACACCGCGCTGGCGCATATCCGCTCGTCCAAATCGCCAAAAGCCGGCACCGAGCTGATATTTGAAGGCAGCCTGCACGCCACCATGACCGAACGTGTCGGCGAACTGTTCAAGCTGCAATTCCACCACCGGCACAATGTTTATACGCTGCTGGAAGAATACGGCGCGCTGCCGCTGCCGCCCTACATCGTGCGCCCCGCCGACGACAACGACGACGCGCGCTACCAAACCGTGTATGCCAAATATCAGGGCGCCGTGGCTGCCCCCACCGCAGGGCTGCATTTCACCCACGAAATTTTGAGCGCATTGCAGCAAAAAGGTGTAGAATTTGCAGAGGTTACGCTGCATGTCGGCGCAGGCACGTTCCAGCCCGTGCGCGTGGACAATATTGCCGAACACAAAATGCACAGCGAATGGTTTGATGTGCCCGAAGCCACCGTTGCCAAAATCCAAGCCGCTAAAGCACGCGGCAACCGCGTTTGGTCGGTGGGCACCACATCGTTACGCGCCATCGAATCGGCAGCACGTTCAGGCAGCCTGCATGCCGGGCAGGGCGACACGGATATTTTCATCACGCCGGGCTACACGTTCCGCGTGATTGACGGCCTGATAACCAATTTCCACCTGCCCAAATCCACGCTGCTGATGCTGGTGTCCGCCTTTGCCGGCAGCGAACGTATCCGCGAAATTTACCGGCACGCCATCGAACAGGAATACCGCTTTTTCAGCTATGGCGACGCCATGTTGCTGCACCGTGCTTAAACCAGAAAGCAGCCTGCACTCAGAAATACCATTTAACATCAACATTAAAAAATATAATTCATAGCGTTGCCCCGTAAAATCTAACGTGCAGGCTGCTTTTCCCATCTTCGAAAGCAGCCTGCACATCACACCAACCCGACCAAAGGAGCCGTATCGTGAAAAAAATCGAAGCCATCATCAAGCCGTTCAAACTGGACGACGTGCGCGAAGCCTTAACCGAACTGGGCATCACAGGCATGACAGTGAGCGAAGTCAAAGGCTTCGGCCGCCAACGCGGACACACCGAAGTGTATCGCGGTGCGGAATATGCGGTGGATTTCCTGCCCAAAGTCAAAATCGAAGTGGTGCTGCCCGACGACCAAATCGAGCGCACCGTGGAAGCGATTATCGAAGCCGCGCGCTCCGGCAAAATCGGCGACGGCAAAATTTTCGTGCTGCCGGTGGAAGAAGTCATCCGCATCCGCACGGGCGAAACTGGCGAAACGGCCATTTAAACCATTTTAAGGAGCAGCCATGAGCAAAGGTAATATTTTTGTCATTTCCGCCGCTTCCGGCACCGGCAAAACCACGCTGGTATCGCGGTTGGTGCAGCAGCATCCAAACGTGCGCGTGTCCGTGTCGCACACCACGCGCCCGCCGCGCGCCGGTGAAGTGAACGGGCAGCATTATCATTTTGTCAGCGAAGAAGAATTTGTCCGCCTGGCGGGCGAAGGCGCGTTTTTGGAACACGCGCAGGTGTTCGGCAATTATTACGGCACGAGCTACGAAAGCGTGCAATCCATGTGCGAACAGGGCTATGACGTGATTTTGGAAATCGACGTGCAGGGCGCGCAGCAAGTCCGCAAAGCCCTGCCCGAAGCATTGAGCATTTTCATCCTGCCGCCCAGCCTGGCCGTGCTGGAACAGCGCCTGCGCCAACGCCAAACCGACAGCGAGGAAGTCATTGCCCGCCGTTTGAGCGAGGCGGTCGATGAAATCCAGCAGGCGCTGACGTTCGATTATGTGGTGAGCAACCGCAGCCTGCAACAGGCGGAAGAAGAGCTTTGGTGCATTTTCCAAGCCGCTCGCCTGCTGAAACGCAACCATGTCGCCAGCATTGAAAAAGTGTTGCAGAACACTTAAAATATCATTGCTTAACGTAAAAAAGAGATAAGGCTTCGCGCCGTCTCTTCCCGCTTTTAAGGTGCAGGCTGCTTTTGCCTGCTTTGGACAACTAAGGAAACATTATGGCCCGCATTACCGTGGAAGACTGCACTCCGCACATTCCCAACCATTTCGATTTGACCCTGGCCGCCGCACGCCGCGCACGCCAACTGGAAAACGGCACATCGCCCTTGGTGGACGATATTCGCCACGACAAACCCACCGTTACCGCATTGCGTGAAATTGCAGCCGGCCAAGTCGGCGTCGATATTTTGTCGCGTAACCGATAATCCGCTAAAGTGCAGGCTGCTTTTGAATCACCGTTCAAAGCAGCCTGCACTTTCCTATTTTCCAGCCCCATCCCGTTCAAAGAATCCGCCATGCCCGTCATTCCAGCTTCCCTGACTTACGACCCCATTACTGCACCTGCGCGCGAGCTTTTGTTCCGGCATGCCGCCTACCTCACCGATGAAGAAAGCCACCTGCTGGAAAAAGCCTGTGCCTACGCCTTCCGTGCGCACGACGGGCAGACGCGCAAAAGCGGCGAACCGTATATCACCCACCCCATCGCCGTGGCCACCGAATTGGCCAAATGGCACATGGACATTCAAACATTGTGCGCCGGGCTGATGCACGATGTGCTGGAAGACACGGACGTTTCCAAAAGCGAAATGGCGGAACAATTCGGCAACACCATCGCCGAAATGGTGGACGGACTCTCCAAACTGGAAAACCTGAAATACGACAACAAAGCCGAGCAGCAGGCCGAAAGTTTCCGCAAGCTGATTTTGGCTATGACCAAAGACGTGCGCGTCATCATTGTCAAGCTGGCCGACCGTCTGCACAATATGCGGACGCTGGGCGCGAAAAGCCAAAGCAGCCGCGTGCGCATCGCCACCGAAACATTGGAAGTATATGCCCCCATTGCCAACCGGCTCGGGCTGAACCATGTGTACCGCGAATTGCAGGATTTGGCGTTCAAAGCGCTGCATCCGCGCCGCTATGCCGTGTTGCAGCGCGCCATGACCGCGTTCAAAAAGAACCGCCACGATGTCATCGACCGCGTGTTGCGCGAAATCAGCCTGCGCCTGGTGGGGCACAATATTGAAGCGCAAGTGCGCGGCCGTGAAAAAAACTTATACAACATTCACCAGAAAATGTTGAGCAAGCATCTGAAATTTGAAGAAGTTTTGGATATTTACGGCTTCCGCGTGATTGTGAACAGCATTCCGGCCTGTTATGCCGCTTTGGGCGCGCTGCACAGCCTGTATCAGCCCAAACCCGGCAAATTCAAAGACTATATCGCCATTCCGAAATCCAACGGCTACAAATCATTGCACACCACACTCAACGGCCCGTACGGCCTACCGATTGAAGTGCAGATACGCACGCGCAAAATGCACGAAGTCGCCGAAGTGGGCGTAGCCAGCCATTGGGCTTATAAAGCGGGCGATTCCGTGGAAGACGAAACCACGCTGCGCACCAACCAATGGCTGCAAAATATTTTGGATTTGCAATCGCGCAGCGACAATGCGTTTGAATTTTTGGAACACGTCAAAGTCGATTTGTTCCCCAACGAAGCGTATATCGTTACGCCGAAAGGAAAAATCATCACTTTGCCGCGTGGCGCAAGCGCCATCGACTTTGCCTATGCCATCCACACCGACATCGGCAACCGCTGCATCGGCGCGAAAGTGAACCACATCCCCGTGCCGCTGCGCACCAAATTAAAAACGGGCGACACAGTAGAAATCATCACATCGCCCAACGGCAAGCCGAATCCGGCATGGCTGAATTTTGCCGTGTCCAGCCGCGCCCGCAGCGCCATCCGCAGTTATGTGAAAAACACCAGCCGCAACGATGCCATCGCCTTGGGCGAACGCTTGCTGGCCCAAGCCCTGGGCAGCCTGCTGCCGAAAGAAGTCGCCCAGTCGGACAAACTCAAAGACCAATACCTGCACCATCTGCAAAACAAAGACCAGACGCTGGAAGACGTGCTGTATAACGTGGGCATGGGGCTGACCCTGCCGGTGGCGGTGGCGATGGAGATTGCCGAGCTGGCGGGCAACCATTTGGACGGCGGCGAAGTGAAGCTCAACCCGATTCAGATTAACGGCAGCGAAACCGCGCGCGTGCATTTGGGCAAATGCTGCATGCCGGTGGCGGGCGATGCGGTGCGCGCCGTGATGGTGAAAGACCAAGGCCTGATTATCCACCGCGAAAACTGCCCCGTGCTGCTGAAATCCGAGCCGGAGCAACAACTGGACGCCGATTGGGCAAGCCTGCCGGCCGGCGTTGAAAAAATGTATGATGCGGCGGTGGTGGTCTCTTCGGCCGATGCCCACGCGCTGCTTGCTTCAATGGCGGCGGCCATTTCGGAAACCGGCGGCAATATCGCTTCGGTGGACACCTTGTCCAAATCGCAGGCCGGCACGGAAGGCTTTATCGAATTCCGTTTCAATTTGAACGTGCGCGACGCGGCGCATTTGCAGGCGATTATGGCCGCGCTGCACACCATTCCGCAAGTCCGCAAGGTTCAGCGGGTTTAGCCTGCGTCGGTAAAAATAAAAAAGCAGCCTGCACTTCATTTTCCAAAGTGCAGGCTGCTTTTTCATGTTCGGTTAGCTGATAAAGGGTTCGTCGTCATAAGAATATCGGACAAAGCCAAATCCCGTCAGACCCGCCTGCAGCACCCGCTGTTTGAATGCCTCGGTGGTATAAATTTCTGTATCGCTGTCGGGAAGCACGAACAATTCGTTATCTCCGATTTCTTCCTCGCGCATCACCCATTCGGTCACCGTGTCAAAATAACCTTTTTGTCCACGAGCAGTTTCTTCGAGTGCCTTAGAACCAATGGACTGCTCCCGATCCAAACAGTCAATCACGGTATGCACCACCACCATGTAATAAGGCTCTTCGGGTTTGTCTTCCAGCAGCACGGGATACAGGGTGGCGTGTTTGTCCCAAATATCGTGCAGCGCATCGGCTGCTTTTTGGCTGATCAGATGAATCCCTCCTGTAGAAACAGCATCGGCAATGATTCTGGGTTTGCGGATACGCCTGTCGCCAATGTACTGCACCAGCGTCGGGGTTTTCCATTGGGACAGCGGTGGCAGCGGTGTACCCAGTGCCGGACTATTCCATGCGATAGCACTCTCATCTTCTTCTGTTTTGCCAAGATAGCCGGCATATTTAAGATACGGTGCACTGGTCCATTGATGGATCATTTGAATTCCTTTTTTGATTAACGAGAACGTTTGTTAAGGGTGCGAACAGGTTGTCAAAAGCAGCCTGCACTCCGAATTTCAAAGTGCAGGCTGCTTTTTCATGTTGATTTTATGCGGATAAATTAACTCGGCTGCGTTATTTCACCGCCCAACCCAAGCATTCGCCCATTGTCGTTATCGCACCGGCCTGCAAGCGTTCGTGCAGGGAAACGCGGCCGGGGGCGAACAGGTTCACTACGGTGGAGCCGAGCTGGAATGCGCCCATTTCTTCGCCTTTGGCCAGGTGGACAGCGGTTTCGCCGTCGGCAGGATAATGCCACTCGCGCACGCCGTCTTGTCGCGGCGGATTGACCACGCCGTGCCACACGGTGCTCATGCTGGCGGTGATGGTGGCGCCGACCAGAATCTGCACCATCGGGCCGTATTCCGTGTCGAACACGCAAACCACGCGCTCGTTGCGGGCGAACAGGTTGGGAATGTGCTGCGCCAAAAACGGATTGACGGAAAACAGTTCGCCCGACACATAAATCATGCGGCGCAGCGTTCCGGCGCAGGGCATGTGCACGCGGTGGTAGTCGCGCGGCGAAAGATAGGTGGTCAGGAATGTGCCGTTGCGAAATTGTGCTGCCAATTCGGTATCGCCCGCCAACAAATCTTCCAGCGTGAACAAATGCCCTTTGGCCTGCAACAGGCGGTTGTCGTCAATCGTGCCGCTTTCGCTCACGCGGCCGTCTGCGGGCAGGCAGAGCGTGTTCTCGTCGGCGATGATGGGGCGTGCACCGTCTTTGAGCGTGCGCGTGAAAAATTCGTTGAAGGTGGCATAGTCGCCGGGTTTGGATTTTTGCGCTTCCTGCCAGTTCACGCGGTAATGCCGCGCAAAGCGGTCGATGATGAAATGGGTTACTTTGCCCCAGCGCCTTTGCGCCAACCAGCCTGCACATTGGGTCAGCAGCAGCTGCGGCAAAAGGTAATGCGCGGCGATTTTGATGCGTTCGGTAATGCTCGGTTTCGGATAAGGTTGCAAATTCATAAATCGTCCTGTGAATGGTTAAACGCCCATGTCGGCCAATTGCTTCAAAGCAGCCTGCGCCTGTTCGTCGCCCGACTGTGCGGCCTTTGTCCACCAGTATTTGGCATGGGCGTAACGCTGGCCGTTGGCATACATCACGCCCAAATTGAACTGCGCGCCCATGTGGTTTTGCAGGGCGGCGGCTTCAAACCAGTCGGCGGCTTCTTCGTCGTCCTTTGCCACGCCTTGGCCCAAATAATAAAGCTGGCCCAAGCTGAACTGCGCGTCGGCATCGCCCGCTTGTGCGGCTTTCGTCCACCATTGCGCCGCCTGTTCCGGCTGTTGCTGCTGAATCAGCAGATAGCCCAAATGCGCCTGCGCCGGCACGCTGCCACCTTGCGCCGCACGTTCGCACCATTGCTGCGCCTGCGCCAAATCGGCTTCCACGCCCTGACCCATTTCGTACATGATGGCGATATTGTGGCAGGCTTGCAGGTTGCCTTCTTCCGCCAGCTGGCGCCATTCGGCCAAGGCGGCGGCAAAATCGCCCTGTTCATAGGCCACCAGACCTGCGTCTTTTTCATTCGAACTCATTATTCCGTCTCCTGATGAAAATTCGTCATTTCGATTGGATTATACCCGATTTTCGCTATAATAAGCCCTTTTACCCACCGCAAACCGCCATGTCTTCCGCTGCATACAACACTCAACTGAACGCCAAAATCCAACGCCTGCACACATTGCTTGCCCCGTTCGGCGCACCCGAAATCGAAGTATTCGCGTCTGCCGAACAGGGTTACCGCATGCGCGCCGAATTCCGCATTTGGCACGAGGGCGGCGCCATGAACTATGCCATGTTCGAGCCGGGCAGCAAAGCGTCCAGCGCATCGCTCATCAAGCTGGCGCAGTTTCCGCCGGCGCACGAACGCATCAACGCGCTGATGCCGCGGCTGTTGGACGCTTTGTCGCAGCAGGACGTTTTTCGCCACCGCTTGTACCAATGCGAATTCCTATGCACCTTGAGCGGCGAAATGCTGGTAACGCTGATTTACCACAAACGCTTGGATGACGAATGGCAAAAAGCAGCCTGCACGTTGCAGGACGCGCTGGGCATTAGCATTATCGGGCGCAGCCGCGGGCAGAAAATCGTGTTGCGCGAAGACTACGTTACCGAAACGCTGACCGTCTGCGGGCAAACCTACCGATACCGCCAGCTGGAAGGCGGCTTCACACAGCCCAATGCCCGCGTTTGCGAGAAAATGCTTGAATGGGCGTGCGCCCAAGCCGAAAAAGCAGCCTGCACCCCGCCGCGCGACCTGCTGGAACTCTATTGCGGCAACGGCAACTTCACCCTGCCCCTGTCACGCCGTTTCCGCCGCGTGCTGGCCACGGAAGTTTCCAAAACCTCGGTGGCCGCCGCGCAATGGAACATTCAGGCCAACGGCACGGACAATATCGCCATTGCCCGCTTGTCCGCCGAAGAATTTACCGAAGCCTATACCGGCGCGCGCGATTTCCAGCGCCTGACCGCGCAGGGCATCCGCCTGTCGGATTACGATTTTTCCACCATCTTCATCGACCCGCCGCGTGCAGGCGTGGACAGCGAAACGCTGAAACTGGTGGCGCAGTTCGAATCGATTATCTATGTTTCGTGCAATCCGGACACGCTGGCCGACAACCTGCAAACGCTCACGCAAACGCACACCGTGCAGGCGGCCGCGCTGTTCGACCAATTCCCGTTCACGCCGCATATCGAAAGCGGCGTGCTGCTGGCGAAAAAATAAGTGCAGGCTGCCTGCATCCGCCCGAACTCCCGTTCGGCCAACCGATGCACACCGGCATTTTCCCATCCGCATCACCTTAAAGGAATCATCATGAAAGAATACAAAGCCGTTATTTACCAAGAAAACGCACTGTCCTCTCTCCTGTTCGGCACGGCAAAAATCGATCCCGTGCGGTTCAGCGCATTTCTGAATACCAATGCCAAACAAGGTTGGCGCGTGGTCACCATGGAAAAAGACGTGCGCCGCATGTTCCTGTTTTGGAAACGCGAGGCCTATGTGGTGATTTTGGAGCGAGAGGATGCGTAAACTGAAAACTGCCTGCCTGTGGATTTGTACGGGGCTTTTTTGTGCTTGGATACTGCTGTTCCTGTCGCAAATCTGGCTGCCATCTTGGGATGACGTGCTTTTCCTGAAAATCACGCTGACCATGGCGGGGCTGTTCCTAATCGCGTTTGCCGTGTTTATCGTGGCGGGGCAATTAACGGAAGACAAACAGCTGCGCGACAACGACTACATCAATTAAAGGCACCCCATGAATTTCCAAGACCAGCTCAAATCGCTGCACAAAGAAGCCAAAGCGCAGGCCAAACTGCGCGAAGAAGCCGCTGCCGAAGCCAAAGCCCGAAAAGCCGCCGAAGAAAGCGCGGAAACCAGCTTTGCCGAAGCCATGAAAGGCGTGCAGCCCATCAAGCCGCACAACCAATACATTCCGCCGCGCGACAAATCGCCCATCAAACCGCGCCCGAAACAGGCGGATGCCGAGCAGGACAACCTGTTTTTCGTCGGCGAAGGCAGCCTGCAACTGGAAATTCCCGCCACATTCAGCAAAAACGGCCAGGGCGCGAACGACATCAAACGCCTGCAAAGCGGTTATTACGAAGTGGTGGCTGATGTGGATTTGCACGGTTACACGCAGGAAGAGGCGCAGCAGGTGCTGAACGAATTCATTGAATTTGTGCAGAAACGCGGCGTGTGCGGCGAAATCGTGCACGGCAGCGGACTGGGTTCGCGCGGCTACACGCCCGTGCTCAAATCGCTGGTGCGCCGCTGGCTGATGGCACATCCCGACGTGCTGGCCTATTGCGAGCCGCACAAAAACAATGACGGCGCCGTGCGGATTTTGGTGAAGCGCCGCCGCGCTATCGACCCGTTTGCCGAATGAATACAGCGGATTATAGTGGATTAAAATAAAAATGAGACAAGGCGGTAACGAGCGCTGTGTACGGAAGTACATAAGGGCGTTGCCAACGCCGTATCATTGCGGTTTTCATCCGCGATAAAAGCAGCCTGCACATGAAGATTTATACCGACCACCCCCTGCCCGATTACCTGACCGCCCTCCTGCCCGCCGCCCCATTGTCCGAAAGGCCGGAAAGCGGTGTGTTCCTGTGTTTCGGCGAACACGGCCTGCAACTGGGCAAGGCGGGCGAAAAAGGCATGGTTTCGGTGGATTTTGACGGCAACGCGGCCACTTACCGGCGGCTGAAAGGCGGCGGCGAACTGATTGCCAAAGCGGTGAACCTGGGCGCACACCCGACCGTGTGGGACGCGACCGGCGGCTTGGGGCGCGACAGTTTCGTGCTGGCGGGCTTGGGTTTGCCGGTGCGCACCTTCGAACAAAATCCCGCCGTGTTCGCGCTGCTGTGCGACGGCTGGCAGCGCGCCATGCAGAATGCGGAAACGGCAGACATCGCCCGGCGCATGGTATTGACACACGCCGACGCGGTGCAGGCCATGCCCGATACCGCCGCCCGCTTCGGACGGCCCGACGTGGTGTATCTCGACCCGATGTATCCCGAACGCCAAAAATCGGCCGCCGTGAAAAAGGAAATGGCGTATTTTCATGAACTGGTGGGCCTGTCCGCCGCGCAGGACGACGAAGCCCTGCTGCACGCGGCACGCGAAACCGCCAAAAAACGCGTGGTGGTGAAGCGGCCGCGCTTGGGCGGATTTCTGGCGCAAAAGCAGCCTGCATATCAATACACGGGCAAATCCACGCGGTTTGACGTGTATCTGCCCTATGCGGCGGACGCGCAAGACGGCCAACCATAATCCCGTCCATTGCCCTGAATTGAAAAAGCAGCCTGCAACGGAAAACCGAAGTGCAGGCTGCTTTTTTCAAGGTGACGCACGCCGCAAAAGCAGCCTGCACCTGTTTCATCAATCTTCATCCTCCTCTGCGTCCTTATCTTCACGCGGAGGCTCGCGCAAGGCCTTTTTCACCTTCATGTCCGCACTGCAATAACAGCCGACCACCATAAACAAAAATATCAATCCCACAAAAAACAAAATTAACAGATTGGGGGATTCGGGACTTCTCCGTTTCATCATTACAAAAATCATGGCACAGATACCGCCTGAAAAAATTAAAGAATTTTTCAAAGCCCTCCGCAAGATACCTTTGGCCGTTTCCGGTGTGATTTTTTCGGATGAAGAAATGACCGTAGGCGACAAATCGTTGTATTCCGACCAACTGACTTTCGCCCAACCGCGTAACGGAATAACCAACAGAAACCACAGCCAAAGAGCCACCTCTCCGCCTTTCCAGCCCATGATCCAGCTGCCCAGCCCCACCAGTATCGAACCCCAATACAGATACGCATAGCACACCGCCATCCGCTCATACGTTTCCAGCCGTTCGCGCTCGTCCTGCCGCCCAAGCATGGAATCCACCATTTTACGGTTGAATTTGTTCATCATTTTTCTCCCAATACATTATCCAAATAGCTTTAATCTGCCAATGAAAAAGCAGCCTGCACGTTCAATCGTCCCTTTCGCCTTCATTCAGTTCGCGCAAGGTCTCTTTCACTTTTTTCACCGCACTGCCGTACATGGCAACGCCCACTACCACAAACACCAGCGCGCCGAAAAAGGCAATCGCGCCGTTGGGGGCTTCCGGTGCTTTGTTTTTAATGAACAGGGCAATCGGCACGGAAGTCGCAGCCGCCCAAGCCAATGACCGCCAACGCGCCTGTTTCAAAATACCGCGTGCCGTTTCGGGCGTGATTGCCCGTGGATTGGGAATGGTATCGTCTGACAAATCACGCGCTTTCCCCTTCGGCCAGCCGTGCACCAACAGAAATATCAGCAGCAACACGCTGCCTGCCCATTTGGCCGGTGCCCAATCCGCCAGCATTCCAACCAAATTCAACAATAGCGCAATCCAAAAAATATAAGCAGCACCAAGTGCCAGCCGCTCATAAGCCTCCAGCTGCTCACGCTCATCTTTCCGCCCCATCATGCCATCCAACAGATTCTGATGAAACTTCTTCATTTCCATCTCCAAAAATATTTTTTAAAATCAACATCTATAAAACCATCCGCCCGTTAAAAGCAGCCTGCACATCAATCTTCCTCTTCGTCTTCGCGCAATTCGCGCAACGTCTTTTTCACCCGCATGCACGCGCTGCTGTATGTGCCGCCAGCAATGGCCAAAAACAGCAATACCGCAAACGGCAGAATCAAAAGGAACGGCACATCCTTTGCATAGAGTTTGCCGGCAACAAACGCCATCACAGCAGCCATCAGGCCTAATAGCAATGCAGCCTTCCGTGCTTTTCTCAACACCTCTTTGGCCGTTTCCGGCGTTATCTTTTGGGGATACGGAATCACCTCGTCCGATATATCGTTGAGTTTTGCCCAACCGTACACCGGAATGCCCAATAAAAGAAAAAGCCAAACCGCATTTTGGCCGGCCTCCCAGCCAATCAGCCAGCTGCCCCAACACACCAGCAGCGAACCCCAAAACAGATACGCATAACACACCGCCATCCGCTCATACATTTCCAGCCGCTCGCGTTCGTCCTGCTTGCCAATCATGCCGTCCAACAATTTACGGTTGAATTTGTTCATCTTCCTCTTCCCAAAAAAGCGCGTTCAAATCCGTATCCAACGCTTTTGCCAAGCGGATACACAAAGACAGGGTCGGGTTATAATCTTGATTTTCAATCATATTCACCGTCTGCCGCGAAACTTCCACCAAATCTGCCAAAGCCTGCTGCGAAAGCTGCTTCTGCTTGCGGAACTGCCGAACTCTGTTCATAGCCTCAATAAAATGTCCGATATATCTGACATAAGTATGGCATTGCGCCGTTTTCATGTCAAATATATCGGACAAAATTGCTGCAAAAGCAGCCTGCACTTATAAATTTAGTGGATTGAGCGGATGAAAATAAAAATGAAGCAAGGCGGCAACGAGTGCCGTATCATTCTGATTTTAATTCACTCTCATCCAAACGCAGCACCGCCTGCGCCCCAAAAGCGCGCCATTGCCGTTCAAACGTTTCGCACAACGGTGCGGGCGCTGCCAACACCAAAGGCAGGCCGCATCCTTCTTGCAGCAGGGTGCAGGCTGCTTTTGCCTGTGCCGAATCCGCCATGCGCCAAATCACGCCGTCCGGGCCTTCTGCCGCCAAAGCAGCCTGCACCTGTGCTTCGCCATCCGCCAGCAGCCACACGCTGCCGTATTCCGCCAATGACGGCTCACCGCCCGCCGCCCATTCGTGCCACGCCAGCCACACATGGCCGCCGGGTTGCGCCGCATGCCGCGGCCGCAAACACCAGTCCGCACGTTCGCCGCAGCCGCGCACTTCCGTTGCCAAACCGCCCGTCCAATCCGTGGGGAACGACAATGCGCGCAGCAACGCGCCGTTGGCGGGCAGCATGGGCGACACGTCAAACCGCCCCACCGTCTGCCATGCCCAGCGCTGCCCCTCCTTCGCCTGCAATTCGCCGTGCCAATCGCCTGCCGCCACGCGGAAAAACCAAATGCGCACATGGGCGTGTTCGTAGGCATGGCGCTTGCACAGCCACGGCGTTGCCCGCGTAATTTCCACGCCCAGTTCCTCGCGCCATTCGCGCTGCAATGCCGCCAATGCCGTTTCGCCGTGTTCCAGCTTGCCACCGGCAAATTCCCAATAGCCCGCATAAGGCTTGCCTTCCGGCCGACTGGAGAGCAGGCACTGCCCCTGTGCGTTGAACACGATGCCTGCCGCCACGTCCACGGTCTTAATTTCGTTCTGCTCCTGCATCATTCGCCCTTCCTGATATGTTCGAAATGTTCATGGCCTTGCGCCGAACAATGTACGGGCGCATTGTAAAACAGCCACCCCGTCCGCGCCAACGCCAAAAGCAGCCTGCACGCCGTTTGCAGCAGGGTGCAGGCTGCTTTTTGAAGCCCTGCGCACGGCGGATTTGCTATAATGGCGCACTTTTATCCATTCAGGGCAACACTATCATGTGGTTCAAACAAATTACCTTTTACGTCCTCCCCAAATCTCCCGATTTCACGCCCGAAGCGCTGAACGAACGCCTGCAAGAACACGAATTCGCCCCCGTTACCGGCCTGGATTGGTTCAGCGAAGGCTTCGCGCCGCCGCACGGCTTTTCGCCCGAACTCGTCTTCCCTGCGCAGCACACATGGGCGGTGTCGCTGAAAAAATCCGAAAAAGTGCTGCCCGCCGCCGTGGTGCGCGATATTCTGGACGACAAAATCGCCCAAATCCAAGAAGCCGAAGCACGCCATGTCGGCCGCAAGGAAAAGCAGGAATTGAAAGAACAGATTACGGACGATTTGCTGCCGCGCGCGTTCACCAAAACCGGCCGCACGCACGCCGTTTGCGACACGCAGCACGGCTTTTTGCTGATTAACGGCGCAGGCAGCAAAGCCGAAAACCTGCTCACCAAACTGCGCGAAGCCTTGGGCGGACTGGAAGCGCGCCTGCCGCAGGCCAAACAGTCGCCCGGCAGCCTGATGACCGAATGGCTGCTGCGCGGCGCGTGCGACGGCGGCTTTGAATTGGACAATTCCTGCGAGCTGAAAGGCCAAGGCGATGCCGCGCCTGTGGTGAAAATCGCCAAACAGGATTTGACCGCGGACGAAGTGCGCCGCCATCTGGACAGCGGCAAAACGGTAACGCAGCTGGGTTTGGTGTGGCGCGAACAAATCGCCTTCGTGCTGACCGACGAATTCGCGCTCAAACGCATCCAGTATCTGGACGTGCTGCAGGAAGAAGCCGAACAGCAGGGCGACGACGCGGCCAGTTTGGCGTTTGCCTCGCAAATCCTGATGGCACAGAGCCTGTCGCTGATGATTGGCGAACTGGCACAGCATTTGGGCGGCTGGCAGGAGTAATCAGTGGGGTGCAGGCTGCTTTTTCAGGCAGCCTGCAACCGAAACCCGACTTTTTTTGGAGATAACGATGGACGATTTAACCATACGCAAAACCCGATTTTATGCAGGATTTTCATGGCTGGCGGAAGCGGCGCGCCTGTTTCTCAAAAGCCCGTTGATGTGGCTGCTGATGGCCATCGCACTGTGTTTCACGATTTTCGTTTTCTATGGTGTTTTTGCCTTGTCCGTCACGCTGCTGAACCCTTGGATTTCATATTACGCGGCGATAGGCTTGGGCTTGGCGGTATTGTGGATACTGTGTTTTCCGCTGTTCGGCGGGCTGCTGCTCTCGGCCGAAGCCTTGGATAAAGACAACCGTTTGCCGATACTCAATATTTATGCGGGATTCCGGTATAAATTCCTCGATTTGGCAGTTTTGTCGGTGTGCGCCTTATTGCTGCTGGCGCTATTTTCCCTGGTTTGGGCGGTGGCGATGAAAGCTGTCGCCATACTGCTGGTTGCCTATTTCGCCCCCATGCATCCCTTGCTCGGATATGTGATGTTGGAGGGATTGTCTCCGTGGCTTGCCGCAGTTAGCGTCGTTTTCCATCTCATTCCGTTTGCCGTGATTTGGTTTGCCCCCGCGCTGGTAGTGCTGAACGACAAAACACCGCTCGCCGCCATCCGCGGCAGCCTGCGCATTTTCTGGCGGAACTGGCTTTCGCTGCCGCTGCTGTGGCTGATGCTCGGACTGCCGATTATTTTTTTGGGTTGGAAATGGAAGCAGTTCGCCCGCCACATGCCCGATATGATGCTTACCTTTTTGGGCTGCTACATCGGGCTGCTACCGATATTGTCCGCCCTGCTGGTCTATGTCAGCCATCGCCATATCGTGCAAGCGCGGGAAGACGAAAAAGAATACAATTGATGCTTGCAGGCTGCCTGGAAAGAAATACCAAAGGCCATCCGCGCCCGCCAAAAGCAGCCTGCACCCCCCCTTTTTTTTCATCACACACCACAAGGAGACACTCATGACATCCAACCTGCAATCCACCGAACTCTGCCGCGTCCGCGCCATCACTGCTTTCACCGTCCTGCCGCGCGACACGGCGCAGTGGCACGGCATCCTCGCCGAAGCCAAAGCCCAATGCGACACGCTTGCCGCCGCCTGCCAAGCACAGGGCTACACGGTGCAGTCCGTCCGCATCGTCAGCAATCCCTTTGGCGAATATTTGGACACGGGCAGCCTGCACGCCGCCGCGCAGGGATTGGCCGAAATCCGCCGCATTTTGAACGAGCTGAACCAAAACGGCCTGCGGATACGCTTTGCCGTGGGCGAAGCGCGCACCGATGCCGAAATCGCCCTGCTGCCCGGGCTGATTGCCGAATACGGCGATTTGTGCAATGCCTGCGTGAACGTCCCCATAGACGAAAACGGTTTTCTGGACAACGATTTAATCCGGAAATCGGTTGCCGTGGTGCAGGAAATCGCCCGCATCACCCCGCGCGGCGAAGGCAATTTCAATTTCACCGTGAATTTCAACTGCGCTTCTTACATCCCTTATTTCCCTGCCGGTTATCACCGCGGCGAACGCGGCAACGCCATTGTGTTCGGCTTGGAAACACCCGATTTGCTCGCCGCCGCCCTGCGCGGGTTGGAAAAGCAGCCTGCACCCCATGCCGCGCAGATGCAGGCTGCTTTCACAGCCATGAAAAACGCGCTGCAATACCATATCGACCGCGTACAAAGCATCATCGCCGCCACACCGCTGGCAGAAGGCTGGACATACATCGGCATGGACACGTCCGCCGCGCCATCGAAAAACTGCACCTCCATGGCGGAACTTTACCGCCTGCTCGGCGTGCCGTATTTCGGCGCGAGCGGCACGGTGGAAGTCTCCGCCCTGCTCACGCGCGTGTTTAAAGCGCAGGAAAACGTACAGTTGCAAGGCTTCTCCGGCCTGATGCTGGCCGTCACCGAAGACGAAGGGTTGGCCGCCGCCACCCGCGCCGCACAATTCGACATCCGCGCCCTGCTGACGTACAGCAGCGTGTGCGGCATCGGGCTGGACACCGTGCCCATTCCGGGCGATACCGATGCGGAAAAAATCGCCGCCATCATGCGCGACACCGGCACGATGGCCTTCCGCCTGAACAAACCGCTCACCGTGCGGCTCTTCCCTGTGCCGGGTTTGGGCGCAGGCGATATCACACCGTTTGAAAGCGATGATTTGTGCAACTGCGCCGTGCTGGCCGTGCCTTAAACCATGCAGGCAGCCTGCACTTGCCCGTTGCCTGCGTAATGCCAAAGGCGGCGTGTTGTATCGGCGATGAATTTGCCCTGAAAACAAAGGCAGAGAACCGGCCCGCATGCTAAAATACGGCGAAAGCAGCCTGCACCCGTTGAAACACCGTTTCTCCCGCCCCAACCAAGGAAACATCATGAAAAAACTCTTTATCCTGCTGGCCCTTGCCGCACCGTTGGCCTATGCCGGTGAACTTTCCTGCAAAGAAGGGGCAGCCACTAACGAAGGTATTACAAACCATTGGCACTGCACTTATCAAGGGCGTGATTTGGATGCGGCCTATCAGGCCATGCGCCGACAAGACCTCTACGGCATCGAAGCCCTCCCTGCCAAACTGACGCGCCGCAACAGCACGCGTAAATGGCAAGATTCCTCCGCCTGCGATGATGACGGCAACCGCGACAGAACCGTTACCACCATCAGACGCACGGCCAACAGCCTTACCGTGGAGCATCTGTTTTTAGGGGCATGCTTAAATCCGAGCGACACCAAAATCCACCTGCAACGCCAAGGCGGCAAAATCCTGATTCATTATCAAAATTCCGCTTCCTAACCCGCCGGTGCAGGCTGCTTTCAGGCCATTCGAAAGCAGTCTGCACCCGCCAAAACATCGTTTCTCTCGCCCCAACCAAGGAATCAACATGAAAAAACTCTTTATCCTGCTGACCCTTGCCGCACCGTTGGTACATGCCGGCGAACTTTCCTGCCAAAAAGACCCGAACACCGACCAAGGCATTATCCAAAACTGGAGCTGCACCTACCAAGGCACCGACCTTGATGCCGCCTACCACGCCTTCCGCCAACAAAAACACACCGGATTGGGCAACGGCCTGCCCGACAAACTCACGCGCCAAAACAGCACCCAACGCTGGCAGAGCGATGTTTGCGACGATGCAGGCACGCGCGATAAAGAAGTAACCACCATCCGCCGCACAGCCAACAGCCTGACGGTTTCCGTAGAAGTCGACGGCGCATGCTCCAGCGGCAGCAGCACCAAAATCCGCCTGCAACGCCAAGGCGGAAAAATCCTGATTCATATTCTCAAGATTCCGATTCCTAATCCGCTGGTGTAGGCTGCTTTCAGGCCATTCGAAAGCAGCCTGCACCCGCCAAAACACCATTTCTCCCACCCCAACCAAGGAAACATCATGAAAAAACTCTTTATCCTGCTGGCCCTTGCCGCACCGTTGGCACATGCCGGCGAACTCTCCTGCCGAAAAGGCCCGAACACCGACCAAGGCATTACCCGAAACTGGCGCTGCACCTATCAAGGCACCGACCTTGACGCCGCCTACCACGCCGTCCGCCAACAAAAACACACCGGCTTGGGCAATGGCCTGCCCGACAAACTCACACGCCAAAACAGCACCCAACGCTGGCAGAGCGATGTTTGCGACGATGCAGGCACGCGCGATAAAGAAGTAACCACCATCCGCCGCACAGCCAACAGCCTGACGGTTTCCGTAGAAGGCGACGGCGCATGCTCCAGCGGCAGCAGCACCAAAATCCGCCTGCAACGCCAAGGCGGAAAAATCCTGATTCATTATCAAGATTCCGCTTCCTAATCCGCTGGTGCAGGCTGCTTTCAGGCCATTCGAAAGCAGCCTGCACTTTCCCGTTCGTCCGCCCAATCCACCAGAAAGGACACCCCATGCTCGGCATCACCATCGGCGACATCGTCGGCTCGCGCTTTGAATTTGACAACTGCCGCAGCACCGAATTCGAACTGTTCCACCCCGCATGCGATTTCACGGACGACACCGTTTGCGCCACCGCCGTGGCCGACTGGGTATTGCAAGGCTGCACCGACAACCTCGTCCCCATCATGCAAGACTGGTGCAAACGTTATCCCAACCCGGTCGGCGCATACGGCGAACGCTTCCAAAGCTGGGTGCAGGCTGCCTCCCCCGAACCCTACAACAGCTGGGGCAACGGCTCGGCCATGCGCGTGGCCGCCGTCGGTTGGGCGTTCGACACATTGGAGCAGACGCTTGAAGCCGCCGCACAATCCGCCGCCATCACCCACAACCACCCCGGCGGCATCAACGGGGCGCAAGCCGTGGCCGCCGCCATCTTTTGGGCGCGCACCGGCGAAAGCAAAGATTTCATCCGCGAACAAACCGAACAGCAATTCGGCTATTTCATGGGCCGCACCTGCGATGAAATCCGCCCCACCTACCTGTTCAACGTGAGCTGCGAAGGCACCGTTCCGCAAGCCCTGACCGCCTTTTTGGAAAGCGACGACTTCGAACACGCCATCCGCCTGGCCGTCTCCCTGGGCGGCGACAGCGACACCCTGACCGCCATCACCGGCGCGGTGGCCGAAGCCTTTTACGGCATACCGAACGCCCTGCGCGAACACACCCTCGCCATCCTGCCGCGCGACATTGCCGAAACCCTGTTGGCATTTGAAGCACGGTTCGGCAACGGCCAAAAGCAGCCTGCACATTGCCCGGCCGACTGAAACAATCTTCCCGCCGACACAGCCACCCTTCAAAACCCAACCAAGGACGACAATGAACCACGCCAACCTCCTCCGCAGCGCAGCCCTGCTGACCGCCCTGCTCATTCAGCCTGCATGGGCCGACACATTCGCCCACGACGGCTGCCAATACCAAGGCGCCAGCCTGCACGGCAAACCGCACGGGCAAGGCGCACTCACCTGCGCGGACGGCCGCGTCTATACCGGCGCCTTCAAAAACGGCCAGTTCCACGGCAAAGGGCAATACGTCGTCCCAAACCGCCATAGCCTGATGCTCGCGCCATTCAACATGAACAGCGATAAATTGCGCAACATGGTGCTGACCGGCACCTTTGTGAACGGCCTGGCCAACGGCAAATTCAAAGTCTTCCAAGAGGGCAAGCACGTTTTCGATATGCAGTTTGACCGCGGCATCGTCACCAACATGACCCTGCCGCAGAAACGCTGACGTGCAGGCTGCTTTTCAGAGAGCAGGACAAGCAACCAAACAACCCGAAGGGAACCCCATGACCCAACAAGAATATGCGGAATACCTATTTGAAATTCTAGGCGAAGAACCGTGTACGCCCGATGATTATCACGGATGGGAAGACTTTTTCTGGGGCTTATTCCAAAGTTTCATGCCAAACGGCGAAGGCGTGGCCGCCGTCTTCGATCCGCTGGAACGCGGGCAGGAATTGCTGGAGCGCATTTTGCCCGTTTATCAGGCTACTGCCGAATGCAGTACGGAAATCCTTGATAGCGGCAATACCCCCGCCTTTTTCTACCGTTCCGCGGAAGGTGCAAAGCAGGTGTCCATCAACGGACAAACCTTGCTGTTCCCCCCGTCTGCACCAAAAGAAGAGGATGCCCGAGCCCGGCAAATCGGCGAACGTTTGCTGGAGGGGCTGCGCGAATTTGCCATTTTCTACGGGGATGAGGAACTGATTGAAACCCTTACCGCGGTAAGGCGGATATGCTTTGGTTTGCCGAAAAAAGATTTCAATGAGGCAGACGAATTGTTTTACGAAATATTCTACCAATGGCGGCAGGACAATATCGACCCAGACAGTCCCGAACAAGTGTTGGCTGAAGCATATTATTCCATATACGAAGACGAATATTTGGCCGCCTACCTGCAATACCCGATGTATGACGATAAACCCGACAGCGACTTTCTGCGCCCTTATTTCGATTTATGGCAGCAGGGCTACGGCTTCGCCTTGGGGGAAGATTGTCTATATCTGTATCTGTACAGATAAGGAAAAGCCGTTTTATTTTTATTAAATTTCAGGTAGCCTTCGTCTCCCAAAGGGCTGCCTGGAAACAGTAGGAAACATAAAAAGGAAATAAGATGATGTGGAAAAATGCTTTACTGGCTTTACTGCTATTTTCAGGTAGCCTGTATGCCCAAGGACGACCTGGTAGCGAGACGGGTTTTGATATGGTGAAACAGGGTGAGAATCCGATATATTTAAGCACGATCGGGGTTACAGAAGTACCCGGAAAGCCGGATGTGATTGTTTATCCGATGATTACGAATGTAACGGCAGATATTCCCGATATGAGATCGGCTAAAGGCTCTTCCATAGTGGTTACAATAGAAATGAACTGCCGCACAGGGCAGGGCAAAATGTATGGGATGAAGGTGTATAGCGAGCATTTCGGACGGGGAACATTAAAGGATGATTTTTCCCATTTGCAGGGAGAGCAAGATGCCAGCCTGCCCGATTTACACAAACAACCGCCACTAACGCCATATTTGCTTGCCGCCGCTATGGCCTGCACAACAGTAGGCAAACCATTGGGTGGGACACCTGATGTGATGAGAGATATTATTAACCGTGGGCTGGCGGCGAGCCGCTCCCGTCACTGATGTTTTTTCCAGGCAGCCTGCAAACCCTTTTAACCAGCTTAAAAAAAGAAAATTCCATGAAACCCCTACTTGCCGTCAGCAGCTTTGTCATTACACTCGCCGCCTGTAACAGCCTATCGGGTACGCCCAACATACCCATTGGAAAAGAAACCAACGAATACAAAGTCACAGAAGCAGGCGGTGTGTGGGCGGAGCTCAAAACAGACAGCCCGGCGCAATCGAACTATCGCTACGGCTTTACCATCCTGC
Source organism: Kingella denitrificans ATCC 33394 (assembly GCF_000190695.1). Classification (GTDB taxonomy): domain Bacteria; phylum Pseudomonadota; class Gammaproteobacteria; order Burkholderiales; family Neisseriaceae; genus Kingella_A; species Kingella_A denitrificans. The sequence goes on from NZ_GL870929.1 coordinate 439,111, forward strand.
TCAAACACGCCGAACAGGTGCGCTCTGTGAAAATTGAGCGCATAGAAAACGGGCGTGCCGAAACCGTGATAGACGACAGCACAAATGCCACAACCCAACCTGTATGGCAGCCGCAGCAACCCGCAGGCGCACGCAGCCGTCTGCATGGGAAAGGTATCGGCAACACCTCATGGGTCGGGCAAACCGCCGAACACAACTTAACCCCCGCGCAATCTCCATGGCTTTACCAGTCCGGCGACATGCAACAGCACTACCGCATCACCATTACCGATATGCAGGGCAAACAAACCGTGTTGCATCAACCCACTATGATTCCCGTTAAAGTCAAACAGCTTTTCCGTAACTTTATCAGGCAATAAGTCTTTTTCATGCAGCCTTAAAACCCTTGCCCCCACCTTTAATTAAGAAAGATATCCGCAATGACCATCAAATCCGACAAATGGATACGCCGCATGGCCGAACAGCACGGCATGATCGAGCCGTTCGAGCCCAACCAAATCAAAGAACAAGACGGCCGCCGCATCATTTCCTACGGCACGTCCAGCTACGGCTACGACATCCGCTGCGCCAACGAATTCAAAATCTTCACCAACATCAACAGCACCATCGTCGATCCGAAAAACTTCGACCCGAAAAACTTCGTCACCGTGGAAGACGACTGCTGCATCATCCCGCCCAATTCTTTCGCGCTGGCACGCACGGTGGAATATTTCCGCATCCCGCGCAACGTGCTCACCGTGTGCTTGGGCAAGTCCACTTATGCCCGCTGCGGCATCATCGTGAACGTGACCCCGTTCGAGCCGGAATGGGAAGGCTATGTGACGCTGGAATTCTCCAACACCACGCCGCTGCCCGCCAAAATCTATGCCGGCGAAGGCGTGGCGCAAGTGCTGTTTTTTGAAAGCGACGAAATCTGCGAAACGTCCTACAAAGACCGCAGCGGCAAATACATGGGGCAGACAGGCGTTACCCTGCCGAAGGCCTGATGGCCGGCTCAAAGCAGCCTGCACCATTGAAAGAACGATATGCCCGTTATCATACCCCTACCCACTTCCGCCGGACTGCTTTACGGACGCGACTGTGTTTATTTGGACAACGCGCAATTTGAGAGCTCGTCCCGACTGCATATCACGGGCGAACTCAACGGCGCACTTATCCGCCACTCGCACCCTGAAACCCAAGACAGAGAAACACAAGATTTCGTCCCCTTTTACCTGATTTTTGAGCGCGTGATTGCCAGCAGTACCTGCGAACTGGATACCTATGAAAACCTTGTGCCGCACCATACGGACGGCACACGCCCTTCGTTTGTGGAAATCCAAAACAGCCCGTGGCTCGAACGCCTGCCCGTACGCCAAGATTTCGACCACCGTATTTACCGCCATTTCCGGCTATATACCTACGATACCGTATTGGACGTATTTGCCGCTTCCTACACATGGCAAATAGATTTTTAGCGTTCAGACAGCCTGCACCCCCAACCCGAGATGAACCATGCCGCACCGCCTCAAACTCAGAACCTCAGCAGAAATTGCCCAAATCCTACCTGCCCGCGCCAAACCCATCGGCAATAAAGGCAAACTACCCGATTTGGCCGCGCCCTATTTGGATTTTCTGACCCGTTTTCATGTTGCCGAAGCGGTTGCCGAATTTATCCCCTTCACCTACGAACAGGCCATTCTGCACAACCGCCGCCTGGCAGACGAATACCCCGATACCGCGCAGCATTTTTGGATTATCGGCGAGGCGGGGCAGGGAGACGAATGGTTTATCGGCAAAAATTCGGGCAGCATTTTTTATTTCGACCACGATTTGGGCGAATTGTCACTTGAGCGGCTGGCGGATTTGCATATCGGTTTTCCGCAGTTTTTGCAGCTCATGTTCTTGTGCCAAGACTGGTATGCTGTGATGGAAAGCGGGCAGACAACCCCACAGGGTCAGGAGTGGTTTGCCACACTGTGCCGCAGTATTCATGCAGATTTACCAGAATCATATCCGTTTGATTATATTGAATTAAAATAAAATTAGACAAGGTGACTGAGCCTACCGAAAGCAGCCTGCACCTTACTGCCGTTTTGCACATCCCTGACGTTACCCGCCTATGACCACTAAAAAAACCACCAACGCCTACACCGCCCTCATCCAAGCCCTGCGCATCCTGCCCAACGTGGGCGCGAAAACCGCGCAGCGCATGGCGCACACCCTGTTGCAGGAAAACCGCGAAGGTGCGGCAGAACTGGCCGCCGCCTTGGACACCGCGCTCAAACAAGTCAGCAACTGCCAAAGCTGCAACACGTTTTGCGAAGGCGGCACTTGCGAAATCTGTGCCGACGAAACGCGCGATCCGACGCGCCTAATGATTGTCCACATGCCCGCCGATGTGGCCGCCATGGAAGCCGCCCGCTGCCACGATGGGTTGTATTTCGTGCTGATGGGGCAGGTCAGCCCTGCGCAGAATATGGATTTGGGCAGCATTGCGCTGGAAAAGCTGATTGCGCGGCTGGCCGGCAGCCCCGTGACCGAAATCATCATCGCCACCTCGTTCACCGCGGAGGGCGACGCCACCGCCTACATCCTGTCCGAACTCTTAAAAGGCCAGCCCTACAAAATCAGCCGCCTGGCACGCGGCATGCCGCTGGGCAGCGAATTGGAATATGTCGATGCGGGCACGCTCGCCCAAGCCGTGTACGAACGCAGCCTGCTGCAAGAAGGTGAAACCTCATGACCAAAAACGGATTTATTGCCTTATTCGTCTGCACCCTGTCGTGCTGGATGCCGAACGTGTTGGCCGTTTCCAGCTTTTCCGCCATTCCCGTCAAGCAGGCGGCCGCGGTGCAAAAGCAGCCTGCACCCGTATCGAAGACCAACTTGCTGCTGGACAAGGAACGCCTACGCGACGCACAGCAACAGCTGCTCGGACGGCCGGAACTAGCACAGCGTCCGCTGTATGTGTTGGACAAAGTGGATTTTTTTGACGGAACCCGCCCGCGTATCGAACTGATTGTCGCACACCGGAGCAGCAAAGACGTGCCGCTGAATATTTACACCTTTGAAAACGGAACGTGGCGCGCCGAGCCCATCGAACAAGATTATTCGGACAACTATATCGCCAAGCACCAAATGCAGCTGGACGACACGGATTGGGCGCAGGTGGCCGATGTTGCCCGCGTGTGGCAGGAAAAAGCCAGAGAAGTGAAGGCGGTGGAAACCGAGCCGTATTATATTTCGCTGGTGTGGCTGCCGCCGCAAAGGAAGCGTTTTTGGCATACCGCCACGCTGGAAGCCGTGGGCAAGCAGTATTATTTGAGCCTGCATGAAAACGGCACGGTTTGGGAATGGAAACGGCCGGCCGCCGAAAAAGAATAACGCCCCCGAAAAAGCAGCCTGCACCCGTTTTGCCGCCTATCGCCCGAAAACACGGCCCAACAAAGTGCAGGCTGCTTTTGCTGCATTTGCGTTATAATGCACCCGTATCACCCACAGAATAGAGAAAAAATGAACACCAAAGAAAGAACCTGCTCGTTTTGCGGCAAAGACGAACACCAAGTCAAAATGCTCATTGAAGGCGAAGACGCGTTTATCTGCAACGAATGCGCGGCCGCCTGCGCCCAATTAAGCGGCAACGATGCATCCGCGGGCACGAAAGCACCGCAAACCGACGACACGCCGCTGCCCACGCCGGCACAACTGGTCGCACAATTAAACGAACACGTTATCGGTCAGGAAAATGCCAAAAAAGCGCTGGCCGTCGCCGTATATAACCACTACAAACGCCTGCGCCAACCCGAAGCCGACAGCCGCGTGGAGCTGAACAAATCCAACGTGCTGATGATTGGCCCGACTGGTTCGGGCAAAACCTATATGGTGCAGTCGCTGGCGCGGCAGCTGAACGTACCCTTCGCCATGGCCGACGCCACCACGCTGACCGAAGCGGGCTATGTAGGCGAAGACGTGGAGACCATCATCACCAAGCTGCTGGGCAACTGCGATTTCAACGTGGAAAAAGCACAGCACGGCATTATTTATATTGACGAAATCGACAAAATCTCGCGCAAGAGCGACAGCCCGTCCATCACGCGCGACGTGTCGGGCGAAGGCGTGCAGCAGGCATTGCTCAAACTCATCGAAGGCACTATGGCCAGCGTGCCGCAGCAGGGCGGCCGCCGCAACCCGAACCAGCAGTTCATCAATGTCGATACGTCCAACATCCTGTTTATCTGTGGCGGTGCGTTTGCGGGTTTGGACAAAGTCATCCGCCAACGCACCGAAAAAGGCGGCATCGGCTTCGGTGCGGACGTGCACAGCAAAGATGAAGACAGCAAAATCGGCGAGCTGTTCGCCCAAGTCGAACCCGAAGATTTGATTAAATTCGGCCTGATTCCCGAACTCATCGGCCGCCTGCCGGTGCTGACATCGCTGAACGAATTGGACGAAGATGCCTTGGTGCGCATCCTTACCGAGCCGAAAAACGCGCTGGTCAAACAATACCAAGCCCTGTTCGCGATGGAAAACAAAACGTTGGAAATGGACGAATCCGCCCTGCGCGCCGTCGCCCAACTGGCAATGAAGCGCAAAACCGGCGCGCGCGGCCTACGTTCCATTATGGAGCGCGTGCTGCTGGATACCATGTACCTGCTGCCCGATTTGCCGGAAGTGGCGAAGGTTGTAGTGCGCCGTGAACATGTGGAACAAGGCACGCAGCCGCAATTTTTCACCGCCGACGGCAAAGAATGGGCGGCGAAATGAAATAAAGTGCAGGCTGCTTTCCGGCATTTTCACACGCATCCGAAAGCAGCCTGCACCCGCATTGACCGACCCACCGTAACGAATCCCCCACCAACACGAAAGGAAAGATGATGCTCGACAGCAAACCTGCGCTGGGCACTGCGCTCAATCACCGCTCCATCCGCAAATTCACCGACCAACCCATCAGCACGGAAATACTGGAAGCCGTGCTTCATGCCGGGCAAATGGCCTCCACGTCCAGCTTCATGCAGGCGGTGAGCGTGATCCGCGTGACCGACCCTGCCCTGCGCGCCCAAATCCGCCAAATCTGCGCCAATGCCTATCAGGGCAAACTGGGGCATCATTATGTGGAAAACTGCGCCGAATTTCTGGTGTTCTGCATCGACACCGAACGCTACCGCCAACTGGCCGCCGACATCCAAATTGACTGGACGGAAGTGCTGCTCACGGGCGCGGTGGATGTGGGCATTTTTGCGCAAAACGTGCTTTTAACCGCCGAATCGTTGGGTTTGGGCGGCGTGTTCATCGGCAGCCTGCGCAACGATTTGCCGCAGCTGAGCCAAATTTTGCAGCTGCCCAAAGGCGTGGTGCCGATGGTGGGCATGTGCCTGGGTTATCCCGACCACGACCCCGGCCAGCGTCCGCGCCTGCCGCTTTCCGTGGTGATGGGCGAAAACCGTTACCGCACCGCCACAGCCGAAGAATTGGCGCAATATGACGAAGTGGTGCGCGAGTATTACCAAAACCGCAGCAAACTGGATTTGACGTGGACGCAGCAAATCCGCAACAATCTGTGCGGCGAAGTGCGCCCATCAGTGCTGCCGTATCTGCAAGAACAAGGGTTTGCGAAAAAATAAACCCACATACCAACCCAAAGCAGCCTGCACTTTCATTAGGGCGAAAGTGCAGGCTGCTTTTGATTTTGTTTCACCGGATATTCAGCAGAAATCGCCCCACAAGGTCTGCATGGCCGCGATGGCCGCCAGCGACGCGGTTTCGGTACGCAGAATCCGTTTGCCCAGCGTGATGGCTTCAAATCCGGCCTGCACCGCCGCCTGTTCTTCCGCCGCCGTCCAGCCGCCTTCTGGGCCGATAAGCAGATACACCGGCCGTTGTGCAGGCTGCTTTTCGCGCAGGCTTTGGGCGTTTTGCAGGCTCATCAGCAGTTTCAGGCCGTCTTCTGCGGCGGCTTGGCGCAGATAATCGGCCAGACGCAGAATCGGGCGCACCGGCGGCACTATATCGCGGCCGCATTGTTCGCAGGCGGAAACAGCAATTTCCTGCCAACGCTGCACGCGCTTGTCGGCACGTTCGCCCTGAAGCCGCACCACACAGCGTTCGCTCAACACGGGCGTGATGCTGGCCACACCCAATTCAACGCTTTTCTGCAGGGTGAAATCCATGCGCTCGCCGCTGGAAACGGCCTGAATCAGATGAATCCGCAACGGGCTTTCGCTGTCGCTTTCCAAAAAGCTGTCGATGGTGCAGGCAGCTTTTCGTTTTTCCACCTGCTGCAAAGTGGCGGCCACGCGCATTCCCTGCCCGTCAAACAGCACAATTTCGTCGCCTGCCTGCAAGCGCAGCACATGGATATGGCGCACGATGCTTTCCGGCAGGGCCAATTCGCCTTGATTCGGCAGTTGGGGCAGATAAAAACGCGGCATTTGTGGTACTATCCTTATTTTTTGCAAACGTTTATTTTAACAAAAAGCATGCCATGAACGCGATTGAGTTGTTACGGGATTTGGTGCGCCAAGTGGCCGCACAGGAAATCATGCCCTATTATCTGAAAGTGGAAAGCGCCCGCAAGGCAGACGGCAGCATGCTTTCCAAGGCGGATTTGGCGGCACAGCACGCGTTTGAGTGCAGGCTGCCTGAAATTATCGCTGCCCCCGTGCTGGGCGAAGAAATGACATCTGAAAAACAGCATCTTTTGTGGAACAATGCCCAGCAAGGCTTGTGGGTGCTCGACCCGATTGACGGCACAAATAATTTTGTCAACGGCATTCCGCATTTTGCCGTGTCGGTGGCGTATGTACAGCATGGCCGCGCGCAGTTAGGCGTGGTGTACAACCCCGTTTCACAAGAATGTTTTTCCGCCGTGCGCGGACAGGGCGCATGGCTCAACGGCAAACCGCTGCCGCTGCGCCGAGTGCCGAAACCCCTACGCGAAGCCGTGGCTGGTGTGGAAATCCGCCGCCTGCGCCCTGCACGGCTGGTGAACAGCATCAATAATTTCGCGCCGTTCGGCACTTTGCGCAGCATGGGCAGCAGCACGCTGGACTGGTGCTACCTCGCCGCCGGACGATACGATATTTATGTACACGGCGGGCAAAACCTGTGGGATTACGCCGCCGGCGCGCTGATTTTTGAAGAGTCCGGCGGCCTGCTCGCCACCTTGGAAGGCGACAGCTTTTGGAGCGGCCAGCACGCCTTCCAGCGTTCCGTCATTGCCGCCGGGCAGCCTGCACTGTTCGAAAGCTGGCTCAAATGGATACGCAATAACCAATAGCCCGTGCAGGCTGCTTTTTTATCGCGCTATATCAATATAGTGGATTAAAATCGCAATGATACGGCGTTGGCTCGCCTTGACGTACCATTTGTACGCCTTGCGGCTCGCCGCCTTGTCTCATTTTTATTTTAATCCACTATACATTAACCTGAAATCACTATTTCATATCAAAGTGCAGGCTGCTTTGGCGCATCCGCCCGTTTGCCGCCGCCTTTGTTCACTATCGACCCCGCATTATGCTTGTACTCGGAATTGAAAGTTCGTGCGATGAAACTGGCATCGCGCTGTACGACACACAAAAAGGCTTAATCGCCAACCAGTTGCACACCCAAATGGCCATGCATGCCGAATATGGCGGCGTGGTGCCCGAATTGGCCAGCCGCGACCACATCCGCCGGCTCGTGCCGCTCACGCAGGCGGCTTTGCAGGAAGCGGGCGTGCAATATGCCGACATCGACGCCATTGCCTACACGCAAGGCCCCGGCTTGGGCGGCGCGCTGCTGGCCGGTGCGGCCTATGCCAACGCGCTGGCCTTTGCATTGGGCAAACCCGTCCTGCCCGTGCACCATTTGGAAGGCCACCTGCTTTCGCCGCTGCTGTCGGAAAAGCAGCCTGCATTCCCCTTCGTCGCCCTGCTCGTATCGGGCGGCCACACGCAATTCATGGCCGTGCGCGGCTTCGGCGATTACGAACTTTTGGGCGAAACGGTGGACGATGCGGCCGGCGAAGCCTTCGATAAAACCGGCAAACTCATCGGCCTGCCTTATCCCGCGGGTGCGCTCTTGTCCGAATACGCCAAACTCGGCTCGCCCGACGCATTCGCCTTTCCGCGCCCCATGCTGCACAGCCACGATTTGCAAATGAGCTTTTCCGGCCTGAAAACCGCCGTGCTCACCGCCGTGGAAAAAACGCGCGCCGAATTGAACCTCGCCATGGACGACCCGTTGCCCGAAACCGTCCGCAACGATATTTGCCGCTGCTTCCAAGACGCGGTGGCCGACGTATTGACCGCCAAAGCCCAACGCGCCCTGCTGCAAACGGGCTTCCGCACGCTGGTGGTGGCCGGCGGCGTGGGCGCGAATTGGAAATTGCGCGAAAACCTGTCGCACATCAGCGTGAAAACCTCGCCCAAAGCCGCAGCGGAAACCGTGCAGACCTATTTCCCGCCGCTGCCGCTGTGCACCGACAACGGCGCGATGATTGCCTTTGCCGGTGCGATGCGTTTGCAGCACGGCGTGCAGTCCGCCCAAACGGCCGATGCCTTCAATGTGAAGCCGCGCTGGCCGCTGAGCGATATTGTGAAGCAGCCTGCACTTTAAAAATCGTTCAAAATCAGCACAATAAATCCAAACCCAATGTGCAGGCTGCTTTTGCCGCCTGAAACGTATTCTGAAAGAGCGCCATGTCCCACGTCCTCGTCATCCAGCACCCGCAACTGCCGCAGCTTTCGCTGCCTGCCACCGAGCGGCGGTTTGCGCTGTCGCAGCATTGCCAAGCCACGTTTGCCCGCATTCCCGTGCCGGCGGATACGCAGTTGGACGATGAAGTCCGCCGCGAATTGCAGGCAGCCTGCACCGATTTTGCCGTGCTGCCCGATTTGGCGTTCGGCCGCGATGTGCGCTTGATTGTCAGCGACATGGACAGCACGCTCATCACCATTGAATGCATTGACGAAATTGCCGCGCAGGCGGGTTTGAAAGCGCAAGTGGCCGAAATTACCGAACGCGCCATGCGCGGCGAGCTGGATTTCGAACAATCGCTGCGCCGCCGCGTCGCCCTGCTGGAAGGCATTCCCGAAAGCAGCCTGCACGCCGTCTATGCCGACACGCTCAAGCTCACCGACGGCGCGGAATATCTGTTGCAGGAATGCCACAAACACCAGGTGCCGTTCGTGCTGGTGTCCGGCGGCTTCACCTTTTTCACCGACCGCCTCAAAACGCGGCTGGGCTTTGAACACGCCTTTGCCAACGAATTGGAAGTGGCGGGCGGCAAACTCACCGGCCGCGTACTCGGCCGCGTGATTGACGCGCAGGCCAAAGCCGAAATTCTGACGCAGTTTGCCGCGCAATACGGCGGCCGTTCCGTTGCCGTCGGCGACGGTGCCAACGACATCCCCATGTTGCAGGCTGCCGACTTTGGCGTCGCTTTTCACGCCAAACCGAAAACCCAAGCCCATGCCGATTTGTGCATCAACCACAACGGTTTGGCCGCCCTGCGCCACTGGTTCACCTAAATCCGTCGCCCCTGCTTGAAAAAAAAGCAGCCTGCACCCATTTAGATTCCACTTATCAGACTATCCAGAGAAAATCATGGCCCGTAAAAAAACCGAATGCATCACATTGCCTACCCTGCCCCTGCGCGACATGGTGGTTTATCCCCACATGGTGCTGCCCCTGTTTGTCGGCCGCAGCAAATCCGTTGCCGCCCTGAACGCCGTGGCAGAAGAAGAACAAAACGTCTTCTTGCTGGCGCAACGCAATGCGGGCATTGAAGACCCCACCCCCGAAGACCTGCACCAAATCGGCACCATCGCACGCGTGATGCAAGTGTTGAAGCTGCCGGACGGCACCGTGAAGGTGTTGGTGGAAGGCGCACAGCGCGCCCAAGCCGTGTCCATCCACGACAACGGCGAATATTTCGAAGCCCAAGTCGAAGTGCTGGCCGAACACAACAGCGCACCGGAAAACAGTGAAGCCCTGCGCCGCACCCTGCTGGGCCAGTTCGACCAATATGTCAAAGCCAACAAAAAAATCCCCGCCGAAGTCGTGGCCAGCATTCACGATATTGACGACAACAGCCGCCTGTCCGACATTATCGCCGCCCATTTGCAGCTCAAACTGGAGCACCGTCAAAACCTGCTGGATTTGACCGATGTCGGCGCGCGCATGGAGTATCTACTGGCACAAATCGAAGGCGAATTGGAAATTTCCCAGTTGGAAAAACGCATTCGCGGCAAAGTGAAGCGCCAAATGGAGAAAAACCAGCGCGATTATTATTTGAACGAGCAAATCAAAGTCATCCAAAAAGAATTGGGCGACGATGAAGATGCCAACGATTTTGAAAAGCTGGAACAGCAAATCAAAGCCGCCGGCATGAGCAAAGAAGGCGAAGACAAAGCCTTGTCCGAATTACGCAAACTGAAAATGATGCCGCCGATGTCGTCCGAAAGCACCGTGGTGCGCAATTACATCGAAACGCTCATCGAGCTGCCGTGGAAGAAAAAAACGCGCGTAAGCAAAGACTTGGCCAAAGCCGATTTGGTGCTGAACGAAGACCACTATGGTTTGGAAAAAGTGAAAGAGCGCATTTTGGAATATTTGGCGGTACAAAAACGCACCGACAAACTCAAAGGCCCGATTTTGTGCCTGGTCGGCCCGCCGGGCGTGGGCAAAACCTCGTTGGGCGAAAGCATTGCCAAAGCCACGGGGCGCAAATATGTGCGCATGGCCTTGGGTGGCGTGAAAGACGAAAGCGAAATCCGCGGACACCGCCGCACCTACATCGGCTCGATGCCGGGCAAAATCATGCAAAGCATGACCAAAGCGGGCGTGAAAAACCCGCTGTTCCTGCTGGACGAAATCGACAAATTGGGCAGCGACTTCCGTGGCGACCCTGCCGCCGCTTTATTGGAAGTGCTTGACCCGGAACAAAACTCCGCTTTTGCCGACCATTTTGTCGAAGTGGATTTCGATTTGAGCGATGTGATGTTTATCGCCACGTCCAACAGCTTCGATATTCCGCCCGCCCTGCTCGACCGCATGGAAATTATCCGTTTGTCCGGCTACACGGAAGACGAAAAAATCAACATTGCCATGCAATACCTCGTGCCCAAGCAAATGAAGCGCAACGGCGTGAAAGACGGCGAATTGAGCATTGCCGAAAGTGCGGTGCGCGACATTGTGCGCTACTACACGCGAGAGGCCGGCGTGCGTTCGCTTGACCGCGAAATCGCCAAAATCTGCCGCAAAGCCGTGATTAAAAACGAACTTGCAGGCAGCCTGCACACCGGTTCGCGCAAAAAAACCAAAGCCATCACGGTGAACAGCGACAATTTGGGCGAATTTTTGGGCGTGCGCCGCTTTGATTACGGCGTAAAAGCCGGCGAAAACCGCATCGGCCAAGTTACCGGCCTGGCATGGACGGAAGTCGGCGGCGAATTGCTCACGATTGAAGCCGTGGCGCTTAAAGGCAAGGGCAATATCGTGCGCACCGGCAAACTGGGCGACGTGATGCAGGAATCGATTTCCGCCGCGTGGTCGGTGGTGCGTTCCCGCGCCGAAAGTTTGGGCATTGCGCCGGACTTTTACGAGAAAAACGACATGCACGTGCACGTTCCCGAAGGGGCAACACCAAAAGACGGCCCCAGCGCGGGCATTGCCATGACGCTGGCCATGGTGTCTGCATTGACCAACATTCCCGTGCGCGCCGATGTTGCCATGACGGGCGAAATCACCCTGCGCGGCGAAGTATTGCCTATTGGCGGCTTGAAAGAGAAACTGCTGGCGGCCTTGCGCGGCGGCATCAAGCATGTGCTGATTCCGAAAGACAACGTGAAAGACTTGGAAGAAATTCCGCAAAACGTGAAAGACGGCTTGGAAATTCACGCGGTTCAGTGGATTGACGAAGTGTTCGAGCACGGCTTGGAATACCAACCGCAACCTTTTTCGGCCGATGCGCTGCCGGAAAACGCCATCAGCGTGCAGCCTGCACCCAAAAAACGCCGTTCCACTGCGCCAAAACATTAAATCTGTGGTCAATAAGCGATAAATTGTTATCAAAAACACGTTTATCGCTTATTTTGCGCTTGACACAATTTCACGGGAATTGTATAAATCCGTTATATTGAAATCGCTTGTAATGCCGAGTGTTCAGCGTTACTACCCCAATCCTCCACATCATTCTGAAAGGAATTTTCATGAATAAATCTGAACTCATCGATGCCGTTGCCAAAGAATCCGGCTTAACCAAAGCAGATGCTGCAAAAGCCGTTGATGCATTTACCAGCGTTGTGAAAACTGCGCTGAAAGCGGACGACACAATCACTCTGGTGGGTTTCGGTACTTTCAAAGTGGCCGAACGTGCTGAACGTCAAGGCTTGAACCCTAAAACACGCGAAGCCATTACCATCCCTGCCGCCCGCGTGCCTAAATTCACACCGGGCAAAGGTTTGAAAGACGCTTTGGTCGCACCTGCAAAAGCCGGTAAAGCAAAGAAAAAATAAGTTGATGCATTAAAAAACCGCCCTTGAAATTTCAGGGGCGGTTTTTCCATTGGGCGTTTTATAAAAATGCTTGGAAACGCTGTTTCAAATCCAACACGATAAAAGCAGCCTGCAAGGCAAATGCCAGCACGCTCAACACGATAATCTGCCGCGCGCGGACAACGACTGCACCCGTATTCCACGCCCAATGTGCCAATGCGGCCATGGCCATCAGCCACAGGGTCATGCCCCACCAGAGTGCAGGCTGCATATAAAACGCGCCCAACGCGGCGGCGACGTACACGCTGAAACCGTCGGGGAATATGGCATAAGTGGTCGCGGCGGTTAAGGCCAGGGCGCAGTGCATGGCCAGCAGGCTTTGGGCAAAATAAGTCAGCATCGGGCCGGCGGTGCTGCAGTATTCCTGCGCATCGGGCTGTTTCTGCACATGGTTTACCCAGAAAAAGACGCTGGCGGGCAGGATATAGGCGTGCGCCAAATACAGGTTGGCGGCATGGGTCACGCCCATCACGCGCGGCAGGAGCTCTGCGGAAAACCACGCGGCCGCCAGCCAAATCACGATGCTTGCCCAAAACCATTGCCATGCGCCGTATTTCAGCGATTGCCAAAAAAACAGCACGACAACCGCCAATGTGATACTGCTGTGAATATCCAAACCTTCTTCCTTTCACGGTGCAGGCTGCTTTTGACGATGTGCAAAAAGCAGCCTGCACGTTTATGAATAATGCAATTCGCCTTCAAACACGGTGACGGCGGGGCCGGTCATCCACACGGGTTCGCCTTCTGCCCAACGGATATACAAATCGCCGCCCGGCAGGCTCACGCGCACGTCTTCGCCGGCGGCCAGTAAGCCCCAGCGCACACCGGACACCACTGCCGCACACGCCCCCGTGCCGCATGCCTGCGTTTCGCCGGAGCCGCGTTCAAATACGCGCAGGCGGATGTGGTGCGCATCGACAACCTGCATAAAGCCCACATTCACCCGTGCAGGGAAACGCGGATGGTTTTGCAATGCCGCGCCCCATTCGGCCACGGGCGCGCTTGCCGTATCCTCCACCAGCATGACCGCATGCGGATTGCCCATGCTCAACAGCGACATTTGCGCGCTGTCCAATTCGTTCACCACGATATAACTTTTTTCGCCCGCCTGTTCGCCGGAACGCAGCACGAACGGCACGTCTTGCGGCGCGAACTGCGGCTGGCCCATATTGACGGTAATCAGGCCGTTGTCGTTCAGGCTCGGTTCGATAATGCCGCGCGCCGTCTCCACGCGGATGGTGCGTTTGTCGGTCAGCCCGTGCTCCGATACGAATTTAACGAAGCAGCGCGCGCCGTTGCCGCATTGTTCCACTTCGCCACCGTCGGCATTGAAGATGCGGTAACGGAAATCGACATCCGGGGTGTCGGTTTTTTCCACCAGCAGCAGTTGGTCGAAGCCGATACCCGTGTGTCGGTCTGCCCATGCTTGGATTTGCGCAGCATCGGGGCGGAAGGTTTGGCGCGTTCCGTCAATAACCATGAAGTCGTTGCCCAAACCGTGCATTTTGCTGAATTTCAGTGTTGTCATGATGATTCCTTAATCGGATATAGAGAAGTGCAGGCTGCTTTCGATGAAAAAGCAGCCTGCACCCTGTCGCTGTTTAACGCGGACGGCCGCGGCGTTTCGGCTGGTGTTTCGCCATTTCCTGATTGGCCGCCTGCTTCGTCATGCGTTCGCTCAAGCGTTTTTCCGCTTCCTGCACCGAGCAGTTCATGGCCTGGCTGGCGATATACAGCGCATCTTTACGCGCTTTGCCGCCCGTGAAATACATGCGGCGCAAATCGGCCGGGTGGATTTTGCCTTTTTTCAAATCGATATTGAATTTGGCGGCGCTTTCCAGCAAACGCTTCTGCCGTAAATACAGCGTGCCGGTCGCCCCCGCCACAATCGCCGCCACGGCCACTACGCCGATAATGGCGGCCAGCCACCATGCCGCGCCGAACAAATAGGCAATCACGGCAATTACCGAGGCCATTATCAGCCAAATCAAAACCACGCGTTTTTTATCCATTGTGTTTCCTTGTAAAAAATCAAACAATTAATCTGTCCGGCTCAAACGCATCAGCAGATGGCGCAGGCCGTCCCACGCATTGCCGTCTTCCGCGCCTTTGATTTGCCGGTCAATTTTGGCGCATTCTTGCAGCAATTCCAACCACTGCCCCGCCGAAAACCGATAAGCAGCCTGCGCCGCATATTGTGCCTTATCGCCCCACAGGCGCAGCTCGTTGCGCACCTGCGTCACTGTTTTGCCCTGCCGCAATGCTGCCGCCAAACGAATCATCGTGCGGATGTCTTCCGCCACCGACCACAGCATTAACACGGGTTCGTCGCCTTCGGCCTGCAAGCCGTCCAGCAAACGCGCCACCCGCGCCATATCGCCCGCCATCCACGCGGAGGACAGCTGGAACACGTCAAACCGCGCCACTTGCGCAATCGCCTGTTCGATATCGGCCGTTTGCAGCAGATGCCCGGCTTCATACAGCAGCGATAATTTGTCAATTTCTTGTTTGGCGGCCAGCAGGTTGCCTTCCACACGCTCGGCAAACAGCGTCAGCGCGTCGCTTTCAATGTCCAATCGGTGCTGCCGCAGGCGTTCGCGTATCCATGCAGGCAGCGCATGCCCCGTAACCGGCTGCGCTTCGACCACAGCGCCCAATCGGGAAAACGCGCCGAACCATTTGCTTTGCTGCTGCGCTTTGTCGAGCTTGGGCAACACCAGCACCAACACCATGGCATCGGGCAGGCGTTCTGCCAGTTCGCACAACGCATCGCCGCCGTTTTTGCCGGGCTTGCCGGAAGGAATGTGGATTTCCAACCATTTCTGCTCGGAAAACAAGCCCATGCTCTGCGTTTCCGCCAGCACGGCGTTCCAGTCGAAATGGCTGCCTTCCACCGTATAAACGGTGCGCTGCCGATAACCCTGCTGCTGGCCGGCGGCACGGAGCATATCAACCGCTTCGATGCGCAGCAATTCTTCGTCGCCGTGAATCAGATAGGATTTTTGCAGCGGCGCGTGCAGGCTTTGCGCCAGTTGGCTATTGTTCATACGCGTAACAGATTATTCTTTGGGCAAAAATGCCAAACGCCGCACGATTTGCGCTGCCGCATCTTGGCGCATTTCCTGCCACAGCAGGGCTTCTTCGTGTTCCTTGCCCAAAATGGTTTCGTCGCGGTAACTCATGCTGCGGCGCACGTCCACCTGTATGGGCGCGCCCCACGCTTTGCCGCGGCGGTATGCCTGCGCCGATACGCGCAGCGAATAGAGGTATTCGTTCAATTTCGCGCCGCGCGTGATGGTGTAAATATCGCGTTTTTCCGCCACGTCCAGCACGCGGATTTCGGCATCGGCATCGCGGTGCAGGCTGCCTTTGGCACGAAGCAGCGCGGTTTGCAAATCAGCGTCGAGCTGCGCCCCGCTCACGCGCCATTGCGTTGCGGGCAGCGTGTCCTGCGGCAGGTTTCCCTTCAAATGGAAGCCGCAGCCGCCCAGCGCAGCCGCCAAAATGACGGCGGTTATTTTTGCATTCATATTGCTTATCCGTTGCCAATTCCGTTCACGCGCCACATTATAGCTGGCAAGTTAAAAAAAGTAAAAATCCAGCGCCTGCCCGTGTGTGCGGCACGGCGGCAAAGCTGCTAAAATAGGCGTTTTAGCTTCGCAGAAACTCCGTTTTCCTGCCGCAAAAGCAGCCTGCACCCCAAAGCCATAGCTTTGGCCGATGCAGCGCCATGCTGTTTTATTTTCCGGCCCTTGTTGCCCAACACTCAATATAAACACAACACAAAAGCAGCCTGCACTTTCTGCCAACCCCACTCCCACCAACACATCCCATGAACTACCCCATCCCCCCCGCAAAACAAAAAACCGTTTGGTCCTCCCTTTCCGCCGGCAGCCTGCCGCTGGTGCTGTCGCAGAACCTGCCGCAGGGCACGCCCAAAATCGTGCTCACCGCCGACAGCGAAACCGCCCTGCGCCTGCAAACCGCGTGGCAATTCTTCCGCCCGCAGGACAACGCGCTGTTCCTGCCCGATTGGGAAACGCTGCCTTACGAGCGTTTTTCGCCACATCAGGATTTGGTGTCCGAGCGGCTGTCGGTGTTGTGGCAGCTGAAAAACGGCGCGGCGGACGTGCTGTTCGCGCCCGTGTCCACCGCCATGCAGCGGCTTGCGCCGCCGTCTTTCCTGATGGGGCGCACGTTTTGGCTGAAAACGGGGCAGACGTTGGATTTGGACAAACTGCGCGAAAACCTGGTGGAAGCGGGTTATGCCGCTGTGTCCAACGTGGTGGCGGCGGGCGAATTTGCCGTGCGCGGCGGGATTGTAGACCTGTTCCCCATGGGCGCGGATTTGCCCTACCGCATTGATTTGTTTGACAATGAAATCGACAGCATCAAAACCTTCGATCCCGACACGCAGCGCACGCTCGCACCCGTGTCCGAAATCCGCCTGCTGCCCGCGCACGAGTTCCCCACCGATGCGGACGCGCAGAAAATCTTCCGCAACCGTTTCCGCGAAGAAATCCCAAGCAACCCGAACGAGGCGACCGTGTACCAAGCCGTGGGCAAGGGGCAGTTCGGCGCGGGCGTGGAATATTACCTGCCGCTGTTTTTTGAAGACGGTTGCGCCGATTTATTTGATTATATTGGGGAAAACGCGATTATCGTCTGCACGGACGATGTGCACGCCCGCGCGCACCGTTTTTGGGACGAGGTGAAATCGCGGCACGCGATGGCGCAAGGCGACCCGAGCTATCCGCCGCTGCCGCCGCAGTCGCTGTATCTGCTGCCCGACCAATTTGCAGGCTGCCTGAAACGCTATCCGCAGGTGTGGACGCAGGCGGATGCGGAGAGCGGACTGCCGGACGTGGCCGTGAACCGCCAATCGGACGAGCCTTTGGCGGCGTTGGCGCGCTTTCAGGCTGCCTTCGGCGGCAAAATCCTGCTGTGCGCGGAAAGCGCGGGGCGGCGCGAAACGATGACGGGCTTTTTGAAGCAGCACGGCTTTGACGTGAAACCCGTGTCGAGCTGGGCGGAATTTTTGTCGGATAAATTTTCAGGCAGCCTGAAAGCCAACAGCGTGGCGCTGGCCGTTGCGCCGTTGTCGCAGGGGTTTGTGCTGGGCGAAAGCAGCCTGCACACCGAAGGGTTACCTGAAAATGCTGCGGATAAACTTTCAGGTAGCCCCAACGCCGAAAGCAGCCTGCACTCTTTAATCGGGCAGCAACCCGCCCCCTCCCCCGAGGGGGAGGGCTGGGGAGAGGGCAACACGTCCGCGCCCCAAACCGAAATTTCTGCCGCCGCAGCAAGCCCTCTCCCTAACCCTCTCCCGCAGGAGAGGGGACAAAGTGCCGCAGCTTCAACGATTTCAGGCAGCCTGCACGCCGAAGGGCTACCTGAAAATGCTGCGAATGAATTTTTGCTTCGCAGAAACTCGCTTTGCTCGTTTTCAGGTAGCCCGAACGCCGAAAGCAGCCTGCACCTTGCCGTCATCACCGAATCCGAGCTGTATCAATACGTTGCCCGTTCGCGCGTCCACAGCCGCCGCAAGAAGCACGCCGCCGTGTCGGACGGCAGCCTGCGCGATTTGGCGGAAATCAGCATCGGCGACCCCGTGGTGCACGAAGAACACGGCATCGGGCGGTATCGCGGGCTGGTGCTGATGGGCGAAGACGAAATGCTGCAACTGGAATATGCGGGCGATGCGCAGCTCTATATCCCTGTTTCGCAACTGCATTTAATCAGCCGCTACTCCGGCCAGGCGCATGAAAACGTCGCCCTGCACAAGCTCGGCAGCGGCGCGTGGAACAAGGCGAAGCGCAAAGCCGCCGAAAAGGCGCGCGACACCGCCGCCGAGTTGCTCAACCTCTACGCCCAACGCGCCGCCCAATCGGGACACAAGTTTGAAATCAACGAGTTGGACTATCAGGCGTTTGCCGACGGCTTCGGCTATGAAGAAACCGAAGACCAGGCCGCCGCCATCGCCGCCGTAATTAAAGATTTGACGCAGGCGAAGCCGATGGACCGCCTCGTGTGCGGCGATGTCGGTTTCGGCAAAACCGAAGTCGCCCTGCGCGCCGCGTTTGTGGCGGTGATGGGCGGCAAACAGGTTGCCGTACTCGCTCCGACTACGCTTCTGGTCGAGCAGCACGCGCAAAATTTCGCCGACCGCTTCGCCGATTTCCCCGTGAAAGTTGCCAGCCTTTCGCGTTTCAACAACAGCAAAGCCACCAAAGCCGCGCTGGAAGGCATGGCGGACGGCACGGTCGACATCGTTATCGGCACGCACAAATTGGTGCAGGACGACATCAAATTCAAAAACTTAGGGCTGGTCATCATCGATGAAGAACACCGCTTCGGCGTGCGCCAGAAAGAGCAACTCAAACGCCTGCGCGCCAATGTCGATGTCCTCACCATGACCGCCACGCCGATTCCGCGCACCCTCAGCATGGCACTCGAAGGTCTGCGCGACTTCTCGCTGATTACCACCGCGCCCAGCCGCCGCCTCGCGGTAAAAACCTTTGTCAAACCCTTCAGCGAAGGCAGCGTGCGCGAAGCCGTGTTGCGCGAACTCAAACGCGGCGGACAGGTATTTTTCCTGCACAATGAAGTGGATACCATCGAGAACATGCGCGAGCGGCTGGAAACCCTGCTGCCCGAAGCCCGCATCGGCGTGGCGCACGGACAACTGCGCGAACGCGAGTTGGAACAAGTGATGCGCGACTTTTTGCAGCAAAGATTCAACGTGTTGCTCTGTTCCACCATCATCGAAACCGGCATCGACATCCCCAACGCCAACACCATCATCATCAACCGCGCCGACAAATTCGGACTGGCGCAGCTGCACCAGCTTCGCGGGCGCGTCGGCCGCAGCCACCACCAAGCCTACGCCTACTTGCTCACGCCCGAATACATCACCAAAGACGCAGAAAAACGCCTCGACGCCATCGCGGCGGCAGACGAACTCGGCGCAGGTTTCACCCTCGCCATGCAGGATTTGGAAATCCGCGGCGCAGGCGAAATCCTCGGCGAAGGACAATCCGGCGAAATGATACAGGTCGGCTTCACGCTCTACACCGAAATGCTCAAACAAGCCGTGCGCGACCTCAAAAAAGGCCGCCAGCCCGACCTCGACGCACCGCTGGGCATCACCACCGAAATCAAACTGCACAGCCCCGCCCTGCTGCCTGAAAGCTACTGCCCCGACATCCATGAGCGGCTGGTGCTCTACAAACGCCTCGCCGTCTGCGAAACCGTGCAGCAAATCAACGCGATACACGAAGAACTGGTCGACCGCTTCGGCCTGCCCGAACAACCCGTCAAAACCCTCATCGAAAGCCACCACCTGCGGCTTGCCGCAAAAGAATTGGGCATAGACGCCATCGACGCGACCAGCGAAGCCGTAACCGTTACCTTCGGCAAACACCACCAAATCGACCCGACAGAAATCATCCTGCTGATTCAGAGCGATAGAAACTATCGGCTGGCAGGGGCGGATAAGTTGAAGTTTACGGCTCAGATGGAGGATGTGGAGACGAGGATTAAGACGGTGAAGAGTGTGTTGCGGAGGTTGAAGGCGGGGGTAGTAACAAGAGGGGAAGAGGCTGGCTGAAAGGGTGCAGGCTGCTTTTTAAGGCGCTGAAACAGCAAAAGGAGTGTAAGGAATGATTATCCCTTTCTCGACATATTCCGATTTATGATAATAATCATACAGTTTCAAATAAATTAATGGTCTTATTGGGTCTTAATCCAACCTACGCAGGCTAACAAAGTTAAATGAGGGATAATTATGAAAGGAATACACATTTTATTCTCGATACTGTTTTTATTTTGGTTATTTGTATTTTGTCTAATAATATATATATACATATTTGCTCCAGAATCAACAAGAGAAGATGAAAAACGTAGAGCCATTGCGCGCCTCTCTTTAAAGCATAATGAACAAAATCGCTCATTTAACCCTATTGCAGAACCAATACGCCCTACATCTTTTCAACTTAAAAGTACCGGTTTTAAAGAAGTACAGGAATCTTATATAAAAGGATTTGGATATAGAATAAAAGTCATTGATAATAAAGGATATTGTTACTATATTAGTAGCAAATATAATTATCTACAATCTTGGGTATCGGCCGCATATGATGCAAAAGATAATCCTTATGGTCAAGTTACCAATATTTTAAAGCTGGAATATGTTTATGCACAAATTCAAGAACCAAGTGGACTAGCTCCCTTTAATCTTGTTAATAAAGTGGAGGAACAATATAAATTACTTACACAAGGATCGAAAATAGACCGTTGCAATAGGGCGCCTCTTGTTAGCTTGATTTCAATTAAATTTCGATTGAATAATGTGCCTTATGAATTTCAGGCCAGTCATCAGGAAATGCAAAAATTATCGCAACATACGATTTATATTTTTTGAAACTTTAAGTGAAGGAAAATAATTATGCTGCTCAATCTTATTTTCTGTTTATTTTTATTTGGTGTGTATTTCATTGTTTTGCGGATTGAATTTTCTCTTAGAAAGAAAATAAAATTTTTTCTGAAATTTAAATGGGTTTCGGCATTGGGTTTGTTGATGGTATTTGTTGCTCCATTCTTGTTTATTTTTTCGGTAAAAAATTCGGTTATCGCAGCAAATTTCTTTCAAAATATGTATGAACTGTTTTTTCAGAATTTGTTTTTAGGTTTTGAACGTATTTTAAGAAAATACCAGCAATCATCAGGAGATATAGAGAGAGTTGAACTGCTTAGAGCTGCTATGGGATACACTATATTTTATAGCCTGTTTGTTTTTCGGGAAATGTTGTTTTCCGCCATTTTCTTTTATAAGGATCTGACACTGGAAATAAAAGATCCTGTTACCGGATCCCATGGAAAGAAGTTTCTTCTTACTTTATTGCTTTTCTTTGTGGCATATACATTATTCACTGGCGATTATTCTTCTTCATGTGGTCGAGCGAGCATTTGTTTTGGGGGAAATATCAGTTATGGATCGCTTGTACTAGAATATTCATTTGATATATTTTTGATTTTTTGTACTTTTTCTTTGTATCTAGCGCAATGCATGTGCAATAGAACTTAAACCATAGGAGACTTGTTAAATGAGTAATTTAATTACCTCATATATTATTAACAATAACGATTGGTAGATTTTGCATAAACAATTTATCACCAACGGCGTGCCTGCATATCGATAGGCTAAGTGGCAAACCCAACGTTTCGGATAATTTGACGATAATGACATCATGGTGGATTTTTTATTTTAATCCGCCCTATTTTGGTCGAAGTCCGGCTTAATCTTCCCACCGAAAGGCAAAAAGGCAGTAAGCGTAGGTTAGGTCGAAACCCAACTAAACCAACACATCTCTTGAAATGTTGGGTTTATCAACCTAACCTAAGGCTGCTGGATGGGCTAGTAGCTCTGATAGCGATGTAATTTTTAAAAATATGGATAGTGTTATGTATATCACTAATTTTCTTAATGATGGTTATTATCCAACTAGCGAGCTTTTGTTTTCTAGAAAATATGTTCCTTGTATTTGCAGGATAGATAATGATTTATTTGAGATAGTTTTTACTTTAGACAGGCTGGAAAATCTAAAGCTAATCGTTAAGGATTTTAATATCAAGATACTTGGCCAGTATGCCGCCATTGCTGTTGGAGGAGTGTGGAAAATAGAGCGTGAAGCACTAATAACATTAAGATTTGATCCACTGGATAGCCAAAAAATAGAAATTATTGACTTGGCCTTTTTTGATTTATTTGCAGGATGGTTTTGGGCTATTAAAGATGGGGAATTTACAGAAGACTATGTGGGGAAAGATGATGAGGAGTTGTTAAATGCTGCTGTCTATCCTTTGCAAGAATAGCACGAAAAGATTTTTTATTATTCATCGATAAATCAATACTTAAACTTATATCTCTCGACATTTCGCATTTCCTGTGGATTTTAATTTTCGATATTTTTGGAAGGAATGTAAGGAATGATTATCCCCTTCTCGATATAGTCCGATTTATGATGGTAATCATCCAGAAACGTTTCCAGCCCATCCGGCTTTAAATAAACAAAGAAAATTTCTTGGGTATGCTTATCCATTAAGATATACGGAGTATCCAGCAGCATGCTGATATAATCGCAATGATTCAGAAATTCTATATCTTGATATTCGAATATCCATCCATCAACAAAAGGGCGGACAGAAATAATGCGGACATCCGCTTCCAAATCCCGAATAGCAGTTTTTACCGATTTATATGCTTCATCAAAAGTGATCATCGACTTTTTCTCAATCATGGATAGGGTTGAAAGGGCGTATCTTAGCTGTAGAAATCCCTAGCGTTGTTTACAGTATTTCAGGAGAATACTGACATGAACATGCACAAAAACACCCGACTCACCCCACACCACCGCCAAGCCATTTGGCTGGTCTACACATAGGAGAAGGAGAGCGTCACCTCCCTGGCCCGCC
>NZ_GL870929.1:462418-471231 GCF_000190695.1 Kingella denitrificans ATCC 33394
GGCACGAAAAGCAGAGTTTTGACAGTCCGGAACACCGGCAAAAGGAGCTGTGTCGATTTGTGAACTTTTATAACACCGTGAAGCCGCACGGTAGCTTGGACGGCGATACGCCGTTTTAGGTCTTGCAGGCTTACTTTTCTCAACCTGTGGTGTAAACAACGCGGTTATTTTCTACAACTTACGATTATCAATACATAGCTTATCGCTTCATGGGATATCGCAGGGACAACTTGGGCGACCAAAAACAGTTTTTCAAATGGTCCGATTCGCTGGAGGACTTTCTCGCCGTCTGCGGCAATCATTTGAACGAGTTTATAGACGACTGCAAGAACGACCCCATTGATTTGCTGGAAGGCAGTGGATATAAGTATGTCAGCGACTTGGGCTTTCCCAATGCGCACGATTTCGCCTATCAATTCCCTGATGAATTCTGCCAACTGGTTTTAGATTCCCATTTAGTTACTGTCTTAAAGCCTTATTTTGACGAAGGTGAAGAAACCATGAAATTTATGATTAACAGTGTGGACAGCGTTGCGATTGAAAACGGCAATATTATCCTAACGGGAACCGGATTTATCCCCTATGTGATAAGTAATACTACTCAAACCAACCCGCCTGGCGAGTAGCTTGCGCCCTCACGCACTCTGACCGCCAATTCGACTTTTCAGGCTGCTTGAAAGAACGGGCAGCGTGGGCAAGCCCTGCTCATGCTTCTCCCTCTTTCAAGCAGCCTGAAATACTTTTAACGCGCATTAAAAAGCAGCCTGCAACCAACTGATCAGTCAAACTTTATTCCTATCACAACACATCAAAGGCTTGCCCGTCGAACAAGCCGAAAGCGACGGTTAAGCACGGAGGCGGAAACCAACCTGATAAAAATGGCGTAACGAAAGCGACCGTTGAAATTCAGAGACTTGATGGAAGCTGGCACGTCAAAGCCAGACGTAATGGTGAATCCATGGAAGATCACACCATGTTCCCCAAAGATTGGGATAACGCCAGAATCAGGGCCGAAGTGACTTCGGCTTGGGAAAATAGGAAAATTAGGGGCGATAAATAGGAGGGGACAAGTAAATCCGGCGTAAGAATACAGGGTTATGTTCGTCCAAGAATAACGGCATATCCTATTTATGAAAAACCAAATTGAAAAACCAAATTGAATGGAGTAATGATGATCAAGATAAAATGCTTTTATGATGTATTCAAATCAAATGATTTATTTAGAGATTTTGTTTTTTTAGATGATAAAAACGAAATTATAGATAGGAGCGGGAATATATATGGATATATTTCTATTACTTTAACAAGCGATCTTTATTACAGGGAGATAATTGATGAGCATTTCGAAATTATCAAAAATATAGAAGCCAACCCCAATGCGATTTTTGATGATGGCGGCGGACAAGATTTTTGCTTGGAATTTCATCATGATAAAGTCATTTTTTGTCACAATGAATTTGATGAAGAGGAGGGTTTCCCTGTGCTCAGCTGCTCGTTGAAGATGTTTAAAACCGCCCTGATTGCGTGGAGTGCATTCTTGCAGTTGCCCAGAAGCATTCATACCGTTTTGGAAACCGTGATTGAAGAAGAATAGGCTTCTGTCATCTCCAAAGCAGCCTGCACTTCGAAAAACGAAGTGCAGGCTGCTTTTTAAATACAGTCACTGTTTTTATCCTTGCCCACAGTGGTCTATACATCTACTATTTACCTGCTCTGGTGCGATTGTGCTATGCAACGGATGTTTCCATAAACCGATTTGTGTATAGGAAGGAGCTTGGAGGTAAAGGTATTTGCGATATTCCTTATGCTTTTATCAAAGCTCTGTTTAGAGTTGCTACAAAGCATTTTGATGTTGATTGGCATATCGCTTTGCAGCCGTTTTGTCATTGAACGATGACAAAACGATAGCGAAATAGTGACAAAATTTGCGCGAGATTATACAATCAAACCCCTACAAACGATATGCCAAAAGTGGAAATTGCCTTGTTTCAATATTTATTTATATAATGCTGGCTAATGTGAATTATTTGCAGGTTTTGGTAAAGGATAATGTTTATGACGCAGCAAAACGTCCAACGGGCAGATGCGCTGGTTGCAGGCAGCCAGCTTCATACCTACATCGTTCTCAAAGTGCTCGGCTCTGGCGCATTCGGCATCACCTATTTGGCCGAACATATCCATTTCGGCTCGCAGCATGTTATCAAAGAATACCTGCCCGACAGCGGTGTGCGTGTTCAAGGGCTGACCGTTCAAGCCAAAAGCAGTAGCGACCAGGAAATTTTCAACTGGGGCTTAAACGGCTTTTTCAACGAGGCCAAGCTGCTCTACGGTTTAAACCACCCCAACGTAGTCAAGGTAACCGACCTGTTCGAGGCCAACGGCACTGCTTATTTTGTAATGCCCTATCTGCGCGGTATTACCCTTCATCAATGGATTAAAGAACATCCCAATCCGAGTGAAAACGAGCTGTCCGGTATTTTTATTCCTTTGCTCGAAGGCCTGAAATATATTCACGAGCGCCAACTGCTGCACCGCGACATCAAGCCGGAAAATATTTTCATCACCGAAAACCAAACCCCGGTATTAATCGATTTCGGTGCCGCCCGACAGGCCGTTGGCCAAAAAAGCCGGCCGCTCACCCAAATCCTCACCCCCCCATTCGCCCCCATCGAACAATACCACTCGCGTGATGTTTTCATGCCCGCCCTGGATTTATACAGTCTCGGTGCCTGTATCT
The DNA here is from genome assembly GCF_000190695.1 of Kingella denitrificans ATCC 33394. Lineage (GTDB taxonomy): Bacteria > Pseudomonadota > Gammaproteobacteria > Burkholderiales > Neisseriaceae > Kingella_A > Kingella_A denitrificans. Next base: position 465,156 of record NZ_GL870929.1, read on the forward strand.
ACCAATCTATTACCCACCAGCTGATTGAAGAAGCCCCCGCCCGCATCGCTGGCGAAGATACTCAGCCCAAGCTGGCCGGCAGCCGCTATGAAGGCAGCTACAGCCATCACTTCCTTGCCGCTGTCGACTATGCTCTCAATGTGCGTGCCGAAAACCGTTTCCAAAATGCTATGGATATGCAGCAGGCACTGCTTGGGCTGGCAGAAATTCCATCTCAGGCGGCCTCTCTCCCTGAAGCTGGCAATACCACCCAAGCCTCTTACCAGGCACAAACAGCTGTGCACGGGAAAGTCCTACTCAAACAACACAAGACTGCTCTAGCGGCATCCGGCCGCAAGCCGAAATGGCTGTTGTGGGGCGGTATCGGCGCAGCCGTATTGGCAGCATTGATTGTCTCCGCCTTCCTCCTGATGCACAACAGTGATGAAAATAACGAACCTGTCACCCCGCCCGCCGCTTCGGCTGCCACCAATGCGCCGGTAGTACTGCCTCCGGCCGGACAAACCCAACCTGAACAGCCCGCCGAGAACGGTGGCAATAATAGCGGTGATAATAACGGCACCGGTATTTCGGCAGCGTATATTGATGAGATGAACAAACAGCTGCCGCAGATGATCGCTGACGGTGTACGTTGGGACAAAACCGTCTATGCCGAAAGCAGCAACGCACTGATTATGCAGATTACCATGATGAAGCTGCGCCTCGGCGACCTCAACAGCAGCCAGCTCAATGAATTGCAAAGTGCTATCGGCCCAGCTATGGCCAAAACCGCCTGTGCCGACCCCAATGTCAGCCCATGGCTTACCCAGCATAACGGCACCCTTATCATTGCCTTCTACGACAAAAACGGCAAACACCTTGTTGATGGTTCGGTATCCGGCCGCGACTGTCAGTAAGCCGGACTCCCCTCTGCCACGCAGTTTTCAGGTAGCCTGCCGCACCACTGCAGCATTAGGCAGCCATTAAAAGGAGCAGCACTTATGCAGATTAATTTCTACCAAGGCCAGCACATCGGCCAACGCGAAGAGCAGCAAGATGCACTGGGCAACCTGGTGCTTTCGCCCCAGCACAAACTCTATGTGCTGGCCGACGGCATGGGTGGGCAACACGGCGGGCAGATTGCCGGCAAAACCGTGGTGGCTGCCTTTTTGGGCCATTTTCAGCAACATGGCCTGCACGAAGCCGAGCAGGATTTGCGCCAAGCCCTGCAGCAGGCCAACCAAGCCTTGGCCGATACCCTGCGCCGACAGCCGGAACTCGAAGGCATGGGTACCACCGTTATCGCCGTGGTTGTAGACGAAACCGACAACCGCTACAGCTACATCAGCGTCGGCGACAGTCCGCTCTATTCCTACAACCAAGGCAGCCTGCGCCGCATCAATGCCAACCACGCTTTTGCCGAAGACCTCAAGCGCATGGTTGCCGCCGGAGAAATCAGCAGCGAAGCCGCCGAACGCCATCCCGCCCGTCATGCCGTAACCAGCGCCGTGATGGGCAAAGACATCGCCCATATCGATTGCGCTTCCGGCACACTCGCCCCTGACGAATTGCTGCTTTTGGCCAGCGATGGCGTGCAAACCTTAAGCGATGAAGAAATCGGGCAAACCCTTGCCGCAGCTTCCGGAAGCCTTGAAGACAAAGTAAACGCCCTTCTGGCCGTGGTACAGGCCAAACAACATCCACATCAAGACAACACCTCGCTGATTTTGGTGCAAGCATCTGCCGAACAAGCTGCATCTGCCACCCAGGTACGCAGCCTGCCTACGCAATCCCTGCCCGCCAACGAATCCGTACCTACTACCCGAATTTCAGGTAGCCCTCCATCTGCACCGCCTGCCCCAGGATTCCCCATCAAAGGGCTCATTATTGGCTTTATCCTAGGTGCACTCTTGGTCGGCACCTGGTGGTTTACATCCGATCGTACAGCCCTACCCATGCCGCCAAACGAGGATATTCCCGCCGCATCCGCGCCAATGATGGCCTCATCACCCGCAGCCTCCCTACCAGCTTCATCCGAACCGCACAAACCGGCTTTCCCTTCCTCTGTATCCGAGCCGCCTGCGGCGGCATCCCACCCCAAAAGCCCGCCTGCCGCATCCGTACCGCTGCTGCCTATACCGCCACTGACACCGCGCGACTCCTCTGCACCGCAAACCCGCTAACACCATCCGCACAATCAAAAAAGGAACCCCCATGAAACACTTTTGGCGAAAACTTCTGCTGCTGGCCCTCTTGATGCTGCCTTGGCAAGCCGGTGCCAACCAACCTGATGTTTTAGACGCAGCGAAATCAGTATATCGCCTGTGGATAGGCGTACCGCTGTCGGCGCAAACCGCCTCGCAACTGGTCAGCCCACAGATGCTCTCGGAAATCAACGATAAGGGCTATGTGCGTATTGCCACGCAAAATAGGCAGATCCTCACCTTCTTCAAACAAAACGGCCAAATCTACCTCTTTGCCGGTCACGGTTCAGGCTATTTAGTGTCGGCAGAAGGTCATATCGTAACCAATGACCACGTTGCCAACGCAGATGTGGGCGAAATGGCACAACTGGGCAAGCCGGAAGTGTTCGTGGTACGTACCCTTGCCCCCCGTCTGGAGCTGATTTCCACCCAGCCGATTTTCAGCGATAGCGCCAAAGACCTCAGCCTGCTGCAAGTGCATGGCCTTACCGGCAAGCCGCTGCCGCTGGCTGCCGAAAAATTCCTCCAACCCACCCTGCCGGTGTTTTCTATCGGGTTCCCCGGCGCTTCCGATGATATTACTTCCGGCCTCGGTTTCGGCGATCCCGATGCCTACATCCAGCCGGTAATTGCCGAAGGTACACTCAAACGTGAATTCAAAAACTACGACAACCGCAGCTACTGGGAACACCATGCCCCTATTAGCGGCGGCAACAGCGGCGGCCCGCTGGTAAACCGCTGCGGCCAGGTGGTCGGCACCAACGAAGGTGCGCACAAGGAGCAGGTCAACACCGTTATTGCCGTCTCCAACTCGGAACTTGTACCGATTCTGCAAAACCACAACGTCAAATTTACTCAAATCAAAAACGAATGTGTAGACAGTGCCACCGCCAGCACCAACCGCCAACTCACCCTGCTTTACAGCGGCATGGGCTTGCTGATATTACTGGCCGCAGGTGGTGGTGTGTATTTGCTGCGTTTGAAAAAACAAGTGAAAGACGGCTCCAATCCGCCAATCAACTCCCAGCTGATCCGCCGTATTGTCGGCGCTCAGCAGGCACAGGCGGCTCAAGCCGGTGCTTCAGGTAGCGTTACCCTCACCGCACTCTGCGGCGGCGGCAATATCGTCTTACAAGCAGGCAAACCCGTGATTATCGGCCGCAGCGCGCCCGCCTCCGTCATCATCAACCAAGCGCAGGTATCCGCCCGCCACGCACAACTGCTGTTCGACGGCCGCCAAGTACAGGTGGAAGACTTGGGCAGCACCAACGGCACCTATGTCAACGGTAGTAAAGTCACCCGTGCCGTTTTGAATGCCGGCGACGTATTGCAACTGACTGCCGATGAAAACATTGCCCGTTTCAGCATGGGCTCGCCGCAAACCGCCCAAGCGCGTATCGCCGCCACCCTGCAACCGCTCGGCGCAGGCCTGCCCGCCATCGCACTTTACCCCGGACAAACCGTCCGTATCGGTCGCAACAGCGGCAACGACGTAGTGATCAACCGCCAACAAGTTTCCGGCAGCCACTGCCGTATCAGCGTGGACGCGACCGGTAACGTTGTGCTGGAAGACCTGCAATCCACCAACGGCTCCTTTGTAGACAGCCTGGAGCAGCGCATCAGCCGCACCACCCTGCGCCCCGGCCAAACCATCTATCTGGCCAACCGCGATATTGCCTACCAACTCACCCAATCATAAAAGGAACACGCCATGGCAATGACCCTCTGTGCCGCCGGCAAACACTACTACGACTCCGCCGTACAGTCCGGCTGCCCCTACTGCGGCGAATCTGCCCCCTCCGGCAGCTCCCATACCGCGGCCATCCCGGCCGCTCCCGAAGAGCGCACCCAGATGCTCACTGCCGATTCGCACCAATTGGCTGCCCAAAGCGCCAAAACCCAAATGCTCGACAATCCCGCCCCTGCGGCAGAAAGCGATTCCGCCCTAAAAACCCATATCCTCGGTGTAAGCAACCAACCCGATGCCGAAGCCCGCGCCAAAGGCATGTGCGAACTCCCCGTGGTCGGCTGGCTGATTATCACCGAAGGTCAAGGGCGCGGCACCGATTTCCGGCTGATACAGGGTGAAAACCGAATCGGCCGCAATGCCGACCTGGAAGTCTGCCTCGATTTCGGCGCGCAAAGCGACAACACCGTCAGCCACGAAGCCCATGCTGTTGTTGTCTACGACCACCACGCCAACGAATTCTTCATCGAGCGTGGCAGCAGCCGCAACCTCGCCATGCTCAACGGTAGCACCATCCGCGGCGAGCCCACCCTGCAACGCAACGACATCATCCAAGTCGGCGCCACCAAACTGCTGTTCCTGCCCTTCTGCGATCAAAACTTTAAGTGGCAGTAAGCCTGGCTGAGTGCGGAAAGGCTACCTGAAAATTTTCAGGTAGCCTTTCTTATGCGGCAAACAGTCCGGCCAAACCTACCCGGCCGTTTTTCAGGTAGCCGCCATAATATCCGCCCAAGTCAGCCCGAAGCGTTGCAGGTATTTGCGCAGGCGGTCGCTGTCGTTGGCGGTGGCGCGTTCCAGCCGCGAAACGTTAAACAAGGCGTGGCCGGCAGCAGCTTGGACGGTAATACGCCGTTCGAGGTCTTGCAGGCTTACTTTTCTCAACCTGTGGTGTAAACAACGCGGTTATTTTCTACATCTTAGCAGGCATAAACCACGCTGATAACCCCTGAAATACCGAAGATTCTACAGTTAAAGCAGGTTGGATTCGACAATTTGGCCTACGGCTTGCTATAACGGACTATGCGGCCTGAACAAAGTGCAGGCTGCCTTTCGATGATTTGCCGGCAAAAAAGCAGCCTGCACCTGTGGTAAAATATGCAGACTGCTTTTTTGCATTCCCTCCCATTCATCGATGTGACGTTCAAAAACACCCTTCGCCCTTGGTTGGCGCGCCGCCTCACGCTTTTGTCTTGGCTGGCGCTTGTCGCATTCGCCCTCAGCCAAATCATCACGTTTTGGTTTGCCGAACTGTTCTCGCATTTTTTGCCGCACTACACGGTTTTGTGGACGGCAACGGCGGCCGTTGCGGTGCGGCGGCAGCGTTGGCTTTGGGCGGCATCCGCATTGGCAGGCGGACTGTGGCTGTGTTGGCCATCGGGCAGCCCTGAAGTATCTACCGCCGCACCGCCGCTGAAAGTGCTGTGGTACAACGTGAATTTGGACAATCCCGCCGCCGCACAGGAAAGCGCCGCCATTTTGGCCGCCGCGCCCGATGTCGTCGCCATGGCCGAAATCGACTTGGACGATGCAGGCTGGCAAACGCTGCGCCAAGCCTATCCGCACGGCTGCGAACACCGCGACGACAGTCCGTTTGCATTGGCACTTTGGAGCAGGCGGCCGCTGCAAAGTTGCCGCGTCGTTATGGCCGAAACGGATGCGGGCGAACCCTTCCCTTCCATTGAGGCGGAACTGGACGGCAGCAGCCTGTTCGCCCTGCACCCGCCGCCACCCATCAACGCCGAACTGGCTGCCGCACGTCAGGCCTATTTGCAGCAGGCGGCACGGAAAATCGCCGCCGCCAAAACCGTGTTGGTGATGGGCGATTTGAACAGCAGCCCCTTCTCGCCCGTGTTCCGCCAATTCACGTACAGCGCCGACATCCGCCCGCGCACGCCGAACTACCTGCCCACCTGGCTGCCCTTCGGCCTGAACATCGACCATGTTCTCACACGCGGCAAATCCGGCACCCGCATACGCGCCCTGCCGTGGATGCACTCCGACCACCGCGCTTTGCTGATTGAATGGCAGTGATTGCCAAATAGGCAAAAAAGCAGCCTGCACTTTTCCCAACGAAGGTGCAGGCTGCTTTTTTTATCGCTATTTGCCGCTGTTGTTTTTGCAGGATGAGACCTTTGCAAAAAAGCCC
>NZ_GL870929.1:472058-553229 GCF_000190695.1 Kingella denitrificans ATCC 33394
TCTCAGGATGTTTCGGACAATACAAAAGCAGTCTGCACCTTGGTGTCGGGTGTGCAGGCTGCTTTTCGCATCCGTTCTTGCTGCGCTATTCCGCCGTCCAGCCGCCGCCCAGCGCCTTATACAGGCCGACCAATGCCTGCGCGCGGGCCAGCCGCGATTGGGTGAGTTGTTCTTGCGCCTGCGCATCGGCAATCTGAGCGGTCAGGGCGTTGTCCAGCGTTTTGTTGCCATAACGGAAGAGTTTTTGCGCGTCTTCCGCCTGCTTGGCAGTTTGACGCTGCGCCGCCTGCAACAAGGCGTTTTGCCGTGCCAAAGCCGCTTGGAATTGATAGGCGTTGTCGGTATCGGCCAAGGCTTGCAGCAGCGCGCGGTCATATTCCAGCAACGCGGTTTGCAGGCGCGCATCGGCGGCGGCAATATTGGCGCGGATGCGGCCGTTGGTGAACAGCGGCACCGAAATGCCCACGCTGAACAGGTTCGACCAGCCTTTCAGCGATTCGTCGCCGCTCAATTCGATGCGGCCGCCCTGTCCCAAAAAGTTGATGCTGAAACGCGGCAGCAAATCGGCTTTGGCGCTGGCCACCTGTGCCGCACGCGCCTGTATTTGGGCGGCACGCGCGCGCAGGTCGGGGCGGCGCTCAATCATGCTTTGCGGCGTTTCGCCCTGCGGTGCGGCAGGCGGATGTGCCAATACGTCGGCCGTGCTGTCGGCCAAACGGAATGTTTGCGGCGGCTGTCCGATTAACACGGCGATGGCGCGGATGTGCCGTTCTTCCTGAGCGCGTTCGGTGCTTTGTTTGCCGCGCATGGCCGAAAGGCGGCTTTGCACTTCGCCTTTTTCATACGCCGTCACATGTCCTGCGCGGAAACGCCCGTCCACATAACGCGCCAGCCGTTCCAGCGCGGCAATGGCCTGCGCGGTGGCGCGTTGCTGTGCCTGCATGGCGCGTGCTTGGAAATAATGCTCGGCAATGTCGGCGGCCAGCAGCATTTGTGCGCCGTAATATTGCTCCTGCACTCCGAGTGCGGCGGCTTTGGCGGCATCGGCATCGCTGCGTTTGCGCCCGAAGATATCCGCTTCCCACGATGCGGACAGCGCGCCGGTGAACATATTGCCGTGGCTGTTCAAATGCTCTTCGCCCAGCCTGCCGCCGCCGGGCAGACCGGACAAAGCGGCACGGGCGCGTTCGGGCAACGGATTGTCCACGCTGCTGCGGCTGTGCGTGGCTTTACCCGACGCTCCGACCGTCGGCCCCAAATCGGCGCGGGCAAGATTGGCTTGGGCGCGCGCTTCGGCCAGGCGACTTTGGGCGATTTGGATGTCGTAGCCATTCGCCAGGCCTTGTTCAATCAGGGCGCTTAACACGGGGTCGCGCCAATTCTGCCACCAGCGGGCAAGATTCTGTATTTCGCCGGCGGCTTGGGCTTGGCTGAAGGCGGCAGGTAGGGTGATACGGCTTTCGGTCTGCACGGTGGTGCTTTGGCAGGCGGCCAGCAGCAAAGCGGCGGTCATCACGGCGGTGTGGCGGATAGTGCGCATGGGGCTTCCTTTTCGGTAAATAGGTATCTGATTGATTTTATTGGGTGCAGGCTGCTTTTTTAGCGCGTTCAAAGCAGCCTGCACTTAACGGACGGGCAAAACGGTGTTTGTTCGGGCAGCGAACCGCGGGGCGGAAGGCGTGGGTATGGCGGCGCAACGCCATGAAAACCGCCCGATTTCTGCCGCGCCAAAGTGCAGGCTGCTTTTTATCCCTGCTGTTCCAGCATTTTGCGGAAACGCAAGAGCGCCAAGCCCAGCAGCAGCAATCCCAACAGCAGCATGGCCAGCATTTGTGGCCAAACAATTTCCAAACCCGCGCCGCGAAACAAAATGTTCTGCGCAAACTTCATAAACTGCGTCAGCGGCCAATATTCGCTGATGTCCTGCGCCACCTGCGGCATATTGACGCGCGGCGACGAACCGCCGGCAAACAGGTTGATGACGATATACACCGGCAGCACGAGCATGCCGAACTGCGCCATGGTCGGGGCCAGTGTGGCAATCATAATGCCCAGCGACGACACGGCGAACAAAAACACCGCCAGCCCGACGGCATACAGCAGCAGCGAACCGTTCAGCGGCACGCCGATGGACAGGTGGACGACAAACCACAGCGACAGCATGGCCGAAATCATGATGACCACGCCGTTGGCCAAAATTTTGCTCATCATCAACTCGGGCGCGGTAACGGGCATTACCAGCAAATGCTCAATCGTGCCACGTTCGCGCTCCCGAATCACCGCCGCGCCCGCCAGCAACATCAGCAGCAGAAACGCCATCGTACCGATTTGCGACGTGGGCATGAACCACGAACTTTCGGTGTTCGGATTGAACTCGGCGTGCACCACGGGCTTGATAACTTCGGGCAGCTCGATACCGGCAAAATCGTTGATTTCGCGGCCGGCGATTTGGTTGATGTAGGACGAGCCCAAGCCCGCCTGCGTCATGGAGGTGGCATCAATCAGCAGTTGGATTTGCGGATGCCGCCCCGCCTGCACGTCGCGCTGGAAATTCGGCGGGATTTCGATGACGAAGGTAAATTCGCCCCTGTTCATCAGCGCATCGGTATCGTGTGGGTCGATGGCTTTTGGGGATTGGAAAAACGGTGCTTGCAGCGCGTCGCGGATGCGGAAGGACAGCACGGATTGGTCATGGTCGATCACGGCGACGGCGGCGTGTTTCACATCGGTGGACATCCGCGACATATCGTACACCGGCATGGTGAAAATATAGGCAATCAGGATAATCAGCACGGGGTCGGAAAACACGCTGCGGAATTCTTTGCGCGTGAGATAGTAGATATTTTTGAGCATCTGCATGATGGGAAGCTCCATTCGTTCAGGGTGCAGGCTGCTTTTCATCGGTTCAAGCGGCAAAAAGCAGCCTGCACTTTATTTCTCCTGCTTTTTCAGTAGCAGGCACGCTATAAACGTCGCGCCGATGGCGAACAGCGAAATGGCGGCATATTCGGTCAGCAAATCGCGCGTGTTCAGGCCGCGGGCAAACGTGCCCAGCGTAACGTTCAAATACCAATACGCCGGAAATATCTGCCCGATGATGCGGCCGCTGCCTTCCATGGACGACAGCGGATACAGGAAGCCCGAATAGTTCATGGCGGGAATCATGGAAATGATGGAAGTGGCGAAAATGGCGGCCAGCTGCGAGCGCACGAAGCAGGAAATTACCAGCCCCAGCGATGTCGAAGCCCACACCAGCAGCATGGTGCCGAGAAACAATGCCCACAGCGAGCCTTTCAGCGGCACGTCGAACCAAAGCAGCATCATCAGCAGCATCACGGCAAAATTCACCGCGCCCACGGCGATATACGGCAGCTGTTTGCCAATCAGGTATTGCGCGGCGCTGGCGGGCGATGCGTAAAAATTGGCAATCGAGCCGATTTCTTTTTCGCGCACCACGCCCACCGCCGCCATCATGGCGGGAATCATCATCAGCGCCATCATCAGCACGCCGGGCGAAATCGAATTGATGCTGTTGAAATCTTGGTTATACAGAAATCTTGGGACGACTTCGGCGGGCGCGCGCAAATCGGCGGGCGTGCCGGTGGCGCGGATATAGTCCAGCGAATAGGCATACACTAGGCTTTGCACATAGCCACGGATATTGGTGGCGTTGAACGGCGTGGCGCCGTCGATATAAAAGCCGATTTCGGGTTTTTCGCGGCGTTCCAATGCGCGGCCGAAGCCGGGCGGAATGTCAATCACCAGCACCGCCGTGCCGTTTTGCAGCACGGTTCGGATGTCGGCTTCGCGCTCAACGGGCGGCTGCTCGATGAAATAGCGCGAGCCGGAAAAATATTCGGTGAACGCGCGGCTCTGCACGGATTGGTCACGGTCATACACGGCGTATTTCAGGTTCTGCACGTCAAACGAAATCCCCCAAGACACCGCCGCCATAATCACGATGGGGCCCATCACGGCGAAAAACAGGCGGATTTTGTCGCGCAGAAGTTCGGCGGTTTCGCGGCGGGCAAACGTGAGCACGGTGGCGAACCAATATTTCAACGAATCCGTATCGTGCGTCATAAGACCTCCTTTGTTGTGATGTGCAGGCTGCTTTTGATGGTGCGCCGAAAGCAGCCTGCATTTGTTTCGGCTACAAGAAAAAGGAAATCAGCCGCTCAATAAACGGATAAACCAGTGGAAGCACAAAAAGGCAAACCAACCCGCCATAGAGCCAGCCGCGATACCAATATTTCATTCGCCTACTCGGATTCCGTATCCATTTGGACGGGAAAAAGGCAATGGCGGTAAACGATGGGACAACAGTCAACGATAACAGCATTCCCAACAGCCCGCCGAGTACATCAATGCCCGATTTCGCTCTCATTACGATATCGACGCATCCGACCGCCAGCACCAGAGACAGCAGCGTAAACGGCGCAGTTACCACAACCCACACTATCCGCGTTATCACGCTGACCGGTTTCACATCTTCGTCCGGCCGTTCGCTGCGGTGCAGGCTGCTTTTGCGTACAGATGTCATGTCGTCTCTTCCTGTTCAAAATATGCAGGCTATTGTGCCAGCCCAACTGCGCTTCAAACCGCCACGCCTGCGGTTTTCGCGTCTTCTTCCAAATAATGGATAAACGCTTCTTCCATATTCGGCCGCCCGCTGCGGGCAACCAGTTCGGCGGGTGTGCCGACGGCCAGCACGCGGCCTTGGTGCATCAGGCTGATTCGGTCGCAGCGTTCCACTTCGTTCATAAAGTGGGTGGACACGAAAATGGTGATGCGGTCGCGGCGCGACAGTTGCAACAGCGTGCGCCAGAACATATCGCGCGCGGCAGGGTCCACGCCCGATGTCGGCTCGTCCAAAATCAGCACTTCGGGCGAATGCAGGCAGGCGGCGGCCAGTTGCAGGCGTTGGCGGATGCCGAGCGGCAGGGCGGCGGGCGCGGTGTCGGCCACGTCGGCCAAGTCAAACTGCTGCAAGGCGTTCTGCACGGCTTCTGCACTTTTGCCGCCCATGCGGTAGAGCTTGGTGTGCAGCATCAGATTTTGGCGCACGCTCAATTCTTCATATAGCGAAAACGCCTGCGACATATAGCCCACGCGCATTTTCACCGCCATGCCGCCTACGTCCACGGGCTGCCCCAAGAGTTCCGCTCTGCCTTCGGTGGCATCCAAAAGGCCGGTCAGCATTTTCATGGTGGTGGATTTGCCGCAGCCGTTGCTGCCCAAAAAGCCGAAGATTTCGCCTTTGGGAATGGTGAAGCTGACATGGTCCACGGCGGTGAAGCTACCGAAGCGTTTGGTGAGCCCGTGCGCTTCAATGGCGGGCGGCGAATCGGGGTCGGGCACGAAAGGGGTGATTTCCAAGCCGCCCGCGCCTTGGCGTTTTTCTTCGGGCAGCAGGCGGATATAGGTTTCTTCCAGCGTTTTGCCGCCGTGCTGCGCCATCACTTCGCGCGTGGGGGCGTTGGCGAGCAGCCGCCCGTCGTCCATCGCCAGCAGGTGCGGAAACTGTTCGGCTTCGTCAATATAGGCGGTGGCGACAATCACGGTCATGCCGCGGTGTTCGTGCTGCAAATCGTCCACCAGCTTCCAAAACTGGCGGCGCGACAGCGGGTCCACGCCGGTGGTGGGCTCGTCCAGAATCAGCAAATCGGGGCTGTGCACCAGCGCGCAGCACAGGCTCAATTTCTGCTTCATGCCGCCCGAAAGTTTCCCCGCGGCACGGTTTGGGAAAGGGGCGAGCCCCGTGGCTTCCAGCAGCCGTGCAATGCGCGTTTTGCGTTCGGCGGCGGAAAGCCCGAACAGCCGCGCGTGAAAGTCGATGTTCTCCCGCACGGTCAGCGTGGGATACAGGTTTTTGCCCAAGCCCTGCGGCATATAGGCAATGCGGTGCGACAGTTCGCGCCGAACGCGCTTTTGCGCCATGTCGCCGCCCAGCACGGACACACTGCCCGTTTGGATAATGCGCACGCCCGCCATCAGCGAGAGCAGCGTGGATTTGCCCACGCCGTCCGGACCAATCAGCCCGACCGCCGCGCCGTTTGGAATGTCCAGCGACACGTCGTCCAGCGCGCGGACTTTGCCGTAGCGGTGGGATAGGTTTCGGATGGAGACGGTGTTCATAATGTTTGGAATCGGTTGGAAGATGGGAAATTTGGAGGAAAAGCAGCCTGCACGTTATAGCGGATTAAAATCGGCACTTCAAAAGCAGCCTGCACTAATTCAACCTTTGGATAGCTTTCAGCCTTTCGACATGCGCGGCTTTCTTGTCTTCCGTTGCCTGCCATTCGGGCTGCTGCAAAACGGAATGGATGCGGGCAAGCGCCGCGTCATCGACAATATTTTTGGTAAAGCCCTGTATATATTCAATGAAATTATGCTGCAAGCACACATTGGCAGGCAATTCGGTTTTCAGTTGGCAGTTGCGGTGCGTAAACACGACAACGGAATGGAAACGGCTTTCAGGCTGCCTTAAAAGCCGCGCCAAGGCTTTGATATGCCCGTAATTTTGGCGGATGGGATTGGGAAAGGCGTATTTTTCAAAACGCGACAAGGTGTGTGTCCATTTTTCCTGTTTTGCGCCGCCGAAAATCCAGCCCTGAAAATATTTGGCCTCGATAACGAACACGCCGAAAGGAGAAACGACAATATTGTCAATCTGCGTCGTGCCGTTGGGCGCGGGGATAATCAGATTGGAAAAATGGCGGTATTGCGCGGCGTCCAACTTGCTCAACACGGCAACTTTGACAATCTGCTCGCCCACATCGCCCTTTTTCTCTGCCATGCTTTTGCTGTTGGTGTTGATGCCGCCCGTTTCGGCTGGTGGCTCGGCGGGGCGCGGTTCGACTGGGCGCGGCTTTTTCCTGCGCGCTGTTCTCGGCGACGGCTCGTCCTTGTCCTGATTCGTCAGGATGTTGAGCACGGCAAATATTAGGGCAATGAAGACCAGGGCGTATGCGAGTTTTTCCATTTGGAAGCAGCTTTAATGGGATGCGCGGTATGTGCAGGCTGCCTGAAACCCCATTTGCCGAAGCCCAAAAGCAGCCTGCACCCTTTTCAATTCACTGCGGCAGCTTCACCGCCAGCTCCGCCGGCCAGCCGCTTTGCGCATTGGTGCGGACGTAGCCGTTGCCGGTCATGCCGCCTTTGAGCAGGCGGTTGTATTTCAGGGCGATGTCGGCGGGGATTTTCAGCTTCACTTTAAACATGAGCTTGGCGCGTTCGTTGGCGGTTTCCACCGCTTTGGGCGTGAACTGCGCATTGGTGGCGATGAAGCTGATTTTGGCGGGGAACACGGCATCCAGCCCGTCCAGCACAATCCGCGCTTCGTCACCCACTTTCAGCACGGCCGCCTGCGCGTTGGGCAGGAAGATGTTCATGCTGGCATCGGACGGGTCAATCAGGCTGATGACCTTGCTGCCTGCGGCAATCACGCTGCCCGTTTCGGCAATGCGGTATTCCACGCGGCCGTCTTTCGGGCTGGTGATTTTCATGTCGCTTTGGGCGGATTCGGCGGTTTTCACCTGCGCCTGACGTGCCGCCACGCCCGCTTGCGCTTCCGCCACACCGGCCTGTGCCTGCCGCACCATGGCCAGCGCCTCCGATTTCGCCGCCTGCGCCGCTTTCACCGCTGCCGCCGCACCGTCCCGTTGCGAACGCCGCCGCTGGGTTTCGGCGGGCGACACCAAATCTTCGCTTTGCAGCCTGCCTGCGTTGTCCAATTCCATCTGCGCCACTTTCTGCTGCTGTTGCTGCGCGGCAATCTGCGCATCGGCACGCGCCACGGCTTCCTGCGCCTGACGCACGGCAGCCTGCGCGCGCAATACGGTTTCACGCGCCGCCGATTCGCCCGCCATCGCCTCTTCCACCTTGCCCGAAGCAATGTCGGACGACAATTCGGCCAGCACGTCGCCCGCCTTCACTTCGCTGCCCTCGTCCACCAGCACGTTCTGCACGCGGCCGGCATACAGGCTGGCCACATCGTAGCGCTCTAACTCCAAGCGCCCGTTGGATACGGCGATATTGTCAGGCAGCGTGTTACCGTTCTGGTGGCGGAAATAGGTGGCGGCACCGGCGGCCAATGCGGCAATCACGGCGGCGGGAAGCAGGAGTTTTTTCATGATTCGTCCTTCCATATCCATCACTATTGGGGTGCAGGCTGCTTTTTAGCGCACCTTGTCTTTCCATTCGCCATAACCTGCGGCATCCATTTGCGCCAACGGGATGAATTTCAGGCTGGCGCCGTTAATGCAGTAACGCAGGCCGCCGCGGTCTTGCGGCCCGTCGGGGAACACATGCCCCAAATGCGAATTGGCGGCGCGGCTGCGGACTTCGGTGCGTTTCATATTGTAGCTGTTGTCTTCATGCTCGGTGACGGATTGCGGCGTTATCGGCTTGGTGAAGCTCGGCCAGCCGCAGCCCGATTGAAATTTGTCGGCGGAAGAAAACAAGGGCTCGCCGCTGACGATATCCACATACAAACCCGGTTGGAACAGATGGTCGTATTCGTGGCTGAACGCGTATTCCGTGGCGGCGTTTTGGGTGACTTCGTATTGCTCGCGCGTTAGAGTGCGGCGCAATTCCGCATCGCTCGGTTTGCGCCAAGTGGCGGCATCGAAACCTTTTTGCGGTGTGGCGGGTGTTTTTCCCGGCAGCGGTTCGTCTGCCTTGCGGATGTCGATGTGGCAGTAGCCGTTCGGATTTTTAATCAAATAGTCCTGATGATACTCTTCCGCTTCATAAAAATTGTCCAACGGGCGGTTTTCCACCACAATCGGGCGGCTGTATTTTTGCTGCTCGCGCGCAATGGCTTCCGCGACCACGGCTTTTTCGGCCGGGTCGGTGTAATACACGCCGCTACGGTATTGCTCGCCCCTGTCGTTGCCTTGTTGGTTCAGGCTGGTCGGGTCCACCACGCGGAAATAATATTGCAGGATGTCGTTCAAGCTTAATTTGTCGGCGTCGTAGGTCACTTTCACCGTTTCGGCGTGGCCGCTGCCCTGTATCACTTCTTCGTAGCTCGGATGCGCGGTTTTGCCGTTGGCATAGCCTGAAACGGCATCGGCAACACCGTCAATACGTTGGAAATAGGCTTCTAAGCCCCAGAAGCAACCGCCGGCAAGATAAATGGTTCGCAGGTTCATGGTGGAAGTGTCCTTATTGGCAGTGGGTCGGTAAAACGGTGTTTGCAGGCTGCCTAAATCGGCATTCGGATTTTGCAGCAGCGCCAGTGCCTGTGCCTCGTTCAGACTGCCTTTCACAATGCGCTCGACATTACCGTCTTTGCCCAGCAGCGCCCAAGACGGATAAACGGCGATATTCAAACTTTTGGCAATTTGGCCGCCCGCATCGGTATAAACCGGCAGATTCCGATATTCCGTGCCGGCAAACCATTGGCGGAACTCGGCTTCCGGTTTTTCATGCAGATAGCCCGGCGAAGCGATGGTAATCAGATTGGCCGACTGGAATCGCTTGTCCTGCGCCCATTGCTCCGTGCGGCCAAGTTCGGACAGGCATAACGGACACCAGCTCGCCCAAAATTTCACCAACGTGGGTTTGCCGCCGTGCAGACGCTCGGCAGCCGGCCGGTTGTCCGCACCATGCAGTTTGCCGATTTGTGCCGCCACTGTTTCCGCCTGCGCACTTTTGAAAGACGGCAATCCCAGCGTCAGCAAAAGTCCGCCGCAAGCCGCGCCCAACAACACGCCGCCGATACGCGGCAAGATTTTTTTTGATTTCATTTTGATGATGCTCCTCGTAGATGTTTATCAGAATGACGTTTGGATTATATGCCTATTATTGTTATTGCGCGACGGGTTGAAAATGGGCAATTAAATGCGGCTATTAAGGTGCAGGCTGCTTTTTTATCGCCTCAATCTCCGTTTTGTTGTTTTTTTATCTATTGCTCATGCATTCCTGCAAGCCAAAAGCAGCCTGCACCCTAGACAAAAATATAGGCTCATGAGAATTTTATATAAATTATTGTATAAAATATATATTTTAACATCACATCATAAAAAACAACTGGCAAGGGCAACGTTTTATTAAGCGATTAAAATTCCATTCTTAATAAATAATTTTTTAAATCATCATGAATAATTTTTATGAAACACGTCCATAAAATTTCAAAATTCAGCAATTCATGATAAAATTTGAGGTTATTTTATTTGCAGAAAACTTTGGCATTCTCACAAAATTTTCTTGCAAATTTTTACTATTTCGACACATGTCACAATTGGAGCAATCAATGAACAAAATTTATAACGTTGTATACTCGGAAGAGCACGGCACTTGGGTGGTGTGCTCCGAACTGGATAAACGCGGCCGCAAAAAATCTTCACGTGCAAGCACCGGCAAACTGCTGGCTTCTGCCGCCGTTGTGGGCGCAAGTTTGGCCTCCCTGCCGGCGCAAGCCTCTACTTGCGGTGACGGTAGCACAGTCACTAGCGGCGGAAGCTGCGACATGGGCGTTTACACGGCTACCGTTAATGACCGCAAAGTTGGACAAGCAGTGGTAGATAACGGCGACACCGTTACGCTAACTACTCCCGACATCAATAATATTACGAGTTTCGACAACGGCCCCAACAATGACCGCCCATTTAGAACCGGTACACTGCGCAACCTGTTTACCGACCCCGACATTCTGCGCCAATTGGGTGAGCTTGAGCGCCTGAATCCTAACCAAAAAGGTGAAACACGCACCGTTAGGGATCCTATCAGCGGCAGTAACCAAACTGTAAACGTATATAACAATATTCTTGGACAGTCTGCGCTGGATATTGAAGGCGTTGTTACTACCGGCAACGATGTCTATGTCGATATGCGTTTGGGTACAGCCACAGGTAACGGCAGCAAAATCATCGCGTCATTGGGCGATGCTAATGCAACAATGGTGGATGAATCCGTTGCCACCAACCGTACAGCCATGCTGCTTTCCGTAAAAGACTCCCGTTTGGTGCAAGCTGAAAACGGCGCATCGGCAGAATGGACATCCAAAAACCGAATCCGTTTTAACCAAGGTGTCATTGCCTCTGACCGATTAAGGATTACCCAGTCATTATTTGAGCCTAAAACCGTCACTTTCATGGGCAACACATACAGACTAAATACAGTACAAGACCTCATTGATTACAATAACAATATTTTGAAACCAGCCATTGGTACTGCCGGTTTTGCTAATCCTGGGGAAACGCAACAAGCCGCTTATGACCGTTGGTTTAATGAAGCCGCACGCAGAAAAGACTATACATTTGATCAAGCCAACCCGATTACTCCAACAGCAGATTCCCAACTGCCTGTCGGAGAGGTTTGGGTTTTGGCTGCGAAAGGCAACGGGTCAACCGCCACATTGAAAAACGGCGGACAAATCGACCACCGCACAGCCCAAAACATGGGCGGCGGCATGCTGGCTGAAGAAGGCGGCAAGGCCATTATCGAAGAAGGTGCGAACTTATCAGGCGCCTTCAACAGCCTGACCGTACGCGGAGCAGGCAGTACAGCTGAAAATCATGGTGTGATTTCTGGCGGTTATTATGCCTCCGATAATTTCGATACCAGCAAAAATGCACAAGCCAAGAAAAACGATTCGTATGTCGAAGCGACAACGGTTAATGCAACCAACAGCGGTGTATTCAAAAATAGCGGTATCATTAACGTTTCTGGCTTCACCTACCCTAACTTGAACTTTACCAACTACGGTATCCGTGTAAACAATAATGCAACCGCCGTAAACCAAGCGGGCGGCATTATCAACGTGGCTGTCAACAAAGCACCCGACAATGCTGTACACGGTGTACGCGTAGAAAATAACGGTACGTTCACGACTGAATCAGGCAGTGAAATTTTCATCGGCCGTACGGCGCAATACGACAAAAATGCGCCAACAACCCTGCTGGGTAACACTTCTGACCAAGTAGGTATCCTCGTCAATGGTAACAATGCCGTTTTAGAAAACAACGGTACAATTACTATTGGTAAGGAAACCCAAGGTGCAACTGCTGTCCGCGTCAGAAATGGCAATGCATCGACTAAAGTTAACTTGGGCACGACAAGCGTTATCAATGTATCCGGTAATGCCACGATGCCTGCAGGCAGCCAGCCGAAACAAAATATTGGTATTCAAGCACAAAATTCCGATAATGCAGAAATTACCAATGCCGGCACAATCAACGTAAATGGCACTAATGGTGTCGGTGAAAATGTTGTGGCAGAAGCAGGACGCACAGCCAAAATCACCAATACCGCCACCAGCAAAATTACCGTAGAAGAAGCATCTACCAACCAAGTGACTCGTAACTATGGTATCTATGCGGAAGGTAAAGGTACCGGTAAAGCAGATGTTGTTGCAGACGGTACATTGACCTTGAAAGGTGACAACGTCATCGGCGCCCACGCACGCGGCAATTCAACAATGGATGTCAATGCGGGTATGAAAACCGTATTCGACAATTCCACCAATGCGAAAAACCAAATTGCCTACCACATCAACGGTGGTAATGCAGTTGCCAATGTTGCCGCTTTGACCAATAGTAACGACATCACTACCGAGAACTCCACCATGTTCCGTGCGGATGCCGGCGGTACGGTTAATGCGACTGACCTCAATGTGACTGCATCCGGCAAAGATGCTGTGATTTTGGCCAGCGATGGTGCTGATGCATCAGGTAAAGCTTCTGCCATCAATGTAAATAACGGTACTTACAACCTGACCGGCAACGGTTCTAGTGTTGCCTTGGTATCCGGTGGTGCAACGGCCAGCCTGAAAGGTACTGCCAATATCGCCGATTCTGCTACTGGTGCGACTATTGGTACCGCAGACGGTAAAAACCACGGCTTAAACAACCAAACAGTTGCCGGCAGCTCGCCGAACAACAAAACCAAATTGGTGTCCGAACTGAATACGACAACCAATGCAGCC
Source organism: Kingella denitrificans ATCC 33394 (assembly GCF_000190695.1). Lineage (GTDB taxonomy): Bacteria > Pseudomonadota > Gammaproteobacteria > Burkholderiales > Neisseriaceae > Kingella_A > Kingella_A denitrificans. Next base: position 484,993 of record NZ_GL870929.1, read on the forward strand.
AGCGTAATCGGCTATACCGCACAAAATAGCGGTACGGTGGAATATGCAGGCAGCCTGCAACTGAACGGTAGCAACAGCGTTGCCGTACGTACCCTTGATAATGGTACTGCCACACTGAACGGTGCAACAGTAAAAGCCAACGGCACTGCCCTTCTGGCCAACGGCGGCACCAACAATATTACAGTGAACGGCGGCACAGTCAGTGGTACCAACAATGTGTTCAATTCCGTTGCCGGTGTCAACACGCTGAAAGCTGAAAACGGCGCAGTATTGAACGGCACAATGGCTGTTGCAGCTGGCACTTCCAATGTCAGCCTGAACAATGCCACTTGGAACAACAACGGTAACTCGACTGTTACGACCTTGAACAATGCCGGTACTGTAGCCTTTACTGCACCGACAACACCTGCGGCTGGCAACTACAAAAACATTACCGTAAACGGCAATTATACCGGCAACAACGGTAAATTGGTTGTCAATACCCTGTGGAACAGCGATGCGGATAAAGACTCCGACCACCTGATTATTAAAGGTACGGCCAGCGGTAAAACTGTTGTCAGCACGCCAAACGGCATTATCGGCAACATCACGAAAACCACTGCGCAACAGTTCTCCTCTGATGTGGTGACTGTAGAGCAGCCTGCAGCCAATGCTGCAGGTCAGCAAGTTGGTCAACCGGATGGCAATGCCATCTTTACAGGTACTGCCGATACTACCAATGCCGGCCAAGCCCAATTGGTATTGAAGAGCACTGCAGGCGGTAAAAACGTGTACGCATGGACGCTGTATGCTACACCGACACCTGCACCGGCACCAACTCCGGCACCAACTCCGGCACCAACTCCGGCACCAACTCCGGCACCAACTCCGGCACCAACTCCGGCACCAACTCCGGCACCAACTCCGGCACCAACTCCGGCACCAACTCCGGCACCAACTCCGGTACCGGCAGGCCACTACATTTTTGCGCCTGTTGCATCAGCCTACATACTGATGCCGCAAGTGAACCAAGAAATCGGTTACAACACGTTGTCTGCTACATTGCATGAACGCCGTGGCGAAAACCAAATCATGGCTTGGGATGAGTGTGCAACCTGCGGCGACCAGGCCAAAGGCCAAACTTGGGCACGCCTGCTGGGTCGCCGTCTGAACAGTGACGGCAAAGAGCGTTTCAACTTTGAAACCAAAATGGCTGGCGTACAAATCGGTCATGACTTTGCCATCCGCCGTAACGACAAAGGTGGTCATAACCTGACCGGCGTGTTTGCAGCATATACTCGTGCCACAACCGACTTCTTCGACCGTTACCGTGCTGTCGGCGGCGTTGTGGTGGACGACAAATTCACCGGCGAAGGCAAAACCGATGCCGTATCTTTGGGCGTGAGCAACACTTACTACGCACAAAACGGCAGCTATCTGGATTTGGTCGGCCAAGTAAGCTGGCTGCGCAACAACTATAAAGCCCGTGATTCCGTTTCCGTGAAACAAAACGGTTGGGGTGCAGGCCTGTCTGCCGAAGTTGGTCGTCCGTTTGCCTTGGGCGAGCGCGCCGAAAACGAGGGCGGTTGGATGATTGAGCCGCAAGCTCAGTTGATGTACCAATACGTCGGCCTGAAAAACTTCAACGACGGTATCCGCCAAGTAGAACAAAACGGCCAACACGGCCTGCGTGGCCGCTTGGGTGCACGTTTGGCCTACAATGCGCCAAACAGCAACCTGCGCACCAACACGTTCTATGCCGTTGCCAATGTGTGGAATGATTTCATCAAGCCGCGCAACATCCACATCGGTGCGGACTCCGTCAGCGAGAAACGCAACACTACGTGGGGCGAACTGGGCTTGGGTGCGCAACTGCCGCTGGGCAAAAATGCCTACCTGTACGGCGATGCGCGCTACGAACGTAACCTGGGCGGTGCAAAACGCGACGGTTACCGTGGCACAGTCGGCTTCAAATACACTTGGAAATAACCCCCACCGTGCAGGCTGCCTGATTTAGGGCAGCCTGCCCAAAGGAAAACATCAATGAAAAAAACATTTTTATTTGCTGCCTTGGCAGCTTGCTTAAGCACTCCCGCATTGGCAAAAGACTACATTCACAGATGGTGCGCGCCTGAAGAACCTGCCGCTCCCGTTGTGGTTGCAACTCCTCCCGCACCGCAAGTCGAACGTATCAATCTGGCCGCCGATGCCTTGTTCCAATTCAACCGCTCGTCTGTGAAAGACCTGCTGCCGCAAGGCCGCGCAACGTTGGACGAACTGGCCGCCCGTCTGGTCAGCCGCCAAGCGCAAATCGACAGCATTGCCCTGGTGGGCCATACCGACCGCTTGGGCAGCGAGCAATACAACTACAACTTGGGCTTGAAACGCGCAGAAACCGTGAAAGCCTACTTGCAGGAAAAAGGCGTGCAAGACCCCATCAGCACCCGCAGCGCTGGTGAAACGCAACCGGTAACCACCGACTGCCACGGCACCCGTGCAACAGCAGCTTTGAAAGCCTGCCTGCAACCTGACCGCCGCGTGGTGGTGGAAATCACTGGCACAGCCCCTGTTGCGCAATAATCGCGCGCTCAAATCCCTTGGCTTGCTTTTGCTTAAGCCAAGGGCTTTTTATTGACACTCAAAAAGCAGCCTGCAACGCACTCAACACACTTCATCACATCATGCAAAAACACCTCATCCCCCTCGTCCTCGCCCTCATTTTCATCGCCCTCTCCCTATGGGCCGGCATCGCCCCTGCCGACCGTGCCGTTTGGTGGGCGGAAGCCACGCCGCTGCTCATCGTATTCACCGCGCTGCTCCTCACTTATCCGCGCTTCAAATTCAGCAACACCGCCTATGTGCTGATGAGCCTGTGGCTGTTCATGCACACCGTCGGCGCGAAATACACCTTTGCCGCCGTGCCGTTCGACTGGGGCAACCGATTGCTCTCGCCGCTCTTGGGCGAAGGGCGCAACCATTTCGACCGCGTCGGGCATTACATCATCGGTTTTTACGCCTATCCGATGGCGGAATGGCTGTTGCGCAAACGCAAGGCGACCTTGGGCATTGCCTTGTTTTTTGGGCTATTTTTCATTATGAGCGTGGCAGCGGCCTATGAGATTATCGAATGGCAGTATGCCGTGATTGAAGGCGGCGATGCGGGCGTGGAATTCCTCGGCTCGCAAGGCGACGTGTGGGACGCGCAAAAAGATATGCTGGCCGATACGTTGGGCTCGGCCACGTCGCTGCTGCTATTCCTGATGGTTCGCCCCGACAAGCGTTTGGGCGAACGCTGAACGTTTCAGGGATAGAGATAATACAAAGCAGCCTGCACTTTGAAATGCTGAGTGCAGGCTGCTTTTCCAATGGAGATGCGTGGTATTATTGCAAGGCGCAGGCGATGATTGGTGGCGGATGATGGGACTTCACACGGGAAACCAAGCTTAACTTTGGGATTCCGCACAGTCGGCAGCCTGCACCTTTGGCAGCACAAACTCAATAGAACCGCCCTGCCTCGCCTGCCGCACAAAGCCCAGTTTTTCGTGCATTTTCAGGCTGGCGGCATTATGCGGCAATACGCGTCCGACCACCTGCCGCGCGCCCAAATGTTCAAACGCCCATGCCAGCGCCTGCCGCCCCATGCGCGAGCCGGTGCCGCGTTCGGCATCCGGTGCGGCATAGAAGCCCCATTCCCATGTGTCAGCAGGTGCAGGCTGCTTTTTGAAGCTGACGTAGCCTTTGGGGCGGCCGTTTTCGCGGTACACCAGCATTTTGAAATCGGGATTGTCCAACTGCCGCGCGAACCATGCGGCGTGTTCCGCCCACACCAAGGGCTGCGGGTTGAACATGAAGCGGCGGATGTCGGCATGGTTGCGCCATTCGTATAAGAGACGGCAGTCTTCGGCGGCAGCGGGGGCGATGCAGCCTGCATTCGGATAGGCAGACAAATAATCCGCCACGCGGGCCGCGCCCAATCCGTCGCACAAGGCGGCGGCCTTTTCCGCCATCTGCGCGCGGTGTGCAGGCTGCCCGAACCAGTCGAGCGCCTGCCGCCATTCGTCTCCGTGCAGCCGTTCTATCGGCAAAAACCGTGCCGCGCCTGCCGCTTGCAGCTGTTCGGCAATGCTGCGCTGATTGTCGGCAATGACCAGCAGCAGCGTCGGCAAACCCAAGGCGCAGCGTTCCCACGAAGTACCGCCCGCCGCGCCCACCGCCCAATCGGCTTGCGCCATCAGTTCGGCCATATTGGACGCGCCCACCAGCACGCGGCAATCAAACGGCGCGTGTTGCGCGAAGGCGCGGATGCTGTCGGTGTGCGGCGCGGTGTTGCCCATCACCACGGTCACCACCCAAGGGTGCAGGCTGCTTTCCGCCAGCCGCTGTAACAGTGCGAGCGTGTGGTTGTCTTTGTCCACGCCGCCCAGGTTCACCAACACGTTTTGCAGGCAGCCTGCACTTTTCTGCGGCTTGTTCAATGCGGCGGCGCGCCATCGGGCAAATTCTTCGCGCAACAAGGCGTATTGCGTGCCGGCCAGCACATAGCAATCCGGTGGCAGGCAGCCTGCATAATCGGCGGCGGTGTGGCCGTAGTTTTGGTCGAGCAGCACATCGGCATCGTGCGTGCGGTCGTGCAAATCGTCCAACACCATGATGTTGCTGCCGCACACGGCACGCGCCTGCCGCTGCCAAATATCGGACAGCGCGTAATGGTCGCAAATAATCCAATCGGGCGACAGGGCGCGGATGTGCGGCAAACAGTCGGCCACGTCCTGCGCCTGCGTGCAGCCGAGCCATGCGCTGTGTGCCAAACGCGGTTCGCCCGCCGCTTCTTGCGCCGCGTCCGGATGATGCGGCAGCAGCACGCAATCGAATCCCTGCACACGCACGAAATCCGCCAAATGCCCGTCGTGCGCGCGCATGACGAACGTGCTGCGGTGCCCCCGCCGTTGCAGCGCGTGCGCCAGCGTTATGCAGCGCATCACATGCCCGCTGCCGATGTGTACCGATGCGTCCGCACGAATCAAAAATTCCATAGCCCTTCCTTAATGCCGATACCGAATACCGGTTCCTGTTCACACCGCACGATGGGGCGGCCGCAAAAAACCGCGTATCGCACCATCGGCAATACGCGGATTGTATCTGATTGGCTATACGGCCGCTGCAAAAAAAGCAGCCTGCACATCAATCGTCGTCATGGTCGTCATCATCATAATCGTGATAATGGCCGGAACGATGGCCGCGGCGCGAAGGGCGGTGGCAATCGTCGCTGTCGCCCGTGCGGCGCACCGAAAGCACGCGGCCGGTGGTTGCCTGCACGCGCACTTCGTATTCGCCGCGGCAGTTGTCCACATCCACGTCGTAATACGCGCCGTAACGGCGGCTGTGTTCCAAATCGACATCATCGATTTTACCGCCGCCCACTTTGGCCTTGGCAATGGCCGCCGCGCGCTGCCCGCCAATGTAGCCGCCCTTCGCATGGGCAGGCACTACGGCCACCGACAACGACAAAACCAGCGTTGCAATAATGCTTTTTCTCATGGATTGACTCCGTGTTTGTGTTGGAAGGGGAATGGGGATTGTAGCTTTGCCCCGCACCAAAAACCGTTAATATTGTGTAAACAGGCGTAAGGTTTTGCCCGAAAAGCAGCCTGCACCTATTCCTGCCCCGCCAAATGCGCCGCCAACGCTTCCACGGCTTCCTGCCGTTTGCGCGACTGCGGTTCGTACGACGGATTGAGCGCCGACCATTTCGGCTGCAACCGCGCCTGCTGCAACACTTTGGGCAATGAATCCGCCTTCCACGGCAAGGCAACCTTGTCCTGCAACACCACGGAATTGGTGGCGGCATGTCCGCGCGATTTGAGCGTTTGCAGCAAATGCAGGCTGCGTGCCGCCAGCAAAGTGAGCGTGGCATTGTCAATCATCAGCGTTTCAATGCCCTGTATTTTGTCGTACAGCACCTGCCAGTTGCCCGCCAAGCCGCCCAGCACGCCGCCGATGGTCGCACCCAGTCCGAGCGATGTGCCCAGCGTGAGCGCGTCCACACCCAAGCCCAGCAATGCGCCCGTTGCCGCCGCCTTGCCCGTGCGGATGCCGTAATCTTTCAGCAGCTCGGCATCGAACGGGTTTTGGCGGAAGGCGCACAACACTTGTTGCCCTTGAATGTCCGCGTCCGAATAATAAAACCGGTACAGCGCGAAGAGTTGCTGGTGCAGGCTGCTTTCGTGCGCCGCCACGGCCGCCTGCATTTCTTCCAGCACCGCCTGCGAACGGCTTTTGTCTTCAAACTGGCGCACGCAGGCGGCCGCGTCCACCAAAAACTGCGCCACCAACACATACGCCTGCCGTTCCAACTGCCGCCATTCCTGCTGCCGGAACGCCGTGAGCGCCGACAATGCCGGCGGCTGGCCGAGCAACGTGGCCAGCTGCTGCCACAACACCATTTCACCCGAGAAATCAAACGCCACGGTATCGAAGCGGCTGCTGACATGCAGGCTGCGGCGCGCCAAAAGCGTCTGCCATTCGTCCATGTTCTGCCCGTGGATAAAATTAAACACCGGCATCACCGGCTTCGCGCACCACGACAACACCATCAATTCGTCTTTATATTTGGGCAACACGTCTTCGCGCGCGTCCACCACATACAAAGCCGCATCGCTGGCCAACACCTGCCGCAGCACCTTCGCCTCCTGCGCCCATTCGTTTTGCGCGGCCGGGCTGTCCAAAAACTGTTGCAGCCGCTCAATGCCCTCGTGCTGCGGCGAAGTGTTTTCCTCCAGCCAATCCAGCACGCCGCCCGCATCTTCCAAGCCCGGCGTATCGTGCAGATACAGCCACGTTTCCACGCCGTCGCCCAAAGCAGCCTGCTCGACATGGCGCGTGGTCGCCGCCGCATTTTTCACTTCGCCGAAGCGGCTGTCGCGCAGCAACGTGCGCATTAACGAAGTTTTGCCCGTGTTGGTATGCCCCACCACCGCCAGCGATAATGTCTGCATCATCTTTCCAAAATATCATTCATCATTATTCAAAGGTCTCATGGCGTTGCGCCGCCATACCCACTTGACGGCCGCCGCACGCCCTAAAAAGCAGCCTGCACCCGATTGCCTTCTTCAAAACCGCAAAATTGTAGCGAAAACAAAAAGGTTTATAAAGTGCAGGCTGCTTTTTCCCATCCGAAAGCAGCCTGCACAAACAAAAACCCCGCTGCCGAAGCAACGGGATTGAATAAGGAGGCGAGCCGAACCCTTGGCACTGACTTTTTCCAGTGGGCTGCTGACTCCCGTCCCTGACCCGTTGCTGAAAATCACCATGCAAGGCGACCCGCCGTTGAAGTGGTCCATTATAGCAAGCGCCTGAAAATTAGCAAGCCTTTTATTGATTGCCCGCCGTGTTTTCCTGAAAAGCAAAACAGTTTTTTCGCGCAAAAAAGCCAAACGGCACGCCGCCGCGCAAAATTTCCCTTATAATGCGCCGCTTGAATCAAACACATAACCACTAAGGAACACTTATGCAAGACACCCCTCAATATTACGGCACCATTTCCCGCCTGCTGCACTGGCTCATGGCCGCCGCCTTCGCCTTCATGCTGTTCACCGCCATCATGTGGAACATCAACGAAGATTATTTCAGCCTGATGGGCTACCACAAATCGGTCGGCACCATCTTGGCCGTGCTGATTGTGCTGCGCGTGGTTTGGTCTGCCATTAATGCGTCCCGCCGCCCGCTCAGCGCGCCCGTTGTCAAACTGGGGCACGCCGCCCTGTACCTGCTGATGATTGCCGTGCCCTTCATCGGCCTCATCCGCCAATACGGCGCAGCCCGCGGCCCGCTTAACGTATTCGGCATCGAAGTGATGACCGGCTCGCCCGAAAAAATCGAATGGATGGTGAACTTGGGCAACGCGGCGCACGGCAAACTGGCCTTTTTGCTGTTCTTCCTGGCGGCCGGACACATCGTCATGGCCGTTATCCACCAGCTGCGTGGCGAAAAAATCATCAACCGCATGATCGGCCCGCGCCGCTAAACCCCGTGTCCAACACGCCAAAAGCAGCCTGCACTTTGGAAAACCCAGTGCAGGCTGTTTTTTTGAAATAAAATCACAGAGGCATTTATGTTTAACTATTTTTAACAAAACACAGACTACACCAATCATAACCACTTAAAAATCGCGTAATGTCCTCCGCATTTTTTGACCGATATCAATGTTTATTTGCCCGATTCACGCTCCAATCCGATACAAACAGCCCGTCAGAAGCCGGAAAACCGAATTATGTTGCTAAATTACATAAAATATCCTGCAAATAAGACTGTTCAAAAAGTGATAAACGCGGTAAATTATTGCTTGTGTAGGTTAAGGGCGTTTTGGGCTTAACCTGCGCTTTTTTGAGTTTTGAGTTTATTTGATTGACAAGAGGAACTGGTAATGCAGACAAAAAAAAGACCTGTATATCTGGATATGCCGACCATTATCAGACACCTGCCCATTCCCGGCATCGTGTCTATCCTGCACCGCGCTTCCGGCGTGATGCTGTTCCTGCTGCTGCCTGTATTACTGTCGTTGCTGGCAGGCTCTTTAAGCAGCGGCCAGGCGTTTGCCGAATACAAAGCCTGGGCCGACAACTGGTTCATGAAGCTGATTTTAATCGGCGTATTGTGGCTGTTCATCCACCATTTGTTCGCCGGCATCCGCTTTTTGCTGATTGACGCACATATCGGCGTGGAATTGCAGCCTGCACGCAAAACCGCCAAATGGGTTCTGTACGGCGCACCTGCAACAGCATTTATCCTGGGGATTGCATTATGGTAAAACGTAAACTGGCAGGCGCACATTACGGCGTGCGCGATTGGGCAATGCAACGGGCCACCGCCGTTATCATGTTGCTTTATACTGTATTCTTTTTCTTCTTCCTGCTCGGCCTCATCGGCGCGGACGATTACACCGAATGGCAGGCATTCTTCGGCAAAGTATGGGTGAAAGTCTTTACCCAGGTTACCTTCCTTGCACTGTTTTTACACGCATGGGTCGGCGTACGCGATTTGTGGATGGACTACATCAAGCCCTTCTATCTGCGCTTATTCCTGCAATGCGCCACCGTCACTTGGCTGGTCGGCTGCACCATCTACTCATTCTTTGCTATCTGGGGCTAATCCACTATGACTTATCCTATCCGTAAATTCGATGCCGTAGTCGTCGGCGCGGGCGGCGCAGGCTTGCGTGCGGCCTTGCAATTATCCAAAGCCGGCGTCAACACCGCCGTATTATCCAAAGTATTCCCCACCCGTTCGCATACCGTAGCGGCGCAAGGCGGCATCTCCGCATCGCTGGGCAACGTGCAGGACGACAACTGGGAATGGCATATGTACGACACCGTGAAAGGTTCGGACTGGCTGGGCGACCAAGACGCCATCGAATTCATGACCAGCAACGCCGTTGAAGCCGTAGTTGAATTGGAGCACATGGGTATGCCGTTCGACCGCGTGGAAAGCGGCAAAATTTACCAACGCCCGTTCGGCGGCCACACGGCAGAACACGGCAAACGCGCCGTGGAGCGTGCCTGTGCCGTTGCCGACCGTACCGGTCACGCCATGCTGCACACGCTTTATCAACAAAACGTCCGCGCCAACACTCAATTTTTCGTTGAATGGACTGCGTTGGATTTGATTCGCAACGAAGATGGCGACGTGGTCGGCGTTACCGCCATGGAAATGGAAACCGGCGAAGTGTACATTTTCCACGCCAAAGCCGTTTTGTTTGCCACCGGCGGCGCAGGCCGTATTTACGCCTCCTCCACCAATGCCTTTATGAACACCGGCGACGGTTTGGGCATTTGCGCGCGTGCCGGCATTCCGTTGGAAGACATGGAATTCTGGCAATTCCACCCGACCGGCGTGGCAGGCGCAGGCGTGCTGATTACCGAAGGCGTGCGCGGCGAAGGCGGCATCCTGTTGAACGCACAGGGCGAACGCTTTATGGAACGCTATGCTCCGACCGTGAAAGATTTGGCTTCGCGCGACGTGGTTTCCCGCGCCATGGCGATGGAGATTTACGAAGGCCGCGGCTGCGGTCCGAACAAAGACCACGTTTTGCTGAAAATCGACCACATCGGCGCCGAAAAGATTATGAGCAAACTGCCGGGCATCCGCGAGATTTCCATTCAGTTTGCCGGCATCGACCCGATTAAAGACCCGATTCCCGTCGTCCCCACCACACACTACATGATGGGCGGCATCCCTACGAACTACTTGGGCGAAGTGGTTGTGCCGAAAGACGGCAATCCGGAAGCCGTCGTCAACGGTCTGTATGCCGCAGGCGAATGCGCGTGCGCTTCCGTGCACGGTGCAAACCGTTTGGGCACCAACTCCCTGCTGGACTTGGTGGTATTCGGCAAATCGGCCGGCGACAGCATGATTAAATACATTGCCGAAACCGAACTGAAACCCTTGCCGGAAAATGCGGGCGAATTCACCAAACAGCGCCTTGACCGCCTGAACAATCAAACCGGCGGCGAAAACGTCGATGCGCTGCGCGGCGAACTGCAACGCACCATCCAATCGCATGCGGGCGTATTCCGCACAGATGCCATCCTGAAAGAAGGCGTGGAAAAAGTATTGGCTTTGGTCGAACGCTCCAAAAACACCCAAATCGGCGATAAAAGCATGGTGTGGAACACCGCGCGTATCGAAGCGTTGGAATTGGACAACCTGATGGAAGTGGCGAAGGCAACCATTATTTCAGCCGAAGCGCGCAAAGAAAGCCGCGGCGCACATGCCTCGGACGACCATCCGGACCGCGACGATGTGAATTGGATGAAACACACGCTGTTTTATTCTGCCGACAACCATCTGGAATACAAACCTGTCCACACCAAACCATTGACTGTGGATTATATTCCGCCGGCCAAACGCGTTTACTAAAACAAAAACACGCAGAAAGCAGCCTGCACCCATGCAGGCTGCATACACAACCATATAGGAACACCCAACATGGAAAAAATCCGCCTACAAGTGTACCGCTACAATCCCGACAAAGATGCCAAGCCGTACATGCAAGATTACGAACTGGAAATCCAGCCGTCCGATGTAAAACTGCTCGACGCCATCATGAAACTCAAAGCGCAAGACGACACGCTTTCCTTCCGCCGCTCCTGCCGCGAAGGCATTTGCGGTTCTGACGGCATGAACATCAACGGCAAAAACGGCTTGGCCTGCCTGACCGACATCCGCAGCCTGCAACAGCCCATTGTCTTGCGCCCGCTGCCCGGCCTGCCCGTGATTCGCGATTTGATTGTCGATATGACGCAATTTTTCAAACAATACCACTCCATCAAACCCTATGTGGTGAACGACACACCCGCCCCCGAGCGCGAACGCTTGCAAACACAAGAAGAGCGCGCGGAATTGGACGGCCTGTACGAATGTATTTTGTGTGCCTGCTGCTCTACTTCCTGCCCGTCGTTCTGGTGGAATCCTGACAAATTCGTCGGCCCGTCCGGCCTGCTCAATGCCTACCGCTTCATCGCCGACAGCCGCGACACCATCACCAACGAGCGTTTGGACAACCTGAACGACCCATACCGCCTGTTCCGCTGCCACACCATCATGAACTGTGTGGACGCGTGTCCGAAACACCTGAACCCCACGCGCGCCATCGGCAAAATCAAAGAAATCATCTTGGAGCGTATGGTTTGATGATGTGCAGGCTGCTTTTTGCGTTTCCGAATCCAAAAAGCAGCCTGCATTCAAACAAAGAATCGCCACCATAACAAAAACAAATACCCGTTTGAATTGACAAAAAACATGGCACAATTTGACGAAACCGCAAAACGGCGCATCCGTTTTCAGACACGCCGCGGATTGTTAGAACTCGACATCGTGTTGAGGAAATTCATGGCAAACCATTTTGACCGGTTAAGCGATGACGAATTGGAAATCTTCACAGCGATTTTGGCTTTGGAAGACCAAGAATTTTTGGCCTTAATCAACCAGACCGAAACCCCGCAACGTTCCGATTTCGAACCGCTGCTGGCAAAAATCCGAGCCGCATGACGCATGCGCTTCGACCGCAGTAACCACCCCATCAATCAACAACCACCGAGGAGTAAAACATGGCTAAATCCGTCCAATTGCAAGGTGAAGGCTTTGAAACTGTCGAATTGCCCGTATTGAGCGGCACACTGGGCAATGATGTTGTCGATATTCGCGCATTTACCAAAGGCACGAATATGTTTACTTTCGATCCCGGCTTTGTTTCAACCGCCAGTTGCGAATCGAAAATCACATTTATTGATGGCGAGAAAGGCTTGCTGTACTACCGCGGCTATCCCATTGAACAATTGGCAGAAAAAAGCGACTATCTGGAAGTATGCTACCTGCTGATTTACGGCGAGCTGCCCAATGCCGAACAGAAAAAACAATTTGTCGATACCGTGACCAAACACACTATGGTACACGAACAGCTGACATGGTTCTTCCGCGGTTTCCGCCGCGATGCGCACCCGATGGCGATGATGGTCGGCGTAGTCGGCGCATTGTCCGCTTTCTATCAAGACAGCTTGGAAATTGCCGACCCGGAACACCGCAAAGTCGCCATTTACCGTCTCATCTCCAAAATCCCCACCATCGCCGCCATGTGCTACCGTTACTCCAACGGCCTGCCGTTCAACTTCCCGCGCAATGATTTGAGCTATGCCGCCAACTTCATGCACATGATGTTTGCAACGCCATGCGAAAAATACGAACCCAACCCGGTTTTGGTGCGCGCGCTGGACCGCATCTTCACGCTGCATGCCGACCACGAACAAAACGCTTCCACGTCCACCGTGCGCTTGGCCGGTTCTTCCGGTGCCAACCCGTTTGCGTGTATCGCAGCCGGTATCGCCTGCCTGTGGGGCCCATCTCACGGCGGTGCGAACGAAGCCGTGCTGAAAATGCTGGACGAAATCGGCGACGTATCCAATGTGGCGGAATTTATGGAAGGCGTGAAAGCGAAGAAATACCGCCTGATGGGCTTTGGCCACCGCGTGTACAAAAACATGGACCCGCGTGCCGCCATCATGAAAACCACCTGCGACGAAGTATTGCGCGAATTGGGTTTGGAAAACGACCCGAAATTCAAGCTGGCGATGGAATTGGAAAAAATTGCATTGAACGACCCTTACTTCATCGAGAAAAAACTGTATCCAAACGTGGACTTCTATTCAGGCATCGTATTGAGTGCATTGAATATTCCGGTTTCCATGTTTACCGTGATTTTCGCACTGGCGCGCACTGTGGGCTGGATTTCCCACTGGAACGAAAGTTTGAGCGACCCGAATGCGAAAATCGGCCGTCCGCGCCAATTGTACACCGGCGCAGCACGTCGCGATTTCGTGCCCGTGGATAAACGTTAATCCGCCATCAACCAAAAGCAGCCTGCACGTTTCAAAATGTGCAGGCTGCTTTTTATGATGAAAAATCTATATATTTCAATGTTCGCGCGCATGGTTGATGGTGTATTTCGGAATTTCCACCACCAAATCTTCTTCGCCCACCAAAGCTTGGCAGCTCAAACGCGAATCCGCTTCCAGCCCCCAGGCCTGGTCGAGCAAATCTTCTTCCAGTTCCGAAGCTTCTTCCAAGCTGTCGAACCCTTGGCGGATAATCACATGGCACGTGGTGCAGGCGCATGATTTTTCGCAGGCATGGTCAATATCGATATGATGGTCCAAAAGCACATCGCAAATGCTTTCGCCCACGGGCGCATCTTCAATCACGGCGCCTTCGGGGCAGAGCTGCTCGTGCGGCAGAATGGTAATTTTTGGCATGTGTGTTCTCGTATTCTGTGGAAAACGCGCATTGTAGCGCAATTTGATTTAACGTGCAGGCTGCTTTTGCACTTCGGGCAGCTGCTCCAACTGCTGCAAAGTATGCCCCGCGGTAGGATGCCCTTGCGTGGCGGCGGCGCGATACCATTTCAACGCTTCCGCCAAATCCTTGGCCACACCCGTGCCGGTGGCATAACGCGCGGCCAGATTGTTTTGCGCGTCCGCATGCCCCTGCTCGGCAGCTTTGCGATACCAAAACGCGGCTTTCTCATAATTTTGCGGCACGCCGTTGCCGTCGCTGTACATCAGCCCGGCCATGAACTGCGCTTCGGCCTGCCCCTGCGCGGCGGCTTTTTCATACCAATACAAAGCCTTCTCCGCGCTGGCGGGCACGCCCAAACCGTCTTGATACAACACCGCCAAATTGTGCTGCGCCGTGGCATCGCCCTGCTCCGCCAAAGGCTGCAACAAGCGGATGGCCGTGGCGAAATCCTGTTTCTGATAAGCGGCGGCGGCCTGCGCATATTCCGCTTCGTGCGCGGAAACTGGCGGTTGTGCCATGGCAAAAGTGCAGGCTGCCTGCGCCAAAATCCAGAGACATTGTTTCCATAATTTCATGATATTTTTTCCTTATTTTTCGGCCGAACGGTTGATGGGCAAACGCAGCGCCCCGCCCTTCAACGGCTCGGCCGCACAAAGGGCGCAGTGTACACGCATTGGCCGAATGTGGACAGGATGAAGATGGATAAAAAATGCAACAATGCCGCAAATCACGTTATAATGCCAGCCGTTTTCCGCGCAAAAGCGCGTTCATTCCACTGCCTATCTCTGAAAGGATTTTTAATGAGCATTCAAGAACAAATCAAAGAAGTCGTTACCACACACCGCGTCGTCCTGTTTATGAAGGGCACCAAACAGTTCCCGCAATGCGGCTTTTCCGCACGCGCCGTGCAAATCCTGCAAAATGCAGGCTGCAATGATTTTGTTACCGTCAATGTGTTGGAAAACGACGAAGTGCGCCAAGGCATTAAAGAATACAGCAACTGGCCGACCATTCCGCAGCTGTATGTGAACGGCGAATTTTTGGGCGGCTCCGACATTATGATGGAAATGTTTGAAGCCGGCGAATTGGAAGAAGCATTGAAAGCATAATCCGCGCCCGTAATAAAAAACCGTTTGATTTTTCGTCAAACGGTTTTTTTGCGCCCAATCGAGTGCAGGCTGCTTTGCACGGCACGTTGCCCGAACCTGTCAGCCGCCGCGATACGCCAGCAGCAAATCCCGGAACACGTTCGGGTCTTTGATGAACGTCATTTCGCCTTCTGCGGGGAAGTGGTAATCCAACAGCCGAGACACCCAGAAGCGCAGGCAACCTGCACGGTAGGCGGTGGGCATGTAGTCCTGTTCCGCCTGCGTGAGCGGCCGCACGCTTTGATAGCCCGCCAAAAAAGCAGCCTGCAATGCCGGCACGATGTGGTGATGGGCATCGCGCGCCCAATCGTTCACGGCAATCGCCAAATCGTACACAAAGCTGCCGTTGCACGCATAATAAAAATCAATGAAACCGGCCACCTGTCCGCCGTCCAACAGCACGTTGTCTTTGAACAAATCGGCGTGGATGATGCCGCCGGGCAGGTGCGTGTCGGTATTTGCCGCCTGATGGGCGATTTCATCGTGCAGCAGTGCGGCATCGTCGGCGGTCAGACAACCGCGCAGCCGCCCTTCTGCCTCCGTCCACCATGCGTGGTGGCGCGGATTGTCCATTTTCTGCCCGAACGTGCTGCCCGCCAAGTGCATTTTCGCCAGCATCGCGCCCGTGTTAAAGCACTCTTCTTCGGTGGGATACGCCGTGTCGCCGCCCGACAGTTTTTCCACAATACACGCGGGTTTGCCCGCCAATGTGGCGGTGAACGAACCGTCTTTTTGCGCAATCGGTGCGGGGCATGCCACGCCGTTCGCGCTCAAATGGTGGGTCAAATCCATGAAAAACGGCAGCTCTTCGGCACGCAGCGTTTCAAACACGGTGAGCACATAAGTGCCCGAATCGGTATGCAGGAAAAAATTGCTGTTGGTAATGCCCTGCGCAATGCCTTGCAGCGAACGGAATCCGCCCAACGGGTAACGTGTCAGCAACTGGCGCATTTCGTCGTCGGAAACGCTGGTATATACGGACATAATCGCCTGCCTGAAAATAGTGTTCGAAAAGCGCAATCATAACAAATTTAACAGTATTAGGGCAGTCGCTTTTTGTGTTACATTTATCTTTGTGCCGCCTGTGTTGCAGGCAGCCTGCACATTCCAAACCACTGTCCGACAAGGAGCGCGAAATGCCCACCCGTTTCATTCGTGCCGACATTCTGGCACAAACCGCCTATCCCAAACCCGATATTCCCAATCATTTCATCCTATTAGACAGCGCCGCGCCGCGCTTCTCCCTGCCCGAAGACATGCGGCGGCAATGGACGGACGCATTGGCCGAAGCCCCGCTCGACCGCACCTCAAACACCGCCGAAAACGATGTGCAGGCTGCTTTGCGTGCCGCGCTTCCCATTCCCGAAAATGCACAAATCGTTTTGGGCAACGGTGCCGAAGAACTCGTGCGGCTGCTCGCATGGCTGACCGCGCAACCCGATGCCGCCGTGCTTGCCCTCGAACCGTGTTCCGGCATGTACCGCCGCGCGGCCGAACTGTGCCGCATGGCGTACACCGGCATTGCCCTGAACGATGATTTTTCGCCGAACCTGGCCGCCCTCTTCGCCGCCATCGAACAAAAGCAGCCTGCACTCCTTTTCATTTCCCACCC
This sequence comes from Kingella denitrificans ATCC 33394, assembly GCF_000190695.1. Taxonomy (GTDB): domain Bacteria; phylum Pseudomonadota; class Gammaproteobacteria; order Burkholderiales; family Neisseriaceae; genus Kingella_A; species Kingella_A denitrificans. The sequence continues at coordinate 501,577 of NZ_GL870929.1, forward strand.
CAACCGCGCCACCGGCACACCGATTGCCCGCGCCGACCTTGAAGAAATCGCACGCCGCGCCGAAGGCATTGTCGTGGTGGACGAAACCTGCGCCGCAGACGCCGAACACAGCTTCATCGCCCAAGCGGGGCAGCCGGAAAACCTGGTGGTGCTGCGTTCGTTCGACAGCATCGGCTTGGGCGGCATCCGCACGGGTTACGCGGTCGGCAGCCCGCTCGTCATGAACGAATTGGCCAAACTCCTGCCGCCCCGCCCCGTGAACGGCTTGAGCCTTTGCGCCGCGCGGTTTGCATTGCAGCACGCAGACACGTTCCGGCAAAACACCGAACAGCTTGCCGCCGAGCGCACCCGTGTGGCCGCGGCATTGGCCGAATTGGCGGAAACGCAGGTTCTGGACGGTCAAGCGCATTTCCTGACCGTGCGCCTGCCCGATGCGCCGAGCGCTTTCGAACGGCTGAAAGAAAACGGCATTTTGGTGAAAAACCTGCACGGCCGCCACGCGCTGCTGCACAACTGCCTGCGCATCGCCGTCGGCACACCCGAGCAGAACGACGGTGTGGTGCAGGGCGTGCAACAGGCGGTGGCCGAATATCTGGCGCGCAAAAACGGCGGCCATTGCCCTGCCGATTTGTCGCAAAAGCTGTTTTACGCGACTTTGTGCTATGTGGCGGCTTTGAGCCTGCTCAGCCTGTGGATCGGTTTGGCGTTCGGGCATATTTGACGGATGCCGCAAAAGCAGCCTGCACCCCCGTTTTGGCAAGTGCAGGCTGCTTTTTTATAAACAAAAGTTATATCCGAAAGAAAAAAACCGTCTTTGGCAAAACGGCGGCAGGCTGCTTAAAATCATGGCTTTACAGCATTCACATCCCAAGAAAGGACGCTTCATGGCGCTGCAAACCCTGCTGACGCAAATTGCCGCATTGGCACAAAAAGAACTCGCCCCCATCGTGCAGGACATCGACCGCAAAGGCGTGTATCCCGAACAATTCATGCGCGAATTGGGCAAAATCGGCGGCTATCAATCGGTGGGCACGGTGGAAGAAGGCGGCAACGGTTTGGGCTTGACCGCGCAAATCCTGGCCATCCGCGAAGTGGGCAAAATCTGCGGCGCCACCGCGTTTTCCGTGTGGTGTCAGGCAGCCTGCGCGTGGTATCTGCACAAAACGCCGAACGCCGCCGTCAAAACGCGCTATCTGGCGGATGTGTTGCAAGGCAAAGTATTAGCCGGCACGGGCATGTCCAACACCGTCAAACACTTAGCCGGCATTGAAGGGCACAACCTGCGCGCCGAAAAAATCGAAGGCGGCTATCGGGTGAACGGCGTGCTGCCTTGGGTATCGAATTTGGGCGACACGCACATTTGGGCCAACACGGCGGCGGTGGACGGCGGCTACGTCATGTTCATCACCGGCGCGCAACGCGAAGGCGTGACCCTGAACCCCTGCCCCGAATTCTGCGCCCTGGAAGGCACGCGCACCTTCGCCCTGAAATTCGACAACGTCTTCGTGCCGCATGAAGACGTGTTGGCCGAACCGGAGCAGTTTTCCGCCTATATCCAATCCATCAAAGCGGGCTTTATCCTGCTGCAAATCGGCATCGGCGCAGGCATTATCGACGGCTGCCTGAAAGAAATCGAAGCGGCAAACGTAGGCTGCGGCGAAGTGAATTTCTATTTGGACGACCAGATTGACGATTTGCAGGCGCGTTTCGACACCTTACTGCAAAAAACCGCCAAGTTGGGCGATGCGGCATGGCAGGGCGAAGCCTCCATTCTGGAAACGCTGCAAACGCGCTTGGCGGCGGCGGAATTGTGTCTGGCGGCGGCGCAATCGGCGGCTTTGCACGCAGGCGCGAAAGGCTATTTGCTCCGCAGCCCCGTGCAGCGGCGCGTGCGCGAAGCCATGTTTGTCGCCATCGTTACGCCGGCCACCAAACATTTGCGCAAAGAAATTGCCGATTTGGAATTTTCGGGCGAATTCTCCATTTGACCCGACGGCCGCACCATGCCCAAAAGCAGCCTGCACTTTGAACCTCCGAAGTGCAGGCTGCTTTTCAATACCGAAAGAGCCGCCGAAACCCGTCCTCCCGAATCGCCAAAGTGCAGGCTGCTTTTGCTATAATACCGCTTCTTCCGTCACCCTTCGGACTTCCCCATGAAATGGTTTTCCCGTTTTGCCACCATCAGCAGAATCGTTTACCGCTACGGCCTGCGCGATATGCTCCTGCCCCACGTCCATGCCGACTGGCTGCGCCACATCGTGCGCAGGCTGCCTGCTTCCGCGCAATTCGCCAACCAGCCCCTGCCCGTGCGCCTGCGCTTGGCGTTGGAAAACCTCGGGCCCATTTTCGTGAAGCTCGGCCAGGTGCTCTCCACCCGCCCCGACCTGCTTCCGCCGGACTATGCCGCCGAATTGGCCAAATTGCAGGACAAAGTGCCGCCGTTTGACGCCGAATTGTCACGCCGCCAAATCGAACAGTCGCTGGGCAAGCCGATTGAAGAACTGTATGCCCGCTTCGACCCGCAGCCCGTTGCCAGTGCTTCCATCGCCCAAGTGCACCGCGCCGCCCTGTTCAGCGGTGAAGAAGTGGCCGTGAAAGTGTTGCGCCCGAATCTGACAAAAGTCATCGAACAGGATTTGGCGCTGATGCGTTTTGCCGCAGGCTGCATCGAGCGCCTATTTGCCGACGGCAAGCGGCTGAAACCGCGCGAAGTGGTGGCCGAATTCGACAAATACCTGCACGACGAACTCGATTTGATGCGCGAAGCCGCCAACGCCAGCCAGTTGCGCCACAATTTCATCGACAGCGACATGCTCATCGTGCCGCAGGTGTATTTCGATTATTGCAGCCGCGAAGTTTTGACCATCGAATGGATGGACGGCACGCCCATTTCCGACATCAACCGCCTGAAAGAACAAGGCATTGATTTGCAGAAACTCGCCCAATACGGCGTGGAAATCTTCTTCACACAAGTGTTCAAACACGGCTTTTTCCATGCCGACATGCACCCGGGCAATATTCTCGTCGCGCCGGACGGCCGCTATATCGCGCTGGATTTCGGCATTGTCGGCAGCCTGACTGAATACGACAAACGCTATTTAGCCATCAACTTTCTGGCCTTTTTCAACCGCGACTACCACCGCGTCGCCACCGCACACATCGAAAGCGGCTGGGCGCCTGCCGACACCTGCGCCGAAGACTTGGAAGCCGCCGTGCGCACCGTGTGCGAACCGATTTTCAACAAACCGCTGGCGGAAATTTCCTTCGGCATCGTGCTGATGCGCCTGTTTGAAACCAGCCGCCGCTTCCATGTGGAAATCCAGCCGCAGCTGGTGCTGCTGCAAAAAACGCTGCTGAACATCGAAGGCCTCGGCCGCCAGCTCGACCCGCAACTGGATTTGTGGCAAACCGCACGGCCCTTCCTCGTGAAATGGATGGACAGCCAAATCGGCGTGCGCGCCCTGTGGCGCAACCTGAAAAACGAAGCCCCCGACTGGGCGGAAATCCTGCCCAGCCTACCGCGCAAAATCAGCTCGCTGGTCGATGAAAAACGCCGCCACGAAATGCGCGACGCATACGCCCACCTGATTGCCACGCAGCGCCGCCAAAATTTCTGGCTGGCCGCCATTGCACTGATTTTGCTGGTGTCGGTTTTACTGAAATAACGCCGCAGCGGCAACGCCCGCCCGAAAGCAGCCTGCACATCCGGCCACAGTGCCGTGGAATGAATTTTTTACGCGGATAAGATAAAATTTATTCGATAGACAAATCATTCGTTTAACATTATCCTTTGTGCAAAGCGCTGCCGTTTGCAAAAGCAGCCTGCACTTTATACCTATTTGATTTTAAGAAAGAATCACTATGAGCGAATACCTGTTCACTTCCGAATCCGTATCGGAAGGACACCCCGACAAAGTTGCCGACCAAATTTCCGATGCGATTTTGGACGCGATTTTTGCCCAAGACCCGAAAGCGCGCGTGGCCGCCGAAACGCTGGTGGCCACCGATTTGTGCGTTCTGGCCGGTGAAATCACCACCACCGCCAAAGTGGATTACGAAAAAATCGCCCGCGAAACCGTGCGCAAAATCGGTTACAGTGACCCGAAACTGGGCTTTGCCGCCGACACGTTCAAGCTCATTTTGAACTACGGCCAACAATCGCCCGACATCGCGCAGGGCGTGAACGAAGGCGAAGGCGTGGATTTGAACCAAGGTGCAGGCGACCAAGGCCTGATGTTCGGCTATGCCTGCGATGAAACCCCCGCGCTCATGCCCTTTGCCATTTACTACAGCCACCGCCTGATGCAGCGCCAAAGCGAAGTGCGCAAAAGCGGCCTGCTGCCCTGGCTGCGCCCCGATGCCAAAGCGCAATTAACCGTTGCCTACGACAGCGAAACCGGCCAGGTAACACGCATCGACACCATCGTCCTCTCCACGCAGCACGATGAAAACGTGTCGCGAGAAGAATTGATTGCCGCTGTGAAAGAACACATCATCGCGCCCGTGCTGCCCAAAGAGCTGATTACGCCCGAAACCAAATACCACATCAACCCCACCGGCAATTTCGTCATCGGCGGGCCGCACGGCGACTGCGGTTTGACCGGCCGCAAAATCATTGTCGATACTTACGGCGGCGCAGCTCCGCACGGCGGCGGCGCATTCTCCGGCAAAGACCCCAGCAAAGTGGACCGTTCCGCTGCCTATGCCGGCCGTTATGTGGCCAAAAACATTGTGGCCGCAGGCTTGGCGACCCAATGCCAAATCCAGATTTCCTACGCCATCGGCATTGCCGAGCCGACCTCCATTGCCATCGATACCTTCGGCACGGGCGTTTTGAGCGAAGAAAAACTGATTCAACTGGTGCGCGAACACTTCGACTTGCGCCCCAAAGGCATTATCCAAATGCTGGATTTGCTGCGCCCGATTTACAGCAAATCCGCCGCCTACGGACATTTCGGCCGTGAAGAACCCGAGTTCACCTGGGAACGCACCGACAAGGCTGCCGCCCTTCGCGCCGCCGCAGGGCTGTAACGCCTGAAATATCAAGTGCAGGCTGCTTTTGAACGCACTCAAAGCAGCCTGCACTTTATCTGTTAAAATACGTCCGTTTTCATTGGCTTTCCACACGATTATTGATTTTATGAAAAATATCCGCAATTTCTCCATCATCGCCCACATCGACCACGGCAAATCCACTCTCGCCGACCGCTTCATCCAACACTGCGGCGGCTTGGAAAACCGCGAAATGAGTTCGCAGGTTTTGGACAGCATGGACATCGAAAAAGAGCGCGGCATCACGATTAAGGCGCAAACCGCCGCGCTGAACTACAAAGCTAAGAACGGCGAAACCTACCTGCTGAACCTGATTGACACCCCGGGACACGTCGATTTTTCCTACGAAGTGTCGCGCAGTCTGTCCGCCTGCGAAGGCGCGCTGTTGGTGGTGGACGCATCGCAGGGCGTGGAAGCGCAAACCGTGGCCAACTGCTACACGGCGATTGATTTGGGCGTGGAAGTCGTGCCCGTGCTGAACAAAATTGACCTGCCCGCCGCCGACCCCGACCGCGTGGCGCAGGAAATCGAAGATATCATCGGCATCGACGCGGTGGGCGCGGTCACCTGCTCCGCCAAATCCGGCTTGGGCGTGGAAGACGTGCTGGAAGAAATTGTGGCCAAAATCCCCGCGCCCGAAGGCGATGAAGATGCGCCGCTGCAAGCCGTGATTATCGATTCGTGGTTCGACAACTATGTCGGCGTGGTGATGCTCATCCGCGTGAAAAACGGCCGTCTGAAACTGAAAGACAAAGTACGCTTCATGTCCACCAAGGCCGAAAGCCAAGTGGAACAGCTCGGCGTGTTCACCCCGAAATCGGTAAACAAACAAGAGCTTAAAGCAGGCGAAGTGGGCTTTTTGATTACCGGCGTGAAGGAGCTGGGACAGGCCAAAGTGGGCGATACGGTAACGCTGGTGCAAAACCCCGCTTCCGAGCCGCTGCCCGGCTTCAAAGAAGTGCAAAGCCAAGTGTTCGCCGGCCTGTATCCCGTGGAAAGCCACGATTACGAAGCCCTGCGCGACGCGCTGGAAAAACTGCAACTCAACGACGCTTCGCTGAAATTCGAGCCGGAAGTGTCGCAAGCATTGGGTTTTGGCTTCCGCTGCGGCTTCTTGGGTTTGCTGCACTTGGAAATCGTGCAGGAACGCTTAGAACGCGAATTTGACATGGATTTGATTACCACCGCGCCGACTGTCGTTTATGAAGTGATTCTGAAAAACGGCGAAAAAATCGACGTGGAAAACCCGTCCAAACTGCCCGACATCGCCACCATCGACACGATTATGGAGCCGATTATCACCGCCACCATCCTCGTGCCGCAGGATTACGTCGGCAACGTGATGACGCTGTGCAACCAAAAACGCGGCGTACAGCGCAATATGCAGTACATGGGGCGGCAGGTGATGCTGACCTACGATTTGCCGATGAACGAAGTAGTGATGGATTTCTTCGACAAACTCAAATCCACCTCGCGCGGCTACGCTTCTTTGGACTATGAATTTAAAGAGTTTATGCCGTCCGACCTCGTGAAACTGGACATTATGGTGAACGGCGACAAAGTGGACGCGCTGAGCCTGATTGTGCACCGCCAAACCTCCGTGCAGCGCGGCCGCGAACTGGCGGCGAAAATGCGCGAACTCATCCCGCGCCAAATGTTCGACATTGCCGTGCAGGCTGCCATCGGCGGGCAGATTATCGCCCGCGAAAACGTGAAGGCGCTGCGCAAAAACGTATTGGCGAAATGCTACGGCGGCGATATTACGCGTAAGAAAAAACTGCTGGAAAAACAAAAAGCCGGTAAAAAACGCATGAAACAGGTGGGCAATGTGGAAATTCCGCAGAGCGCGTTTCTGGCGATTTTGCAGGTGGGGGATAAGTAAGGCAAAAGCAGCCTGCACTTTGGGAATGAAAGTGCAGGCTGCTTTGAACGTCCGCCCCGTTTTTACCAAACCATTATCCATATTGCCCCATATTCAGGAGTCCCCATGAAATCCTTATTACCGATTGCCGCCGGTTTGGTTGCCCTATCCGCGTGTTCCCCTTTCGACCAGGCACTATTGTCCCCCAATGCCAGCTTTTTAAACGGCCAAAAAGTGGGCAGCGTGCCGCGGGAAAAAAGCGTTACATTTGTCGGCTCACAAACGAATGAATACGGCGAACGTATGCCGGTTTATCCGGAATCCTCCAGGAGTGCCCATAAAATCCTTCACGTCTCTCCGCCCCCGCAATTTATCTTTGCCGCATGCGACGGTGCAAGGGGCCGTGGCCGCCAAATGGTGGAGGGCGATTTTCAGGCAGGGAAAACGTATCAACTGTATTGCAACCTACACTATGACGACCGCTATAAAATCGTTGCCCGCGAAGTCCCAAACGGCACAACCATGAATACGAATCATGTGATGAACATTTATTATCAAAACGGGCAACCCACCGATGCCAACCGCATACGGTTTGTATCTACCGGGGCGGCGGACAGTGGCTTTTTGGAAAAAATCGGTTTGTATTGGCACGATAAGATGCGTATTTTGGGCTGGAACGGCAAACTTTCAGGCACCGCAGAGCTGGCTGCCCCCGCAAACCGCGTGATTGTGCATTGCTACCATCCGTTAAAATTCGAAATGGTCGATGTGAAAAGTGATTTTCAAGCCGGAAAAACCTATCGCTTGGATTGCAAAATGGGCGACGACAAACAAATGTCCGCTTTTATTGCGGAAGTGATGTAACCGATTGGATAACGGCAAGCTGAAAAAGCAGCCTGCACCCGCTATTTAGAAAGGCATGAAAATGAAAAAACTCTTCCTGACCCTATTCTTTCTCTCCGCCGCTTCCGCCCATGCCAGCCATGTGTACGAAGACATCGACAGAATCTGCACCTATCAAGACTTGACCGCCCAAAACAGTCGGCCGAAGCAGTCGGTGTGCGGCTGGTCGCAATGGGAAAGTTCGCATGTGTACGATAAACAGCGCGGCGGCTATATGGCGGGCAACGGCGAAGCATACCGCCTGCCGGGTGGCAAAACCGTTACCTTCTCCTACGAAGCCTTCATGAAATCGGAAGGATCAGGACCGGAAATAGGCAAATGGACACATTCCCCCAAACAGATGAACGGCAGGGCTTACCGAACGACACAACGCCAAATTCAAGGCAAACACTGGACCTGCCACCGTTCGGCAACGGAAGAATTGTGCGTGCAGGCTGCTTTTTAAGGCAGATACCGCCATTCAAAAGCAGCCTGCACCCTATAACGCAAAACGGCCGACAGCGGGCATCCCTTCTGTCGGCCGTTTTGTATGGCGGGCGAGAACAGCCGCGCTATTGCATAGTGTATTGAAACACCGTCTCATTCAAACCAGTGCCGCTTTTTACGCGTTCTGAACGTCCAAACTTCCTTTTTCTCCCCACCGTCCGCCTGATAGCGGAACTCTGCGCGGTATTCGGTGTCGAAGGCCAGCGGTTTCAAGGCGAACAAGGCAAATTCGTTTTTACCCAGCAAATGGTTCGGGTCGTTTTGATGCGTGAGGATGTGGGTATCCTTCACTTCGCCATCGGGCGCGAACAATTTAAACGACACCAGCCGCACATCGCCCACCAGGCCGTAAATCGCCACGCTCACGGGGTTGCCCGTTTTTTTGTGGCCGGGCATGGGGTTCGGCACTTCCGAGCCGTCGTATTCGGGCTCAATCTGGCTGCCCACCGGGAATTTCACCACTACCGGCCACACATACAGCGGCCTTTGGGTGGGAACGCTGGTCATCACGCCTTTGCACGGGATTTTCATGATATACGGCGCGTTGCTGTTGGTGGGCGGCTGTTCGCATAGTTGGCGCAAGCGGCTGCTGCCCTGCACCACCACAAACGCGTGATGGCGGCCGTTGACCCATGCCGCGCCCGCTTCGTCGTGGCTGGGCGTGAGCAGCGCCAGACGGTGGTAAAGCGCGGTCATCAGGCTGTTGACATTGGCATTGCCCTGCCGCGCGAAATTGCCGACCGACAGGTTTTCCACCACCGGGCCGGCATAACCAGCGGCGGCGGCGCGCGTCTGCGGGTCTGCGCCCGTGAAATACGGGTTGCTGCGGTTGTGTTCGTCATGGCCTTCCGCGTCCTTGCTCAAATATTGCGCGTGTTTTTGTGCGGCCTGTTGCAGGCTGGGCGAATGTGCCAGCGGCTCCAATCCGGCCTGCCTGCGCCATAAATTCAGCTGCTCCAAACCCTGTTTGGCTTCGCGTTCGGGGTTATACCGTGCTTGCGACCAATACACGAGAAGAAGAATACCGGCCAGCAACGGCAACCAAAACCGCTGTATCCGGCGCATGGTGGATGATGATGAAGATGCGGAAGAGCGTCTGCCCATGATGTTTCCTTTTTGAAAAGCAGCCTGCACCCAGCCGTACCGCACCCGTGTGCAGGCTGCTTTTTCCGTTGATTTAAATGATTGGTGGATTCAATGCCTGCGCCCAATAACGACCGTGCAGGCTGCCCCGCATTGCCCAATACAAAAGCAGCCTGCACCCTTATTCTTCGCGGTTTTCCTGACCGCTGCGCGCCGCCTTTCTCGCTTCGCGCTCGGCTTTCCGTTCAGCTTCTTTTTTGCGGGCGGCTTTCAGCCATTCTTCCCACTGGCGCGGCGTTTCCAGCGTGATGCGGCCAATCGCGCCCTCGCGGAAATCCGTCAGCACGTTTTCCGCCGCTTTTTGGTAATTCACACGGCCGCCACCCAACAGTGCGCCGCGTTTTCGGGCAATCCATTCCAGCCAAGACGTGTCGTCCCAATGGCTGGACGGGTCTTTGTCCGCCGCATAACGCGCCTGCAACAGCGGCAGGTAATGGCGGCGCAGGTAGTCCAAAAGTTCCAGTGCCACTTCTTCTTCGTCCAGCGCGTTGCGCCCCACCGCGCCCGAAGCCGCCAGATTATAGCCCGACTGTTCCACAATGATTTTCGGCCACAACATGCCGGGCGTGTCGTAAAGCCAGAAATCGTCCGCCAAAAACAGCCGCTGCTCGGCTTTGGTGATGCCCGGCTCGTTGCCCGTTTTCGCTGATTTTTTGCCGACCATGCCGTTAATCAGCGTGGATTTGCCCACGTTCGGAATGCCGCAAATCAGCACGCGCAGCGGTTTGTCGATACCTTTTCGGTTCGGCACGAGGGCGCGGCAGGCGGCGGTGATTTTGGGCGCGGCGGATTTTTCGGAGCTGTCCAGCGCGATGGCGTTGGTCTGTTCGCGGCTGTTGAAATAGTCCAGCCACGCGGCGGTGCGTTCGGGGTCGGCCAAATCCTGCTTGTTCAGGATTTTCAGCTTTGGCTTGCCCTTGGAAAGCTGCGCCAGCAATGGGTTTTCGCTGGAGGCGGGCAGCCGTGCGTCCAGCATTTCAATCACCATATCGACGCTCTTCAGGCGGTCGGCGATGGCTTTTTTCGCCTTGTTCATGTGGCCGGGAAACCATTGGATTGCCATGTTGTTTGCCTTTCTTAAATCGGTGCGGGCGGGTGCAGGCTGCTTTCAGAAGGCAGCCTGCACTTGGGTTTATGCGCCCACGTTTTCCCACCAGTTGTGCGTTTCGCTGTCCAGAGTAAACACCTGCCCCAGCGTGGGCGTGAGCGTGGCGATGCCGCTTTGCCGGACGAGCGGGATGCTGCGGCGCACGGGTTCGTCCCACTGGTGCAGCGCAAGGCTGAACATGCCCCAATGTATCGGCATGAAGCGGCGTGCCTGCACGTCGGCTGCTGCTTGAGCGGTTTGTTCGGGGAACATGTGGTTGTCGCGCCAATGTTCGTTGTATTGCCCGTTTTCCAGCAGGGCCAGGTCAATGGGGCCGAAGCGGCGGCCGATGTCGGCAAAGTGGCTGCCGTAGCTGCTGTCGCCGGAAAAATAAATCTTGTGCCGCTCAGTTTCCAGCACGAAGCCCGCCCACAGGGTTTTGTTGAAATCGCCCATGCCGCGGCTGCTGTTGTGCCGCGCGGGCACGGCGTGAACGTGCAGGCTGCCTGAAAGTTCGGCGTGCTGCCACCAGTCCAATTCGGTAATGCGTTCTCTGGCAATGCCCCAGTGTTGCAGCAGCGTGCCCAAATTCAGTGGCACGATAAAGCGCGTATTGCTACCGACAAAGCGGCGGATGGTGGGCTTGTCCAAATGGTCGTAATGGTTGTGGCTGATGAGGATGTAGTCAATCGGCGGCAATTCGTCCAGTGCGGCGGGCGGCGGTTGGTAGCGGCGCGAAATGCCGCGTATGGGCGAAACGCAGTTGCCGAACACGGGGTCAAGCAGCAGCGTGATGCCCGACAGGCGCGCCAACACCGTGCTGTGCCCGAACCAGACGAAACGCGACGTGCCGTCGTCTTGCAGCAGCGTCTGCCAACCGGGCGTTTGGGACGGCATAGGCGCGGGCGGCGCGTATTGGGCGTAATCCAGCGTCATTGCTTTGAGCCAGCGCAACACGGTTTTGCCGCCGCCTTGCACGGGGGCTTGCGGCGGGGTCACGAAAAACCGCCCTGTGGCTGGGTCGTAATGGTCGCTGGCGGGAAGGACGGGATAGGGAAGTCGGAACATAAGGTGCGTATCGGCAGGAAAACGGAGTGCAGGCTGCCTGCAAACAGCCCAAAAATGCGCGATTATAGCAGTTTCACGCCGCAAACGCGCCCCGCACTGCCGGACTGTATTACGCAGGCGACACTAATTTGCGCTAAAATAACCGCCTTAATTTCAAGCAAGGAAATCCGAAATGAACGAGCAAAAACCCCTCATCGCCTTCCCTACCCACTTCGACCTGAAAATCATGGGCGCGCACCATCCCGATTTTGCCGCCGAAATCTTGAAAGCCGTGCAAACCCACGCGCCCGACACCACCGAAGAACATGTGAAGCTGCGCCCCAGCACGAACGGCAACTATCTGGGTGCAACCGTTACCGTGTACGCCGAAAACCAAGAGCATTTGGACAACATCTACCGCAGCGTTACCTCGCACCCGATGGTAAAAGTGGTGTTTTAACGGCCGCCCGAACGCTGAAAAAGCAGCACCAAGGGCACGCACATCGGTTGGCTGAATCAAGATTCAGACCGATGGCAGCCTGCATGCAAAATGGCAGCAAGCCCCATCGCCCCGCTAACCAAATAGCAAACAGGCAGCCTGAAACGCAGCCCAAAACAAAAAACCAAAGTGCAGGCTGCCTTTTCGCCGTTCAGCCCGCAAAAAGCAGCCTGCACCCGCACCCATCCAAAGGAAACCCCATGAACACACTCGGCATTATCGGCGGCATGTCGCCCGAAAGCACCGCCGCCTATTACCTGCACATCAACCGCCGCGTCAACCAAATCAAAGGCGGCAACCACAGCGCGCCCCTGCTGCTGCACAGCGTCGAATTCCAGCACATTGCCGACTGCCAGAAAAGCGGCGACTGGCCGCAGGCCGGCAGCCTCCTCGCCCAATCCGCCCGCACCCTGCAAAACGCCGGCGCACAAGGCATCCTGCTCGCCACCAATACCATGCATAAAGTCGCCGTCCCCATTGCCGCCGCCGTCAGCGTCCCCTTCCTGCACATTCTCGACGCCGTCGCCCAAGCCGTGCGGGTACAGGGGTTCGCCACCGTCGGCCTGCTCGGCACGCGCTTCACCATGCAGGACGGCTTCTACACCGACGGGCTGGCCGAACGCGGCATCCGCACCCTCGTCCCCGACGAAGCCGAACAGGCCGAAATCCACCGCATCATTTTTGACGAACTGTGCACCGGCCAAATCCGCGAAGACAGCAAACGCCGCTACCTGAATGCCATCGCCGCCTTGGCCAAACGCGGCGCACAAGCCGTCATCCTCGGCTGCACCGAAATCGGCCTGCTCGTGCAACAGGGCGACACCCCCGTCCCCCTGCTCGACAGCACCGAAATCCACGTGCAAAAGGCGGTGGAATTTATAGTCGATTAAAATAAAAATGAGACAAGGCGGCGAGCCGCAAGGCGTACAGGTAGTACGTTAAGGCGAGCCAACGCCGTATCATTGCAATTTTAATCGACTATATCGTGCAGGCAGCCTGAAACCCAAAAGCAGCCTGCAACCGCCCCTCTCGCGGGAGAAGGCAAACCTGAACGGGCGGCAGTAATTTCAAAGGCGGAACATGGCGTATCGCCGCCATACCCACTCTGAAAAGCAGCACCACGGGCACGCACATCGGTTGGCTGAATCACAGATTCAGACCGATGGCAGCCTGCACCCAAGATGACAGCAAATCCCAAAACTCTCCCCCGCAGGAGAGAGCAGATTGCCGAAGCCCCGCCGGTTGCCGCATAGAATGAAAAGTGCAGGCTGCTTTTTGAATTTGAATTTCGTTGAGACCCCCGCTTCCAGATATTGCCCAGAATGCCGTCTGAAAGGCAGCCTGAAAACGAGCGAAGCGAATTTCTGCGAAACTAAAACCCAAAAAGCAGCCTGCACCCCAATCCAACCCCAAACAAAGGAAACCCCACCATGAAAAAACTCCTCCTCCTCCTGCTTGCCGCCGCCATCCTGCCCGCCCAAGCCGCCGACTACTTCCTGCCGGATGCCGAATGCGACGGCAGCGCCAACGTCCGCGCCGCACCCGACACGCGCAGCAAAATCCTCGCCGAGCTGGATTCCGAAAGCCCGCAACGCAAAATCCTCGGCAGGCAGGGCAAATGGTTGCGTATCCAACTAAACGGCGGCCGCACGGGCTACGTCCACCAAAGCCAGGGCTATATCGTGCAGAACTACATTGTCGCCAGCCCCGACGGCTCAGCCAACGTCCGCCACAACGTAATAGATGAAGGCCAGCCGATTACACGGCAGTCCGAAATCCTCACCACCCTGCCCAACGGCACGCGCGCACAGATTATTCCGAAATTGAACAGGGGCGACTGGCTGTATTACACCAATCAGGGTGCCTATACCGAAAAAAACGAATACGGCAACAACGTACATATTGAGGGCTATATCCACAAAAGCCAGCTGCGCCGCGCCGATTAGACAGCCTGAAAACGAGCGAAGCGAGTTTCTGCGAAGCTAAAACGAGCAAAGCGAGTTTCTGCGAAGCCAAAACACAAAAAGCAGCCTGCACCCGCCCCCTCCAAAGGAAACGCCATGAACATCAAAAAACTAGGCAAAGCCGACTACGCCCCCACCTTTGAAGCCATGAAAACCTTCAACGCCGCGCGCACGCCCGACACCGAAGACGAAATCTGGTTGGTCGAACACCCGCCCGTGTTCACCCAAGGGCTGGCCGGCAAACCCGAACACCTCCTGCTACGCAGCGACATCCCCGTCGTCCAAATCGACCGCGGCGGCCAGATTACCTACCACGGCCCCGGTCAAGTCGTCGCCTACACCATGATTGACTTCAAACGCCGCCATGTGAGCGTGCGCAAAATCGTCTCCGCGCTGGAAAACGCCGTCATCGCCACACTGGCCGAATACGGCATCCCATCCGCCGCCGACCCCGACCGCCCCGGCGTGTATGTCGGCGAACGCAAAATCGCCTCACTCGGGCTGCGCATCAAAAACGGCGCGGTGTATCACGGCCTTGCCCTGAACGTGGACATGGATTTGTCGCCCTTCCGCCAAATCAACCCCTGCGGCTATGCCGGCATGGAAATGACCCAAATCGCCGACTATGTCCAACCCTGCCCTGCCTGGGACGAAGTGGCCGACAAACTCGCCGCCCATTTGACGCGCGAACTGGATTTTCAGGCAGCCTGAACTATGAAACCGCCTATTCTGCCGCTTGCCGTGTTCCTGCTCGCCGCCTGCCCCGCGCCGCAGGCCGCCGATAAAGCCTCAAGTCCAGCCGAAAACCCCGCCATGCCGAACGAAGCCGTTTCCATACCGCAAATGCGCGCCAACGCCGAAGAACGGCCGGCGGCCTACGATTACCATAATGCCGCCTATTGGGCATACGAACTCAAACGGCGTGGCGAACCCCTGCCGCCGCATTTGCAGAAAGTGCTGGACGAAGAGCAGTTCGTCCCCGACCAGCCCGTTTCCACCGCCTCCACCTATTACCTGCGCCCCGAACGCGTTGCAGAGCTGACCGCCAAAGCCGAAAACGGTGACCGCCGCGCCGCCGAGCGGCTATATTGGTTCTACCTGTTTGTCGGGCCGGAACCAGGCAAAACCGACCCCCAAGCCGTCGAATACTGGCGCAAAAAGGCGGGGATTGAAGAATAAGGTTTCAGGCAGCCTGCAACGAGAAACAAGCCGTTTGGCAATCGCTTTTTGGAAGCCGGCATGGTTGGGCGGAAATACCGCAGTTGGCATAACGATTGATATAGTCGATTAAAATGGCAATGATACGGTGTTGGCTCGCCTTGACGTACTATTTGTACGCCTTGCGGCTCGCCGCCTTGTCTCATTTTTATTTTAATCGACTATAAAAAGCAGCCTGCACTATGGACAAACTCCACCTTCCCCAATGGCATAGCCCCGAACACGTCCGCGACATCCTGCTCGCCCTGCCCGAAAAAAAGCGCAACCGCGCCCTATACGAGCTCATCTGGCAGTTCGACCACTATAATCCGCAAGGCGTTCTGGAAAGCGAAGCCCAGCTCGCCACCCTGCGCCTGCTCTGGCACGACCCGCGTTTTCAGGGACTGGAAAACATCGAATGCTGGCTGAGAGAAGTGCTTTATTTGGACGAAGACAACGGCTCATGGCTTGCCCTGCAACCCGAAATCGAAACGCTACTGGACGTGCTCCACCCCGAAACCTGCGGCGAATATGGCGAACACGGCGGGATGCATCACAGCGCGGCCACGCTCGAACCCTTTGTCGCCCGCATGATTGCCCGAAACACCGAAAACGCACGCTACACCGCCCGCTGCTGCCTGTATTGGAGCAAATCCCTCTGCCGCCAGCGCCCCGATTTTGACGAATGGCTGAAAAATGAAATCCGCAGGCTGCATGGGAAATAAGGCAAATGAGTGCAGGCTGCTTTTTAAATCGTGAAAAAGCAGCCTGCACATTTATATTGAGAATGTTATCTGGTTAATCTACGCACATGATATGAAAAACATATTAAATAACATTATTAATATCTAAAAATCTGTTTTAGAGATAATAAAAGTTTATTAATATTAGCTATATAAATATTATTATACTGTTATTTTAATAACTAAAAGACTTTTAGTACCTATCTGATTCCACCTTAACATATAACATATATATCAATTTCGATTATGCAAAAACGTGGATATTGGGATATTCAAAAAGCTGCATGCTGCTCAGCTAAAGTGTCGAGTTAAATTATTTGCCCTAATACTGAGTTATCTAGAAGTGGCTACGCATTATCTGCCTTTACACCAAATTTTCATATTCCAGTACACGCTTATTTATCCAATTTATCCGCCTCCATGTCGTTTCAATACAGCAACCCGAAGGTGGTTGGTCGCATATTTGTTCAAAATGGCGCGAATCAGGGTATTTCAACACACGGCCGCCTGAAGGCGGCTGACGATTAACGATGTGCGTAAAAATATCCAGCGGTTGTTTCAACACACAGCCGCCCGAAGGCGACTGGCGGTATGACAACGATTACTTTTGACGGTATCCGGTTTCAACACACAGCCGCCCGAAGGCGACTGCATCGCACAGGCGGATGGCGCTGTTATCGCCTTTGTTTCAACACGCAGCCGCCCGAAGGCGACTGTTTTTCCGCGCAGTGGGCCAGCTGCCACAAACCAGTTTCAACACGCAGCCGCCCGAAGGCGACTGTTTCGGGCAGTACGTCGCATTGGTAGCGCTGCCAGTTTCAACACGCAGCCGCCCGAAGGCGACTGTCCAAAACCATGTTGTGTGCACGCAGTTTTTCAGTGTTTCAACACGCAGCCGCCCGAAGGCGACTGGCTGTCCTCTTAAACCATGCTCTACTGCCTGAAGTTTCAACACGCAGCCGCCCGAAGGCGACTGGCGGCAAACCCAGTTCAAAAGAGAGTTCGACTAGGTTTCAACACGCAGCCGCCCGAAGGCGACTGGGGCGCAAACCGATACCCATATCGCCGTAACCCGCGTTTCAACACGCAGCCGCCCGAAGGCGACTGCCGAAAGTCTTATCCTTTCGGGGGTTTTATCATGTTTCAACACGCAGCCGCCCGAAGGCGACTGGGCAGCTGAAAGGACGAAATATGGTAACACTGGAAGTTTCAACACGCAGCCGCCCGAAGGCGACTGTCCACCTTGCCCAAACCCAAGAGCCGGGCAAACTGTTTCAACACGCAGCCGCCCGAAGGCGACTGCGGAGATTGACACCATGGCAAAAAAAACAGGGCTGTTTCAACACGCAGCCGCCCGAAGGCGACTGAGGGAAATGGTGAGCGGGATGGCGGATAAGAAACGGTTTCAACACGCAGCCGCCCGAAGGCGACTGCGCATCCATACGGATAAGGCTGTGCAAATCGACTTCGTTTCAACACGCAGCCGCCCGAAGGCGACTGGTGGTACATCGGCTATAACAAAGACATGGCGCTGGTTTCAACACGCAGCCGCCCGAAGGCGACTGTTGGACTGGCTGCGCGATTGGCTGGCGCGGATGTTGTTTCAACACGCAGCCGCCCGAAGGCGACTGCTGATGGATTTGACCTGGCCGCCGTTGCTGTGCGTGTTTCAACACGCAGCCGCCCGAAGGCGACTGTTCGGTTTGGCCGCCGTGCCTGATACCATGCGCGGTTTCAACACGCAGCCGCCCGAAGGCGACTGGCTTGATATTCGCCAAAGGGATAAGGTTGCCTTTGGTTTCAACACGCAGCCGCCCGAAGGCGACTGATGACCATCCAGAAAATCCGTGATAGAGCCGCCGCAGTTTCAACACGCAGCCGCCCGAAGGCGACTGCAAAGCGCAACCGCTGTTGCAACTGGTGCTGTGTGTTTCAACACGCAGCCGCCCGAAGGCGACTGGGCAGACCTTGCCGCATTGGAAAACATGGGCGTGGTTTCAACACGCAGCCGCCCGAAGGCGACTGTGATTGATTCGGTTAATGCGGTAATCCAAGGGGTGTTTCAACACGCAGCCGCCCGAAGGCGACTGAGCCTCTCTCAAAAGCCTTGCTCCATCAGGTTTCGCAACCCCAATTTCGCTAAGCTCTCAAGAAAAGCGCGAACGCGAGTATAACACAGCCTTTTCCGTTACACCCGCATTCGCAATATCCTGATTGTTAAAGAACAATCCCCATTCGCCAACCCTGCCGCATTTTCATGAGAACCGCAGGTTGGCGATTCACACAATCAACGTATCCTTAAACACATCCACCGCCGGTTTCGCGCCGTGGTGTTCCACTTTGCGCCGCCATTTGCTGCCCAGATGGTAAAAGCGCAGGCTGTCGGTTTCGGGGTTGTAGGTTTTCAAAAGTTTGTCTTTTAAAACAACCCACTGGTCGGGTGCGATGTCGCATTCAAACACCGAATACTGCACGCGCACGCCGTAGTCCAGACACAATTTCGCCACGCGCCGCAACCTTGCCTGCCCTTCCGCGTCTTCCAGCGAAATATCGTAAGTAATCAGCATCAGCATTTTGTATTCCCATGTGCAGGCTGCTTTATAGGTCGTCTGAAAATGTCCAACCCGTTTTCAGGCAGCCTGCAAACCTATCTCATCAAAAACGGCGGATATTCCACCAAATCTCCGCGCAAATGCCGCGCCAACAGCATTGCCTGAATATACGGCAGCAGCCCGATTTCCACTTCTTCGCCTAAAAACGGATGAACGATTTTCTCCTGCTTTTTAGCCTGCAAAGCTTGGAACAACAGCTTACGCGCCTCTGCTTTCAAACTTACCGCGCCGCTTGCCTCGGTAACAAAATCCTGCGGTTTGATTTGCCCGCGGTTAATCAGCGACAGCACCAACCTGTCCGCCCACCACGCGCGGAATTCTTCCAAAATATCCTGTGCCAGACTGTCGCGCCCCGGTCGGTCGGTGTGCAGAAAGCCCACCTGTGGGTCCAGCCCCACGCCTTGCAGCGCGCCGCTGATGTCCTTGCCCAAGATGCTGTACACAAACGACAGTAGCGCGTTCACCCCGTCTCTGGGCGGACGGCGGTTGCGCCCGTCAAAAGAAAAGCCGCTTTTTTCGCTCAAAAGCTGCCCGAATACGCCAAAATAATGCGCCGCCGCATCGCCCTCAATGCCGCGTACCACGTCCAGCTCCGCCGCGCCCTTCAACTGCCGCAGCGAAATATTCAAAGCATTGACCGCACTTTGAATCGCCGCATTCTCGCCATAATTGCGAATCTGCCGCTGAAGCACCCGCTTACTCGCCTGAATCTTCGCCGCAATGATATTGCGCGCAACCGGTACGGGATTTTGCTCCGACACCCGATACTGCGCCCGACGCAACAGCACATTGCCGCTCTGCCGCCCCTGAAGCCGCCCCAAGAAACGCCCGTTTTCGGTAAAAAACGCCAAATTCACATTATTTTCACCGCAAAACCCCAGCAGAAATGGCGACACCAGCACATTCCCAAAACAGAAAATATGCCCGATGGAATGCACCGGCAACTGCGCCACCTTCTTACGCTCCTGTTCCACCACCAGCGTCTCACGCTCCTTATGCAGATAGCTGCCTTGGGTGGTGATGTAGAGCGTGTTTTGCAGTTTGCGCATGGGGAAACTCCTTGGGTTTTGACCGCAGTTTTGAAATTAATGGATTGGTTGGGCTTCCTGAAAAGTAGGTGGGTTAGGTTAATTAGAATACTATAACGCAATAAATCATTAATTCTTCTTCATAATATCAATTAAGAATTTTCTAACCTCTGGATATTTCTTATCAGCATCAATTAGTAAATCGGTTATTTTTCTATTACCAGAAAGATTAAAGTGAGAAGCTAACCCTCCTTTCATACTTATAGAACAAAAACTGAGTGATCCTATACCACCAGGATTTTTATCCTTTAATAATAGATCCATTGAAGCTAATATACCATCATCGGCAAATCCCTTATTCTTTAATTTTCTATCTAATTCCTTAAAAGAAAATTTTGATATATTTTTTCTAGAAAGCAATAATGATGATAAATGAAAAATTAGCTCTGGGTAGATAAAATCTTCAATTTCTAAATTACTTTTAACATTCTGTAAATTACTTAAATCTGGTAAATCTCCAGTTCTGGTAGGAATAAACTTACAATCCACTTGGATATTCTTAAATTTTTTTCCTTTAATCAATTTATAACATTTTCTTCCTTCCTCATCATTATCAAATAGTAACGTAATTTTGGGTTTTTTAGTTGAGTCAGAATACCAATCATCATAAAACTCTAACTCTCTATCATATTTATTAACGCCATCAATAGAAATTATCCTTTTAGTCTCTATTTTAAACAACTTACATAATTCGGAAATATATTTTTTATCACATTCTCCTTCGACAAATATATTATAATTATCTAAAAGATCAGTTTTATCTTCCTCTAGACCTAAATACTCTCTAATTTTTCTAGCTCCATCATCTTCTGATAGATCTATAGATATGGTATTAATAGAATTAATATATGTGTTAGTTCGTTTATAAAGCTTTTCTTCACCAATTTCCTGATCTAGCAAAATGACATTTTTTAAACTGGAAGAATCAATAAATTCTGGTGAGTGAGTAGTAACAATAACTTGGTGTTTATTTGATATATCATATAAAACATCTCTTAACTTTAATTGAAGCCCACGATGCAGAAAAGCATCTGGTTCATCAATACAAAATATTATATTCTTCTTTGTTCTTGATAATTTTTCAATAATTTTCTGATGTAAGAGTATAAATCCTAATTTCTGCAATCCTGATCCTTTTCCTTCATTATTAAATCCTGCTTTATCATCAATATGAAAACTAATATCTTCTGAAATTAGATCTTGAAATTTTTTTACTTTGGCATTGCTTTTAAATTCAACAGACCAATTTTCATTAAACTGCTGGAATAATGGGTTGATTTCTTCAGCTAACTGATTTAAAACACCCACCAACCCATTATTATAATTCTCAAAAGATGATTTTAATTCTCCTTTTAAACCTGAAAATCTAGATTTATCAAATTCAATTGCATATACATCATTAATAATCAGGTTAATCAAATCAGGGAATGAAATATTGATTGCTGGAATATAAAAAAATACAAAATTTTTAATTAGATCATTGATGTGAGATTCAGTTAATTCTTTCTTGGGTTTTCCTCCTCCTATACCTTCTGGATAAAGAAATCCTTTATTATTTATAGAAACCTCACCTTCTATCATCTCTATTCTTCTAATTAATTCATATAGCTTACCTTTTGAATCTTCAAACTGAAGATTAATTTCAGTTGCTACAGAACCTCCTCTTGTGTTTTGTTTTAAATGCGGAGCATCTTTATTAAAAACATATTCATCTGGATTAAAAAATAAATTTAATGCTCGTAGCACATTAGTTTTCCCAACGTTATTTGGACCGCATATACTAATAAAATTATTATCCAAATCAATTTCTAGCTTTAGGTCATTTATAGATCTAAACCTCTTAATATCAATTCTTTTAAGCTTCATACAATACCCTCAATTCAATAATTAAAATTTAAAAATTTTATTCAGCATCTTGCCTAAACAACCCCTCCACATACCCCACACTTCTATCCCGTTTCCCCAACAACTCCGGCTGGCAAATCTCCATCAGTGAGCAGGCTTTGCAGCGTTTGCCGTAGTTGGGCGGCGGGGTTTGGCCGCTGTTTAAAAGTTCGCGCACGGCGGCGATGGTGGAGAGGGTTTGGGCACGCAGGTCGTCTGAAAACACAATAGGAACGCGGTGGCGGGTTTGCATATACCACAGCGCGCCCTCGAAGATGGTTTGCCCCGTCATTTCTTCCAAGCACAAGCCTTGGGCACAAAGTTGGATTTCATCCATCGGGTCGGGTTTGGGCTTACCGCGTTTGTATTCCACAGGTTTCAGACGGCCTGTTTTTGTTTCGACTTCCACCAAATCCAACACGCCGCTGATGCCTAATTTCTCCGCCGACACATGCACCGCCCGCTCAAAGCGTACGCCCTTGCGTGTTTCAGGTTCGCCCGAATCCACCCGTTCATGCAGCGCCTTTCCCTGCGCAGTCAAATAGTTCTCCGCCCACACCTGCTCGTTGTGAATCAACGCGCATTGGCGCGGGCAGAAGGCGTAGTGTTGCAGGGCGGAAAGGGGAATCAGGCGAGGGTCCTGATTTTCCCCTTGGGTTTCGGTTGAAAGTGCGGTCATTTTTTTAAGTGTTTTTACAGCAACTCTTCCACACTCACGCCATTTAGGTCGTCTGAAACCACGCTGATTTTGTAATCGCCAAAACCGCTTGCGGGCGTACCTGATTCGCCGTTTACGCGTTCGACTTTCACGGCGTCAAACAATTTATGTGCAGGCTGGCTGCCGAGCGCGCTGTCGTGTTTGAACACAATCAATTTGCGCGCCGCCATTTCGCCACGGGCGGCGGAGCGGTCGTGTTCAAACATCAGCGTCAGGGCTTGCCAGAGTTTGGCTAAGTCCTCGTCTGAAAAACCGGTTTGGGAGGCAAGGTTGGCGGAGATAAAGCCGTGCACGCGGTAGAGCGCGTAAGGGACGATGTATTTGCGCCCCATCATAGTGTCTTTCCCCTCTTCTTTTTCTGCTTCAGAAGTTACAGCTACGCGTGTAATACTTAATTCCAACGGTACAATGGGGTCGATAGATTGGGCGAATGCCAGTTGTACAGGACCACGTACTTGACCTGCTTTTTTAGCAATCTTGCTTTTTTCACCATTTTCATCGGTTTCTTCTTTTTCCTTCCCTGTACTCATTACCGCACCAAAAGTACGAACGTCAAAAAAGTTTTCGCACATCCAATCGCGTGCAATGTCTTCATAATGTTTTTCAGGTTTGGAAATATTTTCTCCTTCCCCTCCTTTTTTCTTATTCTTCCGCTTTTTCTCGTATTCTTGCCAAGCCTTGAGATTAGCTTTAACTTCTTCGCTTTCCGTATAAGCTCGTTCAATTTGACGGTTTAATACACCTTTTTCTCTTACAAAAATCTCATAGCCAGCCTGACCTGATGAAGTCATATCCACAAAATTACGAATTTTGCGTTTCAGGCAGACGTCAGTTACCAGGCCTTTGCTGGATTCGGGGTCAAGACGCGGCATATTGCCCGCATCGGGATCGCCGTTGGGGTTGCCGTTGGTTACGTCAAAAAAGTAAACAAATTCATAGCGGTTTTGAATGGCAGACATTTTCTGGCTCCTTAGTTTTCTTCATTTTCAGAATCGGCTTCATCAGCCAAATAATTTGCTTGTTCAATATCTTCAGGGATATTACCGTCTTCTTGCTTATTGTATTTTTTGAATCGTTGCTGGTAATAACCGACAACAAAACGTCCTTGCTCTTCCAGCGACAAATGGCGTGGGAACGGTGTTTCTGCATCGAAAACACCAATAATTTCGCCAACCTTTCCTTCCAACCAGTTTGCCAGTTTTTTGGGATCGCCTTTTACCCATTTAGCTTTTCTTCCTTTTCTCAAGGCTGAAATATGCGTGCGATAGTTATCCAGCAATAAGGGAAAAGTACTATGCGGAGAACTGGATGCACCACCGTAAAATTTATCCCTTACCCCAGCATTGAGTTCACCCAATGCGGAAGACTGCGCCAATTCGATAATGGCAAACAAGCGTCCCAAACGATAGGGAATATCGTGGGTTTCTTCATTTAATCCCATTTTAAGTTCCTCTCTGTACAAACTGTTACGGTTAATAACTGCTTTAATTACGGCAACACGCAAACCGGAAATGTATCCATCAGAACGGATACGTCCAATCATTCGTGTCAACATAGTTTTCGGATAAAATCGCCCTGTTAAAACCGAACGCATATATTCTCCAGCCAATTGTGGCGGAATATCTTTACTTTCCGATTTTTTCAGACGACCTTCCGCATCTTTTCGCTTCGGTGTCGTTTCTAGGAGAATGCGCCATACGGGAGGTTCTTTCCCCTTCTTCCATGCAGACGGTTCTATATGCAAATCCTTCCAATGCTGCGCCAAATTTTCCGCCAACTGCCCAAACGTGGTGTCCAGCCAAAACCGAACAGAAATCCGCGCAGCATTAGGGGCAAGCCCTAAGATATAAAAACGGGTATTGGGAGATAGTTCGGGCGCAATTTCTTGCAGCGGGCAACCTTTGCCGATTTGTTCTAATACATTAAAAATTTTGACGCTTTCTTGTTCGTCATTTGGCGGCATGAATACTTGCGCGAAAAAGCCTTCGGCAGCCTGCGCAGTTGCGTTATCATCAGCTTCCGCCCAAAAGACCGTGCTGGCATCGCCGATGGTCAGACAGTGATTATTTTCGCGGCGCAAGAGATAGTTCAGCGCAGTAGTGTAGGCAAAGGCGGATTGTTCGGAGACGGGCGCATTTGCGCCTTGCTCTTTACCAAAAGAGGCAAAGGCTTCTTTGTTAAACGATACAATCATTTGTTCTGCTTTACCGCCATTTACCCCTTTAATTACAGGATGTTTTTCTGCAATTTTTAATTGTTCACCGCTAATTAAGCAAAAACCATCCGTGATTTCTTCATTCTCTATTTCTTGAATCCATAGTTTTAAAGCATCTTTTCGTTGATGAATATATCCACTTGTACCACTAAGTTTAAATACCATATTGGTATCTAGTATTTCTTTTTTACATGGCTGATTTTGAAACATATCAGGTTGCCATGTTTCTAAGAATTTTCTTAGTGCTAATAAACCTTCATCTTGAGAGTCTTTTAGTAAACCCAAGTGATAGCTTCTGAAAGAGTTATAACACCGTGTGGTTCTACTAGGATCCTTTGTTTCCTTTGCAGTTATGCCTAATATATACTGGCTGTTACCCCATAAAAATTTTGGTTTTATACTATTACTATCAGAACCACCAACTTTAGGAACACTCATATATTTAGGCTGTGGTTTTTTATCTTCGGATAAATGTGGTATCACATCTTTCAGACGACCTTCTTTATCCAACACCAAAATCCAGCCGATTTTCTCCTCGCTAAAGCCATAAGGCGGCACTTTTGGGCTGCCCATTTCATCGTTTTCCGCTGCCAAACGGCGGTAATAGCGGGCAAGGGACGCAAGAATCATGCTTTCACCTCCTCGGCGTAAAACGGCGGTACATCAATCACGCTATCTTTCATTTCCGCGCGGAAAAAATGTGGTGTGTTGCCGTGATCAAAATCAATATCGTGCAACATCCAGCCTAAGTCACGGTTTGCCTCGTTTTCCAATAATGCCGACGGCGGCAGCGGCTCGCCTTCATCAATCAACGCAAAATCGGCAGGGAATTCACGCACGCCCAAACAAGGCTGCTGGAAACATTGCCCCTTTTTCGCACGGCGTTTAAACATCTCAATATGCTTGGTAACGGTCTCATCCGCCCCCGCTTTTGCCGTCAGCACCGCATGAGCTTCAATCACATAAGCCACATCTTTAAGCACCGTCGCCGCGCGCTGCTGGCGGTCGTCTTCAATCAGCGTATATAAATCGGCAACGCTCTTGCACTTCATCGCGCCGCTGACCTTGCCCGCCGAAATCTTGCCGCCCAACTCATTACGCCGCACCGACTCAAACCGAATCGGCTTTAGCACATAAATCCGGTCTATCACCCACCGAATCGCGGGCTTCCAATGCACCGCCGCCAAAATCCCGCGCGCCGCCGACGGCGTGATGACATCATAAGACACCCGTTCCACCTTCATCTCCGGACGGGTAAAACAGGCATAATCGCCCCAAATATGTAGGCGGATTTGGTTCATTTGGTTCTCCTTTTGGTTGGGAAGTGCGGTTTCAGACGACGTTTAAAAACGTTGAGGGAATTGACCGTACTTTTTGTTTATTGATGAAATTCAATTAAGACCAAATCATTTTAGCAATTTTAAATAGCAACATATGACGATCTTCCAATGCGTTGCGATCAAACTCATTAATTGCTTTTAGTTCATCTAATTTATGTTCTTTTTTAAAGCGCTCTACATCAAGATTAGATTTATAAAAATCCTCTCTCAATGTTTCATTCCAAAGCAATGTGCCAGAATAAGTTTTTAATTTTTGCTGATAGACTTCGTTACTACTAGAAATATTGTCTTTTCCTTTTAATAACAAAATTCCACCAAGTCTATTTCGTTCCACCAAGAAAGTGTCTTCATCTTCAAAATACTTTTGACTTTCTTCATTTCGAGATAAGATATGCTCAATATGGAAACCGTTTTTTGAGCCTGTTTTTGTAACTAAATCTTCATAAGTATGCCGCATCTTGACATCAAATTGTTCAGCAAGAAAACCTTCTACTCGTGCAAAGAAATATCGTTTAAAGCGCGGATTTAGATTATCTCCAGTTGCCTTAAATAAAGAGTAATTAATTGATTCATCTGATGTTGTTTTATCTTTTAATGCTTCTTTCAATTCTTTATCAAATGCGGAACGTATAATTTCATCGTTATCTACGTTGCGAATATTTGCTGCAATTCGATGTAATGCTTCTTGGAAACCGTTACTTTCATAAACATTCTGAAGTTGTAATAAAGAAAATAGTCTGTCTGCTTCTAGTGCAATTTTTTTAATTTTCTCCCCTTCTTTCTCATCATTAATCTTACAGGCTGACAGTCCCACTAAAAGTACACCATCAATGTCATTCAAGCGGTTAAACGCAAATCCACCTATTTCATCTTTTTTAAGATGAGTTGATAACTTCACATATAAATCTGCATAATAAGTAAAATCGTTATCTAAGAAATCCATAACACCTTGTGGATTATGATCCAGTTTCAAATTTTGCTGAAACTCACTTGAAAACATTAATCGATGATAATCGCCGTCATAACGTTTAGCATCACTGCGATTTTGACTAAAACGGGCTTTTAGATAAAAACGGAAAAAACGATCGGTCTCATCATCAGATAACTGATTAATTGCACGAGTTTTATCTTCCCAAAGTTGGTTATATTGCTTCTTATCCAAGATAATCTTATCAATTTGTCCAAGTAGCTTACCTTTGAGAATTTCGTAAGGCTTCAAACGTACTCCTCGGTCGTTAATAACTTCAAATACCATTGGAACATCTGTCTGTTCTACAGATAAATTAATCAACACCAAGCGACGTAAAAAATAAAATATAAATGTTTCTAATTGATGTTTTCCATCTATATTTTGCTCTAGCCAAGATTTAACTACCTTATAGTTTTTAACCATATTTTCAGCAGTTAGGCCACTATTTGTTGGCGCTTCGTCAATCCGCTCTTCAAATAATGCTTCCAGTGTTAACAAATGAGCCTCATGTCTCATCCAAAAAGTTTTCTTATAGCCTGATTGACCAAATATTTTACTTTTTACCCAATCAGATAGCTCACTCTTATTAGCGATCGCTTTATGATACAAGTTTAATAAGATCAAAGTTAAAGTTGTTAATCGTTGCTGCCCATCTACAACATAAACCCTTCCATCTATGGTATTAGTTACATAAGTATTTAAGTAATACCATGGGTATTTACTGTCAATAACCTGTTCATCAGGAGGCAAGCTACTATTCTGTTGGTAGACTTCATTAAATTTATAAAAAATATCATCTAACAACCGTTTTACTGGTTCTTGTGTCCATTTATATTCACGTTGATAAAAATCAATGTGATATTGAGTATTACTAAAAACTTTATCTATATTTTGTTTATCAGGGGAAATATCCATAATTTTTTCCTTTGGTTAAGTTAATAAATATCTAAAATAAGAGTAGTAATACATCTACCTATCTCAGCACTTAGTTTACTCAAAAAACTAAATTCTCAGTTTTGATAAAAGCATTATCCTCCCAAGAAAGCCCCGCCACTTCATCATACAAATCCAGCCCGATCAGCGTATAAAACTGTTTGCCGAAGTTTTTCTCGTTTATCGGTTCGATACGCCCTGCCTTGTATAAAGCGGCGAGGGCTTTTTCGGGGATTTGGACGGTGTAGGGTTGCAGTTTGCGTAAGAGTCCGCCGATGTGGTCGGCGTGGTGCAGGCTGCTGATGAGGCTTTCGGCCTCAACATCGAAGGGAATAATCAGCGGCTGCATATGGCTTTCAATCATGCGGAACTTGTCGGCGACGGTTTGGAATGGAAAATCAAGGCTTTGCCCTGTATCGTTGTGCATTTTCAGAATTTTTTTATTGTCCAGTTCGCTGCCTTTTAATTGATAAAGCTCGGCAAAATAGGCGGCGACGGCTTGGGTGGATAAGAGGTCGTCTGAAAAGCTGTCGGCGGTCAGGCGCATAACGGCGGCTTGGGCGGCAAGTTCAGGTGGGGCTTTCCATTGTTCTTCGGGCGCGAATATCCAGACAAAGCTGTTTTCAGACGGCCTTTTGCCTTCGCGGTTACAGCGTCCGGCGGCTTGCGCAACGCTGTCTAAACCTGCTTCGGCGCGCATCACCAGCGGAAAATCCACATCAACGCCGGCTTCAATTAAGGAGGTCGCGATAACGCGGCAGAGTTCGCCGTTTTTCAGACGACCTCGAATCTCATCAAGCTTTTGGCTGCGGTGTTTGGCACACATTAAGGTGGTCAGGTGGAACGTGCCGTCAAGGTGTTTGGCTTGGTCGTACAGGCTGCGGGCGTGGCGGCGATTGTTGACGATGACGAGCATTTGCGGGTGTTCGCCAAGTTTGGCGAGCAGGTCGGCGTCGGTTTGTGTACCAATGTGCTGCACGGTGGTGCGGCGCAGTTTGTCGAAAAGTGCGGTCGGTTTTGGGGCTATTTCGTGCACGTTTTCAAAGCCGCGATAGAAGCCGTTTTCGGCTTGCACGGCAGGCTGGGTGGCGGTGCACATGACGACGCTGCAGTGGTAGTTTTGCGCCAATTCTTTGATGGCTTGCATGATGGGCAGCAAAAGATTGAGCGGCAGCATTTGCGCCTCATCGAGGATGATGACGGAGCCTGCGATGTTGTGCAGTTTGCGACAACGGGAAGAGCGGTCGGCAAAGAGGGATTCGAAGAATTGCACGGCGGTGGTCACGACAATCGGCGTGTCCCAGTTTTCCGAGGCAAGGCGCAATTTGTCTTTGGTGGCCTCATTTTGCAGTTTGCCGTCGTCGAAGGTGCTGTGGTGTTCCAACACGGCTTGTTCGCCCAATTCGCCAAAGGCTTTGCGAAATTCGGCGGCATTTTGTTCGATGATGCTGGTGAACGGGATGACGTAAATCACGCGCCGCATACTGTGCCGCTTGGCGTGTTCCAGCGCAAATGCCATGGAAGTGAAAGTTTTTCCGCCGCCGGTCGGCACGGTGAGCGTAAACAGTCCTTGCGGTTGTGCCGCTTGTTCTACGGCGTAATCGAGAATTTCGCTGCGCAGGCGGTTTAAAGCGGCATTGCGTTTTTCGGCTTCGGTTTGCTCTGAAGCTTGGGCGATACGTCGTCTGAAAGCGTTGATAAATTGATTGAAATTGTGTTGCAAGGCGTTTAAATCGGGATAGCCGCCGCGCTTGACGGCTTTGTTTTCTAGGTTTGAATAAAAGGCTTCAGTATCAAGATAATCGGCATCCACCAAGCAAGAATAGAGCATTCGTGTGAAGAAGGCGTAGGAGAAAAAAGGATGATGCGCATCGGCTTTGAGTGGCGGTGCAGACAGGGTTTGAGGGAGTTTGATTTCTTGTTGCCACAGATTATCGAGAGCGGGAATATCTGCGCCGAATTGCAAAGCCAAACGCTGCTTTAACGTGCGGCGGTTATCGCCTTCGCCATTGCCATTTGCAAGCCCCGCATGATGCCCCGCAATACAAAACGCCATCAGCTTGCCGATAACATTTCCCCAACGCTCGACTGCAATTTTGGCTCCGGCAGTAGCATGATCGACTGATGGGCCACCATGCAATCGGCGGTCAAATGGTTCCGAATATTTCCCTAAGTCATGAAGCCGTCCCGTCTGGCAGGCACTTTCCTGCGCACCGAATACTCGAGCAAACTCCGCCGCCATTTCGCCAACATTGACCGAATGGCTTTGCAAGGTTTGCCAGTGTTCGTAAGGCAAGAGGTTGCCGAGTTCGTCTTGGGCGGAATGGGCGTAGTAAGTCGTCATCTAAATCCCCTTGGGTATTTTCACAGCTGGGCTATTTCTGTTTTCTACCATTTGTCTTTGTAAAAACAGACTGCGGTTGTCCGTCTGCTTTGAGAGTATGGGAAATGTAATCAGAATTCATTGCTTGCCAAATTAATAAAATAGAAATAATTCTATATCATTATGAAAATACCTTCAATAATAAATAGATATAAAAATAAAACACTTAACGATTGCCATAAAACCGCTTTTCAGCCATTTTCCTTTCGGGCAATATGCCTCAGACACAATATCGAAAATGAAATCACTGCACAATCAATCAGGCGGATTATTTGTGTGGCGGCATGACCTAACGGCACGGGAACAGCGATTTGCCAGATGGAAAAGCCAAGGAACGACAGTATGGCGCAAAGAATCCAAAAACGGTATTTTTGTCCAATGGTTTGACGAGAGCGGTATGGCCGGCTGCGGGCGGTGCGGAATACAAAGTACAGGCAGGCGGTTAGGCCTATTACACCGCCGCCGTATTGCAGCCATTTAAAGATTGGCAGAAACAACACGGTTTGTTGCAGCACGGGGAAATGTTGCACAAACCAGCCGGTGGGGTGGGTAAACGCATCAAGGAAAAGATGGGTGGCCATGCCGAATAAGGCACTCGGTATGAAGACGGCTGCTTTGAGTTTATTAAAATCTACATTTTCAGACGGCCTATAAGGGGCGGCATTCAGGCAATTTGGTAAAAAATCAGACAAAGCGTCCCGCCACAAGGCAAGATAAAGCCAATAAACCGCGAAGCACAACGGCAGGTTCGGCCACAGCATATCGGCCAAACCATGTCCGCCGGATACGGCACGCCCATGCAGGAAATAAACGAAATCAGGAGAAAGGCTTCCGATGACCAATGCAGGGAAATGGCAATAACGGCAGCGTGAAAACGGCAAAACGGCAATCGGGTGGGCAAGGGTAAACGGCATATTTTGAAATCCGATGATGATGCGTAAACATGATTTTAGCGCAGCAGGCAAGAGGAAAGACATTTGATTTTATGGCGGACAAACCTGTTAGGGGCGCTGTGTGCCGATGCCGTCGATCTGATACGGCACGTTCTAACTGAAATGGCATTCTCCTTAATGATGAAACTCGGTTCTATTGTTAAAAAGCAGCCTGCACACCCCAAAATACAAAATACGCGCCAAACTTACGCCCAATACCGTGCCAACTGCAACGACCATATCAGCTTTTATCTTAGCTAAAACATATCAGTAAACGCGTAGGTCGTTTAACGCAGGCACAGAATTGAGCGTTTTAGGTTTTGCCAAACGCTGTTTGTCCAGCCAAAAAGAGCTTACATCCGTCACTCCGCCGATGAAACCATATCCGCCCACTGCAGGCTGCCCGAACATGACCTAACACTCACCTTCCAAGGGCTGGCACACGTTCCTCAGCCGCTGCAAACGCAAATTACGGACAGTTTGGTATTATGGCGGACACACTGGCAGACGCAAACCGTGAAAACGGTGCGGATTCTGTTTTAGGCACAGCAATTTTAAATTTTAAGCAGCCTGCACTTTGGCAAAACCAAGTGCAGGCTGCTGTTTCTATTACTTTCGGCGTGCCCATTGCGATGCGGCACATTATCCCACCGCCCAAAACTCCCCCACGCCCAAGGGCTCGCGCCCCAGCAGTTCGGCAAATGCGGTGCAGTCGGCGCACGAGCCTTCTTCCAGCAGCGCAAAGCTGCCTGCGCTTACCATGCCGTTGCTCAACACGTTCGTCAGCGGCAGAAACGGCTTCACCAACGCCAACGAAATCGGCAGCACGCGCAAGGGCGGTTTGCGGTGCAGCCCTGTGCGCATGGCGGCAAGATAGCCCGCCAGACTGGTGTGCAGGCTGCCGGTGAAAGGGATGATGGTGCCGTGCGGCGCGCCGTTTTCCAGCAGGCGCACCAAGCCGTCCGCCACGTCGTTTGCGTGTACGGGCTGGAGCATGAACCTGCCGCCAGCCGGCAGAGCGATAACGGGCAGCCGCGCCAATTTGATAAACAATTCGCAGCTCGCGCCGCCGCGCCCGTACACAACGGACGGCCGCGCCACCGCCACGCGCATGCCGTGTGCCGCGCCAATTTGGCATACGGCTTCGTCGCTGCGCCCTTTACTACCGACAAAATTCACGGCGTGTTTCGGGTTGGCGCCCAACGCGGAAAGCTGCACCCAATGCCGCACGCCTTGCTCCGCCGCAATTTTGGCCAACAGCGCGGGCGTGCGGTGGTGCACGGTTTCCAGCACGTCGGCATGACGGCTCATCACGCCGATGCAGTTGAACACGGCATCCGCGCCGCGCAGGATTTCGCGGGCGGCGGCTTCGTTCGGCTGCAAATAATCGAATTCGCGGTGGCTCGGGGTGCGCAGCGTGTGGCCGTGCGTGCGCAGGATTTGGGCAACGCGGCGGCCGATAAAGCCGCTTGCGCCGAAGAGGACGATGTTCATGCGGAACTCCTTGTGGGCGGTGGGGAAATGTGCAGGCTGCTTTTTCAGAGCGGGTCTGACGGCCATACGCCATGCCGTTGTGCGAATTTCTGAAAATTGAATGGCTTACGCCCTATTGATAAGATGTTGGGTATTTCAGGCAGCCTGCACTTTGCCCATCGGGGTGCAGGCTGCCATCGGTCTGAATCTGTGATTCAGCTAACCGATGTGCGTGCCCTTGGTGCTGCTTTTTGCCGGATTCGTCAATATTTCTGCAACAGCCGCGCCGCTTTGCCCAACTGCTCGGTGCAATACTGCTGAAATTCCTGCGGACGGTCACTCAGGGCGCGAACCTTCAATGCCGCGGGTTTCACATAGGCATCTAGGCGCGCCATCATCTGATTGTACTGCGTCTGCGGCAGCCGTTTGGCGAAGGCTTCGCAGCGGTTTAGGGCTTCCAAATGCCGTTGCAGGGCAGCATCTTGCGCGGGCGTGGTGGGGTTCTGGGTGCAGTACATGGGGAACGCCATAATGTCCATATTGTCGCGGAAGGTTTGCTCGCAGCGCGCCAGTTCTCCGCCATCGGCCATGGCCAATGCAGGCAGCAACATCATGGAAATAAAATATTTTTTCATTTTTTCGTCCTTTCTTTCGGTGGGATTCGGCATACGCCGCCTTCGCATTCGGGGCGCGGCAGCAGCCATTTGGGAAATTGGTAGCGGTGGCGAGCGAACCACGGGTAAAGCCAGTCGGCCAGTTTGTCCAGCAGCGGCAGATTGGCCAGTTTCACCAGCGCAAAGCCTTGGTAGCCTTCGTACATTTTGCGCACGGCGGCCATTTTTTGCAGCATCACGCCGTCGTCCGTCAAAACGTGCAGGTAGGTGAGTGCGGCTTCGGTGGTGATGCCGTATTGCGCCAACACGGCTTCGCTGCCCTGTATCGGCACGGCTTCCATGAATCCGGCGCGGCTGTCCTGCATAATTAACTCTATTTCGCGCACGCAAATGGGGCATTCGGCATCGTAAAAAATTTTGTGCATCTTAAATTCTCCTAAAATGCGCTACTCTTCCAACGGGGCAAAGCCGTTATATTTTTCTGCTTGCAGGCGGGGCGGTGCAGGCTGCTTTTCGGGCTCTGCTTCGGGCTTCACGCCTTCAAAACCGCTGCGTTGCAACACCTGAATCTGTTTGCGTACCAAATGCGCCAGCACCAGCAGCAGGCTCACGCCGCCGAACACGGCCCAACGCAGGGCGTAAAGCAGGTTATCCGCCAAACTGCGCTCGAAGTTCGGCGCAAACAGCAGCACGCACAGCAGCGGTGTGAACAGCGTCAGGCTCAAATACAGCCGCTGCCAGAATATGCCGCTGATTTCCTTCACTTCGTCGCGCGGGTCGTTGCACAAAAACGCCAGCACGCGCCGCAGCGATGCGCCCAAAACCAGCCAGCACACCAGGCTCACCGCCAACGATACGGCAACCTGTATCGCCATAATGTTAAATGTCTGCATATTATTCTCCTTATGCAAGGGTTTGAAAAATCAAATGAATAGGTTGTGCAGGCTGCTTTTTCACGTTGGAAAATTTAACAAAATCCTGTTAAAATAAACACTTATGTTCTTTCAGGCAGCCTGCACATGAAACCGCGCCGCGCAAAATCCCATAAAACCACGCCTGACAAACCTTCCCTCATCAGCAGCATTGTGGACTATTTGATTTTGCTTCTTCCCGTTTCCATTCCCATCTTGGCGCACGGCGGGTTTGTCGAGCCACGCCACTGGCAAGTAACGCTGGCTTTGGCCGTGATATTTATCCTGCCGGTTTATATGGTCTACCGCAGTCAATTGCCGAAGCCCTCACGCACAGAAAAAATCTTTTTCACGCTATGGAAATGGCTGCGCCGCTTTCTGGTGCTTATCTTTTTGATACTTCTTCTTTATTTTATTGCCTTTGTTGTGACAGATTCCGACACGCCTATTGGGAAAAAGCTACTGATATCCGCCGTTGTTGCCGCATTGGGCTTCTATATCGCGCACTTC
This sequence comes from Kingella denitrificans ATCC 33394, assembly GCF_000190695.1. Classification (GTDB taxonomy): domain Bacteria; phylum Pseudomonadota; class Gammaproteobacteria; order Burkholderiales; family Neisseriaceae; genus Kingella_A; species Kingella_A denitrificans. Next base: position 536,142 of record NZ_GL870929.1, read on the forward strand.
GGTGTTTACGGCGAGAGGAAATATCGCGGCGAGAGTTTGGCAGATGCACGCGAACGGTACAGGCGGATGAAAAAACGCTACGGCTGGCGTTGGTAATGCGCTTGTGTTTTCAGGCAGCCTGCACATTGCCTACATCGGCTTCAACACCATCAGGAAATACAGCACCACCGTGGCGCAGAAGGCCGGATAGCCCAGCATTTCCCACCAGAATTGATAGCGTTTGTAGCTCGCCGGCAGCGTATTTTCGCCCGCCTGCCAAGCCGCAGCCGCCTGTCGTGCCATCTTGATTTGCAGCCACACCACCGGCAGCCAGCACGCACCGGCCAGTACATACAGCGCCAGCGTCCACTTCACCCACAGCCACGCCCCGTCCCAAGTAAACGGCATGCCCATGTAATGCAGCATCCACAAGCCCGAGAGCGGCTGGAAAATCACCGCCGGCGTGGTGAACCACCAATCCGCCTTCATCACCCATTTCGACACCACCGCCTGCGCCGCCACCGAGCCGGAACGGTTCGCCCAAAACAGATAAAACGCCGTGCCGAAGCCCGTGCCCACCATCAGCGTGGCCGAAATAATGTGCAGGGTTTTAACGATTAAATACGTGTTCATTTTGTTGCTCCTATTGAAATTTGCCTGTGCAGGCTGCCTGAAAAAACTTAAATTCTCTTTGATTTCAACGCATCACGCGTCTTGCCGCGTACCACGCTTTTCCGTTATCCTGACGGCAACATTTCCCATTGGAAAACCAGCGCCATGCTTGCCGCCTATCTTATTTACACCGCATGGATGACCGCCTATGCCGCCATCCGCCGTCCCGCCACGACCAACGCCAGATACATCGATTATTTCGCCCTTGCCTTTTTCGGCATTACCCTGTTGCTGTTCGGCTGGCTGTTTATCGTGCAAGGCATCACGCCCTTCGTGCAGGGTAACGCGGACAGCGGGCGAAGTTATCAATATTGGCACTTATGGTTTTTGGCTTTTCCCTATCTGTATATCGGGCACATTGTGCTGCTTGTGTTCAACACCATCCGTCTGCTGCTGCCGCCCTATCCGCCGCGTTTTGTTCATTACGCCGCGCTGCTGCTGGCCCTATTGAGCGGCTGGCACGTCAGCGCGTTCATGCCGACTGCCTAGTACCCACAATGCCGCCAAAATCGGCACATTCTTAACCAGCGGCGCAAACGGGTGCAGCCACATTTCAGGCAGCCTGCACGCTACAATGACGCTGTAGCCCAGCACCACGGCAAATTGCGCCAACCATAAGAAACGGTAATTTCTGAATTTTGTGAAACATAAAATCCCAAAAAAGACATCCAATGCCGATGAAGTATAAAACGCCGCCGCCTGCCATTCCGTCGCAATCCCTGTTCTTCCCAGCAAATCCAACGATACATCCGCCGCCGTCAAAGCAGGCTGCACCCCGCTCCACAGCCACAAAAACCCCAGCGAAAACCGCAATACGTCAAGCCGCTTCATCGTTCAAACCTTTCGGGCACAAAATCCGAGCCAATATCACCGCACTCACCGCACCGCAAGGCCCGGCGACCAACACAGCGGGCGGCAACCAAATGAATATCACGCTTGAAATCAGCAAACCAGACACCAGCGGCAGCCACAAAGAGCGCCAGCCTGTGTAACAAAACCGGTTTTCCGCCAGCCACCAGCCGCACAGCACGGACGGTATAAAACCAAATGCGGAGCCCCCCATAAAAATATAACCCACTGCGTCCACAAAATCGCCGATACTCTGCCAAGCCACCGATTGCCCATGCCCAAACAAGGCGTCGTTCACCTGAAGGGCTGCCCAAAACAGCCAGCCGCCCAATCCGCCACCCATCAGCAGGAAGCCCAGAATCACTCGCGCCTTCGGATAGTGCAGGCTGCTTGGAACATTTTTATTTTCGCTCATGATATTTCCAAATTTCTGTTGAAAAAGAAATATATTGCCCGATAAAAAGCAACGGCAAGCCGCAATACGTCAAGCTGCTTCATTGTTCGAACCTTTCGGACACAAAATTCGGGCCAATATCACCGCGCTAAACGCACCACAAGGCGCAGCGACGACCAACACATCAGGCAGCAGCCAAATGAATATCACGCTTGGAAACAGCAAACCAGACACCAGCGGCAGCCACAACGAGCGCCAGCCTGTGTAATAAAACCGGTTTTCCGCCAGCCACCAGCCGCACAGCCCGGCTGGTATAAAACCTAATGCGGAGCCCATCATAAGAATAGAACCCGCTACGTGCACAAATTCCACAAAATCGTCGATACTCATACTCTGCCAAGCCTCTGATTGTCCATACCCAAACAAGGCGTTGTGCACCTTAAGGGCTAACAAAAACAACCCGGTACCCAACCCGCCACCCATCAGCAGGAAGCCCAGAATCACTCGCGCCTTTGGATAGTGCAGGCTGCTTGAAACATTTTTATTTTCGCTCATGATGTTTCCAAATTTCTGTTGAAAAAGAAATATGTTTCCCGATAAAAGGCAACGGCAAACCGCCATTGCCAAGCCATGTTGTCCGCACCGCCGTCAAAACAAAGTGCAGGCTACCTGCAATCTAGCGCAACAGCTTCTGAATACTTGCGCCCAGTTTCAGCACTTTAGCCATCGTGCCGGTGGACAGTTTCAGCATTTCGTTCGTCCAAGCCGTCAGCGTGCTGATGAATTCGTGCGTCTGCGTAATCCGCGTTTTCACGCCGTCGTTTTCGTTGGCAAACTCCGGTTCCTGCATCAGCTGGTTCAGAAACGCCAGTGTCGGCTCGATTTCGCGGCGCTGCCGTTGCTCCACAATCGTGCGGAACAGCGTCCACACATCGTCCGAAGTGGTGAAATAATCGCGCCGGTCACCCAATACGTGCGTTACCTGCACCAACTGCAAATTCTGCAATTCTTTCAAACTGTTGGAAACATTAGACCGCGCCACGTTCAGCGTTTCGCAAATCTCTTCCGCATTCATCGGCTTGCCCAAAATATACAGTAGCGCGTGAATCTGGGCGACCGTACGGTTCACGCCCCATTTGGAGCCTTGCTCGCCCCAGTGCAGAATGAATTTTTCGGTGGTGGGATTAAGTTTCATGATGTCGTCCTGAATTCGTTTGTTGCATGGTATGGATTTTCTATATTTCTGTCAATACAGAAATTTTAAAAATATTTGCCATTTATTATAATGCATTGTATTTCAATAAATTTAAATTTGATGGATGTGTTCATATGGCAAAACAATATTGGTTATGGCCATCCGAAAGCAGCCTGCACCCGGCAAAACGCCCCAAACCGCATGGCGCAAAACCGACCGCCGCGCTATAATGCCGCTTTCCAACCCAACTTCAACCGAGGTATATGATGAGCGAAGAAAACAAAATCAAAGTCAATGATTTGCCGAACGAGCAAGGCGCACAAGAAGTGGAACTGCCCGTGCTGAACAACGAAGGCAAAAGCGAAAGCAAAAAAGAACACGGCGAAAGCGGCTGCTGCGGCGCATGCGGCGGTTAATCCGAGTCATATCAGGCAGCCTGCACTTCGGAAACCCATCCCAAAAGTGCAGGCTGCTTTTTCATCTGCCGCACGCCGTTTCAACACACCACATTCAGTCCACCATTTATGTCCCGTCTGATGACCACCGCCCTACTTACCCCTATCCTGGCCGCCTGCGCCCTGCCCCACCAAGAAAACGCCATGAATATCGTCGATTTGCCCGTCGCCGTCGTGTCCCACGATATTTTTCTGGACGGCGGCAGCGTGGAACTGACCGTGCGCGATGCGGCCGGCAACGAACGCCGCTATCTCCGCAACCGCAGCCTGGACAGCCAAGGCACACCGCTCTACAACAGCATTGCCGCCGAAAACGGGCACACGCTCACCACAGAAGAACAAACCGCCCTTTTGGCACAACTGGTGAAACTGCGCGCGCAATGCGACCCAAGTTGCCAAACGGCGTTGGATAACTTTATCGGCCGCGCCGCCGAATAACGGGCATATTCCCATTCGCAGGCAGCCTGCACCCCCAATGTTTCACCCAAAAGGTTTATTCATCATGCTGACCGATTTAGAACTGACTGGCCGAACCCGCAGCCATGTCGTGCAATACGCCACCCCGCGTTTTGCCGCCCAACCGCAGGCAGCGGAAGCGTTTTTAGCCATGCGTGCCGCCGCGCAGAAAGACGGCATCGATATGCAGCCGTTCAGCACCTTCCGCGATTTCAATACCCAGCTGCGTATTTGGAATCATAAATTCGCCGGCAAAAAACCGCTGTATGACGAATACGGCAGAGTGCGCGACAGAAGTGCGATGTCGGAGGAAGAGATTATCCGGCATATTTTGGATTGGTCGGCATTACCGGGCGGCAGCCGGCACCATTGGGGCACGGAAATCGACGTGGTGGATGCCGCCGCCATGCCGCCGGGCTACCGTCCGAAACTGCTGCCCGAAGAAACGGGCGAAGGTGGCATTTTCCGTCCGCTGCACCAATGGCTGGACGAAAACCTGCACCGCTTCGGCTTTTTCCGCCCGTATCAAAAACAGCAGGGCGGCATGTTTCCCGAACCTTGGCATTTGAGCTATGCGCCTTTGTCGGTGCCGGCGTTGCAGGCCATGTCAGTGGATTTGCTGGCGGATACTTTGCGCAATGCAGACCTATCGGGCAAGGCAACCGTGCTGGCGCTGCTGCCCGAACTTTACCGCAACCACATTTTGAATATTGCAGATGCGCCGACCGCCTAGTGTAGGCTGCTTTTTGTATTGCTTGACACGGTTTCGCGACGCTTCCATTTGACCAACACTCGCAGACAATCACATTTGATTCCTCCGCACCTTTCATACACGGCAAAAGCAGCCTGCACTTCAAATATTCAAAGTGCAGGCTGCTTTTTGTGCGGCAAACGCGGTTTCAGGTAGCCTGAAACCTATTCCCCGTGCTCGAACGCCGCAATTTCCACCAACTTCGGCGCATAGCTGCCCGCCGTGTCGTGCCGCGCGTCCAGCCAAACATCCACCAGCGCCCAAGCTTCGGGTGCGGCAATCACATTCTGCCCCATGCACAACACCTGTGCGTCATAATTTTCCACCGCACCGCGCACACCCACCAAATCGTGCGCCGTGGCTGCGCGGATGCCCTGCACCTTGTTGGCGGCAATCGCCGTGCCGATGCCCGTGCCGCAAATCAGAATGGCGCGGTCGGCTTCCCCTGCGGCGATTTTTTGCGCAGCGGCAAACGAAACGGCGGGATACGACAACGCTTCATCCGACAAATCAATCAGACTGGCGACACGCGGGTCGCGCTGCAAATGCGCTTTGAGCGCGTCTTTTAAAATAAGGCCGTTGGCCGGCGCGGCAATGATTAGGCGCATAGTATTCTCCTGTATAATAGACAAAAACCAAGTATGCGCCTGCACGCGAGATTGTTCAAGGCAGGCTGCACCAATTTCCGATACCCCGCCAATGAACGACTCAAACTACCCCATCTCCCGAATCAAACGGAACATTTGCGAAATGCCGCCATGTTTCAAGCGCATGGTGCTGAAAAGGCATTTTTCGGTACAGGATATTCAGCGCATGCGGCAAGGCATTATCCCGCGCAATATGGATGACCGCTGGCTGTACTACATGCAGGACAACCGCTTTTTCATGCACAGAAGCTGGACGGGATTTTGTATTTACATTATCGAATTCGGCGAACAAGACACACACCTCGTTACCGTGAACGGCGATTCCGCCCAATACCGTATGTCGCCCGATGAATCTGCGGAAATCGAAACATTGAACCGGATACTCAATTCCGTTGTCTTGCAACATGGATGAAGAGTGTTCCATAGCAGGGAAAGCATATTATTTTGATGAAAAATAGCCCGGCTACACACACGCATTAGCCGTATTTTTATTTGCACACGTTTTTCAATATCCCAAACCCCAAAGTGCAGGCTGCTTTCTGGCCGTTCTGCCGCCCATCAAAAGCAGCCTGCACCCCAAAACAAGGACTCCCCATGACCCCTACACAACACACCGTACTCATCACCGGCGGCGCCACCGGCATCGGCTTTGCGCTGGCAAAAAAATTCCACGCAGCGGGCAACCGCGTGATTTTGGTCGGACGGCGCGAAGACGTGCTGCGCCAAGCCGTAGAACAACTTTCAGGCAGCCTGCACGATAACGGCGCACGTTGCGGATATGCCGTCGCCGACGTTTCCCAAGCCGAAGACCGCGCACGGCTGGCGGCGCAGTTTCCCGAAACCGGCATTCTCATCAACAACGCCGGCATCCAGTTCACCAAACGGCTGGACGAACAGACGGACGACGAAATCGCGCAGGAAATCGCCGTCAATCTCACCGCGCCCGTGCAGCTCACCCGCGCCTTCCTGCCCGTGCTGGCGGGCAAACCGCAGGCCGCCGTTATCAACGTATCATCGGGCTTGGCGGTGGTGCCCAAAGAAACCTGCGCCGTTTACTGCGCCACCAAAGCCGCGCTGCACAGCTTTTCGCAAGTGTTGCGCTGGCAGTTGGAAAACAGCGGCATCCGCGTGTTTGAAATCCTGCCGCCCATGGTCGCCACGCCCATGTCCAAAGGCAAGGGGCACGCGCACCTGAAAATCTCGCCCGACGAATTGGCAGACGAATTCTGGCGCGATTTTGAACGCAACCGCTTTGAAAGCATGATTGGCAAAACGAAGTGGCTCTATTGGATTAACCGCTTCTCCGCACGGCTGGGGCAGCGGATTATGCGGAAGGGTTTGTAATTTTCAGGCAGCCTGCAACACACCGGCATCAAAAACCATATTGCTAACCTTTTAGGAGACAAAAATGACCGACGCACACAAAATCTACACCGCATGGACACAGATGTGGAACGGCCATCTTGATATTGCCGACGAACTGTTGTCACCCCATTTCAAAGCGCACCTGACCGCCGACTCCACTCCGCCGCCCGCGCCCGTTACCGACATTGCCAGCGCGAAGGCTTGGATTGTCACCATCCGCGCCAAAGCCGATTTGCATTACGAACTCGTGCTCGGCCCGTTTTGCGACGGCGACATGATTTCCGCCTATTGGCGCGTTACCGCCACGCTCGGCGACAAAACCGCCGTCAAAGTCGGCACGGATTTCCTGAAAGTCAAAGACGGCAAAATCACCGACTGCTGGACGATGAACAACAACGCCGCATAAAGCGAAGCCCGATGGGTTTCAGGCAGCCTGCACTTGGATTTTGCAAAGTGCAGGCTGCTTTTCAATCCTCAAAAGCAGCCTGCACTTTTGCCTGTTGCCCATTCGGCCAAAACAGAAAAAATCTGTGCAAAATAAAGCCGCAAACCTGTTTCAATCTGCCCGAATGCGTTAAAATCCGCCTTATTTTGTTCAGGCGGTTTCACGGTTTCGCGCCGGATTTTTGCATTCGCCGCCGGTGCGGTTGCCCGCGTATGCAAAACGGAGGGTTCGCCGCCCGCCCACTTTACCTACCGACAACGAAAGAAACATTATGGCAGAAAACGGAAAAAAATGGCTGGTCGGCACGCTGAGCGCAACGGCGGTGGCCGTAGGCAGCTTCACATACGATTTGGTCAAACCCGCGCTGCAAGAGCAAATCAAGCGTTATGCGCCGGATTTTTTCCAAAGCACCAAAGAAATGGTGGCTGGGAAAAACGGTGCGGCCGCCAGCGATGCCAGTGCCGCATCTGCCGCGCCTTCGGCCTCCGTGCCGCAAACGGAAACGGGGGAAGAAGAAACCGAATCCGCAGCAACCGAAACGGAAAGCACCACCGATGCCGAAGATACCGCATTCAACACGGCCTATGACGAATGCAACACGGAAACGGGCAACAACCCCGCCATCGACCTGAACAACGACATGGAAGTGCACCGCGCCAATCTAAAATGCCTGATTGTCAATAAAAACCAAGGTGCCTATCTGGACAAACGCGCCGCCTCCGACAGCGAATTGCGCGAAACGCTGCAAGAAATCCGCAGCGAATTAACCCCGTAATCCCTCCGCAGAAGACTGATATGAACCTACGAATCGCCACCCTGTTACTGGCCAGCGCCGTTTTGTCCGCCTGCGGCAGCACGGCTTCCCGCACAAACCATACGCCATCCGACCAAGTCGGCCTGCAAAATGCCTGCGCGCGCCACTTTGCCAACGTGGCCGACCCTTTCGAGCGCGGCAACCGCATTACCGCCTGCGTGCGCAACCGCAGCCGCCGTTAAAACGCAGCGCATCCCCATCCAACCAAAGCAGCCTGCACCCAGGTAAACCCCTGATAGGCCGACCAAAATGAAATTCCCTCCCCTACTCCTGCCCATCATCCTTCTAGCCGCCTGCCAAAGCACCGCACCCGCCGCGCCGGCCGCAAAAAGCAGCCTGCAACCGCCGCAAAGCGCCGCACCGCAATACACCGAACGCACCCTGATTGTGTTCTACGACCCCGAAACAGGCAGCGAACCATTGCTGCAAGCCGTGAAGGATTACGGCGCAGAAGTCGGCTACCAATACAAAAACCTGAACGGCATCAGCATCCTTCTTGCCCAAGGGCAGGACATCGAAGCCGCGCAACGGCATTTCCGCAACGTTCGCGGTGTGCTGTCCGTGTCGCGCGACCGTATTATGCACCTGCATTGAGAAGCAGCCTGCACCCCCAATTTGGAAAGACTGCGGCAAAACGCGGCGCATTGTATTAAAATAACGGCTTTTGCCCATCCGCAGCACGTAAAATACCCAAGACAACCATGAAAACCACCGCATACGCCGCCCTAATATGCAGCGCCCCCCTGCTTGCAGGCTGCATTTCCGTTCCCGAACCCACCGTCCTGCACATGAGCGAACTGCGCAACAAAGATTTCGGCCGCTATCCCGACAACTACCAAGCCATCATCAAACGCCGCCTTGCAGAAACCCTGATTGACCCCGATTCCGCCAAAATCGCCGGCTTCACCCCGCCCAGAAAATACCTGCGCGTTTACCAAGACTTCAAAACCCAACGGCTGACCTACTACCCATCTTATGCCGTATGCGTCCGCATCAACTCCAAAAACAGCTACGGCGGCTACACCGGCTGGCAAGACCACGTTTACTTCATCCGCAACGGCGAAATCATGCTCGGCGGCGACCCGCTGCACATTAAATGCGGCAGCAGGCAAGATTTCTTCCTTTATGTCGAGCCGCTGGCGAATATAGAAGTAAGGCCTTGAGCAAAAATTATTTTCAGGCGGCAACCGCACTATGAATGCAGCCTGCACCCCGAAAACATCAAAGCGAAAACATCAAAGAAAGACCCGATATGACCACCGAAACCAACCCCTTGGACAACAGCCAAGGCGTCAAACACAAAGGCGCCAGCAAAACCGCGCGCATCCCCATCAAAGTCGTGCCGCTGGAAGAAAAACTGAAAAAACCCAGCTGGATACGCGCCAAAGTGCCCAGTAGTCAGAAATTCTTTGAAATCAAAGATATCCTGCGCAGCCAAAAAATGCACACCGTGTGCGAAGAAGCCTCCTGCCCCAACATCGGCGAATGCTTCAGCCACGGCACTGCCACCTTCATGATTATGGGCGACATTTGCACCCGCCGCTGCCCCTTCTGCGACGTGGGGCACGGCCGCCCCAACGAGCTGGACAAAGACGAGCCGAAAAACCTTGCCGAATCCGTGGCCGCCATGAAGTTGAAATACGTCGTCATCACCTCCGTGGACCGGGACGACCTGCGCGACGGCGGCGCACAGCATTTTGCCGACTGCATCAACGAAATCCGCAAAACCAGCCCCAACACCAAAATCGAAATCCTCGTGCCCGATTTCCGCGGCCGGCTCGACATCGCCTTGGACATTCTGGCGAAAAACCCGCCCGACGTGATGAACCACAATCTGGAGACCCACCCGCGCCTTTACAAACAGGCACGCCCCGGCGCGGACTACAAACACTCGCTGGAACTTCTGCGCCGCTACCGCGAAATGATGCCGCACATCCCCACCAAATCCGGCATCATGGTCGGCTTGGGTGAAACCGACGACGAAGTGCGCGAAATCATGCGCGATATGCGCGAACACGGCATCGAAATGATTACCGTGGGGCAATATTTGCAACCTTCGGACGGCCACCTGCCCGTGCTGCGCTATGTCACACCCGAGCAGTTCAAGCAGTTTGAAAAAGAAGCCTACGAAATGGGCTTCACCAACGCCGCCATCGGCGCCATGGTGCGCAGCTCGTACCACGCCGACATGCAGGCGAAAGACGTGCTGGAAGGTGTAAACTCTAACGCTATTTGCGACTAAACATCGCTATTTGCGAATTTAACAACGATAAATGCGACTGGGTGTAAATGTAAATATGACTCAACAACCAATTATTGAAATTGCCGAATTTCCACATGACAATAGATTGTGGCGGATAGACAGTTTAGGTACGATTTCATCTAAACTGGGAAACAATAATAATCTTATGATTGAAGTCAATTTGCGCCCAGTTTCACAAAGTACACTTAATCAATTCGCCAGTAGTTACTATCAAGATAAGAAAATAACTATTGATAAAAACTGGCAACAACGTATCTCTTGCCAAGTGAATATTGGGCAATTACCCATTCTAATAGTTGGCTCTATATGGAAAAATGGACGATTAGAATCTTATAACGCCATTAGTCAAACTGTTTCTGTTCAAAATGTAAACATTACCAAACAAAATATTCAATTTGTTGATAGCAATAAAAAAATTAAATATTTTGACAGATATAATCAAGAAAAAGACGGTCGGTTAATTCCTTTCAGTTATTTTGGACTGGATTATTCAAAACCAATTTCATGTTTACAAATCCAACATGATGATTATATAGACGGCATTATTATTCCAGTAACGGAAATAATCCGTTTTTATTATGCTTGCTCTACTAGATTAGCACATTTGGCATTTTCCAGTCCTCATGAAATTTCAAAAATTTATTATTCAGTAGATGAAGAAAATCATAAAGTTACTCTGAAACTTCCACAAAAATACACCGATAATGAAGCCTTTATTTTGGCACGAATTTTGTCTAATGAAACTGCATTTGCAGGATTTGAAAAAATCAGAAATTCATTGATGAAATTAGGAATTAACTCAAAAGCAACATCATTATTGGAAAGCCATTTTCCTTTTACTAGCTTAACTAATCTAACGGTTCGTGGTATTAAGATACACGAGAGATTTTTTGTTACAGAAATTTGTTCTTGTTCTGCGCCATTTCCTAATGTAATAGTAGATAGAGATAATGACGGACGTAAAGCCAATAAAGAAACTGATATTTCTGATGAAGATAAGCAAACTTATCAACGTGAGCAACCTACCGCAGGACAAAAAGATAATCTTGCTATTCAAAGCGAAGAAGAATCTGCTGCTTATACTAAACCGCTACAATTTACATTGAATAAAGATTGCTTTTTAGATTTAGCAAATAAAGAAATTGAGAAACCTGAAAAGCCATTTAACCAGTACAAATCTAGTTATCGTATTGTCAATATTGAAACCTCCGCCACAGGTTTAGGAACTGATTTAGGTACAACTGGGCGCACCACGATTGCGCCTAGTACACTCAATATACTGCCTGAAAAGCAGCATAGAGAAGTATTAGCTGCAACTTTTGAAAATTCAGATTTAGCGATTAAATATTTGAATGAACATTATGCCGACATTCAGGCTGCTATCCATCTATTTAATAACGAGAACTGTGATTTTGTTCCTTTTATTGCCCCAAGAAATAAAGCTCAATGGTCTTATTTGGATTCCAAAAGTAAGACAAGACGTAAAGTCTTATTTGGTAAAATTGAATATTGCGGAAAAACATTTTGGCTAATTGAAATTCAAGCGCGAGATAATGAACATTTTGTTACCGCTATTCTTCATTTAGATACGAATAATGAAATAGATTATTTTGCTAATTTATTGCATGAATTGGCGAAGAATAAAGGTATTTGGGGTAAACTTGTAGGCGTACAAAATATGAAAACTTTTAAGCATACGCATACAGATATTAAAAGTTATGCAGAGAAGATTTATACTAAAATTATTAACTTTAAAAAGTAAGGATTTCCAATGACAGATAGTAAAATTCAAGACCAATTAAATGAAGCCCTACAATTACACGACAACGTATGGGCAGACGAAGCAAAAACAATTTTAGCAAAAAATATTTTGTTGGATTTAGCAGAAAAAACTGACCCAGCAATTATCGGTTTGCTGCTGCAAAACGAAACACTCAAACGCCATTTTTTTGTAGAAATTGGTGGTGCTTTGGTATTCAAAGCACAAGATTTTCGCTTTTTCCTAGACAAGCACAGCGTAAATAATTCTTACACCCGATTTGCTAATCGTATTGGTTTAACGGACGGGCAACACTTTTTAAAAGACAGCACGGATATTGTGTTGGATTTTCCGTTTAAAGATTGTGTATTGAATGGTGGACAAAGCACCGAAGAAGGTGAAGAGATTTATTTTAAACGCAATAATGACCAGCCAGCCAGCCAGCCAGCCAGCCAGCCAGCCAGCCAGCCAGCCAGCCAGCCAGCCAGCCAGCCAGCCAGCCAGCCAATTATACACTAAATTAACCCAAAAAAGACAAGAAATATTTTTTAATCAACCACTTGCTTTTGATGAAATTGACCGACTTTTTGACGCAAAAGCATTCTCAAAATTCTCTCGCTATACCACCGCAGACGGTAAACAACCCGTTGGCGAAATCAAACGCCATTCAGACGGCTTTTTAAAAGGTGTGCCAGCCGAAAATCTCATTATCAAAGGCAATAATCTGATAGCCCTGCATTCGCTTGCCACGCAGTTTAAAGGCAAAGTTAAGCTGATTTATATTGACCCGCCGTATAACACGGGCAATGACGGTTTTAAATACAACGACAAATTTAATCATTCCACTTGGCTCACTTTTATGAAAAATCGCTTGGAAATTGCGAAAACATTGTTGGCTGATGATGGTGTGATTTTTGTTTCTATTGATGAAAATGAACACGCTTATTTAAAAATTCTGATGGACGAAATATTTAATCGTGAAAATTTTATTGGGGAACTCATTCGCAAAACTAAATCTACAACGAATGATGTAAAAACAGGTTTCAATATCCAACACGAATATTTATTAATTTTTGCCGAAGATAAATCAAATATATTTTTATTGGGAGAAGAAAAGGATTTTTCCAATTATAAAAATCCTGATAATGACCCAAATGGAGATTGGACAACTAGCGACCCAACAGCAACTGATGATGGCAGAAAAATTAAAAATGTAATGGAAATTAAAAATCCATATACAGGAAAAATAGATATTCCTGGCAATGGAAGACGTTGGCGTTTTAATGAACAAGGTTTCTATAAATTATTAGAAGAAGGTAGATTGTGCTTTAAGAAGGAACACAAACCTAATGAACGCGGCTTTTTCTTAAAACGATATAAAAATGAATTAAAAAGTGATTTTCTGTTTTTAAATAGTTTAGATACAGTAGATAACAAATTTTTAAATCAAGTTGCTACAAAAGAATTGATTAAATTATTTGATGACAAGGTTTTTGACTTTCCAAAACCTGAAAGCCTTTTTCAAATCATTATTCAAAGTTGTACAAATCAAGGCGACATCGTCCTAGACTACCATTTAGGCAGTGGCACAACTGCTGCCGTTGCTCACAAAATGAACCGCCAATATATCGGTATTGAACAAATGGATTATATTGAAACGCTTGCCGTTGAACGCTTGAAAAAAGTGATTGATGGCGAGCAGGGCGGTATTTCCAAAGCCGTGAATTGGCAAGGCGGTGGCGAGTTTGTTTATGCCGAACTTGCTCCATTTAACGAAACTGCAAAACAACAAATTTTGGCGTGCGCAAGTGCAGGCTGCCTAAAAGCGTTGTTTGAAGATTTATGCGAGCATTATTTCCTAAAATACAATGTGAGCGTCAATGAATTTAGCCAAATCATTGAAGAACCTGAATTTCAATCTTTGCCATTAGACGAACAAAAACAAATGGTGCTTGAAATGTTGGATTTAAATCAAATGTATGTTTCATTATCCGAAATGGACGATGCACAATTTTCAGGCTGCCTGAACGATGACGATAAAGCGTTAAGCCGTGCGTTCTATCAATCAGTAAAAAATCAAGCGGAGAAAAAAGATGGCGAATAATAAAACTTTGTTTGATTGGGTGGAAGACCGCAAATCAACCCTAGAAGAAATGGAACAGACGGATTTTTTCGCACTGCCTGAATTTGTAGAACGCAATTTAAAATATCCGTTTTTTGAATGGCAAAAATTGGCTTTAGAAAATTTTGTGATTTTTGACCGCACTTCAAAATTAAAGGATTTTTCCGACATCAAAAACCGCCCTACCCATTTGCTGTTCAATATGGCAACCGGTGCAGGCAAAACGATGATGATGGCGGCATTGATTTTGTATTATTTTGAAAAAGGATATCGGCATTTTTTGTTTTTCGTCAATCAAAATAATATCGTGGATAAAACGGAAAATAATTTTATTGACCCAACGCACGCAAAATTTTTATTTACCGAGAAAATTTTGCAAGGTAATAATGTAATTCCTATTCGCAAAGTGGAAACATTTAGCCAATATTCAGACGGCATTGAAATTAAATTTACCAGCGTTCAAAAACTGTATAACGATATTCACACCGAGCGAGAAAACCAAACCACATTGGCGGATTTGCACAAATTGAACCTTGTGATGCTGGGCGATGAAGCACACCATTTAAACGCTCAAACAAAAAGCAAAAAACAAGGCAAATTAGATTTAGAAAAGGAAATTAACGATCGCACTAGTGATGCTGAAATTGAACGCAAAGGCTGGGAGCATATGGTTTTGGAATTGTTACTCAATAAAAATGGCAATCCTAGCCAAAATGTGCTGTTAGAATTTACCGCCACACTACCTGAAAATGCTGAAGTGCAGGAAAAATACCGCGATAAAATCATTGCGAAATTTGATTTGAAAGATTTTTTGAGCAAGGGTTATACGAAAGCGATTAATTTAATTTCTTCTACATTTACGAAAAAAGAGCGCGTGTTACACGCGCTGCTGTTTGCTTGGTATCGCCATCAAATTGCGTTGAAATATGGCATTGCCAATTTCAAGCCTGTGATGTTGTTTCGCAGCAAAACGATTGATGAATCTTGGTCGGATTATCGGGAATTTTTGCAATGGTCGCAAAATATTCAGGGGTCGGATTTTGAATTTTTAAATCGGCTTTCAGGCAACCTGAAAGCGGACGAAAATGAAAATGAACAAGGTAAAACACGCACGGAACAAGCGTTGGCGTTTATGCGTGAGCAAGGCTTGGAAACTAGCCATATTGCGGATTGGATTCATCAATCTTATCAGGCGCACAATGTGATTATTACCAATTCACAAACCAATAAAACTAAAAAAGAAAAAACTGATGAAAACACGGAAAAATTGCTTAATAATTTAGAAGCGGTGGACAATCCTGTTCGTGCCATTTTTACGGTGGATAGATTGACGGAGGGTTGGGACGTGCTGAATTTGTTTGATATTGTTCGTTTATATGAGGGGCAAAATGGCGGTGGTTCAAACAAAAAATCAGGCAAAACCGCAAGTGCAACGGTATCAGAAAAACAGCTAATCGGGCGTGGTGTGCGTTATTTTCCGTTTGTGTTTGGCGATAAATTACCCAATAAACGCAAATTTGATGAAGATTTACAGCATGAGTTGCGTGTGCTGGAAGAATTGTTTTACTACACGCATGATGAACAATCACGCTATATTTCTGAATTGAAAGCGGAATTGCGTAAAGATGGTTTTTTGCCTGAAAACTCGGATAAGGTTTTAGTTGAAATTGGTTTAAAACCTGAATTTGCCCAAGATGAAAGTTTTAAAAATATTTTGATTTGGGTAAATGAAAAACAAGCTAATCTGAATGCAAAAACCAATAATGCAGATAGTTTAAAAGCCAATCCGCAAACGATTGTTTTTACCGCGCATGGCAGTCAGGTTGTGCAGGAAACGCAATTTTCAGCCGATGAAAAAGATGAGAAATCGCAACAAATTGGCAAATCAGGTTCGTCTCATGAACCGATTACCATAGCGAAAATGGAAAAACATATTTTCAATAAGGCTTTGCATATCAAGGGGAAAAGGGCAAATTCCTTGTTTCATTTTAACCAGTTGCAAACGAAATTGAATATTGCCAGTCGTGATGAATTGCAAACGGATTTACTCAAAGATTGGAAAATTAAATTTTTGGGTTTGGACAACAATCAAAAAATCAGCCCTGATGATAAATTGCAAGCGTGTTTGAATGTGTTGGATAAGGTTGAAGCGCATTTAAATCAAAGTGATAAGCCATTTGTTGGTACAACTGAATTTACATCAAAAAAATTGTGGGATATTTTCAGTCAGCCAAAACAAAAATGGGTTAATGCAACAGATATTAAACAATCAGTTATTCAAAATCATGATTGGTATGTGATGGATAATTTTATTGGCAATAATTTGGAAGAACAGTTAATTAATTATATTGTTAATGAGTTAAAGAATTTGCAAGCCAATTACGATGTGAAGTTAATCCGTAATGAAGAAGTGTTGAAATTAGCTAATTTTGACAATGGCGATGGTTTTATGCCTGATTTTATTTTATTACTGAAAGATAAACATCAATCCACCGTTAATCAAACAGATGATTTATTGCATTATCAAATTTTCATTGAACCAAAAGGCGAACATTTGATAGCAACGGATTCTTGGAAACAAGATTTCTTAAATGCGATTACCACACAATACGGTAAAAATAGGATTTTGCAAAAAGATACACCGCATTATCGTTTGATTGGCTTGCCGTTTTTTGCTGATAAAGAGAAAAATCCTAAACAATATGATAAGTTTGACCAGTTATTTCCATTGAGTTGATTTACCTAACAACTAGCATAATTTCAGGCTGCCTGAACTGTAGAAACCAGTAGCGTTGTTTACAGTATTTCAGGAAAATACTGACATGAACATGCACAAAAATACCCGCCTCACCCCGCACCACCGCCAAGCCATTTGGACAGCCTACACCCAAGAGAAGGAGAGCATCACCTCCCTGGCCCGTC
>NZ_GL870929.1:553740-559148 GCF_000190695.1 Kingella denitrificans ATCC 33394
GTAAACAATGCGGTTATTTTCTACACCTGAACAAGTAACAGGCAGCCTGAAAATCATAATTTGAAAAACAATCGCAATGGTTCATCAATCAATGCTTGAAAACCCATTTTTTCGTAAAACAATTTAGCTGATTCATCTTTTGCTTCTACCATCACAGCAAACGCAGCAATATCAGAACGGCTCACGCGCTGAATTGCATCAACCAACAATACGCGCCCTAATCCTTGTCCTGTAAATCGTTCATCAACTGCTAATCGTCCCAACAATACACACGGAATAAGCGGATATTTCGGCAATTTTTTGGCTTCGCTTTCAGGCAGCAAGTCAAGGCAAATACCTGTCGCTGCCAACGTGTAAAAGCCAACTATCTCGCCTTGTTCATTTTCCGCCACAAAACACGAACTCAATTTACGTTTTACATCTTGGCTAACGGTTTTCTGAAAGTAGTGATTAAGCGGTTCTGACGTGCAATGAAAAGTTTTGCGATTGATGGATTTATCAAATGCTTTAATTTTAATCATGACTGAACCATTTTTTCGTGCAGTTTCATTGCTTCTTGCATGGCTACGGTAGGTTGGTTAGACGATCGCATGATTTCTACAAAACGCTGTTGGTCTGCCATAGATAATTTAACCATTTGATTTTCTTCAATGGTTTGTTTGGCTGCTTCTGATAGTGCTTTAATCATAAAATCGGTTAGTGTTCTTCCCTCCAAATTAGCAGCTTGTTTAATCATTTGCTGAATTTCAATAGGAATACGCGCTTCAATTCGGGCATAAGTCGTGGACATTTTCCTTATCCTTTTACTGATTAAGAAAATTCTATTTTACGGCAAATTGCCACATTTTGTGAAATGTTTTATTGTGAATTTGAAGACATATACAACTCTTTATGCACATTCCGATTCATTTGCGACACCATTTCCCGAAAGCTATCAGGACAATCCCGAAAATCTTTCAGTAAATGGTTGTAGCGAAACGCTTTATCCTGCCATGCCTGAATTAGGTTGTTGGGATAATCTTGCAGCAACCATAAGCAAGCGTGAATGGTGCTGTGTCGCTCGGCTAGGCTACGGCTTTCCCAAATTAGGCGTTTGCTGCGGTCTAGGTTGAGTGGTTGCTGTTGAATTTGGTCGCATAAATAGGCGTATAGATTGGGCGCAAGTCGTTGTGATGTGGCAATCACAACGAAATGGTGCAAAATTTTCAGCCAATCTATTTCAGGCTGCCTGAAATGATAATGCGGGTCGGCAATTTGGTTTAACCACGTTTGCCATTGTTGCCCTATTTTATCGTTGGTAAATACAACGCTTTCACTTGGGCTTTGGCTTAAATCGTATTGGCAATGCCAACAGTATTTTAATGCTGTGAAATGGTGCAAATTCGGTCTGCCTAATTCTTGGCGATGAAAGGCAATGTATGCACCGCATTCAGGGCAGCAGTCGTGTAACATGGTTAGATGTTTGGGGCAAAAGGTGTGCAAAGCTACGCGCCATGATTTGCGAAAATACGATTCTTGGTCTTCTGCAAGGCATTTGGGGCAATAGGCAATGGCGTTGTTGTCGCGTTTGCGATGATTGGCTTTCAGGCTGCTTATCCATGCTAATTGGCTGGAAATTCTATTGTATTCAAATAATTTACCTTTTAGGCTGTCTAGCGTTGTTTCATGAATTTGAGCAATCGGGCAGCCTGTTTTTTCGGCTAGCGCGTGGATTAACCAATCGGGTGCGTGTCGGTCTATATCTCTATTCCAAATTTCGTAATCAGGAAACAGCAAATGGTAAAAAGTTTGCACTTTCAAACCATTGGCATGAGCTAACCGAATCAACCACGATGTAAGCAATTCATCGGGATAAGGTTTAGGGTGTGCTGGCAAAATCATAGCAATTTATCCAGTTGGCGTTTGCGTTGGCTAGGCGAAATCCAGTTAATTGACTGCAAAATTGGTTCGTTAATGCACTCTGTTTTTTGTTGAATGGCGGTTACGGCTGCCTGTGTGAGTAGGCGCGATAATTCGCCAATATAGCCCTCGCTCATGCTGTAAAGTCGTGTAGCTAACGATATTTCATGCAAATTAGACGGCTGTTTGAGTGGCAGCATTCGTTCAAAGCTCATCAACAAACGTAGGAAATTTTTGTCCATTTCCCAACGTGGCAAAACGGCTGGCTCAAAACGATTGGCTAATTGGCTATCGGTTTGAATGGCGCGGTATGCGTCTTTTATGCCTACACCGACAATCGGAATTTGCAATTCATTTCCCATGTATTTAATCACATTCAAAAAGGCTTTTTGCTTATTCAGGCTGCCTGAAAGAATGTGATGAATTTCATCAATAATCAGCATTTTCGTATTGATATATTTGAGTAAATGCAGCACTTGCGCTAATTTTTTATCGGTTCTGTCGTAGGCTTTGTAGGGCGCAAACAGTAAATCCAAAATAGCATTGTAAAAACGGCTTTCATCAGGCGTTGGCGGTGCTTGGATTAGCACAACTGGCGCAATAATGCCGTTGCCGTTTGGGTTATCGTGTGCAGGGTGTTGGCGCAGAAAATGGGAAACCAACATCGTTTTGCCATTATTTGTATCGCCAACCAATAGCATATTAGGCATACGGTTCTGTTTGGGGAATACAAGCAAATCTTCCAATTTCGTCAAAATTTGTTGTGCTTGCGGATAGCCTATCCAACGTGGGGAACGTATGTATTCAATACGCGCTAAATCATCTAAATTCAGTTGCTCGGCTGCTTTGGGCGATAAGTGCGGATAATTCATGATAAGTCGTCCAAATCATCAAAAGGTTGAATATCGTCAAATTCATGATTTTGCGTTTCAGGCAGCATGGCAGCGTGAAAATCATCTTTGGGCGTGGGTAATGCGGCTCGTGTGCGTTGGTCTAATTGACGGCGTTGCTCGGCACGGCGTATCGCTTTGGTTTTGCCTTTGGCTTGCTGTTCTAATTCACGCATTCGGCTGTATGCTGCAAAAATCATGTTTTCATCAATATTTTGCTTTTGCTCGCGTTTTAGTTGGCGTTGAATTTCGCGTAATTCCCAAATGCTAATAACTGGGTGCGAACTATCCCGATAAGGAATAGGGAAATACATCAACAAATCAGGGTCATAAAACCAAATCACACTTAAATCGCGTGGGTCTATACGAAAGATAAATTGTCGTGCTTGCTTTGGATTGGTTGGGTCGGTTGCGCCAATCCAAGTGCGTAAAACATCATGCCAATAAGTGATTTTATGAATGGCAACACCATATTGCTGCACAGTTCGCATTTCAAATGGCATAAAAGTTAAGCGCAATAAAGTTTCATCAACCACTTTTTCAGGCAGCCCTACACCTACGGAATCATCATCGCCTAAAATCCCCAGTTTCCATTTGGCTAATGGCGACATTCCCAAAGCGGAATGCACTCGTTGATGATAAACATCGGTAATAAATACCGTTAGCCACGTTTCAAATTCCGATAAAGTTAAGGCAGCCTTTTCTTCTGAATCGTAATCTTGTCGTTCTCGTGTATTGGAAAAAGTTGTACCTGTTACACCGTGAATTTCGCCTAAAATTGTGCCAAGCAACCGCTCAATGTGTCCGCCAAAATTAGGTCTTGCCACAGGTCGCCATTCAATTTCAATGCCATACTGCTGACACGCTTTTTCTAACACTTTACCGCGAAACTCTTTGGCATTATCCAAATGAATTTTGCGTGGTAAACCCCACACAGCCCAACGTCCTTTCACTTCATGTTTCGCCAACCAGCTTTCTTTTGACAAAATACTGTGCGACAAACACAATCCAGCCGATAACGCGCTCGGTGGGTCAAACGACACATAAAATCCAGTAACCATGCGGCTGAATACATCAATCGCTAACGTAATCCACGGTCTGCCGATTGGTTTACGATACACATCATCTACTAGGATAATATCCAGTTTAGTATGGTCTATTTGCACGACTGCAAGCGGATAATCCGCATTTGGAAAATTGCCTTGTAATGGCGAAAATTTCATTTCAGCAGCTTGACGACTTAACCGTTTTGCCATTTTGATTTGTGGTGCAATTTTTTGAATACGATTGCGAATGGTATTGGTATGGGGAATGGGTAAATTTTGTTCGTGGCAACGGCGCGAAATTTCTGTAATGATTTTTTGCGCGGATTTGCGTTGAATATTCAAATAATCCACTTCTAAAACTTGCTGAATAATTTGTTCTACTTCTACGGAAATTTGAGTTACTCCCTTATCGCTGCGCTGTTTGCGCGTTAAACCAGTTAAAACGCCAGTTTCCCGATACATTTTTAACCAACGATACACAGTACTAACGTGAACACCACATTCTGCTGCTCGCGCTTGAACATCTGCTTTTGTGTATCTTGATTGGCGAATAAGTGGCTCAATCACATCAAAATGCTGTTGCGCTAATTCCCATTTTGACTCGAAAACACTATCTACATGATGAACATCGGCAGCCTGAAAAGCGGACAAATCCGCTAATTGCGCTTGATAAGTTGCGCCTGTTGTATTGTCGCGTAATTGATATGTGTCTAAATCTAAAACAGCCGTAATCGTGCAAATTTTGTTATCAAACAAAACCATTGCACCTACATTCACATTCAAAGTTGCTTTCATTTTTTAAACCATATTGTTGATTTCATTGTGATAGGTTGATTTAAATCTAGGCCAACTTGCTGTGTAGCAATCAAATACCACAACACAGGCAATAACTTGGCTTGATTATCTTCATTTTGAAAAATATGTTGAATCAGCGCGTTAGGCGTAGATTGCTTTAATTCGCGCAATGTTTCATACAACAAATCCATATAAGGCTCGCTGTATTTACCTGCCAAACCATGCTGCCGATACGGTAAAAGAAACCGCGCATTTCGCAAAAAATCCGTATGAATTTCTACTTCTGTAATCAATTTGAACCGCCAGCCATTTTGTTTGCAAAAACGTAAGGCTGCCTGAAATTTTGGTTTTAGTTGCTGCCAATTTTCGCGTAAATCGCTGCGATATTTCACTTCATACACAATCACATCACATTGATAATGCACCAACACATCAGGCGTATAAACATGGCGTTTGCCAGCAGTATCAAACCATTCAATCGCCAATGGCTGAACTTCAAAACGCTGCACATCTTGATTGAATGCCAAAAGTGTCAAGAAATCTCGTTCTAATGATGATTCATAAGCTGCTGCGCCAACAGCTTTATTGTGTGGCGCAATGCCTGTGATGTTGCGGTAATTTTTAGGGATTTTGCGGATTGGCATAGCACACCTATAAAGATTAAATAACGGTTTAAACTTGGGGCTGTACTAGATAACTAGAATAAATTCTGCTTTACTAATTGTTTTAAAATAGAAATTTGAACTTTTATTTCACCGTGGTTAAAACGCCATTCACA
>NZ_GL870929.1:561284-565949 GCF_000190695.1 Kingella denitrificans ATCC 33394
CTCGGATAAACATTTTTCGTCTTTCTATCTGTAAAAATTCAGCCGGATTCTGCATTTCCGGATTTTAAAAGCGCACCCGGGCACAGTGCAATTTTAACAATTCCTTTACCTTTTTATCTGCCTGCGTTCCCGCAAAATCCAATATTCGGCACAAAATTTTGGTAAAATAATGTAGTATTATGTGATTTTCAAATAATCAACAAGATAGCGGAGTGCAAATGAAGATGGAAATCCGAACGGTAAGCGAATCGGCCGTGGTCTGCCTGCTGCCGGCGCCGGCGGAGCTGGCCAAGCAGCAGCGGCTGTGGGCGTTTGCGGCGCGGGTGGGGCAGTCGGACACGGTGGCCGAAACGGTTACCGGCATGAACAATCTGACGGTGTTCCTGCACCACGGCACCGATCCGGAAACGGCGGCCAAAGAGCTGCGGCGGCTGTGGCGCGATACCGCCGCAACGGAGCATGAAGGTCGTCTGGTGGAGATTCCGGTGGTATACGGCGGGCGCTTCGGCGAAGATTTGGCCGATGTGGCGGCGTTTCACCAAACGACGGCGGCAGAAATCGTCAAACGCCATACCGCGCCGGTCTACACGGTGTTTATGATGGGTTTCCAGCCCGGCTTTCCCTATTTGGGCGGGCTGCCGGAAAACCTGCACACGCCGCGCCGTGCCACGCCGCGCACCGAAGTGCCTGCCGGTTCGGTGGGCATCGGCGGCAGCCAGACCGGCATGTATCCCTTTGCTTCGCCCGGCGGCTGGCAGATTATCGGGCGGACATCCGTGGCGCTGTTTGACGCGCAAAAACAGCCGCCCACGCTGCTGGCGGCGGGCGACCGTGTGCGTTTTCGCGCAGAAAGGATCGAAAAATGATAACGATGCTTTCGGCCAACGCGCCCGCGCACATTCAGGATATGGGGCGCTACGGCCTGCGCAGCCTGGGCATCGGCCATGCGGGTGCGATGGATGTGCAGGCGCTGCGCACGGGCAACATCCTGCTGCGCAACCATGAGAATGCGGCGGCGCTGGAAGTGGCTCTGGGCGGCATTTCGCTGCGTTTTGAGCGGGATACGCCGTTTTGCATCACCGGCGCGCTCTATCACGCGGAACTCGACGGTCGCCCCGTGCATTCCTACTGGCGCCACACCGCGCAAAAAGGACAGGTGCTGACGCTGCTGCGGGCGGTGCACGGCATGTACGGTTATCTGTGCGTGGCCGGCGGGTTTGACGTGCCGCAGGTGCTCGGCTCGCGCAGCACCGATTTGAAAGCGGGATTCGGCGGTTTTGCCGGACGTGCCGTGCAGGCGGGCGACTGCCTGCCTGTGGGCGAAGGCGCCCCGTTTCTGCCGGACACGGGCATTGCCCCCGTGCCGTTTTCAGGCTGCATCCGGCTGGTGCCGTCGTCGGAATACACGGCTTTTTCCAAGCACAGCCGCAGCGTGCTGCTGCATGAAAACTGGCTGCTCAGAAGCGACAGCAATCGCATGGGCTACCGTTTCGACGGGCAGCCGCTGGTTTTGGAGCGGCCGTTGGAAATGCTGTCCCACGCCGTGCAGGCGGGCACCGTGCAGGTGCCGCCCGACGGGCAGCCGATTGTGCTCTTGGCCGACGCGCAGACCACGGGCGGTTATCCGAAAATCGCCTGCGTGATTGCCGCCGATTTGGGACGGCTGGCGCAAACCCGCTTCGGCGCCCGGGTGCGCTTTGTGTCGGCCGACCGCCGAGACGCGCTGGCTGCGCTGCGCAAAAACGAAACCTATTTGAACCAAATCAGGAGAATCGCCTATGCCGACAGTTGATTTGAATGCCGATCTTGCCGAAGGCTGCGGCGCCGATATTCCGCTGATCGGGCGCATCAGCTCGGCCAACATCGCCTGCGCCGTGCACGCGGGCAGCATTGCCGATATGAAAACCGCCGTTCAGGCTGCCTTGCGCAACGGCGTGCGCATCGGCGCCCATCCGGGTTATCCCGACCGCGAAAACTTCGGCCGCAGCGACATGCGCCTTTCCCGCGACGATCTGGCCGCCTGCCTGAACTACCAGCTGGGCGCGCTGGATGCGCTGTGCCGTGCCGAAGGCGCCGTTTTGTCTTATGTGAAACCGCACGGCGCGATGTACAACCTGGCCGCCAGAGACCGGGAAACCGCCGCTTGGATTGCCGACACGGTGTACCGCTTCAATCCCGCGCTCAAACTGATGGCGCTTTCAGGCAGCCTGCTGCTTCAGGCCGGTGTCGAACGCGGTTTGGGCGTAATTTCCGAAGTGTTCGCCGACCGCCGCTACCTGCCCGACGGCACGCTGGTGCCGCGCAGCCGGGCGGACGCGCAGGTGCAGTCCGACGACGAAGCCGTCGCCCAAGTATTGCAGATGGTGGGCAAAGGCTGCGTCAACACCGTCGGCGGCGGCACAGTCGCCGTGCAGGCCGACAGCATCTGCCTGCACGGCGACGGTGCACACGCCCTGGACTTCGCCGACAAAATCAAAGCCGCCCTGAGCGCAAACGGCATAAGCGTCCGTGCCGTTTAGGGCGTGCCGCCGCATCCGACCCGCAACTGCAAAGGAAAAACCATGTCAGAACAAAAAAACCAGCAAAACCAAAAAAGCCGCAAAAGCGCGCTGATCGGCGCCGCCTTCCTGATGGCCACTTCCGCCATCGGCCCGGGTTTCCTCACCCAAACCGCCACCTTCACCGAAAAACTCGCCGCCAGCTTCGGCTTCGTCATCCTGCTTTCCATCCTGCTGGACATCGGCGCCCAGCTCAATATCTGGCGCATCGTTGCCGTATCGGAGAAAAAAGCGCAGGACATCGCCAACCAGGTGTTGCCCGGCGCAGGCTATTTTCTGTCCCTGCTGATTGTGATGGGCGGCCTGGCCTTCAATATCGGCAACGTCGGCGGCGCCGGGCTGGGGCTGCAGCTGCTGACCGATACAGGGAAAAACGGACTCACGCCCGAAGCCGGCGCCGTCATCAGCGGCGCACTCGCCATCGGTATTTTCCTGTTTAAAGAAGCCGGAAAAATCATGGACCGCTTCGCCCAGCTGATGGGCTTCATCATGATTGCGCTGACGCTGTATGTGGCCTGGCAGGCATCGCCGCCCGTGGGCGAAGCCGTGGCACGCACCTTTGTGCCCGAACAGCTCGACGCCGTTGCCATCGTTACCCTGGTCGGCGGCACGGTAGGCGGCTACATCACCTTTGCCGGCGCCCACCGCCTGCTCGATGCCGGTATCAAAGGCCAGTCGTCGCTGCCCGAAGTGAGCCGCAGCTCGGTGCGCGCCATCCTGATTGCCTCGGTGATGCGCGTGCTGCTGTTTCTGGCCGTGCTGGGCGTGGTGGCGCAGGGCGTAAAACTCGATCCCAGCAATCCCGCCGCCACGCCTTTCGAATACGCCGCCGGACGTGCCGGACTGCTGATTTTCGGCGTGGTGATTTGGGCGGCGTCGATTACCTCCGTGATCGGCGCGGCCTACACCTCGGTGTCGTTCTTCTCCGGCATCAGCCCCAAAATCGAGCGCCACAAAAACCTGTGGATTATCGGCTTTATCGTGGTTTCCACCGCCGTGTTCGCCCTAATCGGCAAGCCCGCGCAGGTGCTGGTGCTGGTGGGCACGCTCAACGGCCTGATCCTGCCGGTATCGCTCGGCCTGATCCTGATTGCCGCCTACAAAAGCAAAATCGTCGGCAGCTACAAACACCCGCTGTGGATGACTGCGGCCGGTGCCGTGGTTACCGTATTGATGGCGGTGTTGAGCGCGGTAACTATTGTCAAATACGTCGGCAAACTGCTCTCGTAACAGCCGCTCCGACTGTATAAAGCCCACATAAAAGGCAGCCCTCTGTTTTCAGGCTGCCCCGGTTTAGTCGATGCCGTACTGGATGGTTACCACCAGCCGCACGTTTTTCTCGACGGTGCTGGTGTCGTAGCTGCCGCCGTAGTCGCTGTTATCTTCCGAAGAAGGGTTGGGCGACTGGATGTCGAACGAGCCCTGCGATGCCGATTGCATGGCGCCGACTTTGGCGTTGCCGGTTTTGGCGAACTCTTCGGCGCGCACCTGCGCGTCTTGGGTGGCTTTGGCAATCAGCTCGCGTTTGATGCTTTCCAGATTCTCCAAATAGTATTTCGGATTTTCAAAATTCACGCTGTCGTCTTCGGCGCGCAAATCCTGAATGGCGGCCAGCGCGGTTTTGAGTTTGTCCAGCTCTTTGGTGGAAACCACGATGGTGTGTTCGGCGTCGTAGCCGTTTTCGCGGCTTTGGCGCTCGCCTTTGGCGTCGGTGTAATACTCGGTGTGGGCATCGATGGCGATGCTTTCGCTCTGGTAGCTGTCCGTATCGAAACCGTGTTCTTTCAAAAAGGCTTTGAGACATTCTTTCTGCTTCGTGCTTTTGGCGCGGGCTTCGGCATAGTCTTGGCCCCATACCTTCACGCCCACTTTCCAAGTGCCGACGGTGGCGTGGTGGCGGGCTTCGGCCAGCCCTTTGACGGTAATCACGCCCGGCTGGTGCAGGTCTTTGAAACGGCCGCCCAGTGCAAAGGCGGCGGCCAGCAGGCCGGCGGCGAGAATGACGGCAGAGAGGCCGAAGGCGGTTTTGTTGTCGGACACGGTATGTCTCCTGAAAATCGTGTTGGGAAAAGGGCAGCCTAAAAACGGTTTTTCAGGCTGCCTGAGA
>NZ_GL870929.1:566512-575090 GCF_000190695.1 Kingella denitrificans ATCC 33394
CTCGGTTTATAAGTTTTAAGACTTAAAATTTAAACGCCCTTTAAATCATTATTAAAGGACGTTTTTGTTTCTCAAAATTCATGGATTTTAACCGCTAAAAATGAGAAACTTGAAACGTTTTAAATTTCTCACATTTAGCGGTTACGTTTCTCAAAATTCGCGAACGGCAACAACGGTGCTATGATGAACTTTATTCCTACCATTATTATTGGCGCCGGTGCCGCAGGTTTGTTCTGTGCCGCACAATTGCGGCAAACTTGGCAACAGGTTAGTGTTTTTGATAACGGCAAAAAAATCGATCTCCTACCGCATCATTCGATTATTGAAGAAATAAAACAAGATAAAAGCAATTCATGATCTTGATCAATAAAAAATACATCAATTAAATTTTTTTTCTTTTTGGGCTTGCGCTGACACTTATCCTTCAGTATAGTCAAGTCCAGTTCTATTTTAGATAAGGTTCAAAAAATGATTTTTTTAGGTAATCGTCGCTATCACCACCACTTGAATTCACATTCAAGCGTTTGGTGCTACCTGAAAAACAGATAAGAGTCGCTGAGAAAAAAATCTCGTAAAGCCCTCGAAGGTTCGTACCTCCGAGGGCTTTTTCTATTTCACATCAATAATTTTTACAGAGGCTATTTATATGCAAACACAAAACCGACTCAAAATCGCCTTACAGAAAAAAGGCCGTTTAAGCCAAGATTGCGCTGCTCTACTCAAACAATGCGGGGTAAAAATCAATTGGAACGAACAACGGCTTATCGCCTATTCGGAAAACCTACCGATTGAAATCCTGCGTGTGCGTGATGACGATATCCCAGGGTTGATTTTTGACGGTGTCGTAGACTTAGGTATCATCGGCGAAAATGTCTTGGAAGAAGAAGAGCTCGGTCGATTGGCAGCTGGCGAAACCATCGCTTACAAAAAACTACGCCAATTAGACTTCGGAGGCTGTCGCCTTTCGCTCGCGATTGACCGTGACCAAACTTACAACGGCGTGCAAACCCTTGCTAATCAACGCATCGCCACCTCCTATCCAAACCTTTTACGTCGCTATATGCAACAACAAGGTGTGCCTTTTAAAAACTGTCTGCTCAATGGCTCGGTAGAAGTGGCTCCAAGTGCTGGACTAGCCGCGGCAATTTGCGATTTAGTCTCTTCTGGTGCGACCTTAGAAGCCAACGGTTTAAAAGAAGTCGAAGTGATTTACCGTTCTAAAGCCTGCTTAATTCAACGTGCCGAACCGCTTGATACAGAAAAACAAGCACTGGTTGACCGCTTGCTAACCCGCATCCAAGGTGTGCAACAAGCCTCTGAATCCAAATACATTATGCTGCATGCACCAAAGGATAAACTGACACAAATTACAGCGCTACTCCCAGGGGTTGAAAATCCAACCATTTTGCCATTAGCCAGTGATAGCACAAAAGTCGCGATGCACGT
Source organism: Kingella denitrificans ATCC 33394 (assembly GCF_000190695.1). GTDB lineage: Bacteria > Pseudomonadota > Gammaproteobacteria > Burkholderiales > Neisseriaceae > Kingella_A > Kingella_A denitrificans. Next base: position 567,959 of record NZ_GL870929.1, read on the forward strand.
TGTCAGCCAAGAAAATTTATTCTGGGAAACTATGGAGCAATTAAAAGCCATCGGAGCCAGCTCGATTTTGGTATTACCAATAGAGAAGATGATGGAATAACCCAACCTTGTTTCCATTTACGGGAAAAGAAAATTAAATAAGAGGAAATAGGCAATGCAAACTTTAATCTGGAATAACTTAACTCAAGAAGAAAAACGCCAAGCCCTTGCCCGTCCGGCACAAGAAATTGGTGAAAGCATTAAACAGGCGGTGGATGCGATTCGTGAAAATGTTGCGCAAAACGGCGATAACGCGTTGTTTGAATTGTGCGAAAAATTCGACAAAGTAAAACTGACAAGCCTTGTTGTCTCTCCTGAGGAAATCGTCGCAGTTAGCGCTCGAATTTCCCCAGCGCTCGCGCAAGCAATTCAACAGGCAAAAGCCAATATTGAAGCCTTCCACAAGGCACAACAAAATCAAGAAATCGACATCGAAACCCAAGCTGGCGTGCGCTGCCAAGTGGTTACCCGTCCGATTCCCCGCGTAGGACTATACATTCCGGGCGGTTCCGCACCATTATTCTCGACTGTTTTGATGTTAGCGATTCCAGCAAAAATTGCCGGCTGTAAAAAAATTGTGCTGTGCTCCCCACCACCAATTGCCGATGAAATTCTTTACACCGCACAACTATGTGGCGTGGAAACCATTTATGCGGTGGGCGGTGCACAAGCCATTTTTGCCATGGCACAAGGCACCGAAACGGTGGCTAAGGTTGATAAAATTTTCGGGCCGGGTAATGCCTTTGTTACTGAGGCCAAACGCCAAGTGGTGCAAAGCGGTACTGCCATTGATATGCCGGCAGGCCCTTCAGAAGTGTTGGTCATCGCGGATGAAGCGGCAGATCCCGAATTTATCGCTAGCGATCTGCTTTCCCAAGCCGAACATGGTGCTGACAGCCAAGTGATATTAGTCACCACCAATGGGCAATTAGCCGCACAAACAGAACAGGCTATTGCCCGCCAACTGGCGCGTTTACCACGAGCTGAAACCGCCAACAAAGCCCTTGGCCACAGTCGTATTTTTATTGCCGAAAGCTTGGCGCAAGCCGTTGCAATCAGCAACGAATACGCACCAGAACACTTAATCGTACAAACCCAAAACGCCCGCGCACTCTTGCCGGAATTGGACAATGCTGGTTCAATTTTCTTAGGGGCATACAGCCCGGAAAGCATGGGCGATTACGCCAGCGGTACCAACCACGTGTTGCCGACCTATGGCTATACCAAAACCTACTCTAGTCTTGGTTTAGCGGATTTCAGCAAACGGATGACCGTCCAAGAACTCAGCCCTGAAGGGTTTAAAAATCTAGCAAAAACCGTGGAAGTAATGGCGGAGGCTGAGCAATTAGATGCCCACAAACAGGCTGTCAGCATTCGTTTGGCAAAACTAAATGCGCAGTAAGCTAAATCAAACGCCCTCTCGGATTTCCGAGTTTTTGCGAAATAATACCTAACCAATTGATTTTATTATGGTTAAATAAAACGTAAAAAAGGATAACATATGAACACAACACAGCTTTCCCGTCCCAACGTCCAAGCACTAACCCCTTACCAATCCGCCCGCAAACTGGGTGGCAACGGGACGATTTGGCTCAATGCAAACGAATCGCCACTTTCGCCGAATTTTCAACTTTCCGGTAAAGACTTAAACCGCTATCCAGAACCGCAACCACAGGCAGTGGTTGAAGGCTATGCGGCCTATGCCGGAGTCAACGCCGAGAACGTTTTAGTCACCCGTGGCGGCGATGAAGGCATTGAGCTGATTATTCGTGCCTTTTGTGAACCCGCACATGATGCCATTTTATTCTGCCCACCCACCTACGGCATGTATGCAGTCAGCGCTGAAACCGCCAATGTTACCTGCAAAACTATGCCACTCGATGCCGATTTTCAGCTCAATTTGGAAGCCATTGAAGCGCAATTGGACGGCGTGAAAGCGGTATTTGTTTGTAGCCCAAACAATCCGACCGGCAATCTGCTCAAGCGGTCAGATTTAATCAAATTATTGCAAATGACCGCCGGCAAAGCGATTGTGGTGGTTGATGAAGCCTATATTGAATTTTGTCCTGAAGCGAGCTTCGCCAACGAGCTGCAAAACTACCCAAATTTAGCCATCATTCGCACCCTTTCTAAGGCATTTGCCTTGGCTGGATTACGTTGCGGTTTTGTTTTGGCCAATGCGGAATTGATTCAAATTCTAAGCAAGGTAATTGCACCTTATCCGATTCCGGTTCCAAGTGCGGATATTGCCGCCCAGGCGCTTGCCGATACAAATCTAACCGTGGTTAAGAAACGCGTGCAAACCACCCTAGACAATCGTCAATGGCTTGCCGACCAGCTAGTTGCATTACCGCAGGTAGAACAAGTCTTTCCAAGTGAAGCCAATTATTTGCTATTTAAATGCCAAGATGGCGAAAAAGTATTTAAAGCCTTGTGGGATTTGGGAATTATTCTGCGCGACCAAAATAAAGCGTTAAATTTACAAGACTGCATTCGTATCACCGTTGGCACAAAAGAAGAATGTGAACGAGTGGTTGAAGCCATCAAACAAATCAACTAATACACAGGAGAACAGCCCATGCAACCTACTCTTTTCATTGACCGCGATGGTACCTTGATTGATGAGCCGAAAACCGATTTTCAAATTGATAGCCTTGAAAAACTCAAATTCGAGCCGAACGTCATTCCAGCGATGCTGAAACTGAAAGAAAAATACCGTTTTGTGATGGTATCAAACCAAGATGGTTTGGGAACGGACTCTTTCCCACAAGCAGATTTTGATAAACCGCATAATGCAATGATGGCGTTATTCAAATCACAGGGGATTGAGTTTGATGATGTGTTGATTTGCCCACATAAGCCGGAAGATCATTGCCAATGCCGCAAACCACAAACCAAGTTACTTAAAAAATATATTGAGGAGAAATTATTCGATCCTGCGCATTCTTTTGTTATTGGCGATCGAGCAACCGATGTGCAATTGGCTGAAAATTTAGGCATTCGCGCCATTCAATACCATCCGCAACAAATGCCATGGGAATTGATTGCCGAAAAATTATTGGGCGAAGCAGTAAGTAATATCGGCAACCGCGCACCACGTTTTGCCGAAGTGGTGCGTAAAACCAAAGAAACCGATATTAAAGTGCAAGTATGGTTGGATGAAACCGGAGTTAACGAAATCAAAACCGGCGTTGGCTTTTTCGATCATATGCTTGACCAAATCGCCACTCACGGCGGATTCCGCATGAACGTACAATGCAACGGCGATTTGTGGATCGACGAACACCATACGGTGGAAGATACTGCCCTCGCCCTCGGTCAAGCATTGAAACAGGCGCTTGGCGACAAACGCGGCATCGCCCGCTTCGGCTTTGTGCTCCCGATGGATGAATGCCGCGCCGAATGTGCCTTGGATTTATCCGGCAGACCTTGGATCAAATTCAACGCCAAATTCAAACGCGACAAAGTGGGCGATTTTAGCACCGAACTCACCGAACATTTTTTCCAATCTCTGGCATTCTCGCTACTCGCCACGCTTCATCTCAAAGCCACCGGCGACAACGACCACCATAAAATCGAAAGCCTATTTAAAGTCTTCGGCAGAACTTTAAGACAAGCGATTCGAATTGAAGGGAATGAATTGCCGAGTTCGAAGGGTGTTTTATAACACGATTATCCTGATATCACTCTTAGATATGGAAAAAGAGAAATGAAGACCAACATCACCATCATCGACACCCAATGCGCAAACCTCTCCTCTGTCAAATTTGCTTTTGAGCGATTAGGATATAGCGCAGAGATCACCAATGATCTCAATAAAATTAAATCTGCCGATAAATTAATTTTACCCGGTGTAGGAACCGCCAAGGCAGCGATGCTGAATTTACAACGCTTAGGCTTGGTTGAAATAATCCAAAATCTCACACAGCCTGTGTTAGGCATTTGCTTAGGCATGCAGCTAATGACGGAATTCTCTACCGAAGGCAATGTTTCCACCCTTGGTTTAATGAGTGGGCAAACCGAACTGATTCCGGATACGGGCTTGCCGTTGCCACATATGGGCTGGAATCGCGTACATTTTGATGAAAATAGCCCGCTATTTGATGGCATTGCGCAGGACAGCCATTTCTATTTTGTGCATAGCTATGCGGTATTGCCTAATGAAAATACCATTGCGACCAGCCAATATGGTGTGGATTTTTCTGCTGCTATCGCCTACGAAAACTTCTACGGCGTGCAATTCCATCCTGAACGTTCAGGCGAAAATGGTGCGTTGTTGTTGAAAAATTTTGTGGAAAAAGTGAAATAAACCACAGAGCTAAAATAACGCACGCCCCCCCCTCTTTAGAAAAGAGGGGCAGGGGGAGATTTGATTAGGATGTCTAATTTCTCACGAGGTTGAAAATTACTTCTGCTAAATCTCTCCTAACCCCTCTTTGCTAAAGAGAAGAACTGATTACATTACACAGGAAAACCTATGCAAACATCACAAATCATTCCCGCCCTTGACTTAATTGATGGTCAAGTTGTGCGGTTACATCAAGGCGACTACGCCAAACAAACTACTTATTGCGACGATCCTATCGCACAATTTGCCGATTACGTTCGCCAAGGGGCACAGCAATTACACCTAGTAGATTTAACCGGAGCGAAAAATCCACAGGCCCGCCAAACCGCGTTAATTCGCCAAATCATTGCTGCAACGCCCTGCCCTGTGCAAGTCGGTGGAGGGATTCGTCGCGAACAAGATGTTGTCGATTTATTGGCGGCAGGCGCAAACCGCGTGGTGATCGGTTCAACAGCGATTAAAGAACGCGCCACCGTAAAACAATGGTTTACTCAATATGGCGCAGAGAAATTCGTGTTGGCATTGGACATCAACATCAATGCAAGCGGTCAAAAAATTGTGGCAATCAGCGGCTGGCAAGAAGCTAGCGGAGTGTTGTTGGAAGAGGTAATCGAAGACTATCAAAGTGTCGGCTTACGCCATGTGTTATGCACCGACATTTCGCGTGATGGCACCTTGGCAGGTTCAAACGTTGATTTATATCGTGAAATCTGCGCGCAATATCCCGATATTCAATTTCAATCATCGGGCGGCATTGGTAGCCTGGCAGATATTGAGGCGCTTAAAAATACCGGCGTAGCAGGTGTTATTGTTGGACGCGCCTTGTTGGAAGGCAAATTTAATGTAGCGGAGGCAATCGAATGTTGGCAAAACGGATAATCCCTTGTTTGGACGTACGTGATGGGCAAGTCGTTAAGGGCGTGCAATTCCGCAATCACGAAATTATTGGCGATATTGTGCCGTTGGCACAACGCTATGCTGCCGAAGGTGCTGATGAGTTAGTGTTTTACGACATTACCGCTTCATCGGATGGCCGCACGGTGGATAAAAGCTGGGTGCAACGCGTGGCGCAAGTCATTGATATTCCTTTCTGCGTAGCCGGCGGGATTAAAACTGTCGCTGATGCCGAGCAATTATTTGCTTTTGGCGCGGATAAAATCTCGATCAACTCTCCTGCGTTAGCTAATCCCGATTTGATTAACCAACTTTCCGAACGCTTTGGCGTGCAGGCGATCGTTGTTGGCATCGATAGCTGGTTTGAGCAATCAACCAGTAAATATTGGGTCAACCAATATACTGGTGATGAAAGCCGTACCCGCCAAACCCATTGGCAGTTACTTGATTGGGTGCAAGAAGTACAAAGCCGTGGTGCGGGTGAAATCGTGCTCAATATGATGAACCAAGATGGCGTACGCCAAGGCTATGATCTCACACAGCTTAAAATGGTGCGCCAAGTATGCCGCGTACCGCTTATTGCCTCGGGCGGTGCAGGCGAAATGGTGCATTTTCGCGATGCCTTTATCGAAACCAATGTAGACGGCGCATTAGCCGCAAGCGTGTTCCACAAGCAGATTATTCAGATTGGGGAACTCAAACGCTATTTGCGTCAACACAATATTGAAATCAGAGAGTAAGGAAAATGATGCTTAATACTAGCCTTATCAACTGGCAAAAAGTTGATGGCTTACTGCCTGTCATTGTCCAACATGCACAAACCGGTCAGGTGTTGATGTTGGGATATATGAATTCTGAGGCCTTAGCCAAAACCATCAATGAAGGCAAGGTGACCTTCTATTCCCGTACCAAGCAACGCCTCTGGACCAAGGGGGAAACCTCGGGGAATTTTTTAAATATCGTGGATATGAGCTTGGACTGCGACAATGACACCTTGTTAATTTTAGCCAATCCTATCGGCGCAACCTGTCATACCGGAGAAGACAGCTGCTTTCATCGATTTACCCAACAAGTCACCAGCCATTGGACATGGTTCGCCCAACTGGAGCAACATTTAGCAGAAAAGAAAAACGCCGATCCGGCTAGTTCTTACACCGCAACACTGCACAGTAAAGGCATTAAGAAAATCGCCCAAAAACTGGGAGAAGAAGCGGTAGAAACGGCGCTAGCTGCCGTTTCGCAAGATAAACCGGAAACCCTCAGTGAAGCAGCGGATTTGGTTTATCACTTAACCGTGTTATTGCACCATCAAGGACTAATATGGGCGGATGTGATTGCAAAATTACAAGAACGCCATCAGGGAATTGGCTTGCATCCGGAGGGTTCGAATAAATAAACGCCCCTCGAAAATCAAAGTTTTTACGAAAGATAAGTGTAAGTTATTGATTTTATTATATATTGATTCGGAAACTAATTGAAGCTCGTAAATCGGTTGCCATCACTTCGGCTCCGGACAAGGTAGCTACGCCATGACAAACTGCGGTATTCCCTTCGATTTCCGCTTTACCGCCCATCCGAATCAATTCCGGAATATGTATAAAACGGTTTTCAAAAATAGTCTCGGTAATGATACTGTTGCCTTCTGCAACCATATTTAACAACGTAAATTGTGCCTGCATATCGGTTGGAGTTCCCGGATGTAGCGCAGTACGAATATTTACTGCTTTCGAACTATTAAAAACGGAATGCGTTTATGGTCGGGAATTTAATACACGAGAGGAGATAGTTAATGCGGTAAGGGATTATTTGGATTACGATAATCATCGACGGAGACCTTTGCAAAATCCCCCC
>NZ_GL870929.1:576106-578129 GCF_000190695.1 Kingella denitrificans ATCC 33394
CTCCGTCTGAAAACCATTTTTCAGACGGCCTTTTATCGGTAGAAATGGTGCTGGAGAAGGGAATCGAACCCCCGACCTTCGCGTTACGAATGCGCTGCTCTACCGACTGAGCTACAGCGGCACGACGGTCGTTATCATATACACAATCAGACCGTATGACAACAGCTGTTCCCGCCGTCCGCATGTGAGGCCGTCTGAAAACGGTGTCGGCAACCCTGCTTTCAGACGGCCTGTACGCGGTATAATGCCTGCCCGCCCGCATGGCCGGGCCTGACTGTATTCCAAACGAAACGATTGATATGACGACCCGCATTCCCGCCGATACGCCGAAACTCCGCACGGTGTCCTATTTTCTCACTGCCGCCGCACTGTTGGCCGTGCTGCATTTTCATTTCCTGCCGCTGCTGCTGTCGGTTATTCTGACCTATATCTTCATTACCCGCACCAACGGCCTGATTTTGTGGTTCCGCCGCCGGCTGTTTCGGCGCAATGCCTTCCTGCGCCGCTCGCTGAACGCGCATAATGTCAATCTGTTGTCGGCCACGCTGACCATAGGCTTGGTGTTACTGGCGATTGTGCTGATGGCGTTCGGCGTGTACCACTTGATTCAAGGCGGCCATATCGCGGTGATGATGGGCAAGCTGGCGGCGATTATCGAGGATACGAAAAACAGTGCCGACCTGCCGGCATCGGTGGCCAATATGCTGCCGAACAATCTGGCCGAAATCAAAACGGCGGCGGCCAGGCTGCTGAAGGAGTATGGCGATACGCTGACGCGCATCAGTAAAAACAGTCTGACGGTGTTTGTTTACATCATCATCGGTGTGATTGTCGGCGCGCTGCTCAGTTTCCACCGTCTAAACGCCCGTATGAAACGCCGCCGGATGCCACCCTTCAAGGCGGAGCTGGTGCGGCGCATCGTCAATTTCCAAAGCAGCTTCGAGCGTGTGTTTATCGCGCAGGTGAAGATTTCTCTGATTGATACGGCCTTTACCGCCGTGTACCTTTATCTGATTCTGCCCGCGTTCGGAGTGGAGCTGCCCTTCCGCCTCACTGTTTTGGTGATTGCGTTTGTGGTGGGGCTGGTGCCGGTGGCGGGCAATCTGGTATCCAATACGGTGATTATTATTTTGAGCTTGGGTGCGTCGCTGTATGTGGCGGCGGCCTCGCTGATGTTTTTGGTGGTGGTGCACAAGCTGGAGTATTTTTTGAATGCGAAGATTATCGGTTCGGAAATCGAATCGAGTGCGTGGGAATTACTGCTGGTAATGGTGGTGTTCGAGCGGATTTTCGGCATCGGCGGCATCATCATCGCGCCGGTTTATTATGCTTATCTGAAAAACGAGTTGAAGCAGGCCGGATTGATTTGAGGGGATAGGGGAAGGCCGTCTGAAAACATATTTTCAGACGGCCTTTTCGGTGGATACGGCAGAATTTGTGTTTGGGGATGACGCAAACCTAATCAGTACACATCCCCTGTCCTTCTATGCAGGGCAGTTCAGCAATCGGCTCGCTGCGCGATTGGCCTTCAAATACGGCCCATCGGCGTTTTCCGTCGGGCATCAGCATCAGCGACGTACTGCCCGACAAATGTTGTTTGACCCATTCGGCCGGGAAGGAAGACATATCGCCGCTACGGTTAGCCGCCAACATTTCGGGTATTTTTTCTTCGGCATCCAATAAAAACAGCCATGCATCGGGTTCTTTGCGGTGTATGTCGCCCGCAACCGCAATCAGGTCATCACGTGTTGCGGGGGTGTCGATGACGACATAGAGGTAGCGCAAACCGTTGGGCGCGCGAAATTCGGCGGCCGTTTTCCATGAGGCGGCAGCGGTGTTTTCAGACGGCGCGGCAGGGGAAGCAGATGCTTCCGAGGCCGGGGCTGCCGCCGGTTTTTCCGGTTGGGATGGGGTTTCGGTTTGTGTGCCGCCGCAGGCGCATAGGGCGGCGGTCAGGCATAGGGCGGCGAGACGTGTCAGCAACATTTCTTTTTCCTTTCGGATCGTTCGGAATACTGTCCAA
>NZ_GL870929.1:578610-669889 GCF_000190695.1 Kingella denitrificans ATCC 33394
ACATGGCGTTGCGCCGCCATACCCACGCAAGATGGCTGCCCGCCCCACGTTTCGTTTTTCGCACATCAAAAAGCAGCCTGCACTCCGCATGTTTCCAGAGTGCAGGCTGCTTTTCACAAACCAAATCGACTATTACGCGACTTGCGTTTGGTGTTCGTCACCCACGCGCTCGCGGATTTTGCCCAAGCGGTACACGGTTTCGCCCTGCTCGGCAAACAGCTTCTCCGCCTGCTCCGCCACTTCGGGCGACACAATCACCACCATGCCGATGCCGCAGTTGAACGTGCGGTACATTTCCGCCGTCGCCACGTTGCCGCCCTGTTGCAGCCATTGGAACAGCTTGGGCATCTGCCATGCGGACGCATCGATTTGGGCAACGCAGTTTTCCGGCAGCACACGCGGCACGTTTTCGGTGATACCGCCGCCGGTAATGTGCGCCATACCTTTGATTTCAAAATGTTTCAACGCTTCCAAAACGGGTTTCACATACAGGCGCGTGGGCGCGATAATCGCTTCGCGCAGGGTTTTACCGCCGTCAAAAGGCGCGTCCAAATCGGGATTGTCGCGCGCCAGGATTTTACGCACCAGCGAATAGCCGTTGGAATGCGCGCCGTTGGAAGCCAGTCCCAGTACGATGTCGCCCGCCCGAATATTGCGGCCGTTAATCACGCGGTCTTTTTCCACCACGCCCACGGCAAAGCCCGCCAAATCGTATTCGCCGTCGGGATACATACCGGGCATTTCCGCCGTTTCGCCGCCAATCAGGGCGCAGCCGGATTCTTCGCAACCGGCCGCAATGCCTTTGACCACATCGGTGGCACGCGCCACATCCAGTTTGCCGCACGCAAAATAATCCAAGAAAAACAAAGGCTCTGCGCCCTGCACCAAAATATCGTTCACGCTCATGGCCACCAAATCGATGCCGACCGTGTCGTGCTTGTCCCATTCGAAGGCGAGCTTGAGTTTGGTGCCCACGCCGTCCGTGCCGCTCACAAGGACGGGGTTTTGATATTTTTTGTTGATTTCCACCAGCGCGCCGAAGCCGCCCAAGCCGCCCAACACTTCGGGGCGCATGGTGCGTTTGGCAAAGGGTTTGATGTTTTCGACCAGTTGGTCGCCCGCGTCGATATCGACGCCTGCGTCGCGGTAGCTTAAGGATTCTTGGGTCATGGAAGGCTTTCTGTGTTGTTGAAACGGGTAGAACAAAGTGCAGGCTGCTTTTTTGCCGCGCAGACAGAAAAAGCAGCCTGCACCCGGGTATTTCGTGCCAGGCGCATTTTATCCTAATTTTGCCCCCAACGGCGGTGTTTGTTTGCCGCCCCCGCTCAATCGAACAGTGCAGGCTGCTTTTCGCGCAAAAACACGTCCAGCGCGGTGTGCCGCCGTTCGGCTTGGCGGCAGGCGGCGTGAAAGCCCTCCATGCTGCCCCAATACGCGAATTTTTCTTTGGCACGGGTGATGGCGGTGTACAGCAGGGCGCGGCTCACGGCGGCTTGCTCCGGCGCGGCATACCACACTTCGCCGTATTCCGAGCCTTGGCTTTTGTGGACGGTCAATGCGAACGCGGTTTCGTGTTCGGGCAGGCGGCTCAACGGCACGCTGCGGTAGGATTCCCCATGGGCGAAGCAGGCCGTCAGCCCCGTTTCGGCCTGTGCAGGCTGCATGATGATGCCCACGTCGCCGTTATACAGATGCTGCGCGGGCGCATTGCGCGTAATCAGGATGATTTGGCCGGCGAACCATGCGGCGTTCGGGGCGATGTGCCGCTGAATTTGCAGGCGCTGCGTGTAATGGCGGTTGATACGTTCGGCATCGTGACGCAGCGCGGTCAGCACCACGCATTTCTGCTGTTCGGCAAAAGCAGCCTGCACATGGCCGCCGTCCACCGCCTGCCAATAAGCCTGGTGCCGCTGCCACAGCATTCGGGCGATTTGGTCGGCATCGTTTTCGTGCTGTTGCAGCGCATCAGGGAAGGCCGCCAGCACATCGCCCACCTGCGCCCCGCCATCCAGCACGGCACGCGCCAGTTGCCCGATGGCGCTGTTTTCGCCGAAGCGGTGACTGCGCGTCAAACGGGCGTGCTGCTGCGACAGGGTTTGCCAGTCGCGGCGGTGCGGCAGATACGTTTGCAGCGCGTTGTGCACCGATTCGGACAGCGGCGGCGTTTGGGTTAAGGCTTCCAGCACCGCACCCGCGCCGACGGACGGCAGCTGTTCCGTGTCGCCCAGCAGGATGACGCGGCAGCCGTCCGCTACGGCTTTGAGCAGTTGCAGACACAAATGGTTGTCCAGCATGGAAGCTTCGTCAATCAGCAGGATATCCACCGGCAGCGGATGCCGTTCGTTATAGGCAGGCTGCATCAGCGGCGGTTTCAGCCCCAACAGGCGGTGCACCGTCTGCCCTTCGATGCGCTGCAAATGTGCGGCCACATGGTCCGGCAGCCCTTTCAGCCGCCCCACGGCATTTTGCAGCGCCTGCGACAAACGCGCGCCCGCCTTCCCCGTGGGCGCCACCAAGGCAATGCGCGGCAGGCTGCCGTCCGAACACAGCAGCGCCAGCAGTTTGGCAACGGTGGTGGTTTTGCCCGTGCCCGGCCCGCCGCTTATCAGCATGAATGGTTGCAGCAGTGCCAAAGTGCAGGCTGCCTGCTGGTCAAAGCTGCCCTCATCGGCAAACCATTGCTGCAATTTGTCCGACACGGCGGCCGGCTCGGGCACGGTGCAGGCTGCCTGCATAATGCGGCGGATGTGCCATGCCAATTCCTGCTCCTGCCGAAAATATTTCGCCAGAAACAACTGCCTGCCGCGCAACACCAGTGGCGTATCGCCGTCCCTGCCGACCAAATCGGGCATGGCGTTTAAGGCGGCCGCTTCCCCGTCGTCCACATAAACCAGCGTGTCGCCCTGCGCCAATGCGTCAAACAGGTGCAGTACGAACGGTTCCGCAGCCGCCGCATTCTCGGGCGACAAACGGTGCAGCAGGCGCACGGCGGCTTGGGCGGCTGCGGCAAACGGCGTATCGTCCGTCAGGATATCGGCCTTCATGCGCCCTGCCCCTTGCGCCAAAGAAATTGTTTCTGGTTATGCAGATTGCGACCTTTCGCGTCCATCAGCATGCGGAAAAAGTCCAATCCGTAGCGTTTGCCCAATTTGTCGGCACGCTTTTTCAGTTTTTCGATGTTCAATTCGGGTTCGCTGCAAAAGGCCAGCACCGCCACATTGCCGTGGGTGGTGGCCGGCACTTCCAAAACGCGGTTGTCGAAAATCGTGCGCAGCCGTTGCAGGAACAGCGGATAGCGTTTGTCGCCGCTCCACCAGTTGGCGGCAAAAATGCCTTTTTCGCTCAATGCCATGTGGCAGTCGTGGAAAAACGGCTCGGCCACCAGTTCGTCGATAATCTGCACGCCGTCAAAGCCGTCCACCAGCACCACGTCGGTATTGCCGCGCAGAATCTGAATATATTCCGCGCCGTCCGCTTCGATAATCTGGAACGCGTCGCCCTCGAAATCCAGGTAGAACGAGGCGCGGGCAATCTGAATCACCTGTGGGTTGATTTCCACGGCGGTTTGGCGGCAGTCGGGCAGATAATGGTGCAGCCAGCGGGCGAACGAGCCGCCGCCCAAGCCGATTTGCGTGATGTGCTGCGGCAGTTCGTCCGCAAACAGCAGCCACGACATCATGGCGCGGCTGTACGACAGTACCAATTCCACCGGATTGTCCACGTTCATGGAGCTTTGAATGGTGGGCGTGCCCAAATGCAGCGAGCGGATGTTGCCTAGCTCGGAAATATTGGCTTCGGGCAAGGTGTTGCGGAAAAAGCGGTTGCGGCGGAAGGGGTGGGTCATGATTCGGTTTCTGAAGTTGGGTTGGCGGATTCGGGGAGTGCGTGGAAGCAAAAGCCGTCGGCATCGAGCGACAGATAGCCGCCTTCGCCGTGTTTCCAGTCGGGCAGCACATAGCGCGTCACGGCGCGGTGGCCGCATTGGTGTTGATGGGTATTTGGCCGGTGCGTGTGCCCGTGCACGATGGCATCGAATGGGGCGTGGTTTACAAAAGCAGCCTGCACGCCGGCTTCGGTAACATCGGCAATGGCATATACGTCGGCGCTTTTTTGGCGTTGGCGGCTGGCGTTGCGCATTTTCTCGGCAATACGGCGGCGCAGGGCGAACGGCAGGCTCAAAAGCAGCCTGCACACCCATGGGCGGCGGATGACGGTGCGGTATTTTTGGTAATCCGTGTCGTCGGTGCACATTTCATCGCCGTGCGTGAGCAGAATCCGCCTACCGTGCCGTTCAATGACGCAGGGTTCGGGCAGAATCTGTATTCCGGCGCGGGCGGCATAGGCATTGCCCAGCAGGAAGTCGCGGTTGCCGGCCATGAAATACACGGGGGCGCGGCGGGCAAAGGCGGCCAATGCTTCGGCCACTTGCGCGGCGGTGCGGCTTGGGTCGTCGTCGCCCGTCCATGCTTCAAACAGGTCACCCAGAATATACAATTCGGCGGCGGTTTCCGCGTGCTCGTGCAGGAAGCGGCACAGCAGGCGGGTCAGCTCCGGTTCGTGGTCGGAAAGGTGCAAATCGGCAATGAATAGGGTCTGCATAGCGTTGGGAAAAGTGCAGGCTGCTTTTGAATCCGTCCGAAAGCAGCCTGCACTTTCGGATGGGGCGGTTTATTGAATCAATATGGCCGATATGCAGGCTGCTTTTTGCGCGGGTGCTATCCGGCAGCCTGCACGTATTGGGCGTATTGCGCTTCGTCAAAGCCTGCCAATACACCGTTGCCGTCCGTCAGAATGGGGCGTTTGATAAGGCTGGGGTATGCGCACATCAGCGCGATGGCGCCGGATTCGTCGGCCGCCTGCGCCTGCTCTTCGGGCGTGAGTTTGCGCCATGTCGTGCCGCGCTTGTTCAACAAAATTTCCAGTGGGACGTGTTGCAGGCAGGCAGCCAGCCATTCCGCCGTGAGCGCTTCTTTTTTGAAATCGTGAAACACATAGTCTATCTGCCGCGCTTCCAGCCATGCGCGTGCTTTTTTCACTGTCGAGCAGTTGGTGATGCCGTAAAGATGCCGCATAAATTTGTCCTGACACAAAAAAATATCGGCTATTGTACGAAATTCATTATTTTTTGTCTTGTCGTTCTGCGAATTTGCCGTTATCCTTCCCATGTTCGGCAATCATTTGCCGCCTTTTTCCATCCGCAACCCACAGGAAACGCAACATGAAAAAATTATGGCTCGGCGGTTTGGCCGTCTGCTTGCTTAGCGCTTGTTCTCCTTCACAAATTTCCAAATCCGATGTGCAAAAGGCATTGGACGCGTCCAAAACCCTGAACCAAATCTGCGTGCCTTTCCAACTGACCATCGACACGCGCCTGAAAGAAAATGACGAAATCACGCAAGAATTGCTGGGCGCACGCGAAGTCCGCTTCCTGAAACGCCGCCCCGACGGCAAACACGCCAACCATGCCGCCGCAGAGCAAATGGAAGCCTTGGTGGATGCCGGCATTTACAGCAGCGCGGAAAGCAAGCGCATCGGCGAAGGCGAAGAAACCATCCGCTATTATTCCTACCAGCTCACGCCCAAAGGCGAAAATTATTTCGTTCCGTCTCCGCACGGCGCGCTGTTGTGCGTCGGCCAACAAAAAGTGACCGACATCCGCTATTACACCGAGCCCACCCCCGCCAACGGCATCACCGTGAGCCAAGTGGCGTATCAGGCCGACATCCAAATGCCTTCTTGGGCGAAAACGCTGCTGCGCGACACCCCGATGTACGAAGATTTGAAACAGCCGCTGAACGAAAAAATCACACTGGTGAAAACCAATGGCGGCTGGCGCGACATCCGCCAAATCCGCCGCGATTTATATTGATACGGCACAACATCCGAACCACACGCCTGTTTACGAACGGGCGTTTTGCGTGAAAAGCAGCCTGCACGCCGCAACGCAACACTGGCTCGGACATTCATGGCCGCCCTGCCTGCCCCACACGGGTGCAGGCTGCTTTTTGCCAACCCAGCCGCACACAACATAGAAAGGACACACCATGCCAGCAGAACGCACCGCATTACACGCTCCCATGCGCATCATGGGCATTCACGCCACCACCACATTGGACAAAGCCCACGAAACCCTCAACCGCCTGTGGACGGACTGGCAGAACCACAAAGCCTCGCGCCTGCCCTCGTTCACGCTCACCGTCTATTGCGTGTACCAATACAACGACGCAGAGCCCGACCAAGTCAGCATCACACTCGGCCGCCTGGTCGCACTCGACCTGCCCACGCCCGATTTCGCCCACGAAACCCAGCTGCCCGCACAAGACTACCTGCGTTACGACGTGCCCGATTTAGAGCCGCAAAGCCTGTTCAACACCTGGAAACGCATCGAGCAAACCGAAAACCTGCCGCGCCTGTTCACCACCGATTTCGAAGCACACCCCATCAACGGCGCACCGCGCATTTATATCGGCGTGGCGGCAGAAAAAGAGTAATTTCATGAAATTCAAAAATATCAAGCCGATTGTGCAAAAAGCCTTGTCCGTGCTCAACCGCTTGGACGCACTGCTGCCCCCCGAAGAGCGCGAACCCGATTGGGCGGCCAGCATCGCCTTCCGTTGGCAAAAAGCGGGCAACCGTGGCATTTTGCACAGCCTGCCACACCCGCACACCTTCCCGCTGAACCGCCTAGCCGCCATCGACACCCAAATGCGGCAACTGGTGCGCAACACCGAGCAGTTTCTGGCAGGCCGCGCTGCCAACAATGTTTTGCTGACCGGCGCGCGCGGCACCGGCAAATCGTCGCTGGTCAAAGCGCTGCTGCACGAATACGCCGAACAAGGCCTGCGCCTGATTGAAGTGGACAAACACGATTTGGCCACCCTGCCCGTGCTCTTGGTGCTGCTGGAACCGCGCCCCGAAAAATTCATCGTGTTTTGCGACGATTTGTCGTTTGAAGAAGGCGAAGACGGCTACAAAGCCCTGAAAACCGCGTTGGATGGCAGCCTGTCGCGCCGCGCCGACAATGTTTTGGTTTATGCCACCTCCAACCGCCGCCACCTGATGCCCGAATACATGCACGAAAACGTGCAAACCGGCGGCGAAATCCACCAAAAAGAAGCGGTGGAAGAAAAAGTTTCGCTGTCCGACCGCTTCGGGCTGTGGCTCAGCTTTTATCCGTTTTCGCAAGACGAATATTTGGCCGCCGCCCGCTTGTGGCTGCTCGATTTCGGCACGAAATGGGACGACACCGCGCGGAAAGCCGCCCTCAACTGGGCGCAATCGCGCGGCAGCCGTTCGGGACGCACGGCTTACCAGTTTGCCTGCGACTGGGCGGGACGCTTGCCCGAAGAGCGCACCGTGTAAAAAATATAAAATAAAAACAAACAACAATGAACTTATTAACCACTATCCTGCTGGCCTTGGGCATGTCGGTCGATGCCTTTGCCGCCGCATTGGCGCGCGGTGCAGGCAGCCTGCACTATACTTGGCGGCAAACCGTTAAAACCGCGCTGATTTTCGGCATTGTCGAAACCATAACGCCGCTCATCGGCTGGCTGGCCGGCAGCATGGCGCAGAAATTTATTGCCGAATACGACCACTGGCTGGCGTTCGGCCTGCTGCTGGCGCTGGGGCTGAAAATGATTTGGGGCGCGCTGCATGACGACGACGAAGCCGCCGCTGCCGACGGAAACCCCACCGACGCTACCCTGCTACTGACCGTCGTCACCGCCATCGCCACCAGCATCGATTCCATGGTGGTGGGCGTGGGCTTGGCCTTTTTGGACGCCAATATCTGGCTCACCGCCCTGGCCATCGGCACCAGCACCACCATCATGGCAGCCATCGGCCTGCGACTCGGCCGCCTGCTCGGTCAGAAAATCGGCAGCCGTGCAGAAATGGC
Source organism: Kingella denitrificans ATCC 33394 (assembly GCF_000190695.1). GTDB lineage: Bacteria > Pseudomonadota > Gammaproteobacteria > Burkholderiales > Neisseriaceae > Kingella_A > Kingella_A denitrificans. The sequence goes on from NZ_GL870929.1 coordinate 586,511, forward strand.
GGGCGGCGTAGTGCTTATCGGCATCGGCACGTTTATCTTATTGGAGCATTTGGGTTATTTGAACGTCTGAACCCCGTTTTAGCTTCGCAGAAACTGCGTTTTCCGTGTGCAGGCTGCTTTTTCCCATCATTTTGCTTATCGAGAACCACCATGAACCCCCTCATCACCGACTACCCGCTCTCCACCGCACGCACACCCGTTATTGTCGCGCTGGATTTTGCCAACGAACACGACACGCTTGCCTTTGTGCGCCGCCTGTCGCCCGAATTGTGCCAACTCAAAATCGGCAAAGAACTCTTCACCGCCACCGGCCGCAGCCTGGTGGAAAAGCTGATTCAGCAAGGCTTCAAACTGTTTCTAGATTTGAAATACCACGACATCCCCAACACCGTTGCCCAAGCCTGCAAAGTGGCGGCCGACATGGGCGTGTGGCTGGTCGATATGCACGCTTCGGGCGGGCGGCGCATGATGGAAGCGGCGGCCGACGCGGTGGCCAATTACCGCCAGCGTCCGCAGCTCATCGGCGTTACCGTGCTCACCAGCATGGAACAGGGCGACCTGCGCGAGCTCGGTTTCACGCAAACACCCGAAGAATTGGTGCTGGCATGGGCGGCATTGGCGAAGGATTCGGGTTTGGACGGCGTGGTCTGCTCCGCGCATGAAGCCCAAGCCCTGCGCCAATCACTGGGCAACGAATTCCTGCTGGTCACGCCCGGCATCCGCCTCGACGTGGCCGGCAACAACGACGACCAGCGCCGCATTATGACGCCGCAACAGGCGCTTGCCGCCGGTTCGAGCTATCTGGTGATGGGGCGGCCGATTACACAGGCGGCAGACCCGGTGGCCGTGTTGCAGCAAATCAATCACGGCGTTTTATAGTGAATTAAAATCGCAATGATACGGCGTTGGCTCGCCTTGACGTACTATTTGTACGCCTTGCGGCTCGCCGCCTTGCCTCATTTTTATTTTAATCCACTATATAAACGCTTTAAAATCAATGCGAAAAAGCAGCCTGCACTTTGGTTTTCAGAGTGCAGGCTGCTTTTAAAAGGGGATTTGCGGGATGTGTGCCGCTCAACAACAGTCCCAGCTGTACATCACGCGGGAAAAATCGCGGCGGCGCAGATCATCGGGATGGATGAACAGGTGGCCGACACCGGCATCGCCCCACATGGTGTGTTTGTCGTCGCTGTCGAGCTGCATCAGCTGCACATATTCGCGGAATGCCGGCACCGAGGCGCGCGGGTCTTCCTGCGTGAACTCGGGATAGCCGCCGATGCGGTGGCCGCCGTTATAGTAGCCGTGTTTGTCTGTGGCACTTTCGGCAAATACGAATTCGGTATAGGCATCGCAGGCGGCTCCGTCGTCGTGTTCGTAGTTGTCGTAGGTGATGTCGGGCACGCCTTCGCCGCGCAGGTGCAGGGTGCAGTCTTGAAACGAAGGAAACTGGCTACCGGATTGGAAACGGATGGCGCAGGGATGAACGAACGGGGGATGGCTTTCGCCCTCCATGCCCCAGTCTTTGATGCGCCGCCACAGGCTACGCTTGGGCGGCGGCACGGGCGGAACGTTTTCCAGAAAGGAGAAGTCCCGCACCAGCGCATCATCCGACAGCACTTCGGGATAGTACAGCACGCGGAAGCCATCTTGATTCAACGGATTTTTGGAATCCAAGCCCCAACAGTTGAAGAAGCCGTGCAGGTTGATAAACCATTGCAGGATGCCGCTTGTTGGAAAATCGGGCAGTGGCGGCATTTCGGCGAAGTTGATTTGCGCGAGCAGGGTCAGCGGCTGGTGGTAGGGGTTGCGCGGGTATTCTGCGTCAAGCGGCAGATAGGGCAACCCGCCGATTTTGCTCTGGCTCAAGGTCAGATTACCGCAGGGCTCGAGAGTGATTTCGGCAGTGGGTTTCTCGGCAGCGAGAATGGCCGCTTTGTAGGGGGCAAGAAGGGGATGGTCGGGCACACGCATGATGTCTCCTTTGGAAATGGGATTTATCCAGACAAGAAGTGACTAACGTTTAATTTTATTTTCCAGCAGTTCCCGTCCCAATGCCTCCCCAAGTGCAGGCTGCTTTTCACACAGAATATTCTATTCGGCGGGACGGTATTCCTTTTTCAGCCGGATATACAGCGTGCGCGTGGCCACGGCGATGGTTTCGTTGCGGGCATTGAAAATGCGCACGGTGAACACGGGAAAATGCTTTTCGCCATTCGCCGTGGCGGCTTCAATGCTGGTGCGGTCGGCGTGGCTCAGGCGGCAGTCCAGATACACTTCGCCCATCGCCGGTTGGACAAACTCGATATGCGCGGATTTGTCCCACACATAATATTTGTCGCCATACAGGCAGCCGAGCATGATGGGGTAAATCGGGTCGGTCAGCGCAAACAGGCTGCCGCCGAACTGGCTGCCGTGCGTGTTTTTGGTGTTGAACCAGTTGCGCAGGCGGGCGCGGCAGTGCATGAAATCGTCCGACAAATATGTGATTTGTATGCCGGCGAAAAACAGCGGCGACCACCAGTTCAGGCGGCGGCGCAGGGCGGCGGCGGTTTTCGGGCGTTTGCGGGGCAGCGGCAGCATAATCAGTCTTCGCCTTGGTCGTCGGTGGCAAAGAAAAGATGCTGCACGGCAAACGGGCTGCCGTCTTCTGCAAACATGCTGTGCTGCGCGGCAGCGTGTTTCACCACCAGCAGGTGCAGGCTGCCTGATTGGTTAATCACAATGCCTGCTTCCGCCTGCTGCGCGTCCTGCACAGGTACGCCTGCGGGCTGCGGCACGGCATTTTCCGCCACCGCCAAACCGCGTTTGACCTGTCCGCGGTATTGCGCGCGGGCAATGATTTCCTGCCCGGGATAACAGCCTTTGCGGAAATGCACGCCGCCGATGGTGTGCTGGTTCAGCATTTGCGCTACACAGGTTTCGCTGGTGGCCGCGCTAATCCACGGATAGCCGCACAGGATTTCGTGGCGGTTCCATGCGGATTCAGCCGCAGCGTCATGGGCCGGTAAATCGGATTTCGGCGCCAAAGTCAGGCAGCCGCCGTGGGGCAGTTCGATTTGCCCTGCTTCATTGCACGATAATTGCAGTTTCGGTTCGCTCGGATACACTACCGGCGCGTTCTCCGGCAGGCAGCCTGCAACGCCCCAATCGGCCAAAACCTCCATCTGCACTTTGGCGCGCAGCACGAACATCCGCAAACGCTTGGCCACTTTTTCCGCCAAATCCGCCGCCAAAATCAGGAAAACGGCATCATCCGCGCAATACGCCAGCATATTGGCAATGACGCGGCCTTTCGGCGTGTTGTAAGTGGCATAGCACGCCGTTTTTTCACTTAAATTTTTAATATCGTTGGAAAATTGGTTGTGCAGAAATTCGTGGCGGTCATCGCCGGTAACGCGAATCACGCCGAAAAAAGGCAATAGTGTGTTCATAAAAACCTCTGATGTGTTAATGGTCGGTAAGCGCTTTGCCCAGAATGAGCACGTCCGCTGTCCGTTTCGGCATTTCGCACACGGCGGGCAGCCGCCCCCAGGTTTCAAAGCCGAAGCGTTCAAACAGATGCAGGCTGGCGGCATTGTGGGCGAAAATCACCGCCAGCACGTTGCGAATCCCCAAATCGGGCGCGAGCGCCAGCATAAATGCCAGAATTTCGCGCCCCAAGCCGCGCCCGCGGTAGGATTCGTGGATATAAATGCTGATTTCTGCGCTGATTCGGTAGGCCTCGCGCGGATAATAATCGCTGAAACTGGCCCATGCGACCATGTTCTGCTGATCGTCGCGCCACACATAAAGCGGGCGATGCGGCTGCCGGTGGGCATCGAACCATGCCTGTCGCTGTTCGATGCGGATAGGTTGCAAATCGGCGGTGGACTGCCCGGAAGCCACGGTGCTGTTGTAAATGGCGACAATCTCCGCCAGATCGCCCTGCCGTGCGCGCCGCGGTGTCATGCGATGAGCTTGGAAATGTTTTTAAATTGCGGATGTTGCGCGTCTTGCAGCATTTGGAACAGCAGGCTTTCGATATTGCTGATGTGCACGCCGACCTCGCGCATTTGGTCGATGCCGTTTTGCTTGTTGGCGGCAGTGCGCGATGTTACGCATTCCTGCGGCACATACACTTCAAAGCCTTGCCCGCGCAAATCCCATGCAGTCTGCAACACGCAAATATGGGCTTCGCAGCCAATCAGGATGACGTTTTGCGGTTTGTGTTGTGCCAAAGCAGCCTGCACTTCTTCAGTGAAGGCAGAAAAGCGCGTTTTTTCAAACACGGGGGCATCATTCAGCAGTACGGCCACATCGGCAACGGTTTTGCCCAAGCCTTTGGGGTATTGCTCCGTGAGAATGATGGGCAGCGACAGGTATTGGCTGCCCTGAATCCAACGGCGGCATGCGGCGGCAAACTCTGCCGACTGATGCAGCACGGGCAGCAGTCGCTCCTGAATATCGACCACCAGCACAACGGTATTTTGATGATTTAACATGTGTATGCTCCTTGCCAAACGGTTTACTGCAAACAAAAGCAGCCTGCACTTCGATATTCAAGGTGCAGGCTGCTTTTTCGGATTATTCGCTGCGGTTTTGACGACGCAGCACCGCAGGGGTTTCAAAATCGTCAATCACGGATTGGTTGGAAAAATCGGCGGCCACCAAATTGATGCTGCGGGCATCGCGGCCGGAACGAATCAGGGTTTCCACGCCGTTATGGAATGCGTGCGTATCCTGAACCGGACGTGCAGGCTGCATTGGGCGCGCATAAGATTCGTGCATGGCATAATCGCTGTCGCGCAGGCCGGTGGCGATAATGGTGATGCGGATGGCGTCTTCCGGCATGGATTCGTCTTCCGCCGTACCGAATTTCAGTTCCGCATCGGGCGCGGCGTAATTGTTCACCACCGACATGATTTCTTCGTATTCGTCCAAAATGAAGCTGTCCGGCGCCGTGGTGATATTGACCAGCACGCCGCGCGCACCGCTCAAACTCACATCGTCCAACAGCGGGCTGGAAATTGCCTGTTCCACCGCCACGCGCGCACGGTCGCTGCCTTTGGATTCGCCAATCCCCATCATCGCCATGCCTGTAATGCTCATCATGTTTTTCACGTCGGCAAAGTCCAAGTTAATCAAACCGGGCGATGTGATGATTTCCGAAATCCCCGCCACGCCGTTGCGCAATACATTATTGGCGGCACGGAATGCGGCACGCACGGTAACGCCTTTGCCCAATGCGCTGAGCAGCTTGTCGTTCGGCACCACAATCAGCGAATCCACATGCTGTTTCAGCAAATCAATGCCTTGCTGGGCAACTTGCGTGCGCTTGCCTTCGTGCTTGAACGGGCGTGTAACCACGGCCACCGTCAAAATACCCATTTCTTTGGCAATTTCAGCAATCACCGGTGCCGCGCCCGTGCCTGTGCCGCCGCCCATGCCGGTGGTGATGAAGAGCATATTCGCGCCGCTGATGGCTTTGGAAATGGCTTCGCGGTCTTCCAATGCGGCATCGCGCCCCACTTCCGGATTTGCACCCGCACCCAAACCGCGCGTCAAACTTGCCCCTAATTGGATTTTGGTGGCTGCCTGGCTGTTGCTCAATGATTGGGAATCGGTATTGGCGCTGATATATTCCACGCCGCAAATCGGATTTTCAATCATATTGTTGATGGCATTACAGCCGCCGCCGCCCACGCCAATCACCTTGATGACTGCCGCGCCCGTGGTTGCTTCTACAAGATTAGAGACAAAGTTTGTCATGTTTTACTCCTCACGTTATTCGTAACGTGTACTCAAACAAAATAAAAATATGAATTCGATAAAGTGCAGGCTGCCTGAACGCTTATAAATTTTCCCGCATCCAAGTAACGATTCGCGTGAAAATATTGGCCTTGCGCGGTCTCGGTTCCGGCAAATCCAATGCCTGCATATCGGTATTTTTCTCATTGTCCGCGCGTTTGTTCTGCGACGAACCGCCCGTTTTGTCTTTATTGCCAAACGATGCGGAACGCACACTGCCCGTAGAACCACCGTTTTTCTGTTGCACGCGCTCTTTTGCAGCCTCCAGCAAGCCCATGGCAGTGGAATAACGCGGATTGCGGATACGCTCCGACAAATGTCCCGAATCGTGCGGCACACCGATGCGCGCCGGCAGATTAAAGACCTCTTCTGTCAATTCTACCACGCCGCGCAGCAATGATGCACCGCCCGTCAGGACAATGCCCGATGTGAGCAGCTCTTCCGGATAGCCGGCATGACGCAGCTCGTTTAATGTCAGCAGCAAGATTTCCTCAACGCGCGGCCCGATAACGCTGGCCAAATTGCGGCGGGCAATCTGGCGCGGCGGACGGTTGCCCACGCTGGGCACTTCCACCATTTCATCCAAACCGTCCAAATCTTCCAGCGCCACGCCGTGATAGGTTTTAATGCGTTCTGCCGCATGATACGGTGTGCGCAAGGCTTGCGCCAAATCGCGCGTGATGTGGTCGCCCGCAATCGGAATCACGGCGGTGTGGCGGATGGCGCCGTTGGTATAAACCGCAATATCAGTCGTGCCGCCGCCAATATTAATCACGCACACGCCCAATTCTTTTTCGTCTTCGGTCAGCACCGCTTCGGCGCAAACCAAAGGCTGCAGCATAATGGCATCCACTTCCAGCTGGCAGCGTTTGATACATTTTTGAATGTTCTGCAGCGCCGTTACCGCCCCTGTAATAATGTGTACGCGCGTATCCAAGCGTACGCCGCTCATGCCGATCGGTTCACGCACGCCCAGTTGGTTGTCGATAATATATTCCTGCACCACCGTGTGCAAAATTTGGTGGTCCGGTGGAATATTGACGGCTTTGGCCGTGTCTTTGGCACGTTCCACATCGGCTTTGCTCACTTCGCCGTCTTTGATTTTCACTACGCCTTGCGAATTAAGGCTGCGGATATGGTTGCCGGTAATCCCTGTCGTCACGCTGCGGATTTTGCAGCCTGCCATGCGCTCTGCCTCCGCAATCACGGCTTTAATATCTTGAGTGGTCGCATCGATATTGGTGACCATGCCCGCAGTCAATCCGCGCGATTCCACCTCTGCCACGCCGACAATATTGATTTCGTCATCCACCACCTCGCCCACCAAAGCGATAACCGTTGAGGTGCCGATATCGAGTGCGCAGATATATTGCTGTTTTTCGTTCATGTTTCTTCCATTATTCTTGAATACTATTGTCGGCTGCCGTTTGTTCTGCCCGCACCAGAGGATTGAATTCCGCCGGGACATCTGCATTGAGTTTGACGGCAAATGCGTGCGGATAACGCATATCCACATAATCCAAATACGGTGCCAATACACTCAATTCGGATTGCCAATATTGAATCAGCCGTTGAACCCGGGTGTGGATATCTTGTTTACCCAAGCGCACTTCCACACCGTTGGTCAGGCGCATTGTCCATGCGCCGCGCGCATCATATTTTAAACGTTCGATTTCCAAACGCAAAGATTTTAATTGCCCGTTAAGCAAATGATATTGCTTCATTACTGTGTTCAGTTCGTCTGCCGGCGCATCGAATTCGGGCAATTTCTCATCTGTGGGCGCTTGGAAAACACGGCCGCTGCTGTCCACCAGCCCCGCTTCCGTGCCATTGTTCAGCCATCGTGCAACGGCATGATATTCCTGCACATCAATTTTGATGCTGGAAAACGACACTCTGCTGACTTTGGCCTGTGCCACCCACGGCGTGGCCTGTGCGGCTTTTTGCGCCTGATGCACGTTGACCGAAAAAAAGCTGCCGGTCAGGCTCGGCAATACGGACTGGAATATCTGCTGCCGATTGGCATTTTGAAATTCGGTGCTGCCGCGTTCGTTCACAATATCAATTTGTGCAATTTGGAAATAGCGGTGTTGTTCAATATATTTCGCCAGCAGGACGATAACGGCAAGAGCGCACAAATATACAAAAAATTTCATGTACTTCAAAGATTTCACCTGCGCTCATCTTGTGCATTCTGCAATACGGCGATACACAAATCGGCAAAGGAGATACCGATTTGCAGGGCAGATTTCGGAATCAGGCTGTGGCTGGTCATGCCGGGCAGCGTATTAGCTTCGAGGATATACAGGCAGCCTGCACTGTCTTTCAGGAAATCGATGCGCCCCAATGTGTTGCCGCCACCAATCGCTGCAAAGGCTTCTTGCGCCAAATGCTGCATGGTGCGTTCGTCTTCGCCGCTCAAATCGGAAGGGCACAGATAAACGGTGTCGTCGCGCAGGTATTTGGCTTCGTAATCGTAAAACTCGGTTTGCGGGATAATGTGGATGCTGGGCAGGGCTTTGCCGTTGAACACGCCGCAAGTGTATTCGCCGCCCGACATAAACTGTTCGGCCAGAATCACGCCGTGCAGCCCCATATCGCGTAATTGGGCATATTGTTGCGCCAATTCTCCGGCCTGTTTGATTTTGACCACGCCGACGCTGCTGCCTTCTGCGGCCGGCTTGATGAACAGCGGCAGTCCGAGTTTTTGTTCCACGGCGGCAAAATCGCTGTCGTCGTGCAGCACTTCAAACGGCGGCACAGGCAAGCCCAATGCCGACCAAATCAGCTTGCAGCGGTATTTGTCCATGCCCAATGCCGATGCCAACACGCCGCAGCCTGTGTAGGGGATGCCCAATGCTTCCAATGCGCCCTGCACCGTGCCGTCTTCGCCGTAAGTGCCGTGCAGGATGTTGAACGCCATATCGAAATTCTGCGTTTTCAGTTCGGACAATTCCATTTCAGCCGGGTCGAAAGCGTGGGCATCTACGCCGCGACTTTGCAGGGCTTCCAAAATGGCTTTCCCGCTAATCAGTGAAATTTCCCGCTCTGACGAAAAACCGCCCATCAATACGGCCACTTTACCAAAATGCTGCATGTTCCCATTCCTATGCAATAAACAGTACAAGCAGCCTGCACGCAACAGCGGGGTGCAGGCTGCTTTTTTCAAATTATGAAGGCTGTCCGCCCAACTGCGACAAGGCTTGTGCCACGCGGTTGATGCTGCCTGCGCCCATGGTCAGGACCACATCGCCGTCCTGCAAAATGCTCAGCAGGGTTTGCGGTAGCGCCTGCACGTCGGCACAATAAATCGGCTCAACCAAGCCGCGCGCGCGCACCGCATTGGCCAGCGAGTGCCCGTTGGCATCGGCAATCGGCGCCTCGCCGGCGGCATATACTTCGGTCAGCACCACGCGGTCGGCGGTGGATAAAATATCGACGAATTGATAAAACAAATCTTTGGTGCGCGTATAACGGTGCGGCTGGAACGCCAATACCAGACGGCGGCCGGGATACGCGCCGCGCGTGGCGGCAATGGTCGATGCCATTTCCACGGGATGATGGCCGTAATCGTCGATAATCAGGGCTTCGCCGCCGGAAGGCAGCGCAATGTTGCCGTAGCTTTGGAAGCGGCGGCCGACACCTGCGAAATTAGCCAAGCCCTGTTGGATGGCTTCAATGGGCGCCTTGCATTCGAGTGCGACGCCGATGCTGGCCAGCGCGTTCAACACATTGTGGCGGCCGGGCAGGTTCAGGGTCACGTCAAATTCGTGGACGCTGCCGGTATGGCGCGTGTGCGCGGTGAACTGCATTTGCGCGCCGTTCGTGCGGACGTTGGTGGCGTAAATATCGGCCGTTTCGTCTTCAATGGCATATGTGGCGAACGGTTTTTTGATTTTGGGCAGAATGCTGCGGACGTGTTCGCTGTCCACACACAAAAATGCTTTGCCATAAAACGGCATGCGGTGCACGAAATCGATAAAGGCCTGGTGCAGCCGCTGCACGTCCTGCCCGTAGGTGTCCATGTGGTCTTCGTCGATATTGGTAACCACGGTGATGACAGGCGACAAATACAGGAAAGACGCATCGCTTTCATCGGCTTCGGCCACCAGATATTCGCCTTTGCCCAATTTGGCATTCGTGCCGGCGGCGGTGAGTTTGCCGCCAATGACGAAGGTCGGGTCCATACCGGCCGCACCCAGAATGGAAGCGGTCAGGCTGGTGGTGGTGGTTTTGCCGTGCGTACCGGCAATGGCGATGCCGTCTTTCAGGCGCATGAGTTCCGCCAGCATCATGGCGCGCGGAATCACGGGAATGTGCTGTGCCAAAGCAGCCTGCACTTCGGGATTGTCGGCCTTTATGGCGGTGGACGTTACCACCACTTCGGCACCTTCGATGTGTTCCGCCGTGTGGCCGGGAAACACGCGCACGCCCAAATCACTCAAATGCTGGGTCATGGCGCTTTGGCTCTGGTCCGAGCCCGACACTTGGAAACCCAGATTGTGCAACACTTCGGCAATGCCGCACATGCCGGAACCGCCGATGCCGACAAAATGGATACGTTTGATTCTGTTTTTCATAACTTCGTCCGTGTTTTTCAGTGCCGTTGCAAAACCGTGTATTTTAAAGTCTTATACGCACTTGCGCCATGCTTTTTTGTGCATTTGCGGCAAATTTTGCGTAATTTTAAAAAGCAGCCTGCACCCTACCGCTGCGCCTGCATGCGATGCCATTCTTCGATAATCTCGCGGTTGGACGGCGAAAAGACTTGTTCCGCCGCCAAAAGTGCAGGCTGCCACGCATAAGCCGTATGCTCAGACAGGCGGATGGGCGTGCTGCGGTCGATGCGGGCGGAAAACCAATGTTCGGTATTGTGCGTTACGCCGTCCACATAACGGTGCCGCCAATGCGCGTAAATTTCATAGACCACGCTGCGCCGCCAATCGTGCAGGCTGCTTTCGGCAAGCACGATGCCCGTTTCTTCGGCCACTTCGCGCAAAGCAGCCTGCACCGGCGTTTCCCCGTCTTCCAGGCTGCCCGTAACCGACTGCCAGAACCCTGCGCGGTCGGCGCGTTCCAGCAGCAATACATGCCCTGCCCCGTCGTGCAGCAACACCAGCACGGACACGGGTCTTTTGGGCGGTTTAGATGCAGGCTGCATTCGGTTTATCCTTCCTGTTCATTGGCAGAACGCGTGTCTGTCTGTTCGTGAATTTTCGCTTTGCGCAGCGCCAAATCGCTGGGCGCGGATTCGCTCGGCAAAATGCGTACTTCGCGCTGCGGATATGGAAACTCGATTTTTTCTTCGTTGAAGCGCCGCCAAATGGTCAGCAAAATCGAAGAAAACAGCTTGTTGAACCCGTTTTCCGGATCGCTCACCCAAAAGCCGACACGCAACTGAATGCCATTATCGCCGAAATTGATAAGGTAGGCGGCAGGCTCCGGCTCTTTGCTGACACGCTCCTGTGCCGCTGCCGCATCTTTCAGAATCTGCAAGGCCAGCGTCAAATCCGTGTGATACGCCACTTCCACATCCAGCGTTTTGTGCAGCGCTTTCGTGCTGTACGATTCGTTAATCACGGTGGAAGTAACAAAGGTTTCGTTCGGAATCAGCGCTTCCTCGCCTGCCGCACTGCGCAGCACCACGAAACGCGCCGTCATTTGGGTAACATAGCCCGTGAAACTGTTTACCGTCAGGCGGTCGCCCGGGCGGATGGAGCGGTCGGCCAAAATAATGAAGCCCGACACATAATTGCTAGCGATTTTCTGCAAGCCGAAACCCAAGCCCACACCCAGCGCGCCGCCAAACACCGACAACACGGTCAAATCAATGCCCACCAAAGGCAGCGCAATCAAAATCGACAGCACCACCGCCGCGCTGGAAATGATTTTGGACAGGACAATCCGCAAGTTGATGTCGATGTGCCGGCTTTTCATCAACTGTGTATTGAGCCAGCGCGCCAGCCATGTCATCAACAGCAGAATCACGCCGACCCACAACAGGCCGGTGAACATGGTCCACACGCTCAAACGGCTTTTGCCGACCGAAAAACTCAAGCCGTCCAGCCAATTGATAATCCACGTATCGACACCCGAAATCCACAGCACGAAACACAGCCACAAGCCGCCGGCCGCCGTGCGTTCCAGCCAGTCCATCCAATGATACGGCGGCGCCACCGCATGCAGCAGCGACAAACATAGCCGAATCGCCATCATCCAGCCCGCCGCCAGCACCAAAAAGCGCAGCCACGCACTGTTAAAACCCAGTAGCTGCCACACAATCTGCGCCACCACGCCGAATATCAGCATGAAAAACGGGAACAGCAGCCGCTTCAAACTGTGCCGCACCACCCACCAGCGGATGCGTTCGAACACCGCGTGTTGTTGCAGCCGTTCGGACAAACGGTGCGCCAGCCACACCAGCGCCAACGCCAGCAAAGCCTCGCCCCAGCCCGACGTTTGGCGGAAACTGCGTTCCAGCAGCCGCCCCATCAGCTCGTCGCGCTCAAATAAATTGCTAATGATTTCCCACCAAGCGTTTTGCGTCATAAAATCATCGGTTCCATTTGCAAATTGATATGGTGCGTTATTATATAGCAAACCCATCCAACGCCCAATTTTACCCACAAGATTTGTGGATAACTTTTGCTGCGATTGTGGAGAAAAAATAAAATTGCTTTTGCCGCCAAGCCCATTATATTTTTGCTTATTTTTTGTGCAAATTTCGCGTTGACAAACTTTGTTTTACATTTATTTATTTGATAAATAATGGATTATTTTAGTGCAGACTGCTTTTTTACATTGTAAAAATACGGCAGGTTTTGCTAATCCGTTGATAAAAATACGGGCTTTTTGCACACGGAAATTTTCTGCCGGATTTCCCCTTTCGGCGATATTTTATTGCGGTGCAAATGTTGCCCGTTTTCCACGCATTTTAATGTGTTGATATGGTCTGTTAAGGGATTTGCCATTATGAAAAAGCAGCCTGCACTCCGTATTTCAGGGTGCAGGCTGCTTTTGTTGCTTTTGTTTAATTGGCCGTCAGATAGCGGCGCAGCACATAAGCGGCATCGGGGGCGAGCACCGTTTGCCACGGCGCGCTGTAAATCCGCCAGTCGGTGATGCTGTCCGTCGGCAGCGTGTACACTTCGCCGCTCTGCATTTCGGGGATTTCGAACGGGTCGTTGTCCAGTTGCACGCGCACCGTGTCGCCGTTCATCTCCAACACGGTGAACCACATGTGTTCCACGGCTTGCGTGGAAGGCGATTCGCAGCGGATTTTGACGATATAGCCCCACTGCCCTTCTTCCGGCGCGAAACGGCGGAAGCATTGTTCCAGCAGCGGCAGTTTTTCAATGGCATAAGCGTGCATGCGCGCAGTTTCCAAATCAGACTTCAACAGCATCATATGGGTTTGTTCGTCGTCCAGCAGCACGCCCAAATCGCCCAAAGGCTGCGGCTTGCCGTCTTGGTCGGCAAATATCACCAAGGAAGGCTCGGTATGGATGTCGTCGTCCCGGTCGGACATATCGCCGCTAAACGGCAGGACTTTGTTGCGGAACAGGCCTTTTTTCACCGGTGCCAACAGGTTGGACGCCAAAGCCGTCTGCCACGGTATCAGCCGCACCGCAATCATCTGCTCTTCCGTGTACACGACCCACATCGGCTCGTCGCCGTCTTCGTACCACGATTCCGGGTCTTGCATCAGGCGCATGGCCACCGACTGGATAATACCTTGGCATGCCGACACCTGCGACCGCTCCACCCGTATGATTTCCAATTCCGGCATACCGAATTTCAGCAGTCCGTGCGTGTGCAGCCAATAATCCGCCGCTTCGGGGTTTTGCGGCGTAATCGCATGAATCACATAGCCCAAATCCAAGCTTGGCAGCGTTTCGGTTTGCGCCGTTTCCGCCAGCCACATGCCGCTCAGGAATATGCTCGCCACCATATCTTGCAAGGCATAGCATTCGCCGGCCAGCGCATCCATCACCGCCAGTTGCAGCGCCCAAGACGTTTGGCTGCCCAATTCATATTCGGTATCGAAATAGGTTTCGCATTCCATAATCTGCGGCGCGCGGTGCATTTCGATGCGCTCGTCTTCCAGCAGGTTGCGGTCGCGGAATTCGGCCGCTTCATACGACCACTCTTCCGGCGTGTCGTTGGCATAAAACCGCACGCGGAAAATGAAATGCTCCGTCTCGTCCCAATCTTCGTGGCCGCCGCTGATGACGATGTGGATGAAATCGCTGTCGTCATCCGCTTCCACCGCCAAAATTTCATCCACATCGGCGCGTTGCAGGATTTTCTCCAAACGTTCGCGCACAACGGCCGGCGTGGGATTGGCCAACGGTGTTTTCATGGCCGCCAAATAAATGCTGGGCGCTTGATAGTCGCCGTTTTTCAAATCTTCGTATATCGATAAATCTTGCATATCCATTGCGGTTGGCTCCTTTGCGGACAATTAAAAAATCAGACTATTATAAAAATGAACGTTTATCATCGCATTGCGCTGCCGCCAAGGCCGGAATTGCGGTGCAAAAAGCAGCCTGCACCCGATATCCGCGCGCAATGACGGCATTATACACAGAATTCGCCGTTGTTCCGCCCGAAAGCTGCTACAATGCGCCTATCCGCGCGGCGCAAAAGCAGCCTGCACTTTTTGGCCGTTGATTCAAAACAATATGTGAGAAATATAGAAAATGGAACTGCAAGAATCTTGGAAAAACCGCCTGAAAAAATGGCAAGAACAAAATAAGAAATCCTTTGCCGAGTGGTGGGATAAAAAAAGCAATTCAGCCAAAGTGCTATGTGCTGCAGCACTGTCTGTCATTATTTTTTTATTGATCTATTTTACTGTTATCAGATGCAGCAGCGAAGATTCTGCCGGATATTGGAACTTCATCATTCTGATTGTTTCCTCTCCCGTTGCTTTTGTGATTTGGCAATTTCGGGATGAAAACCAGCGCAAAGACATCAATTTGAAAGAATTTCAAAAACTGTCCGAATGGGTAAGTGGCACGCATTTGCCGGAAATCAAAATTATTAATAAAAACACAACTAAAAGCAGTTTTACAACCGACAATGAGTCCGCCATATTACCCGAGAAACAAATCACCGAACAAATAGAAGAATACTCCAAAGAATATGGGCAGAAACCCGATAACGCCCATTTGGGCACATTCAGCAAATGGAATGGTGCGGTTGCGTTGCAGATTTCGGCAATTTACAACCTGCTGCCGTTTTTTCGCGGCGATTACGGCGAAAGTTTCCGCCTGCCTGCTTTTAATCTGCTGAAATCGGCTTGGCAGTCAATGCAACAGGAAAGTTTGAATGATTTGAATGAACCGGGTGAGTTTTATCAACCAGAGGGAGTAATAATTGACGAGCTAGAACAAACAGCGCAAAGCCCTATGGGTATTGCACTAACTCAAGTTTTGTTAAGCCTGAACCGTGAAAGTACGCAACTAAACCTGCGGGATTTTCCGGAAACGTTGCCGAATATTTGTTTGGCAGGTATAGATTTTGATTTTAGCGAGATAAAAGAAAAAGCGAAAGAAAAAGCGAGAGATTTATCTCAATTAAATTTAGATAGTGCAGACTTACGTGCTGCTAATTTATGCTCTGTAAACTTACACGGTGCTGAATTATTCAATGCTAATTTATCCTATGCAAAATTACAAGATGCTGATTTATCTAATGCTGATTTAAGATATGCTGTTTTTACATGGAAGGAATTACGAAAAAGTAGATCACTACTTTCTGCAAAGATAAGGATAAAGAATTTCAGCAGAAATATTTATCCTTACTGGAAACAGACAGATAGTCAAATATGGGAAAACCTAACAGAACCCGAACAAAAAGAAGCCATGCAAAAATTCTGCAATGAAACACGCATGATTATTTTTGATGACGATGGAAACGTAGTAGCCAAACGCCAATCCTAACCAGCCTGCACTCCCTACCCATATTTTCAGCCAGCCTGAAAACACGCTACAATCCGCCTTTACCCGTTTTTACCGACACAGAGAAACCGACTATGAAAGCCTCCCAGTTCTTCATCTCCACCCTCAAAGAAGCCCCTGCCGAAGCCGCACTGCCCAGCCACAAGCTCATGCTGCGCGCCGGCCTGATTAAAGCCAACGCATCGGGCCTGTACACATGGATGCCGATGGGTCTGCGCGTGCTGCGGAAAGTGGAAAACATCGTGCGCGAAGAAATGAACCGCGCCGGCGCCATCGAACTTTTAATGCCCGTCATCCAGCCGGCCGACTTGTGGAAAGAGTCCGGCCGCTGGGATTTTTACGGCGACGAACTGCTGCGGATTACCGACCGCCACGACAATGAATTCTGCTTCAGCCCCACCTGCGAAGAGATGGTCACCGACATCGTCCGCAAAGAAGTTAATTCCTACAAACAACTGCCGAAAAATTTCTACCACATCCAAACCAAGTTCCGCGACGAACGCCGCCCGCGTTTCGGCGTGATGCGCGCACGCGAATTTGTGATGAAAGATGCTTATTCCTTCCACGCCGATTTCGCCTCGCTGCAAGAAACCTATCAGGCGATGTATGACGCGTATTGCCGCGTATTCGGCCGCTTGGGGCTGAACTTCCGCCCTGTGGCGGCGGACACGGGCAGCATCGGCGGCACGGGCTCGCACGAATTCCAAGTGCTGGCGGAAAGCGGCGAAGACGTGATTGCCTACAGCGACGCGTCCGATTACGCCGCCAACGTGGAACTGGCGCAAACCCTGCCGCTTTCAGGCAGCCGTGCCGCCGCGCAGAAAAATCTGGAAAAAGCGCACACGCCCGAAGTCAAAACCATCGCGCAACTGGTGGATTTTTTGCAAATTCCCGTGGAAACCACACTCAAATCCATTGTGGTGGAAGGCGAAAATGAAGGCGAATTGGTGCTGCTGCTGTTGCGCGGCGACCATGAGTTCAACGACATCAAAGCCGAAAAACTGGCGGGCGTGAAATCGCCGCTGACCATGGCGCAGCCCGAACACATCCTCGCCGCATTCGGCGCCAACGGCGGCTCGCTCGGCCCGGTCGGCTTCAAAGGCAGAGTGTATGCCGATTTCGCCACCGAAAAAGGTGCGGACTGGGTCATCGGAGCGAACGAAGACGGCTTCCACTACACCGGCTTCAACTTCGGGCGCGATGCGGCTGAACCCGAATTTGCCGACATCCGCAACGTGGTGGCGGGCGACCCGAGCCCCTGCGGCAAAGGCAGCCTGCAACTGGCGCGCGGCATTGAAGTCGGCCACGTGTTCCAACTGCGCGACAAATATTCCGCCGCGCTGAACGCCTCGTTCTTGGACAACAACGGCAAATCGCAAATCATGGAAATGGGCTGCTACGGCATCGGCATCACGCGCGTGGTGGCCGCCGCCATCGAGCAGAACCACGACGAGCGCGGCATTATCTGGACGGACACGATGGCACCGTTTGCCGCCGTGATTGTGCCAATGAACTACAAAAAATCCGAAGCCGTGCGCGAAGCGGCGGACAAAATCTACGCCGATTTACTGGCGGCAGGCGTGGACGTGCTGCTGGACGACCGCGACGAGCGCGCCGGCGTTCTGCTGGCGGACAGCGAACTGCTGGGCATCCCGCACCGCATCGTCATCGGCGACCGCGGCTTGAAGGAAGGCAACGTGGAATACGCGCGCCGCACCGACAGCGAAGCGCAAAGCGTTCCGGTGGGCGACATTGCCGCACACGTTGCCGCGCAGTTGCGTTGATGGCATGAAAACGAAAGCAGCCTGCACTCGTAGTTGGGGTGCAGGCTGCTTTTTAACGGGCAAACGGCGCAATGGTAGTTTGGGGCGAACCGTGCGGCGGCAGCCATCTGAAAGCGCGGGTATGGCGGCAAGACGCCATGAAAACCATTAGAATGCGGAAACGATGAATTCGTTTATTGCAGCTTTAAAAAGCAGCCTGCACCCCTAAAATCCGAGTGCAGGCTGCTTTTTCACGCCCAGAGCCACGCCCAAACCTGCCGCCCTTCACTTTGCAGCAGGATATAGGTCCGGCACGCGGCCGCCGTGGTCATGCATTCCAAACTGATGCCCAATTCCGCCGCACGCACGCGCAATGCCGCCGCCGCAAAATGCTGCCGTTTTCCCGTGCCCAGCAGTATCATTTCCGCGCCCGCGTCAAAAGCAGCCTGCACATCGCCGGCCGAAAAATCCTGCCATGAAGCCTTGTCCAACGCCACGGCTTTATCGGCCAGCAGCAGCGGGAACGCATGGCGCACCTGCGCGATTTCCACGCCCCCGTCGTCATAACTGTCCACCGGCACGCCGCCTGCCGAACCCATTTCCTGAAATTTCATTTCAAAATCTCCCACACAAAAGCGCGCAAATCGCGAAAAAAGGTGCATAACGCCGCAAAATCGGGTAGGATTGCAGGCGTTTTTGTCTATTTATTTTACCCTAATTCTGTTTTTCATCGGGAGTACTCATGCAAGCCATCAATATCGGATTATTGGGACTCGGCACCGTCGGCGGCGGCGTTGCCGAAGTCTTGCGCGACAACCAGGCCGAAATCGCCCGCCGTTTGGGCCGCCAAATCAACATCACCGCCGTGTGCGATTTGAATGCCGAACGCGCCGCACAATTATGCCCGCAGGCCGAATGGGTCGCCAATCCGATGGATTTGGTGCAGCGCGCCGATGTGGATATTGTGGTCGAACTGTTCGGCGGCACGGGCATTGCCAAAGAAGCGGTGCTCAACGCCATTAACAGCGGCAAACATGTTGTGACCGCCAACAAAAAACTGCTGGCCGAATACGGTAACGAAATCTTCGCATTGGCCGAGCAGAAAAACGTGATGGTGCAGTTTGAAGCGGCGGTGGCCGGCGGCATTCCCGTGATTAAAGCCCTGCGCGAAGGCCTGGCCGCCAACCGAATCCAATCCATTGCCGGCATCATCAACGGCACCAGCAACTTTATTTTGAGTGAAATGCGCGAAAAAGGCAGCGCGTTCAAAGACGTGCTGGCGGAAGCGCAACGCTTGGGCTATGCCGAAGCCGACCCGACGTTCGATATCGAAGGACACGATGCGGGCCATAAAATCACCATTATGTCGGCATTGGCATTCGGCACACCGGTGAACTTCGGCGCGTGCTATTTGGAAGGCATCAGCCGTCTCGACAGCCGCGACATCAAATATGCCGAAGAACTGGGCTACCGCGTGAAGCTACTGGGCATCACCCGCAAAACCGACAAAGGCATCGAATTGCGCGTGCACCCCACGCTGATTCCCGAATGCCGCCTGCTGGCCAATGTGAACGGCGTGATGAATGCCGTGCGCGTGCAGGCCGACATGGTGGGCGAAACCCTGTATTACGGCGCAGGTGCAGGCGCATTGCCCACTGCCAGCGCCGTGGTGGCCGATTTAATCGACATTTCGCGCCTGATTACCGCCGATACGGAAAACCGCGTGCCGCATTTGGCGTTCCAACCCAGCCAAGTGCAGGCGCAAAACTTCGTGGGCATGGACGACATCACCAGCAGCTATTACCTGCGCGTCCAAGTAACCGACAAAGCTGGCGTTTTGGGCACGATTGCCAATTTGCTGGCCAAAGAAGGCGTGTCCATCGAAGCGCTGATTCAAAAAGCGGTGCTGGACAACAATCAGGCCGAAATTGTGATTCTGACCCACAGCACGGTGGAGCGGAATGTGAAAACCGCCCTGCGCGCCATCGAAGCGCTGGACAGCGTCGGCGCACCGGTCACCCTCATCCGCATGGAAAGTCTGAATGGCTGATCAAGAACACGAAAAGCAGCCTGCACCGCCTGCGGAAGCGGACGGCAAAAGCAGCCTGCACAACGAAGCAGAAGCCGAACGCTTGGCAAAATCGGCTGCCAAACGCCGCACGCTTATTAACTGGATGCGCGTCATCGCCCTTTTGTTTGCGGGCTTCTTCTTCCTGAGCCAATGCGGCATGAGCAAGCATCAGGCCATTGCCAAAATCGTGGAAAGCTGCATTCAGAACGTGCCCGCCGCGCCTAAATGGCAGGCCGATTTGAAGCAGCGCGGCTTGCAAGACCCCGACGGCAAACTGGTGGCGCAATACTGCGTCTGCATGTGGAAGGAGCCTTTGAACCGTCTGGGCGTGAATCAAATCCGGTCGTTCGCCAAAATCAGCAGCGAAGAGCGCTTGCGGCTTTTGGGCGGCGAAGAAGCCTTCACCGCGCGCGATACGCAATGCATTGCCGATTTAAAGGCCGATTGATTGTGTGAAGACCATACCGCCTGTTTCGGGCGGTATTTTTACGGATACCGAAGCATGAAAACAGAAAAATCGTTACGCGCCCGCGCCATGGATTATGTGGCCCGCCGCGAACTGAGCCGCGCGCAGCTGCACAAAAAATTGCAGCCCTATGCCGAAGACGAAGACGAATTGGAGCGCGTGTTAAATGAATTTGCCCAAAAAAACTGGCAGTCGGACGAACGTTTCACGCAAGCATTCGTCCGCAGCAAAAGCATCAAACACGGCTCGGCGCGTTTGCAGCAGGAATTGAAGGCGCACGGCGTTTCGGCCGATTTGATTCGCGACGCCCTGCCCAGCCGCGAAGAAGAATTGCGCAATGCCATCGGCGTGGCGCGGAAGAAATTCAAGCAGCCTGCACAAAATTTTGAAGAAAAACAAAAGCAAATGCGCTTCCTGCTTTATCGCGGCTTTTCCAGCGGCATCGCGCAGGCTGCTTTGAAAGCTGATTGGGACGAAGAAGAACTTTGGGATTCTGAAGACTAATGTGCAGCCTGCGCCTCCAAATAGGCACGCAATGCCGCCTCGTCCAAATGCCAATGGCAGATTTCGTGTTCGCCGTGCAGCAGCACCGGCACCAACTCGTTGTATTTGGCTTCCAAATCGGGAAAATCGTCGATTTCGACAATCTCCAATTCCGCGCGGTATTCCGCCAAATACGGCTGCAACGCATCGCGCATTTGGTGACACAATCCGCAATAAGTGCGGAACATCAGTGTTAATTTCATGTTTTTATGCGCCTTTCGCAACAAATGGACGATGTATCGCTACACCGTCCATTTTGATGATGGGGAGATTTATACGATTTCCGCCTGCTCAATCACCACGGGTTCCACCGGCACATCGTCATGGTAGCCGTGCGATTTGGTCGCCACTTTTTCAATCGCGTCCACCACATCGAAACCGTCAGTCACGCGGCCGAACACGGCATAGCCCCAATCCTGCACCACGTGGCGGCCGTGCAGTTCTTTGGCGCGGTGGTTCAAAAAGGCGTTGTCGTTGGTGTTGATGAAAAATTGTGCGCTGGCGGAATGCGGGTCGGACGTACGCGCCATGGCAATCGTGTATTTTTCGTTGCCCAAACCGTTGCCGGCTTCGTTCTGAATGCTGTCGCGCGTGTCTTTTTCGCGCATATCTTCCGTCATGCCGCCGCCCTGAATCATGAAGCCGGGAATCACGCGGTGGAAAATCACGCCGTTATAAAAGCCGTCTTTCACATATTGCTCGAAATTGGCGGCGGTAACCGGAGCTTTTTCGTGGTCCAGTTCCAATGTAATCACGCCGAAATTGGTATGCAGTTTAATCGCCATATTTTTTCCTTAAAATCAATGAAGAGTTGGAGGGATAATTCTGTGGGTTCAACGCCGTTTATTGTCCGACGCGGACATTTTTAATCACCACGGGCTGCACGGGCACATTTTGGTGGATGAGGCGCGACGTGGTGCGCACCTGACCGATACGCTGCACCACGTCCATGCCTTTGGTCACATGGCCGAACACCGCATAGCCAAAACCGGCCGCGCTACGGTCTTTGTGGTTGAGAAAATCGTTGTCCGCCAGATTGATAAAGAACTGGCTGGTGGCAGAATTGGGCGCGGACGTACGCGCCATGGCAATAGTGCCGACTGTATTTTTCAGGCCGTTATCAGCTTCGTTGGTAATGGCTTTGGAAGTAGGCTTTTCAATCATGTCCGCCGTCATGCCGCCGCCCTGAATCATGAAGCCGGGAATCACGCGGTGGAATATCGTGCCGCTGTAAAAGCCTTGCTTGGCATAAGCCACGAAATTGGCAACGCTTTTGGGCGCGCGCTGTTCGTCCAAACTCAGTTCGATATTGCCCATATTGGTTTCGATAACGACTTTGGTCTCGGCTTGCGCGGTGAATGCACAGGCAGCGAGCAAGCCAGCCAACAGGTATCGGGTTGCATGGTTCATCACAATCACTCCTTCAAACAAAAAAGCAGCCTGCACATCGGCAGCTTTTAAAATCAACAAATCAATCAATAATCTACATTTCAGGCAAACGGCAAAAAGCAGCCTGCACTATTTTTTGCGGAACACCAAATCCCACACGCCGTGCCCCAAGCGTTTGCCGCGCGCTTCAAATTTGGTTTCAGGGCGGTATGCGGGCGTGGGCGCGAAATCGGCGGCGGTGTTTTGCAGTTCTTCGGGGAACTGGTTCAACACGTCCAGCATTTGCAACGCGTATTCTTCCCAATCGGTCGCCAAATGGATATAACCGCCGGATTGCAGCTTGGGCAGCAATTTCTGCACAAACGGCACCTGAATCAGGCGGCGTTTGTTGTGGCGTTTTTTGTGCCAAGGGTCGGGGAAGAAAATGTGGATGCCGTGCAGGCTGCTTTCCGCCAGCATATTCTCCACCACTTCCACCGCGTCATGACGCATCACGCGGATATTGCCGATATTGTGTTCGGCAATCAGCTTGCACAAATTGCCCACGCCGGGGCCGTGCACGTCAATCGCCAAAAAATCCATGTCGGGCAATGTGCGGGCAATTTCCGCCGTGGCTGTGCCCATGCCGAAGCCGATTTCCAAAACCTTGGGCTTCGTACTTTGGAAAACGGCATCCAAATCCACAACCTGCGGCCGATAATCCACGCCAACGCGTGCCCATTGCTCGTCAATCGCTTTTTGCTGCGCCGCGGTCATGTGCCCCTGCCGTAAAACAAAGGATTTAATCCCGCGACGGTGCGTCGGTTCGGATTCAGGTGTTACTGCTTCGGTTTCCGTGTTCATATCATCACATTTCAAATGAGTTAATCAATAGCTGACGCCGGCTCTGCGCGCCAATTCCAGGCCTTGCTCGCGGGTCAGGTAAACCGGCGGTTCGGGGCAATGGCGGCGGACAATCTGCCCGTTTTCAAACATAACCAATTCGTTGCACGCCAGCTGCTGCCAAATTTCATTGTCGGTCAAAGGCAGCGTGGTAATCACGGCAACGCGGTCGTCCGGCGTGGTCACGGTGGAAAAGTCGATTTCCAAATCCTCGTCCACCAAATGCGCGTGTCCGAACGGCGGCTGGCGCACAATATAGTGCAGCAGGGTACTGGCGTGGGCAAACATCACGTTGCCGTCCGACAAAATCATGTTGAACATGCCATATTCGCGCACTTGGGCGCACAGTTCCGCCAGTGCGTCGAACAGTTCGTCATTGCCGGGTTTGCGGCTGAAACGACTGCGCAGTTGGTCGAGCAGGTAGCAAAATGCGCGTTCCGAATCGGTACAGCCCACGGCTTGATAATAAGTTGTCTGCGGCTGGAATTCCGCGCTCAAATTGCCGTTGTGGGCAAAAAGCCAGTAGCCGCCCCACAATTCGCGCTGGAACGGATGGGTATTTTCCAACGTGGTACGCCCCTGCGTCGCCTTGCGGATATGGGCAATCACGTTGCGCGATTTGATATCGTAATGGCGCACCAACTGGGCAACGGGCGAATCGGCACAGGGCTTGTCGTCCAAGAACAGGCGCAGCCCCCGCCCTTCGAAAAAGCCGATGCCGAAGCCGTCCGAATGGTGGTCCGTCAGGCCGCCGCGTTTGGAAAAGCCGGCAAACGAAAACGAAATATCGGTCGGAAGGTGGCAATTCATTCCGAGAAGCTGGCACATAATGCGTTCCTTTTGGTTAATCAGCCGCCCCTTCGGGCATTCGTGGTTTTGTGCTGACGGAATTATAGCGTTTTTCGCCTTTTGTCGCTAAAATATCCCTTTATTTTTTACCATACACGGCACTTTGAATATGATTTTCCATCCTGATGTGATGGGCGTGAGTACGCTCGCCCAAAAAATCCGCAAAATCCCTAATTGGCCGGAAGCGGGCATCCTGTTTCACGATATCACTCCCGTGCTGCAAAGCCCGGAATATTTCCGCCTGCTGGTGGATTTGTTTACCTACCGCTACATGGGGCAGAAAATCGACGTGGTGGCCGGCTTGGACGCGCGCGGTTTCATTATCGGCGCCGCGCTGGCCTACCAACTGAACGTCGGCTTCGTGCCCATCCGCAAAAAGGGCAAGCTGCCGTTTGAAACCGTGTCACAAAGCTACGCGCTGGAATACGGCGAGGCCACGGTGGAAATGCACACAGATGCTTTAACGGCCGGCAGCCGCGTGCTGCTGGTGGACGATTTGGTGGCCACGGGCGGCACCATGCTGGCCGGCGTGGACTTAATCCGCAAAGTGGGCGGCGTGGTGGTGGAGGCCTGTGCCATTTTGGAATTTACCGATTTGCCCGGCGCGAAAAAAATCCGCGACCATAATGTGCCGCTGTTTACATTGTTGCAAAACGACGGCTGCATGTAATCCCACCAGTACAGGCTGCTTTTTCCAAGGCAGCCTGCACTTTTTATTTATCTTATTTATCGCCCCCAACACAATAGAGAGAGAAACATCATGAGCCACACCCGTTATTTAAAAGCCTTGTTCAACGATTTATGCAGCGGCTGGAAGCCTTTCGAGCTTTTCTGGCTGGCTGCCTTCCTTGCCGCGCAGATTTGGGCGTATTGGCGGCAGCCCGATTCCTGGGTGAGCATGGTGGCGGGTATTTCCGGCATCATCTGCGTGGTGCTGGTGAGCAAAGGCAAAATGATTAACTACCTGTTCGGGCTGATTTTTGCCTACAGTTATTTTTACGCCTCGTGGAAAGCCAACTTTTTGGGCGAAATGAATACCGTGCTGTATGTGTATCTGCCGTCCCAATTCATCGGCTATTTCGTCTGGAAGGAAAACTTGTGCCAGGAAGGCGGCGGCCAGGTCGTACAGGCCAAAAAACTGTCGCCCAAAGGCTGGGCGTTGCTGCTGGTTTCGCTGGCCGTCAGCACGTTTCTGTTTGCCCAAGCCCTGCGCGCGGCGGGCGGCAGCTCCACCAATTTGGACGGCCTGACCACCATGATTACCGTGGCCGGCCAGCTGCTCATGATTCTGCGTTACCGCGAGCAATGGATTTTATGGATTGCCTTAAACATCCTTTCCATCGTGTTGTGGGCGGAGAATCCGTCCATGTATCTGATGTTCGGTGCGTATCTGCTCAATTCTGTGTACGGGTTTTATAACTGGTCGCGCCTGCAAAAGGCAACAGCGTAACGCCGACGTGAAAAAGCAGCCTGCACCCCGCTCAACGGAAAGTGCAGGCTGCTTTCGGAAACCCGTCCAAAGCAGCCTGCACTGTTTAACGTTTATGGCAAGAATATCGGATTATTGCGCCGGCACGATATTCGCCTTCTGCATCAGCGCGCCCACGGCAGCCTGCACACGCTCTTGGCGCATATTGTTTAGCAAACCTTCACGCACTTTCTCAAACGGCTCCACCGCAATTTTGCGGCGCGTGCTCATATAAAACACCACAAACGCCTTGTTGTCCTCGTTCAATGCCTGACGCGTGAACTCGCCCGCCTTCAAATTCTGCACGGCGGCAAAGATTTTCGGGCGCGCCTCTTTCAAATCCACCAGCGCCATAAAGTCGCTAATGGCAGACTGCCCCGCCTTCACTTCCGGGTCAATGCTGTATTTGCGCGCCACATCGGCAAACGATTTTTTCGCCGCCAATTCGCGGATGGCCGCTTGTGCCTGTTCCGCCTTATCAGTGATGATTTCGCCGATTTGCACTTCGTCCGTGTTGTCGTAACGCGTTTTGATAGCGTTATAACGCTCCTGCAACTGCTCGTCCGTGACCGGATTTTGTTGAACGATGTGCTGCGCATAAACATCCATCAGCACCTGGTTCAAGAAACGCTTCCAGTTGGCTTGAAAATCCGGCTGTTTGTCCAAACCGCGGTCGCGTGCCTGGCGGCGCGCATCGGCTTCCGCCGTTTTGTAATCCGCACTCTGGTCGAGTTTCAGGCGGCGCGCTTCCTGCACCACCACGGTTTCCACCACCACTTCGTTGGCAATAAACTGGCGCAGCTCCGGGCTGTCTTTCACTTGGCCCTGGCTTTGCTGCTGAACAAATTTGGCGCGCGCATCCAATTCGTCGCTGTCGATTTTCGTACCGTTCACGGTAACCACGGTCTGCGCCATCAGTTGCGCCGACAACAATACGCCGGCCAATGCGGCAGCCATTTGGGTTTTCTTCATAAAACCTCCTTGTATTTAGTGTGAATGGAAATATTCGGACGGAGTGTGCGCCTGAATCGTAAGTGCGTGGATTTTGCCCGCCTGAAACAGAGGCGCCAAAGCAGCCTGCACTTTCCGCCAACGTGCAATGCGCGGCTGCCCGGCAAACGCCTCCGACACCACCAGCACGGAATAATGCCCGCCGCCTCGGTTGCCCGCGTGTCCGGCATGCAGATGGCTTTCGTCTTCAAATTCGAAAATTTCAGGGTTCATCGGCGCGAGCAGCTCGGCCATTTCCTGACGGATAGCGCTCATTTCGGGAACACTTTTTTAAACGGTTTAATCAACACTTCGGCATACACGCCGGCATCGACATACGGGTCTTGCCCCGCCCATGCCTCGGCTTCGTCCAAGCTGTCGAATTCGGCCACAATCAGGCTGCCGGATACCGCATCGGGATTGTCGGGCAAAGGGTTCGGGCCCGCGGTGAGCAGGCGGCCTGCGCGGTCAAGCTCTTCCAATCGCGCCAAATGTGCCGGACGGGCTTGGGCGCGTGCTTCGCCAGTGCCTTCTGCATCGGTTGCCAATAACATAAACAGCATTATTCTTCATCCTTCGGTAAGTGTTTGACAAGGTAAATGGCTTGCGCCAAGGAAAAAACAAGGGTCATGGGGAGATAACCCCACAGGCTGAACTGAACCCAAAATGCTTCGCGTTCCGCCGTGAACGGGTAGGCCACGGCCAGATTGACCGCGCCCAAGAAAAAGAAAAAAAACATCCATGCGAACGATATCTTGCGCCACACCTCATCGGGTAGCGTTACTTCTCCGCCCAGCAGCAGTTTCAGGCCGTTTTTGCCCATCAGCTGCATCACGCCGATGGCAGAAGCCATGGTCCACGGCAGGATGGTTTTTTTCAGCATGATGAAACTGCGGTCGTTCAGCCAGATGGTTAGCCCGCCGAACACCACCACCAAAATCAGGCTGAGCCATTGCGTCGGCGCCAATTTTTTATGCACGGCGAAGGTATATACCGCCTGAATCACGCCTGTCACCACGGCCACGGTGGTGGCGGTAATCATGTTGCCGGTGATTTGGTAGGCAACGAAAAACAGGATGACGGCAATAAAATCGCTTAATATTTTCATAATTTTGGCAGCGTGTGTGTGAATAAAAGCCGTTATCATAGCAGCGCAAACGCAAACTGCCTACTTTTTCGCGCGGATTCTTGCCTACATAAGCAGTTCGACCAGCAGGTTTTTAAACAAAAATCCTGCAATGCCAAGCCCTAATACCAAAAACAAGATGAACATGCCGAATTTGCCGGCTTTGGATTCTTTGCCCAAATTGTAAATAATGAAACCCAGAAAAAGCACCAGTCCGGGAATGAAAATACGCAATGCCCACATGGAAAATTCTGCTTCGGTCATGGTTTCCTCCACATCAATAAGTTGTTCGAAAAAAAGCAGCCTGCACTTTGAAAACGGCAAAGGTGCAGGCTGCTTTTTCATTATGCCTGACTGGCAGCCAATGCCTGCGCCAAATCGTTGATTAAGTCGTCCGCATATTCCAAGCCTATGGCGATGCGAATCAGCCCTTCGCGGATACCGGCGGCCGTTTTGTCTTCGGGCGACATTCTGCCGTGCGTGGTCGTCCACGGGTGGGTGATGGTGGAGCGCACATCGCCGAAATTGGCGGTTTTGGAGAAAATCTGCACGGCATCAATCACTTTCCAAGCAGCCTGCACGCCGCCTGCCACTTCAAACGCAATCACCATGCCGCCTGCGCTTTGCTGTTTGCGCACCAGTTCCGCCTGCGGATGGTCGGGCAGGCCGGCATAATGCACCGCTTGGATTGCAGGCTGCTTTTTCAGCCATTCGGCGATTTTTTGCGCACTGGCCGCCTGTTGCTGCGTCCGGACGAAAATTGTTTCCGTGCCGCTGAGCAGCAGCCACGCATTGAACGGCGACAAGCTCAAGCCCGCCGAATTGACATACAGCCCGATTTGTTTAATCAAATCCTCCCGGCCGCACACAATACCGCCCAACACGCGGCCGTGCCCGTCAATAAATTTGGTGGCCGACTGAATCGACAAATCCGCGCCGAAATTCAAAGGCTGCTGCACGGCGGGCGAGCAGAAACAGTTGTCTACCGCCAGCAGCGCGCCGTTGTCGTGCGCCAGTTTGGCCAGTTTTTCCAAATCGGCCACTTCGTTCAGAGGATTGGACGGCGTTTCCAAGAACAGCATTTTGGTGTTGGGGCGGATGGCTTTTTCCCATTCGGACACATCGGTTTGCGATACGAAGGTAATTTCAATGCCGAAACGCGCGATATGGCCCGACAGCAATCCTGCGGTGGTACCGAACAGGCTGCGGCTGCTGACCAAATGGTCGCCCGCGCTCAAAAATGTCAGCAAAGCCGCCTGAATCGCCGCCATGCCGGTGGCCGTGGCAATGCCGGCCTCTGCATTTTCCAGTGCTGCAATACGTTTTTGGAATGCCGCTATTGTGGGATTTGCCGTGCGCGAATAAGTGTAGCCCTCTTTGGTTTTGGCAAAGATGGCCGCCGCATCCGCCGCGCTGTCCGCCATAAAGCTGCTGGTCAGGAACAGGGCTTGTTGGTGTTCGTTAAACGGCGTTTGCTCTTTGCTGGCACGGATGGCAAGCGTTTGCGGATGTAGCTTCGACATACGGATTCCTTTAATCGGTTTACATGGGAAAGCGCTATTTTGCGCCTTTTCAGACACGGTTTCAATGCTTATAATGCCAAGTTTCTCAGACCATCAGCAAGGAAACACCATGAAATGGACCGACACCCAGCGCATCGGCGAAGAATTGTTCGACACGCACGGCGACAGCATCGACCCGAAAACGCTGCGCTTTACCCAACTGCGCGATTTGGTCTTGGCGCTGCCCGATTTTGACGACGACCCTGCCCGCTGTGGCGAGAAAATCTTGGAAGCCATCCAGCAGGTGTGGATTAGCGAAGCCGAATAAACCGCCGCTTCTGTTTGGAACAAACGTTTGATAATTTTTGTAAATTTTCGCGAAATTGCCATGATTAACCTTTAATTTCAAAAGGGAATATGATAAATTTCGCAATTGGTGCCCGTCATGGGCACGGATTTATTTTGTCTTAAATTCAATTTCTAAGTGGTTTTATTGATGACTTTATTACAGCATACCAAACAAATCTGCACGGGATTGGTCTTTAGTTTCGGCCTTGTTTCATCCGCCTTTGCCTACGATTCCGAAGACGTATTGGGCGATTTCCTGCAACAAAACTTTCCCGGCCAGTTCACCACCGTCCCTGCAGCCAACAATCACGCCGCACCCGCCGCGCAGCAACAGCCGGCTTATGCCGCCCCCCTGCTCAACGCGCAGGCTGCCGCCATCATGAATGCCAACACCGGCCAAATCCTGTTCCAAAAAAATATGAATAGCGTACGCTCCATTGCTTCCATCTCCAAACTGATGGCAGCCATGGTGGTTTTGGATGCGCGTTTGGACATGGGCCAGACCATCACCATTACCGAAGCGGAAATCGACCGCCTGAAAGGCACCGGCAGCCGTTTGAGCATCGGCACAGAGCTGACACGCACTCAGCTGCTGCACTTGGGTCTGATGAGCAGCGAAAACCGCGCCATCCACGCTTTGGCGCGCACTTATCCCGGCGGCATGAGCGCGTTCGTTCAGGCCATGAATGCCAAAGCGCAAAGTTTGGGCATGCGCCACACCCGTTTTTATGAACCTACCGGTTTGGATCCGCGCAACGTATCCACCGCATCCGACCTGCTCCTGATGGCGCAGGCTGCCGACCGTTATCCGCAAATCCGCCAATTCAGCACGGCCAAAAGCGGTCAGGTATATACCAGCGCGGGACGTGTTCAGCAGTATCAAAACAGCAATGCTTTGGTGCGCGAAGGCCGCTGGAACATCAGCGTGCAGAAAACAGGCTATATTCGCGAAGCCGGCCGCTCCATGGTGCTGAAAACACAAATGGGCCGCGACCCGATTATTATGGTGGTGCTGGGCTCGTCCACATCCACCACGCGCGTGAACGATGCGCGCACGTTGGGCAGCATGGTATCGCAATATCCGCTGTAAACCGCACATGACAAAAGCAGCCTGCACTTCGGAAATCAAGGTGCAGGCTGCTTTTTCTATATTTCCGTTTCGCCGATAAAATATACTGCAAAGGTCAAACTATAGTGGATTAAAATAAAAATGAGACAAGGCGGCGAGCCGCAAGGCGTACAAATTAAGTACGTCAAGGCGAGCCAACACCGTATCATTGCAATTTTAATCCACTATAAATACAAAAGCAGCCTGCACGCCCCAATGTCAAACGTGCAGGCTGCTTTTTTGCATGCCGATTAAGCAGAGGTTTCGATTTGGAACACCTGCCGCAAATACGCCAAAAACGTATCGTTGTCCGTGATGGTTTTACCGGGCGTGTCCGAAATTTTGGCCACCGACTGCCCGTTGCATTCCACCAGTTTCAGCACGATATTCAGCGGCTCGTGCCCCATATCGTTGGTCAGGTTCGTGCCGATGCCGAAGCTGGTTTTGAAGCGGTCTTTGAAATATTGGTGCAAATCCCACGCGCGCTGCAAATCCAAGCCGTCCGAGAAGGTGAGCATTTTGGTGCGGCTGTCGATTTTCAGTTTTTGGTAATGGCGGTATGCCTTGTCGCCCCACACATAAGGGTCGCCGCTGTCGTGGCGCAGGCCGTCGAACAGTTTGGCGAAATACAGGTCGAAATCGCGCAAGAAGGCATCCATGCCCACCACATCGGTCAGCGCAATGCCCAAATCGCCGCGGTATTCGTGCACCCACGCTTCCAAAGCGGCTTTTTGGAAATCGCGCAAACGCACGTCCAGCGCCTGAAAAGCCTGCAAAAATTCGTGCGCCATCGTGCCAATCGGCGTGAGGTTGAGTTTTTTCGCCAAATACACATTGCTGGTGCCGCGAAACACATCGGGTGCCGCTTGGGCAAATGCTTTCACCACATGCTCCTGCCATGCCAACGTGTAACGGCGGCGCGTACCGAAATCGGAAACCAGAAACGGCGGGTCGCCGGCCTGCTGCTGCCGGTCGTATGACTGAATCAACGCTACTTTTTCCTGCAAACGGCGTTCGCCTTCCACCAACACTTCCGGCGTTTCCAAGCGGCGGAAATACAGCTCGTTCACAATCGACAGGATGTAAATTTCGAAGAACATCGCCTGTATCATCGGGCCTTCGACACGGATGTGCAGCCTGCCCGTGTCATCGGGGCGGACGCTGACAAAGCGGCGTTTGAGCTGAAACAGTTCCAGATAATCGACAAAATCGCTCTTGATAAAGCGCAGGCTGCGCAGATACGATAATTCGTCCGGTGTAAAGCGCAGTTGGCACAAGGCGTCGATTTCCCGTTCGAAATCGGCCTGAATGTCCGCCAGCGGATACACGGTGGTGGCGTTGCGGCAGCGGAATTCGTACACGCTGTGCGTTTCGGGGAACTGGTGCAGCACCACTTGCAGCATGGTGAATTTATATAAATCGGTGTCCAGCAGTGAGCGGATAATGGCCATGGCGTTGTCTCCGTTAAGATGGAACGGGCATTGTAAACGATATTGCGCCGTTTTTGCATGAAAATTCAAGTGCAGGCTGCCTGCATGGGCTATATAATACAGGTAAATTTTGGCTAGATTTTGTAAGGACAGGATTCATGAACCCCGCACCTGACTCAAGCACCAAACCCACCCGTTTGCGCTACCGTGCGCTGGCCTATTGGCGGCTGATGCGCGCCGACAAGCCCATCGGCACGCTGCTGCTGCTTTACCCCACACTGTGGGCGATATGGATTGCCACCAAAGGCCAGCCGGAATGGCCGGACGTGCTGGCCTTCGCTTTGGGCACTTTTTTCATGCGTAGTGCAGGCTGCATTATCAACGACTGGGCCGACAAAGACTTCGACAGCCGCGTTGCCCGCACCAAAGACCGCCCCATGGCCACCGGCGAAATCACCCCGCGGCAGGCACGCAGGTTATTGATTGTTTTGTGCATCCTCGCCGCCCTCTGCCTGATTCCGTTTTCATGGCAGACATGGCTCATGTCGCTGCCCGCCCTGGCGCTGGCCGGCACTTATCCCTTTGCCAAACGCTGGTTCCCCATCCCGCAGCTTTATTTGGGGCTGGCATTTTCCTGGGGCATGCTGATGGCGTTTGTCGCCCTGCAAAACGACGTCCCCGAAGTGGCGTGGTGGCTTTATGCCGCCAACCTGTTCTGGACGCTGGCCTACGACACCGCCTATGCCATGGCCGACAAACCCGACGATTTGAAAATCGGCATCAAAACCTCCGCCATCACCTTTGGCGACTGGGACGCGGAAATGGTGCTGCTGGCGCATTTCACGTTCGACATCCTCATGCTCAAAGTGGGCTGGCTCATCGGCGCGACCTGGGTTTTCTGGACCATCTGGGTGCTGGTGCTGTATTGGCAATGGAGGCAATACACCCGCCTGTTCACACGCGACCGTGATACCTGCCTGCAAGTCTTCCTGGACAACAATAAAATCGGCGCAGCATGGCTGGCGGCGCTGGCGGCACATTTTGCCTATTTCTGATATTTTGCGATTCTGACAACCCCAAAAAGCAGCCTGCACCTTCGTTTTCCCAAGTGCAGGCTGCTTTCCCACACCGAAAAACGCCAATGACACACCCCCTGCTCCCCTTTTCCCTGCCGCACACGCCGCTCGCCCTCGCCCCCATGGCCGGCATCACCGACAACCCCACCCGCCGCACCGCACGGCAATGGGGCGCAGATTGGACCGTGAGCGAAATGCTCTCCAGCGACCCCGGCCTGCAACACACCCAAAAAAGCCGCAACCGCCGTAACCACGAAGGCGAAGACGGCGTTATCGTGGTGCAGATTGCCGGCAGCGACCCCGAACAAATGGCGCACGCCGCGCGGCACAACGCCGAACACGGCGCGCAAATCATCGACATCAACATGGGCTGCCCCGTCAAAAAAGTGTGCAACGTGCTGGCCGGTAGCGCATTGCTGCAAAACGAACCGCTGGTCGAACGCATCCTGCACGCCGTCGTCCGAAACGCAGGCGTGCCCGTCACCCTGAAAACGCGGCTCGGCTGGGACGACGAACACCGCAACATCCTCACCATCGCCAAAATGGCGGAACAGGCAGGCATTGCCGCATTGGCTATCCACGGCCGCACGCGCACGCAAATGTATCAGGGCAACGCGGAATACGACCTTATCGCCCAAGTCAAACACACTGTGTCCCTGCCCGTTTGGGTGAACGGCGACATCGACAGCCCGCAAAAAGCCGCCCGCGTGTTGCAGCAGACACAGGCCGACGGCGTGATGGTCGGACGCGCTGCGCAAGGCCAGCCGTGGATTTTCCGCGACATCGCCCAATTCCTGCAACACGGCCGCATTCCCGAAGCACCCGTGTTTGACGAAGCCGCCGACACCGTGCTGGCACACATTGCCGCGCTGCACCGCTTTTACGGCGACACCGCCGGCACCCGCATTGCCCGCAAGCACATCGCCTGGTATCTGCGCCGCCTGGCCGACGGCGAAAGCTGCCGCAAACACATCAACCAAATCGGCAATGCGGCCGAGCAATACGACACGCTGGCGCAATTCCTGCAACGGCAGAAAGCGCTTTACACGCACTGGCCGCGCGATTACGCATCGTAAAACGTGCAGGCTGCTTTTGAAGTGCGGAAAAAATCGGCAAAAAGCAGCCTGCATACACCAACACAGGAACAACCCATGTTTACCACATACGATTTACGTCATTTCCTAGAAGGCTTGGCCATCCTGTTCGCAATCGGCTATTGGGGCACCATGCTGCTGTTGCTTTGGTTTCTCGTCCGCTTCGCCTACAAAAAGCCCAAACGGAACGCCGGTAAAATCCTTTCAGGCAGCCTAACCGCCGCCGTTATCCTGCTGCTGTTTGTTTGGATTATTCCCAAACAATTCGGCCCGAGCAAAGAAGAAATACAGGCACAAGAAGAATGGGACAGAAAATATAAAGAAGCCGAAGCCGTATTTAACGAACAATGCAAAACGGCGGGGGAAAAGATTTACCGAACGGTGGACAATGTGGAAGGGATTATGCTGTTGAAGGTAGTAGCTGAGAGTACCGTTTCGGTAGATGCCCAAAATAAAGATCCAATGTGGGACAATGCGACTTTACAGACCAGCGAAGGAAAGGAATTCATTGCCGAATTTCTAGGATTTTATGGCAGTAAGAGATACCACTATGTGGATGTCCTGCAACCCAACCATTCCGATATTATTCGGTATTCAGGCAAAGATTTTCCGCTCAACCAAACACTTAACCCTAGACACCCCGCCCGTTATGCAGTAACGTTCGAAAACAATGTCGATCCCAAGCTGCGCAGGCACTGGGTGGCAGGTGCGACCATACAGATTATCGACCGCCAAACTAACGAAGTGATTGCCGAAAAGACCATCTATGCCTTTGAAAAAGGCTTGGGTAGCACGGGTGGGGCAAGAATGCCGTGGGCATTTGCCGTCAGGTGTGCCAATCAAGAATTTTCCAATAGACATCCGATAACCAGTTTTTTAACCAAAGTAGTAAAACCCAAATAGGAGACTAAAAATGTCAAACACTGATACCCAAAACACCAATATCCCAAATGCGGCAACCCTTTTGGAGTTTGCCAGTGTGCAGCGAGCCGCCCGCCGCCCCCAATATCCCGCCCAGACAGCCTGAAAAACCGTTTGCCCGTGCAGGCTGCTTTTCAGGCTGCTTTATTTTGCAGGCAACCTGCACTTTTAAACTGAAAGGCAACCATGATCGCCATTGTTCTGTTTATTTTTCTGATTATCTGGATTCTGCTAACCAAATTCGCCATGAAAATCGGCAGGTATCTGTTCCGCCGTTTCCGACCCGACAACCCCCGTGCGGAACGGTGGGGCGCGTTTTGGGGATTTATGCTGGCGATGGGCTGGGTGTTCGTTTATTGGACGGTGGAAGCAGTAATCGTCCGTATTTATGCGGCAGAAATGTGCAAGCAGGCGGGGATTACGGTTTATGTGGCGCCGGAGCAATGGAGGAGTCTCACGAAGGAAAGTGCGGATAATTTGAGAAAAAATGCCCCTTTTTCATTTAAAAAAAATGTTTCTTTTCCCTTTAAAGAAGATAGTATCGTATTCGATGGGCACGAATTTCAATTTTCTTATTCTTCTTCATTGTTGAATGATATATATACTTTTATTTCAAAAGAGGTAAACTATACATTTCTGCACTATCAAATATATTTTGATAAAAAGTTTCAGGTGATTCTATTTAAAAATATAAGTACCTCCACACGTTACGCACCTGTTGGGAGCTCCTATAAATTTTGGATAGATAATACGCCTAGGTGCGATAGCGATGCATTTAAGTATTTCTCTCAATATTATTTAATTTCTCAACCAGCCTATAAAGGGTAATATCATGGCAAACATCAATGTCTCTGATTATGTTTTACTGGCAGAAGCCAGCTATGCCGATTCCCCTACCAAAGCCATCACAAATCACTAGAACAACCCCATTCCTTACCCAAACCTGCCGTCCGCCGTTTCAAAAGCAGCCTGCACTTCAAACGTTCAAAGTGCAGGCTGCTTTCTTTATTCAATCGAGCTACACGTCCGCCGCCCGTGCAGGCTGCCGCCCTAGTCCAACAGCCGCTGCGCCGCCTGAACGCCCCAATGCACGGCTTCTTCAAACACGGAATAGCTGCTCAAATCGCTGTGTGCGAATTGCAGGCGCGAATGGTGGCCGCGCAGTTGCAGCAGCAGCGGATTGGAAAGATAGCCCACCGCCGGCACCGCCATGGCATGCGCGCGCACGGCAATGTCCACATGCACAACGGCGCGCCAAAATACTTTGCCGTAAACCGCCAGTAAATCTTCTGCCGCCAAAGCGAGCAAATCTTCATCGGCGGCGTGCAGCAACTGGCGGCGTACTTGGTCGGGCGGTGCGTGGTTCAGCGCGCGGTAGGCCGTGAAAATCGTCTGTTCGGGCTTGGCAACGCGAATTGCCTGATGGCTTGCCACCACATAGCCCAGTGCGGGCGAGCCGTAGCGGATGTTGTCCCACGCCAGTTCGGTATGCGCAGCTTCATTGGGGAAACGGCGCAACACAAAATTGCCGACCAGCCACGGCGCGCTTTGCGGCAATGGGTTTTGCGCGGCGAAACCGTATCGTTCAGCATGGCGCAGCACCCGTTTCGCCACTGCCAGCGGCATGGCGCAAATCACGTTTTTCGCGCGTATCAAATGCGTTTTGCCGTTTTGCGTGTGACGCAGATGCACGTTCACCGCATCGCTCTGCTCTTCCACAGACAATGCGACGGCCGGCACGCTGGCAGGCTGCCGCAATGCGTATTCGGCGGTATCGGGGAAATCGGCCAATTCCTGCAAACCGATGAACTGCCTGAGTTTTTCGGCAATGTGGTTCAGGCCGTCCGCCCACGTGAGCACGGCGGCGTTTTCGTTACCCCGCGCGGCGAAATAATGCAGCCCGGCAAAGGCGGACACCTGCGCCACGCCCTGCCCGTAGTCGTCGCGGCAGCAATAGTCCAAATACCACCACAGCACGGGCGATTGGTAGCCCTGCTGTTTCATCCATTGCGCGAAGGTGATGCGGTCGAGCTGCCGCCATTCTTCCGCTGCGGAACTCAACGCCACCGGCATGGCAAAGGCTTTGTTGCCCGACGCATCTTTGGCGTGGCGCAATGTGGCGATGTATTGGAAAAAGCGTTGCGTGTCTGCGTCTTGGCGGGGCAGCAGGCCGCTGTGCCATGCGCCGTCCGCCCACACGCGCTCGTCGGGCTGGTGCACCAAATCCATGTCGGAATAGATGGGATGGGTGAGCGGGTTGCTGCCTTGGATAATGCCCAAATCATGCAGCATTTGCCGCACATGTATGCTTTCGGCGGAGGACTGCGGCAGATAATGCGCGCCTGCAGGCGCGTGCAGGCTGCTTTTGGATTCGCCGAATGTGTATGCCGCCTGGTTGCCGTTGCGCTCGAAGCCTTCGGCCAGCAGGATGTTTCGCTGCCCGTTCCGAACCAGCCACCATGCGGCGGACAATGCGGCCGCTCCGCTGCCCAAAATCAGCGTGTCGCAGCTTTGCTCGCGCGAATGGGTCAGCGGCAACTGTGCGTCGCGCAGGGCGTGCGCCAAAGGCAGGCCGATGCGCCGCACCGACACGCTCGGTTGATGATTGCTGCGCCGAAGCTGCCACCAAGCCGCGGTTGCCGTGCCGGCCGCCAATGCGGAATAGCTGAGGAATTGTCGCCGGTTCATATTGGCCGTCCCAAGTGCAGGCTGCTTTGGTTCACAGCAAAATCAACGGTTTGTCGGTGGCGGTGATAATGCCGCCGCCCAAGCAGACTTCGCCGTCGTACAACACGGCCGACTGCCCGTGCGTTACCGCCCATTGCGGCTCGTCAAACTGCAATTCGGCCGTATCGTCCGACAAATACTGCAACGTGCAGGCTGCATCAGTCATGCGGTAGCGCGTTTTGCAGGTGTAGCGGCCTTCACGCGGTTTTTCGGGCAGCGTCCAGCTCAACTGATTCATTTGCAGGGAGCGGGTGTACAGCAGTTCGTGGTCGTGCCCCTGCACCACCAAAAGTTCGTTTTTCGGCAGGTTTTTGCCCGCCACGAACCACGGTTCGCCCGCACCGCCGATGCCCAAGCCTTTGCGCTGGCCGATGGTGTAAAACGTCAGCCCCACATGTTCGCCGACAATTTTGCCTTCGGGCGTGACCATGTTGCCGTTATGCGTGGGCAGGTATTTTTGCAGGAATTCGCGGAACGGCCGCTCGCCGATAAAGCAGATGCCGGTGCTGTCTTTCTTGGCGGCGGTGGGCAGGCCGAATTCGACCGCCAAACGGCGCACTTCAGGCTTTTCTAAATGCCCCAGCGGAAACAGGGCTTTTTGCAGCTGATACGGTTGCAGGCGGTACAGGAAATAGCTTTGGTCTTTGTTGCCGTCCGCGCCGCGCAGCAGGTAATGCACGCCGTCGCGCACTTCTTTGCGTGCATAATGGCCGGTGGCAATCGCTTCCGCGCCTTCGGCCACCGCGTAATCCAAAAAACATTTGAATTTGATTTCGGCATTGCACAGCACATCGGGATTCGGCGTCCTGCCGGCCTGATATTCCTGCAAAAAATAGGCAAACACTTTGTCTTTGTATTGCGCGGCGAAGTTCACGATATCGATGTCGATGCCGACAATATCCGCCACGGCCATCGCGTCCAGCGAATCCTGTTTGATGCTGCAATATTCGTCGCTGTCGTCGTCTTCCCAGTTCTGCATGAACACGCCGCGCACGTTTGCACCGCCGCGTTTGAGCAGCGCCGCGGTTACCGATGAATCCACGCCGCCGGAAAGCCCCACAACAATATTCTGATTCTTATACATTTTTATTATCTCAACAATAAAATTACCCGCCCATTTTAACACAAGCCGAAGTGCAGGCTGCTTTTGCGGTTTTGTCACCCCGAAAAGCAGCCTGCACCCCGCTGAAACGGCCAGCCCGAAAACAGGTGTTCCGTTTTCGGGCTGGCATTGGCGGCGGCGCGTCGTCCGTCAGTGTTTTTGAATCAGGTTCAGATAGGTTTCCGCGCATTTGAAACCGAAGCCGACATAAGCGCGGTTCAGCTCTTCGTATTTCACGTCCGCCTCGGTGCGGCCGCCTCGGCTCAACGCCGTGTTCAAATGCCCCAAGTGCGCCGCCGCATGGCCGATTTCCGCCAGCGCCAAAACCAGCGCGGTTTGGTTGTCGTCCAAATCGCCCACTTCCTCCACCAAATGCGACATCACGCGAAACCAGCGTTTCGTGCCCAAATCGATGTCCAATTCGCCGTCGGCAAATTTGCGGTAGTCGCGCAGGGCGGATTGCACGTGAAATTGCGTGCGCGGGTGGACGGCCCAGTCATACGACGCGGCCAGGTCGATGGTGCGGTTGTAGTAATCGTATAATTCGTCTAGGGAATATTCCGGGATATCATAAAGTTGCATGGTTTTGTCCTTGTTGGCTTTTGTTTTCGGGGTACAGCCCGCCTTCAAAGCAGCCTGCACTTTTTGCGGGTTTCACCGACTGTATAGTGGATTAAAATAAAAATAAGACAAGGCGGCGAGCCGCAAGGCGTACAAATAGTACGTCAAGGCGAGCCAACGCCGTATCATTGCGATTTTAATCCACTATATTTTTGCCCGTTTATTGGCGGCGGATATGGGCAACGGCTTCCAATTCAACCAGCAAATCGTCGCGGCAGACATCGCCCACCGTGTACACCACCGGCACGCCGGGCAGCTGTTTCTCGCACTCGCGGCGCACGGTTTCGTAATCTGCCGCGTGTTTCACATAAGCCCGCACCACCGCCAAATCGGTCAGCTTCGCGCCGAATCCGGCAAAACCGGCGTTGGCGAAATTTTCCGCGCTAATCAGCGTGGCGATGTTCAGCAGGGTTTCTTCGGTCTGCTTGGCCGTATTGCCGATATGCTGCGTTTCGGACGCGGTAATCGATGCGGTGCCGGAAATGTACACGGCGGCCTGGTTATCGTACACCACCGCCATGGCGCGAGCGAATTTCGGCGTCTCGGGGCTGTAATGGCGCGCATAATCGAAAGCGGGCGTTTGGCGCGGATTTTCCAGCGGCAGGGTAAACACGTCTTTGCGCTCGGTCAGCAGCGCGCTGCACGACAACGCCACGTCTTCGCCGTCCATGCCGATACCGGTGGAAGCGGGATACACATCGAATGCAGGCTGCTTTTGCAGCGTATCGCGCAAAAACCGCACACCGTCAAACGCCACCGTGCGGGCGCGGTTCAGCTCTTTATAACGCTGGATGCCGTCTGCGCTGCGCGAATCGGGGGCGACAATGCTGCCCATGTAAAACCATGTGCGGAACACCTGCGCCAAGCCCGCGCCGCCTTGTGCCAGCAAGCGTTTGTTTTCATTCAGCACGTCCAATGTGTCGGCAAACGCGTTTTCACCCAATGCCGCCCTGCCCTGCAATGCGTCGCCGTGCGTGTGCACAAACGTGATGCCGTCGTGCCGCACCAGTGTCAGACCGTCGTTTTCCTGCGCCACTTGCGCGCCCGAAACGGCGGTAATTTCCACCGCCAGC
Organism: Kingella denitrificans ATCC 33394; assembly: GCF_000190695.1. Taxonomy (GTDB): domain Bacteria; phylum Pseudomonadota; class Gammaproteobacteria; order Burkholderiales; family Neisseriaceae; genus Kingella_A; species Kingella_A denitrificans. The sequence continues at coordinate 626,812 of NZ_GL870929.1, forward strand.
AGTTTGCCGTCGGCCGGCGGCTGGCTGACAAACGCGGTTTGCGGCAGGTTGCGTTCGAGGGCGGCTTGGAATTGGCGGCGGAATTCGCCTGCCACGGCGTTCAGCTGCTCCGCGTCGCGGAAAAACACCGTTTGGCGCACGATGTGCGTATCTGCAGGCTGCTTTTGAAGCCACGCGCGGGTTTGCTCGGCAATATCGGCGGCCTGTTCCGCATAATCCGCGCCGTGTTGCGGCACAATCACGGTATAGGCATATCGGGTGTTTTGCGTCATATTGTTCTCCTTTTTTTTCCGCCAATCAGGCGGCCCTTTCTTCGGCAAATTCAAAATAAGCAGGAATGCTTTTGTCTGCCAAGCGTAAAAATTCGTCCACGCCTTTGAAGGCGAAATTCACATAAGCGGTTTGCAGTTTCACATATTCCGCATCGGCGGGGGTGCGGTTGCCGCGGCTCAGCGCCATGTTCACGTGCCCCATGTGCGATGCCGCGTGCGCCACTTCCGCCGCCGCCAAAATATAGGCCGACTGCGCCGGCGTCATATCGCCCACTTCTTCCGCCAGTTTGGTCAGCTTCTTGAACCACAGCTTCGCGCCTTCATCCGTGCCCAATTCGCCCGAAATAAAGCGGCGCAAATGGCCGATAGCCTGCTGCACGGTGGGCAGCGCGCGCTTGTGGGCATACTCGGTGTGCTGCTCGATAATGTCCACGCCTTGGCCCAAGCGTTGGTAAAGTTCGGCCAGCGGCGTGCTGTCGCTCACCGAAAAAAGTATATGTTTGCTCATGGCGGTGTCCCGTTTCGTTCTGTTTGGAATGCCGCCATCTTAATGCGGACGAATCCGCCTTTCCAAGAATATTTGATAATATCCTTTATTCTTTAATCAGTTATATTCAATATAGCCAAATCGAATAACCCAACGCCATGTTTTTTGAAGATATAGTGAATTAAAATCGCAATGATATGGCGTTGGCTCGCCTTGACGTACTACTTGTACGCCTTGCAGCTCGCCGCCTTGTCTCATTTTTATTTTAATCCACTATAAAAAAGCAGCCTGCACTTCCGTTTTCGCAAAGTGCAGGCTGCTTTTTCATGCTGCCCAAAACCGCCCTAGCCCAAAATCTTCTCCACAATCTCGCGCACGTCTTTGGAAAGGTCGGGCATATCGGCAAGTGCCTGCAATTCCTGCCGCATCAGGGCTTGGCGCTGCGGTTCGACGCGCTGCATCAGATTGAAGCTGCGGGCGAGTCCGGCGGCGATTTGCGGATTGAAGGCGTTGATTTCGCGGATTTTGTCCGCCACAAAGCGGTAGCCGCTGCCGTCCGCCGCGTGGAAATGCGGGACGTTGCGCGCGAATGTGCCGATGAGGGCGCGGACTTTGTTGGGATTGGCGATGTCGAAGCGCGGGTGCGTCAGGGCAGCCTGCACTTGGGCCAGGGTGTCGCTGCGGCGGCTGGACGCAATCAGCATGAAGTATTTGTCCATCACGAGGGCTTGGTCGTCGAACTTGGCGGCGAAGCGGACGAGCAGTTCGTTGCGGCGCGGGCTTTCGTTGTGGTTCACGGCGGTGAGTATGCCCCATTCGTGGGTCATGTTTTTGCGGGCGATTTCGTCATAATGTTCAAACACCTGCGCCATAATCGCGCTGTCGTCGAAGCGGTGCAGCAGGGCGAAGGCGGTGTATTGCAGGCTGCGCTGGGCGGCATCCTGCGGGTTGTAGCCGTATATGCTGATTTGCTTGCCGCGCTTGTCGGCGTTTTCGGCTTCGCGGGCGTTGAGTGCGGCGGCTAGCAGTTCGCCGTGCAGGCTGCCTGCAAGGGCTTCGTGCAGGGCTTCGCGGGCGGCGGCGGTGCGCACGGGATCGATTCGGGTGCGGCCGTCCCACAGTTCGCTTTCGGCGGGCACTTGCAGCAGCAGGGCTTTGAAAGCGGGGTCGATGCTTTGGTCGTTCAAGATGCGGCGCAGGGCTTCGGCAAGCGCGGCGTGTTCGGGCAGGTCTGTTCCGTTTTCCAGCGCGGCTTCGTTGGCGGCGATGGCGCGGCGGTACAGGGTTTGCCCGGCTTCCCAACGGGCGAACGGGTCGTCGTCGTGGGCGAGCAGGTGGGCGAGTTGCGCGTCCGTGTAGTCAAAATGCAGATGCACGGGGGCGGAGAAGCCGCGCAGCAGGGACGGAGTAACGCTCTGAACGGGGCGGGCAAGCTGCAACTCATAGGTTTGCTCGGCTTGGTTTACAGTGAGCACGGTTTCGGTGTGCAGGCTGCCTGAAAGCGCAAACGGGATTTTTTCACCGTTCTCGTCCAGCAGGGCGACGGCAAGCGGCATCATCATCGGGCGTTTGTCGGCGGCGGGCATATCGGGCGTATCGGGCAGGCTTTGTTTGACGTGCAGCGTGTAGGTGTGCAGGCTGCCTTCGGATTGCAGGCTGTCTGAAACGTCCAACACAGGCGTGCCGGCCTGCGAATACCACAGGGCGAACTGGTCGAAGTCCGCGCCGTTGGCATCGGCCATGGCAGCGCGGAAATCGTCGCAGGTGACGGCCTGCCCGTCGTGGCGTTCAAAATAGAGCTTCATGCCGCGCTGGAAGCCTTCTTCGCCGAGGAAAGTGTGATACATCCGCACCACTTCCGCGCCTTTTTCGTACACGGTCATGGTATAGAAATTGTTCATTTCCACATAGCTGGCGGGGCGGACGGGGTGCGCCATCGGGCCGGCGTCTTCGGCAAACTGGTGCTGGCGCAGCATTTTCACGTTTTCAATGCGGCGCACGGCACGGCTGGCTCTGTCGCCGGAAAATTCTTGGTCGCGGAACACGGTCAGGCCTTCTTTGAGCGAAAGCTGGAACCAGTCGCGGCAGGTAACGCGGTTGCCCGTCCAGTTGTGGAAATATTCGTGGCCGATGACGCTTTCCACGCCTTCAAAATCGGGGTCGGTGGCGGTGCGCTCGTCTGCCAGCACATATTTGGTATTGAAGATGTTCAGGCCTTTGTTTTCCATTGCACCCATGTTGAAATCGCCCACGGCCACGACCATGAAAATATCCAAATCGTATTCCAGCCCGAAGCGTTCTTCGTCCCACTTCATCGCGTTTTTCAGCGATTCGATGGCGAACGCGGTTTTGTCGGCATCTTCGGCGCGCGTGTAAAACGCAATCGCCACGTCGCGCCCGCTGCGGGTTTTGAACGTGTCGCGCCGCACCGCCAAATCGCCCGCCACCAGCGCGAACAGATAAGTGGGTTTGGCGAACGGGTCGTGCCACACGGCAAAATGGCGGTTAGGATTATCGTGCAGGCTGCCTGAACGGATTTGGTTGCCGTTGGAAAGCAGCACGGGGAAGGCGGCTTTGTCGGCGCGGATTTCGGTGGTGAACACGCCCATCACGTCGGGGCGGTCTGGGTGGAAGGTGATGCGGCGGAAGCCTTCGGGCTCGCACTGCGTATAAAGGTTGCCGCCGCTGGCATACAGGCCGTTGAAGGATTTGTTGGCGGCGGGATTGACTTCGGTTTCCACGGTCAGCACAAACGGTTCGGCGGGCATATCGTGCAGCGTGAGCGTTTCGCTGTCTTTATCCAGCGTGTAGCGGCTTTCAGGCAGCGTTTCGCCGTTTAACGCAATGCGGTGCAGTTTTGCGTCGCCGTGCAGTTCCAGCTCGGTGGCGCCGTGCTGCGGTTCGATGTGCAGCGTGGCGGTGATGCGGACTTCGGTTTCACTAATGATGTCGAACAAGAGCTCGGTTTTGGGGACAAGGTGAGCGGGCGCGGCATAATCGCGCAGGTATTTGACGGTTTGGGTGGAGGTCATGGGGTGTCCTTTCGTTTATTCGGGAGTGATAGCGCGGATGAACATGGCATATATTGGAAGGAATGCCGGCAAACACGATGGTGGCCTTACAAAAAAAATCCGTTCAATCAACAAAATAGAAGTGCAGGCTGCTTTTTAACGCGGCGGCAGCACCACCGCATGCAGCTGCTGCAAATGCCGGATGTGATACGTCGGCGCAACGTGTTCGGGACAGGCGCGGCCTTCGGGGTTGTACCACGCGGTGTCCATGCCTGCCCGCGCGCCGCCGGCAATGTCGGTGTCCGGATTGTCGCCAATCATCAGCACACGCTGCGGTGCAGGCTGCTTCATTTTGTGCAGCGCGGCCTCAAACAGCCGCTTATCGGGTTTCGGAAAGCCTTCCAACTCGGAAATTATCAACAAATCAATATATTGGGAAACATCCGAAGCGCGCAGGCGCGGCTCTTGCTGCACGGCAAACCCGTTGGTAATGATGCCGATGCGGATGCCCGCACCATGCGCGGCAGCCAGCAATTCGCGCGCGCCGGGCAAAAGGTTGCACAGCTGCGCCATTTCCAGTTGCAGCTCGCGGTTTAATTGCGGTGCAGGCTGCCCCGTGCGCGCCGACAAATCGGCAAACCGCTGCGCTTCCAGCTGCCCGATGTCAATGCGCCCCTCTTGATAAGCGCGCCACAAAGGCTGGTTCACCGCCTGGAACTGCACATAATCCGCGTCCGTCCACGCAATGCCGTACCGCGCCGCCAGCCGCGCCAAACCGATGTGCGACGGATAATCAAACAACGTCTCGTCCGCATCAAACAAAAGCCAGTCGTATTTTTTCTGCATATTTTTCAATTCACCGTCATTCAAACATTTCATGGCGTCTTGCCGCCATACCCACGCCCTGCGCCCCACGTTCAGCCGCCCAAAGCAGCCTGCACTGCCACCCAAAGCTGGCGGCACGCCCACGCGCTCATCAGCAGGCCCGTGATTAACCGCAGGACGCGCTGCCGCACCAATCGCTGCAACTGCGCGGCAAAAATCCCCATTGCCAGCAGATTGGGCAGCGTGCCCAAACCGAACGCCAGCAAATACAGCGCCCCCGTGCCGGCCGAACCGCTGGAAAGCGCGAACAGCGAAGCATTGTACACCAGCCCGCACGGCAGCCAGCCCCACAGCGCGCCCACGCCGAAACACGCGGCATAACTGCGGATAGGCAGCAGTTTTTGCAGTGCAGGCTGCATTTTGCGCCACAGCCAGCGCCCCACCCACTCGGTTTTGTTCGCCCAATCCGACAGCCCCGCCAAATAAAGCCCCATCAGCAGCAGAAAAATATTCGCCAACACTAGCAGCACGATTTGCAGCGTGTGCGTTTCGTTCAGCAGGCTGCCCATGCCCGACAGCAGCCCCATCAGCGCGCCAATCAGCACATAGCTGGCAATCCTGCCGAAATTCATCAGCAAAATCAGCCACACGCGCCGGATATGCGGCGGAAGCTGCAAAGCAAACGCGCTGCTCAAACCGCCGCACATGCCCACGCAGTGCGTGCCGCCGAAAAAGCCCAGCAGAAACAGCGACAGCAAAGTGCCCCAATCCCACATCACGCCAGCCCCTGCCGTTTCGGTGGGCGGCGGCAAAAGCAGCCTACACCATGTTGGTTGAAAATGCCCATAACGTTTCCCAATATCCGTGCGCCAAACAAAAGTACCGAATATAGGCGCGGCGCGGCGCGAATGCAAGGAGAACTTTGCAGGCTGCTTTTTTGTGCCGTATAATCCGCCGCTTTCATTCACAACGGAAATCCGCATGAAACACGAACACAATAAAGGCAAAATCCGCGACAACGCGCTCAAAGCGCTGGTCCGCTCCAACCTGTTCCGCCACAAAACGGAACGCAAGAAAAAAGGCAAAGGCAGCTACAACAGACAAGAAGCCAAAAAATGGCGGGACGGTTTTGAACAACCGTCCCGTTTTTGTTTTCATGCCGCAAGTGCAGGCTGCTTATGTTTTGCGTAAAATTTCTTGCCACATTTTGACAAAGATTAACAAAACGCATATATTCGCGCCTTCATGCGCCGTGTATCCGACACCGGCGGCCTGTATTTCCACAAGAAGAAAGGGAGACTTCATGGAACCAATCAAACTCAATGCTTATTACACGCTGATTTGCGCCACCATCGTGCTGCTCATCGGCCGCTTATTGGTGCGCAAAATCAAATTCCTGCGCGATTTCAACATTCCCGAACCCGTGTCCGGCGGTTTGCTGGCGGCCGCTATCATCGGCACGCTTTATGCCACCACCGGCATTTCGTTTGAGTTTGACGGCGATATGCAGCGCACCTTCATGATTGCGTTTTTCGCCTCCATCGGCCTTTCTGCCGATTTCAGCCGCTTGAAACAAGGCGGCTTCCCGCTGGTCGTCTTTTTGGTGATTGTGAGCGTGTTCATCATCGTGCAAAACCTGGTCGGCGTGGGCATGGCCGTGCTGCTTGACCAAAATCCGCTTATCGGCCTGATTACCGGCTCCATCACGCTGACCGGCGGACACGGCACGGGCGGCGCATACGGTGCGACATTGGCGGACAAATACGGTATTACCGGCGCAGTGGAAATGGCCATGGTGTCCGCCACTTACGGCCTGGTCTCCGGCGGTTTGATCGGCGGCCCTCTGGCGCGACGCCTGATCACCAAAATGGGACGAAAACCAGTGGCAGAAAGCCAGCAAAGCGACAACGACGGCGCATACGACGACTCCACCTTTGAAAACTCCGGCCGCACCCGCTTGATTACAGCCGAATCCGCCATCGAAACCATGGCACTGTTTGCCGCATGCTTAGCGTTCTCATCCTTTACCTATACTTACGCTTCTGAACACGGCTTCAAACTGCCGCAATTCGTGTGGGCGCTGGGCTTCGGCGTGGTGCTGCGCAATACCTTGACCACCCTGTTCCGCTTCGATATGTTCGACCGCGCGATTGACGTGTTCGGCAACGCATCGCTCAGCCTCTTTTTGGCCATAGCGCTGATGAGTATGAAACTGTGGCAGCTTTCCGGCATGGCAGGCTCGATGATGGCCATCCTGCTGGTGCAAACCGTGGTGATGTGGGTCTATGCGTACTACGTTACCTTCCGCTTCATGGGCAAAGACTACGACGCCGCCATTTTGGCCGCTGGACACTGCGGCTTCGGTTTGGGTGCAACCCCGACCGCCGTTGCCAATATGCAATCGGTTACCAGTATGTTCGGCCCTTCGCACAAAGCGTTTTTGATTGTGCCGCTGGTGGGCGCGTTCTTTATCGACTTGGTAAACGCCGCCATCCTCGACCGCATGATGGCATTTTTCGGCTAATGCTTGATTGTCAATAAAAGTGCAGGCTGCTTTTGTAGCCCGCAAACCCCGAACGGGACGGTTTTCAACAGCCGTCCCGTTTTTGATGGGCATTGCCATATTGAACGCAATCAGCTATGGCAGCTGCCTTGTTCAAACAGCGTATTGCCGTTCGTATTCTGTAGTGGACTGAAATCAGTCCTATGCCCTATTTCCCATTTTGCCCGCCCTATATCCAAAACCAATTCATTATAATTTTCCATTTAAAATACAAAATCTTAAAATAAAATCCTTTTCGTATTCAAATCTCCTTCAAAACCAAATTCTTCATTCAATGAATCCGTTCCAATGGCAAATATTGGAAAATAAGAAACAGATTCCGGTAATCGCCAAAAAATAAAAGCCTATACAAATGAAACTATTCCGAAAACATTAACTACACGCCATTACATTTTGCTGGAAAATTGGTTATAGTAACGGCTGTACAACCTTTACACCCCCACCTAACACAAGAAGGATGAGAAATGTCCCAATCTACTGCAAAAGAAACGCTGAATCCGTTCGAAATCGCCCGCAAACAGGTGAAAACCGCCTGCGACCGACTCAATGCCGACCCTGCGGTGTATGAAATCCTGAAAAATCCGCAACGTGCCTTGGAAGTCAGCTTCCCTGTCAAACTCGACAACGGCACAGTCAAAACCTTTACCGGCTACCGTTCGCAACACAACAACGCCGTTGGCCCATACAAAGGTGGCGTGCGTTTCCATCCCAATGTAAATTTTGACGAAGTCAAAGCCCTGTCGATTTGGATGACTATCAAATGCTGCGTTGCGGGCATTCCTTACGGCGGCGGCAAAGGCGGCGTTACCTTGGATCCGCGCGATTATTCCGAAGCAGAGTTGGAACGCATTTCCCGCGCTTATTCCGAAGCCATCTCCCCGCTCATCGGCGAGAAAATCGATATTCCCGCCCCCGATGTGAACACCAACGGCAAAATCATGTCGTGGATGGTCGATGCTTATGAAAACATCGTTAAAAAATCCGCGCCGGGCGTGTTTACCGGCAAACCGGTCGAATTCGGCGGTTCTTTGGCGCGCACCGAAGCGACGGGTTACGGCGTAAACTTTGCCGCCGTCCAAGCTTTGGAGAAACTCGGCAAAGACGTGAAAGGCGCGACCTACGCCATTCAAGGCTTCGGCAATGTGGGCTACCACACAGGCTATTACGCGCACAAAGCCGGTGCGAAAGTCGTTGCCGTTTCCACCGTCGATGTCGCCATCTACAATGAAAACGGCTTGGATATGGAAGCCTTGTTCAAAGAGTATCAGACCAACGGCTTTATCACCAACAAAGCGGGTTACGGCAAGGAAATCAGCAATGCCGAACTCTTGGCACTGGATGTGGACGTACTCGCCCCTTGTGCACTGGAAAACCAACTGACTTCCGAAAACGCCGGCAAAGTCCGCGCCAAAATCGTGGTCGAAGGCGCAAACGGTCCGACTACACCCGAAGCCGATGCCATCCTGCGTCAAAATGGCGTGTTGGTCGTGCCCGATATTCTGGCGAACTGCGGCGGCGTGGTCGTTTCCTATTTCGAATGGGTGCAAAACCTGCAAGGCTATTACTGGGAATTTGACGAAGTTCAGGAAAAAGAAACCGTCGTCCTGCGCCGCGCGTTCCGCGATATTTGGAATCTGGCGCAAGAGTATGACGTGGACCTGCGTACCGCGTCTTACATGATGAGTATCCGCCGCGTTGAAAAAGCGATGAAGCTGCGCGGCTGGTATTGATGAAGTAGCCGGATTTTGAACATGTATATGTAATATCCGGCTGAATGATTTGTCCAAAAATACGCAGTATTCTAAACAATTTTACACAGTGGTAAAAAACCGAAAGGCCGTCTGAAACTTACTTTCAGACGGCCTTTAATACGGTTTCAGGATTTTAGCGCAGGAAGAAGTATGCCCACATTGAAACTAGGACGATACTGAGGATGTTGAGCAGCATACCGACCCGCAGCATATCTTTCTGCGTAACCAGCCCCGTGCCAAACACGATGGCATTCGGCGGTGTGGCCACCGGCAGCATAAAGGCACAAGACGCGCCGATACCGATGATGAGTACCATCACTTCTTTCGGCATGCCCATTTGTTCGGCCACGCTGGCAAAAACGGGTACGAGCAAGGCGGCGGAAGCGGTGTTACTGGTAAACTCGGTCAGGAAGATGATGAAGGCGGACACGGCCAGAATCACAATGAACGGATGGGTGGCGACAAAAGCCGAAGCCATTTCGTTACCCAACGCGGCCGACGCGCCCGATTTTTGCAACAGGTTGCTCAAGGCAATACCGCCGCCGAACAGCAGCAATACGCCCCAGTCGGTATTACGGGCAACTTCACGCCAACGCACCACACCGAAAATCACCACAGCAACAGCTGCCGTGAGTGCAACAAATGCATCCGGGCTGTCGATGCCGAATTGTTTTTTCAGTTTGTCGCCCATTACCCAGGCCACGGCCGCGGTGATGAAAATCAGCATAGCAATCACACGGTGCAGCGTCCATGGAATGTCTTCTTTTTCCACTTCGACCCGTTGCGACAAATTGGGCTTTAAAACGACGAACAGGGAGAACAGCATCAAAGGCAACAGTGCCAGCATCATCGGTAGGCCGAATTTCAGCCAGCCAGCGAAATCCAAATTCAAGGCTTTGGCGGCGATGGCGTTCGGCGGAGAGCCGACCACGGTGCCCAATCCGCCGATACTGGCGCAATAAGCGATGCCGAGGAGGACGAAAACAAAGGTATTGCGGTCTTTTTCCTTATCCAGATGGCTCATCAGACCCATGGCCAGCGGTAACATCATGGCGGCAGTGGCCGTATTGCTGATCCACATGGAAAGGAAGGCAGTAACAGCAAACAGGAGGTGCACGGCGATAAAGGTGTTGCCGCGCGAAAGGGAAATCAGCCAAATGGCGATTTTCCGATCCAGCTTCTGCATGTGCAGCGCAGTGGCCAGTGCGAATCCGCCGAAAAAGACATAAATAATCGGGTCGGAAAATCCTGCCAATGCTTGCTTCGTGCCCATTTCGGGAACTTTGAACAAAATGGCGAAAAGCGGCACAATCAATGCGGTTACCGTGATATGCACGGCTTCGGTAAACCACATGATGGCGACAAATGCGAGGATGGTCAGACCTTTATTGACATTTTCGTCATAAGGCAGGATTTGATAGAGCACAGCACTGATAATGGTGGCAACGATGGCGATCATCAGACCGCGAAAACTGGTTATCGGCGCTTGTGCGCTCAATAATTCCACGTTTTCCGGCTGTTGGTCGGTTTGAGGTTTGTTGGTCATGGAAAATCTCTCCTAATGAAATTCTTCTTGCCGAAAACCGAAGCCTCGGTGTGTTCACGATAACATAAATTTACATGAGATGGCAAAAAATTAAACTAGGAGGATTTCCCAGGTAGTGCAATATTATTTCAGACGGCCTTTACAGCGGCTGCAGCTTTTGATACGGCTGGGGTCCTCTGAAAAATTATTTTTGCAGTTGGGCAGACAAATCACGAAAGAAGCCGTCTTCAAAATCGGCTTGCAGCATGCTGTCGTTGCGTTGCACCGTGATACCGATGTGTTTGCCGTTTTCGCCCTGCTCGATTTGATAACCCGCTTGGCGCAGATGTAGAAAATAACCGCGTTGTTTACACCACAGGTTGAGAAAAGTAAGCTTGCAACACCTCAAACGGCGTATCGCCGCCCAGACTACCGTGCGGCTTCACGGTGTTATAAAAGTTCACAAATCGGCACAGCTCCTTTTGCCGGTGTTCCCGACTGTCAAAACTCTGCTTTTCGTGCCACATTTCCATAATCGTCCGAATAACCCTCTCGGCTTTGCCGTTGGTCTGCGGACGGGCAGGACGGGTAAACTTTTGATTGATGCCGTTTTCATAACAGGGAGTGCCGAAAGTATGACTTGCCCCGCCTTTATATTCGCTGCCGTTGTCCGAATACACGCACTCGATCAAATAGGGGCAGGGTTCGATGACTTGTTCCGTTAGGAACTTGGCCGCACTGTCTGCGGTTTTGTCCGGCAGGATGGCGGCGTACAGTTCTCTTGAGAAATCATCAATGGCGACAAACAGGTAATCTCGTTTGTCGGTGGCTTTCTGCCCTTTGAGCAGCGACAGTCGTTTGGTATCGACGTGCACCATTTCGCCGGGATAGGACTTGTTGTAGCGTTTGGCCTGCTTTTTGAGTTTTTCCTGAATGCTGCGTTCTACCTTGGCCAGGCGTTTCATTCCGTACTTTGCCTGTTTGAAACGGTTGTTGGTACTGGTTTGGGGTTTGAGCAGCCTGCCCCTTGCGGCCTTAAGTGCGCGATAGATGGTGACGCGGCTGACTTGGTAACGGCGGGCCAGGGAGGTGACGCTCTCCTTCTCCTATGTGTAGACCAGCCAAATGGCTTGGCGGTGGTGTGGGGTGAGTCGGGTGTTTTTGTGCATGTTCATGTCAGTATTCTCCTGAAATACTGTAAACAACGCTAGGGATTTCTACAGCGCAGATATTCGGCAACGGCCTCATGCTGCTGATACAGCATAAACGTTGCCACCATCTCGGGAATAATGGCGGCGCGGGCAGGATTCTCGGCGGCCAATGCCTGCTGAAGACGCGTGTCGCGCAGGGAAAATACCGCAATGCCCGCATCGTGGAACGCCAAATAATAGCCGTCCGCCTGTACGATGCCGACAGCAACGGCAGCCACCGCCTCCACATCGTCCTGTTCCAGTTCAAACGTACGTTCGGTCAGCCACGCAATGCCGTTTTCCTTGCCGTATCGTTGCAATGCAAAGCTGTCGTGCACGATGTTTTCGGCAAAATCCTAACCTTGGTTGCCCCAAGCCCACAGCCAAGTGCCGCCGCGCAACACATTCACCTCACCACCATCGGCATATTGCAATACCTCTCGCCTGGCCTACAATTCCTACTCGGCCTCACCGCCTTCCACGAGCCGTTCAGCCGTATGCAATTTGCCGGTCATCTGTGGGTATGGGCGGGCGTGGCGCTGTTTGTGTGGGGCCAACGTAACACAAAGACTACCTGAAAACCGCTTTACCGATTTTCAGGCAGCCTCAAGATTGAGCCGATTCCAGGCCTTCGCTATAGTTGGTTTCCAAACCACACCACATAACCGATGGCAAGCAACAGCAACACGATTGCTAGCCAAGTAATCGGTGAGACTTTCAGCTCTTTGTAGCGCAAACCAATTGCCTTGCAGGCTCGGTAACGCAGGAAAAACGGCAAAAGGGCGTAGGCAAGCATCGCACCCACTGCCAGCCAAAATGAGATTTGCCCCGCCAGCGGCGACAATGAATCCAGCACATCCACCATCCAAACAAACAGGGCAAGCAGTGCGGGTATGCCGAGCGTGTACGCCCATATCCGCCGAGCCTGCCCCCAATGCACCGGCTGCTTGATGATTTGATAATTCGTGCCCGACAACATGGTTGGTTCCACCGATAAAACCCGCGCGCTATATAGCGGAATCAGCGGTACCCATAAAGCCACAATCCATGCTGTGGTCACATAAGTGCCGTCCGGTTCGTAATCGCATTCGCCGACAAACGTGGTGCCAAACCCATTGAGTGTAAACATCTTTTCCCTTTCTTGCGTTTTAAATCATTAACCCATGGGCTGCCTGAAAACTGATTTGCCGATTTTCAGGTAGCCTCAAATATCGTTACCGCCTTATCCGTTCATGCCGCCGAAAGATATTTCTTTGTCTTCGTCCACTTCGATGGTGAGTGTGTGTCCGCCGAAATAATCGGGCTGTTCGGTGGATAAATCGATACTGAAATCGCTGACGGTTTTGTCGTCAAAATCCACCCATAGGGATATACCGGATAGGCGGATGCTGTTAATGACGGCCTGCCTGTCCATTTCGGCAGTCAAAACCGTGCCGTCATACAGGACGGCTTTGCCTTTTTGTGCGATTTCTTGTGCGGCCCAATCGTTGAACACATCGACAAAATCTTCGTAATCAAGTGCGAAATCAATCATCTTTTTGCGGTTCTTTTCAATCCATTTCAGCACCGCTTCAATCTTTTTATACGGGATTTTGTTTTTGAATAGTTTTTCCACGGCGGCGGGGTCGTAAAGCGCGTCTTCGTCGCCGTCGTATTCGTCTAATAATTCGTCAGCATCCAGCACGACGGGGACGGTGTTGCCCCAAAGCGTTGCTTCGGCAACCAAGCCGTCATATCCGTCTGACAAGGCAAAGCGTTGTTGCAGCAGGACTTCCGCAGGGGCTTTGGGCTGCGGTGTTTCACCCGGCGCGGCATAGCCTTTGGCTTTTTTGGATTGGATGAGTTTGGTGGCATCTTTTTCGCATTCTTCCGCGCTGGCGAAAGATTTGGTTTTGCTCTGCCCTTTCGTGCCGATGCGCCCGAAGGTAACCGTGTGGCTGTTGCCGTCTATATCGATTTGCCAGAATTTTTCGGATTGCTCATCGCGGTATTCCAAATATGTCATCCAATCAGTCTCCATTTATTTTGAAAAAGTGCAGGCTGCTTTTTTCAGGCAGCCTGCACGTGTCTTACTCAATCCCTTTTTTCGCCAGATAGCTCTCGTAATCGCCCAGATAATATTCATATCCGCCTTTGCCGTCCAGCTCGATAATCTGCGTGGCGAGCGATGAAACAAACTGGCGGTCGTGCGACACGAAAATCAGCGTGCCTTTGTATTTTTCCAGCGCCATGTTCAGCGATTCGATGCTTTCCATGTCCATGTGGTTGGTGGGCTCGTCCATAATCAGCACGTTGGGGCGCAACAGCAGCAGTTTGCCGTAGAGCATGCGGCCTTTTTCGCCGCCGGAGAGCACTTTCACTTTCTTCACCACGTCGTTGCTGCCGAACAGCAGACGGCCGAGCGTTCCGCGAATCACTTGTTCGTCGTCGCCTTCCTGGCCCCATTGGCGCATCCATTCGGTCAAATCCATGTCCACGTCAAAGTCGTTTTCGTGGTCTTGCGGGTAGTAGCCGATGGTGGCTTTTTCCGCCCATTTGATGCAGCCTGCATCGGGTTTTATGTCGGACAGTTTTTCGTCAAACGCGCCGGCCAGCAGTTTCAGCAGGGTGGATTTGCCCGCGCCGTTCGGGCCGATGATGGCGAGGCGTTGTCCGGCTTCCAGAATATAAGACAGTTTTTCAAACAGGGTTTTATCAAATGATTTGGCCAGGTTTTCCACTTCCACGGCTTGGCGGTGCAGCTTGTTTTTCTCGTCGGTTTCAAAGCGGATATACGGGTTTTGGCGGGTGGAGGGTTTCACTTCCACCATTTCTGCTTTGATTTTGTCGGCCTGTTTCAGACGGCTGGTGGCTTGGCGGGCTTTGGATTTGTTGGCGGAGAAGCGTGCCACAAATTCTTGCAGTTCCTGTAATTTTTCTTTGGCTTTGGCGTTGTCTTTCAGCGCACGCTCGCGGGATTGGGCGGAGGCGAGCATGTAGTCGTCGTAGTTGCCGGGGTAAACGGTGATGGTGTTGTAGTCCAAATCCGCCATGTGGGTGCAGACTTCGTTCAGGAAGTGGCGGTCGTGGCTGATGATAATCATGGTGCTGTCGTATTGGTTCAGCACGCCTTCCAGCCAGCGGATGGTGTTGATGTCCAAGTTGTTGGTCGGCTCGTCCAAGAGCAGCACGTCGGGTTTGGAGAACAGAGCTTGCGCCAGCAGCACGCGCAGCTTGAAGCCGGGTGCGACTTCCGCCATGGTGGCGTTGTGCAGTTCTTCGGCAATGCCCACGCCGCTCAACAGTTCGGCGGCGCGCGCTTCGGCGGTGTAGCCGTCGTATTCGGCGAACTTAGCTTCCAATTCGGCGGCGTGCATATAGTCTTCTTCGGTGGCTTCGGGATTGGCGTAAATTGCGTCGCGCTCGGTCATCGCCGCCCACATTTCGGTGTGCCCCATCAGCACCACGTCCAGCACGCGCATGTCTTCGTAGGCAAACTGGTCTTGGCGCAGCTTGCCCAAGCGCACGCCGTGTTCAATCGCCACTTCGCCGCTGGTCTGCTCCAAATCGCCGCCCAAAATCTTCATGAAGGTGGATTTGCCCGAACCGTTCGCGCCGATAAGGCCGTAGCGGTTGCCTTCGCCGAATTTGACGGAGACGTTTTCAAACAGCGGCTTCGCGCCGAACTGCATGGTGATGTTGTTGGTGGAAATCATGGCTATTTTCCTAATATGCAAAAATTTAAAAATGGGGCGGATTGTAGCACAAAACGGGGGTGCAGGCTGCCTGCACGCCCGCATTAACGCGATGGGCGGTATTCCTGCCGTATCGAAATGCCGCGCGGCGCGTCTTTCATGGAACCTAGAAGATACGGCAGTGTGGCCAGCGCCAACATAAAGCCGATCAAATAAAATTCAAACATGCGGTCTTGCCGATACAAATAATACAAAACCGCATAATAAACAGAGGCATAACCTGCCACCGGCAGCACGCCGCGCCAATGGGAATGCGACGACAAATGGAACAGCACGAAAACCCAAACGAATCAATTCAGCACTTTCAAGAGTTCCGACATCGGCATTGTGATTTCCCCTTGTCATGGAATCCCGGCATGGGCAAAAGCAGCCTGCACTTCCGTTTTCCAAAGTGCAGGCTGCTTTTTGGGTTTACCGCACCCACGAGCGCGGGTTAATCGTTTGATTATGATAGCGCAATTCAAAATACAGGCCTTGTTCGCCCGCCGGCAGCGTGCCGCTGGTGCCGATGCTCTGCCGTGCCGATACGCGGCTGCCGTTACCCACCGCCACTTGGCTCAGGCCGGTATAAACCGACATATAGCCGTCGCCGTGGTCGATGATGACGGTGTTGCCATAACCCGGCAGGCTGGCGGCATACGATACACGCCCTGCGGCAATGCTGTGTACGGGTGCAGGCTGCGTGGCGATGAACAGCCCGCGCCATGTGCCGCCGGTTTCACGCTGTCCGCCGTAGCTGCCTGCCACACGGCCGCTCACGGGCATGGGCAGCCGTCCTTGTTGCCCGCCCACATTGGCGTGGGTCTCTGCCGCCAAAGATTCATTGGGGCGCAACTGCTTGTCTTCGCGGGTCAAATTGCCTTGCGCCGTATCCGACGGCTGCCGGTTTTGACGGTTGCGGATGCCGGCAATCACGTTGTTCAAGCCCTGCTCTTCGCGGCGCAGGCGTGCCAACCGTTCGCGGTGTTCGGCAATTTCCTGATTCAGCTCGCGGCTGCCTTCAAGGGCGCGGCTGTTGCTCTGCCCCAAGCGCTGCATTTTCTGCTCCTGCTCTTCGGTCAGCCGTTGCAGCTTGGCCAGCTCTTCATTGACGGCGGCCTGCTGTTGCGCCAGCTGCGCCTGCTGTTCTGCCAGCCTGCGGATGACTTGTTCGTTGGCGCGGTTGATGTGGCGCGTGTAGGTCAGGAAGCGGCTTTTCTGGTTGGCATCGGCGTTTTTCAGAAACAGAATCACGGCGCTGGGCTGCCGGTTGCGGTAATTGCCGGACAGCAGGCGGGCGATTTGCGCTTTGGTGCTGGTGATGTCGGCTTGCAGGCGCGTCAGTTCGGCTTGCAGGTTTTTCAGCTTCTGCCATGTGGCTTCTTGGCGGCGCGTGAGCCGTGCCAGTTCGCGCCGTGCGGCTTCCAGTTCGGCTTTTGCCCGTGCCAGTGCCTGCTGCGCGCGGCGGTGTGCAGCCTGCCGGTCAGCCAAGCGTTTTTCGGTTTCGCTTATCGCGCGGCGGATGTTGTCCAACTGCGTATTGTCCGACTGCGACTGCGCTTGCGGCTGCGGTTCGGGCTCGGCGCGCGCGGGGGCGATGGCGAGCAGTGCGGCAATGCAGGCAAAATAAACCTTGTTTTTCATACCGGTTTGTATCCCAAATTCAATTTGATGTGCCACAAAGCAGCCTGCACTTTGCATGTTCCGAAAGTGCAGGCTGCTTTTTTCTGTTTAGTGCCCTGAAGCTGCCGATGCGTGCGGTGCGCTGGCCGGCCCGTCTTCCAATCCGGCAAACAGGTCTTCGTCGGACGGTGCTTGGAAGGCTTTGCCGTTCAGCTGGATGCGGTTGTCGGCGATGTTCAACTGCGTCTGTACCATGCCGTTTTCGCGGGTGATATAGCCTTCTTGGGTCATCGTGTCGAGCGTTTGCCGTGTCAGCACGCGGATGGTGTCGGCAATTTCCTGCTGTTCCTGCTGGTTGGTGGGGTCTTCCACGGTGAACAGGCTGCGTGTCTGCTGCACGGCGAAGTTTTCAATCAGTTTTTGCGACACGTCCAAATTCAGCTGCGCTTTGAGCTTCGCCATGAACGCGGGCAGGCTGTTCAAATCGCTCTGCACCAGTTGGTTCAGCTGCAGGCTGCCTGTGGCGCGGAAACGCCCGTTCGGCGTGGTCAAATCAAACTCGCGCACTTGGAACACGGGGTTGTTGGTGAAAATGCCCAAACCTTCTTGGCGCACGGCGGCCAGTGCCGCTTCGCGCTGTTTCTCTTCGGGCAGTGCTTGGGCGGTAATCGCCTGCCAGCGTTTTTTCAGCGCGTTCAAACTATCGGCATGCAGGTGTTCTGCGGCAATGTAAATATTGAGCGGGCCGTATGTATCCGCGCCGTAATGCAGTTTGTCGAAACGGAACTGGCCTTCGGAGTTGATGAAGCCTTGGGTCGGCTCGCTGGTTTTGGTGTTGTACTGCACGTTTTCCACCACGATTTTGTCGGGCGTTACCGTGCCGTTGGGATTGATGAACGCGCCAATCTGCAAATCGCTGACCATGTTAATCAGTTCGTTGATTTTCAGATTGTAATTGACCTTGTCTTTCCACACGAATTCGGCGCGTGCCAGCTGGGTTTGCGACGAACCCAGCGCGATTTGCGGATTGCTGGCGGAATAGCTTTCGCTGACCAGCTGCCAGTTTTCCAGTTGCAGGCTGCCTTTGTCGGCCAGCACGGCTTTAAACAGCGGGGCTTTGAATTCGGTCGTGTAATGCGCGAACGCATTGGCATATTTCACCTGCCCGCTCAAACCGCGCCAATCCAGCTTGATGCCGGACAGTTCTTCATATTCGAACGGGGCAATCTGTATTTCCATAGCACCGCTGCCGTCCAGCGCAATCACGTTGCGGATGCGCAGCGGTTTTTGTTCGCCGAAGAAGCGTGCCAGTGTTTTCTGCACTTCGTCGTCATACACAAATTCGGTTTCCACCACCGCGCGCACGGGTTTGGCACCGTCGGCGAACGGATGGTGGTGCACGTGGTTAATCATGGTGATGGGTTTGGACAACACGGCGCGCAGATTGTCGGGCAGCTGTTTGCCCAAATTGCTCAACACTTGCGGATGGAAGCGCAAAACGGTTTTTTCGGTCGATTCCAGCCAGCCTTGTTCGTA
Source organism: Kingella denitrificans ATCC 33394 (assembly GCF_000190695.1). GTDB lineage: Bacteria > Pseudomonadota > Gammaproteobacteria > Burkholderiales > Neisseriaceae > Kingella_A > Kingella_A denitrificans. Next base: position 645,308 of record NZ_GL870929.1, read on the forward strand.
TTCGTGCGATACGACTTCAAACAGGAAGGTTTCCGCCAAAATGCGGTGCTGGATTTCCAAACTCTGCTTGGCTTGGGTGCCCAGATAATGCGGGGTGCCAACGCCGGCGGCCGCCACCAAAACGGCAGTCGTGCTGCCCAATAGCATCTTTTTCATGGATAATTGTCAAGACTATATATTGGTAGGAACGGCTATCATAACACAAAACCGGCGGCAGCACTTTTCGTGTGGGCGATTTAAAGCGCAACCGTGCGGCGCCGCCCGCCTGCCGACAGTGCGCAGGCTGCTTTCGGATGCGCCTTCTATTGCGGCATACCCTACCGCCCCGCCCCATGAAAAAAGCAGCCTGCACATCGGTTGCCGGGTTGCAGGCTGCTTTTTGTGCGCCAAACCCAAACGCCGCGCCTCACGGCAACGCCGAAAGCAGCCTGCACCTGCTGATTTTCTGCTAAACTCAAACCCTTTCACGCCAAAGGAGAACGCATGAACCCACTGCACCGCACCGCCCAAGCATGGGCCGCACAAGACCCCGATGCCGAAACCCGCGAATACGTCCAAAACCTGCTCGCCCAAGCGCAAAACGGCGACGAAGCCGCCGAACAAACCCTGCACCGCCTGTTTGACGGCCGCATGCAGTTCGGCACCGCAGGCCTGCGCGGCGAAATCCGAGCCGGCAGCACGGGCATGAATCGCGTCTTGGTCTGCAAAGCCGCCAAAGGACTGGCTGACTACCTGTGCGACCACGACGACGCCCCTTCCATCGTCATCGGCTATGACGGGCGCAAAAACTCGTTCGCCTTCGCCAAAGACACCGCCGAAATCATGGCTGCCGCCGGTATCGAAACCCTGCTGCTGCCACGCATGATGCCCACGCCGATTCTGGCGTTCGCCATCCGCCATTTCAACACCACCGCCGGCATTATGGTCACCGCCAGCCACAACCCCGCCCAAGACAACGGCTATAAAATCTATTTGGGCAAACAGCACGGCGGCGGGCAAATCGTACCGCCGACCGATAAAGAAATGGCGCAATACATCGACCGCGTGTTCGCCACACCCATCACCGAATTCCCCCGCAGCAGCGATTACCGCATTTTGGACGACGAAGTGGTCGATGCCTATATCGCCCAAGTCGCACCGCTGGCCGTTGCGCCCGAATGCGATTTGAATTACGTCTATACCGCGCTGCACGGCGTGGGCAAAGAAGTGCTGCTCAAAACGCTGGCCGCCGCCCGCCTGCCGCTGCCGCACATCGTTGCCGAACAGGCCGAACCCGATGCCACCTTCCCCACCGTCGCCTTCCCCAACCCGGAAGAAAAAGGCGCGATGGATTTGGCCTTCGCATTGGCCAAACGGGAAAACGCCGAATTTATCTTGGCCAACGACCCCGATGCCGACCGCCTTGCTGTGGCCATTCCCGACGAATCGGGCAACTGGCGCACGCTGCACGGCAATTTGGTCGGCTGCCTGCTGGCACGGCACATTGCCAAAAATCCGGCCACACGCAAAGGTGCGCTGGGCTGCACCATCGTTTCCACGCCGGCATTGGCGCAAATCGCCCAAAAATACGGCTTCGAACACGCCGAAACGCTGACCGGCTTCAAATACATCGCCCGCATTCCGCGCCTGGTGTTCGGCTTCGAAGAATCGCTGGGCTATCTGGTCAATCCCGACCAAGTCGGCGACAAAGACGGCATTTCCGCCGCCGTGGCGTTTTTGGATTATGTGCGCGCACTCAAAGCCAAAGGCAAAACCATTGCCGACGACATCCGCGATTTTTATGCCGAATTCGGCGCGTTTGCCAGCGGTCAGGTTTCCATCCGCGTCCAAGCCCTGCCCGATTTGGGCAAACTGATGGACACCTTCCGCCGAAATGCGCCCGAACACATCGGCACGCGCCGCATCGTCCGCAGCAAAGATTATCTGCACGATGCCGACCCGAACAACATCCTGTCGTATTATCTGGACGACGGCAGCCGCATGATTCTGCGCCCATCCGGCACCGAGCCGAAGCTGAAAATTTATTTGGACGTGAAAGGCGCGACCGAAGCGGATGCCGAACAAACGCTGGCCGAACTCGACCGAGACGTGCGCGCATTACTGCGTTCGGACGCGATGGGGCGTTTGGACTGCTGATGAAAAAAGCAGCCTGCACATGCAAAAACAGGGTGCAGGCTGCTTTTCAAACGGTTTTTCCATCATCCCTTCATTCCGGAAACCTGATATGCACGCCCTAATCATTGGCGCAAGCGGCGCCACCGGCACATCGCTCGCCCGCCTGATGGGCAATGACGGCCGCTATCGTAAAATCACCGCGTTCACCCGCCGCCCCATACCCGCCCCCGCAGGCACAGAGAGCAAATGGGTCAATCAGGTCGTCGATTTCAGGCAGCCTGCAACTTGGGTGCACCTGGTGCAAGGCGACGCGGCGTTTTCCTGCTTGGGCACCACGCTCAAAACCGCAGGCAGCCAGTCCGCCCAATTTGAAATCGACCACGACTACCAGCTTTCCTTTGCCCAAGCCGCCGCCCGAAACGGCGTGGGCGTGTTGGTGTTGGTGTCGGCCGCGCAAGCCAATACCGACAGCCGCTTTTTCTATATGCGCATGAAAGGGCAGTTAGAAAATGCCGTCCGTGCCCTGCCCTTCGCCAAAACCGTGATTCTGCGGCCGCCCATGCTGGTGCGCGACCACTCCGACCGCCCCAGCGAAATCCTAACCGTGAAACTGCTGCGCGGCCTGAACGCCATCGGCCTGTTCCGCAGCCAAAAGCCCATGCCCACCGACACACTCGCACGCGCCATGTGCCACGCCGCCGCAGAATTTCCCGAAGGCGTGCATATTCTGGAAGCCGCCGATATTTGGCTGGCTGCACCATAAACCCACCCAAAGCAAAATTATGAGCCATCAATACAAAGATTTAAGAGATTTCATTGCCCTGCTGGAAACGCAAGGCAAACTCAAGCGCGTCGCGCATCCCGTTTCCCCGCATTTGGAAATGACCGAAATCGCCGACCGCGTGCTGCGCGCCGAAGGGCCGGCGTTGCTGTTTGAACACCCGATTAAGCCCGACGGTACGCGCTACGATTATCCCGTGTTGGCAAACCTGTTCGGCACACCCGAACGCGTGGCGATGGGCATGGGTGCGGACAGCGTGTCCAAGCTGCGCGAAATCGGGCAGACACTGGCGTATTTGAAAGAACCCGAACCGCCCAAAGGCATCAAAGACGCGTTTTCCAAACTGCCGCTGTTGAAAGACATTTGGAGCATGGCGCCGAATGTGGTGAAAAATGCGCCGTGTCAGGAAATCGTGTGGGAAGGCGACGACGTTGATTTATATAAACTTCCGATTCAGCATTGCTGGCCAGAAGACGTTGCGCCGCTGGTAACATGGGGCTTGACCGTCACGCGCGGTCCGCACAAAAAACGCCAAAACTTAGGCATTTACCGCCAGCAATTAATCGGCAAAAACAAGCTGATTATGCGCTGGCTGTCGCACCGCGGCGGCGCGCTGGATTATCAGGAGTTCCGCAAACTCAATCCCGATACGCCGTATCCCGTCGCCGTCGTGCTCGGTTGCGACCCCGCCACCATCTTGGGCGCGGTTACGCCCGTGCCCGACACTTTGAGCGAATACCAGTTTGCCGGCTTGCTACGCGGCTCGCGCACCGAACTGACAAAATGCATCGGTAGCGACCTGCAAGTGCCCGCCCGCGCCGAAATCGTGTTGGAAGGCGTCATCCATCCGAACGAAACCGCGTTGGAAGGCCCATACGGCGATCACACGGGCTATTACAACGAGCAGGACCATTTCCCCGTGTTCACGGTCGAGCGCATCACCATGCGCGAAAACCCGATTTACCACTCCACCTACACAGGTAAACCGCCCGATGAACCCGCCGTTTTGGGCGTGGCGTTGAACGAAGTGTTCGTACCGCTCTTACAAAAGCAGTTCCCCGAAATCACCGATTTCTACCTGCCGCCAGAAGGCTGTTCCTACCGCATGGCGGTGGTCAGCATGAAAAAACAGTACGCCGGACACGCCAAGCGCGTGATGATGGGCTGCTGGTCGTTTTTGCGCCAGTTTATGTACACCAAATTCATCATTGTGGTGGATGACGATGTGAACGTGCGCGACTGGAAAGAAGTCATCTGGGCAGTAACCACGCGCATGGACCCCGTACGCGACACCGTTTTAGTGGAAAACACGCCCATCGACTACCTCGACTTCGCCAGCCCCGTCAGCGGGCTCGGCGGCAAAATGGGCTTGGACGCAACCAACAAATGGCCAGGCGAAACCGACCGCGAATGGGGGCGGGTGATCAAAAAAGACCCTGCGGTTACGGCTAAAATTGATGAGATTTGGGGGGAATTGGGGTTATAGAGAAAATGTTGAAGTATTCCAATGGTTTTCAGGCAGCCTGCAACGGATAATCCATTATTTTGATTGTATTAGGAGAAAAATGTCATTCACTACAATTATCTACGCGCACCCATACGAGCAAAGCTTCAATTACGGTATTTTGCAACGGGTACAGCAACTGTTGGACGAAAAAGGTGAAAAATACCAACTGATCGACTTATATGAAGACGGCTTCAACCCCGCCTACACCAAAGAAGAGCTTGCCCTGTTCAATCAAGGCAAAGCCCTTGATCCGCTGGTTCTGCGTTATCAAGAACTTTTGAAAGCCTCCAGCCGCCTAATTTTCATCTTCCCGATCTGGTGGGCGGATATGCCGGCCATCGTCAAAGGATTTGAAGACAAGGTTTTCCTGAAAACATTTGCCTATGTCCCCACCGCCACCGGTCTGAAAGGCAACCTGACCAATATCAAAGAAGCCTTGGTCATCAGCACGTCCACCGCCCCTACATGGTATCTGAAATGGTTTTGCGGCAACGGCATCGGTAAAGCGATGGTGGGACACACGCTCCAAGGCATCGGTATCGCCAAGCGCCGATGGCTCAACTTCGGCAATATGGACAAATCCACCGACGAACAGCGGCAGGCGTTTTTGGCAGATTTAAGTCGAAATCTGTGATTCTAAATCATTAAATTATTGGAAGCACTATTTCAATATCACAAAAAGCAGCCTGCACCCGTCCAAACCCCGATTTGAAAAGACCGCCGTGAAGCAATTGCTGTCTAGCTGTTATGTGTGATGATATTGGCAGCGAGACTGGTATTTGCTTGGACAATCATTGCTTGTGTGATGTGACAGGCTTTTAGCTAACTAGGTAATTTGAAACGTCGATAAGGTAACGATGACCTGACTGCAATTCCAAAAAAGGTCGTCTGAAACCCGAATCCGGATTTCAGACGACCTTTTTTCTACATCAATAAACGATGTTCAACAGGTAATCAATAGAAGCCTTCGCGCTCTTCGCGGGTGGAGATATAGATGTTTTTCACCTGCGTGTAGGCGGCGAGCATCATTTTGTGGGTTTCGCGGCCGATACCTGAAGTTTTGTAGCCGCCGAACGGTGCGCCTGCGGGCAGGCGGTTGTAGCAGTTCACCCAAACGCGACCGGTTTCCAGCGCATTGGAAACGCGCAGGCAGCGGTTGATGTCGGTACTCCACACTGCACCGCCCAAGCCATATTCGCTGTCGTTCGCCATTTTGATGACTTCTTCTTCGGTTTTGAATTTAATCACGGTGGCAACCGGGCCGAAGATTTCTTCTTGGGCAACGCGGGCGTTGTTACTGTCGGCTTCAATCAAGGTCGGTTCGACAAATTCGCCTTTGCCCAACGCGCCTTCGATTTTCTTACCGCCAGTGATGATGCGGCAGCCTTCCTGTTCGCCGATTTTGACGTATTTCAAAATGGTTTCGAGCTGGCCGGCGTTGACTTGCGAACCCATTTGGGTGTCGTCTTCCCAAGGCAAACCGACTTTAATTTTTTTGAACTCTTCCGCCAAGGCGCTGACAAATTTATCGTAAATGCCTTCTTGTACGAAGATGCGCGAACCGGCGCAGCACACTTGGCCTTGGTTGAACAAAATACCTTTTTGCGCGCCTTCGAGCGCTTTGTCGAACGGCATGTCGTCAAAGAAGATGTTGGCGGATTTGCCGCCCAGCTCCAAGGTAGAGGGAATGAGCATTTCGGCAGCAGCGATGCCGATGCGGCGGCCGATTTCGGTTGAGCCGGTAAAGGCGAGTTTGTTGAAACCTTTGTGGTGCAACATGTATTCGCCGGATTTAGAACCGCGTCCGGTTATAATGTTCAATACGCCTTTAGGCAGCAGGTGGTTAATTTTTTGAGCGAGCGACAACAGGCTCAGCGAAGTGCTGGAAGACGGGTGAATGACGATGGTGCAGCCTGCGGCAAGTGCTGGTGCGATTTTCCAAGCCGCCATCAGGAAGGGGAAGTTCCACGGAATAATTTGACCGACTACGCCGATGGGTTCGCGCAGGACGATAGATAGGTCTTCGGAGTCAAGCTGGGTAGCAGTGCCTTCTTCGCCGCGGATGACGCTGGCGAAATAACGGAAATGGTCGGAAGCCAACGGGATGTCGGCGGCGCGGGTTTCGCGGATGGGTTTGCCGTTGTCCAGCGTTTCCTGCAAGGCGAACAATTCCAAGTTTTCGTCAATCACATCGGCGATTTTGTTGAGTATGGCGGCGCGTTCGGTGGTGGTGGTTTTGCGCCATGTTTTGAACGCTTCTTGCGCGGCGGCGACAGCGGCATCGACATCGGCATCGGTCGCGTCAGTAAATTTCGCCAATGCTTCACCATTGGCGGGATTGTACGAATCTAAAAGCGCGCCGGGTTCCGTCCACTCGCCATTGATCAAGAGGCCATACTCTTTATCAAACACATTTAAATCTTTTGCCATGATGCTGTCTCCTTACCTCATTAGTTGTCTTTCTTGGATTGTAGACGTTTATCAAATGTCGTCTGAGAACAAGATAGCATTTTTTTTGCTTAAGCTCAAGCATTAAAAATGATAATATTCTCAAAATTTCAAGGGGCTGTCCTAGATAACCAGGGAGATCCAATTCCAGTTAGAATTATCCCCATGAGAAGAGGCCACCTAAGTCAGTACAAGCAAAACAAGCTCATCGAACTATTCGTTGCAGGCGTTACCGCCAGAACGGCAGCTCAATTGGTCGGTGTTAACAAAAATACCGCAGCCTATTATTTCCACCGGCTGCGTCTGCTTATATTTCACAGCAGCCCGCATTTTGAAATATTGGATGGAGAAGTAAAAGCAGATGAAAGCTACTTTGGCGGGCATCGCAAAGGCAGACGGGGCGCGGTGCGGCAGGGAAGTCGCCGTATTCGGGCTTTTAAAGTGAAACGGTAAGGTTTATACCGTTGCCGTACCCAATACTTAGACAACCACCTTACTGTCTATTATCCGTGAGCAGGTCACGCCTGACAGTATCGTCTATACGGATTTTTACAAAAGCTATGATGTGCTGGATGTCAGCGAGTTTAGCCATTTGCGCATCAACCATAGTACACATTTTGCCGACAGGCAAAACCACATCAACAGCATTGAGAACTTTTGGAATCAGGCAAAACGGCATTTGCGCAAATTTAACGGCATTCCCAAGGAGCATTTTGAGTTATATTTAAAGTAGTGCGAATGGCGTTTTAGCAACAGTGAGATAAAAGTTCAAATCTCTATTTTGAAACAATTGGTAAGGAACGATTTGTTCTAGTTATCTAGGACAGCCCCATGAATTATATCCTTTTTTATCCCGAGATTATAAGCGTATTCAACCATAGCAACACCCAAACCCCGATTTGAAAGGAACGCCGTGAAATTAGCCGCCTGTATTGCCGCTGCCGTGCTTCTGTACACCGTTTATCCGTTTGCCGGCGCGTTATCGCAACCGGTGGGGCAGACGGTGGAAATCGTCAATCAATGCCCGCACGACATCACCATCCGCACCAAAGGGCTGTTCAATCCGTGGCGCAAAGTCTTCAACCGCCGAACACTAGAAGCAGGCGGGCGCATGCAGGAAACGCAATTTTATTGATGAGAATTGGGGAAATTGTGGTTGTAAAAACAGGCGTTTCAGGCAGCCTGCACCTTTTGGAAGGCCGTCTGAAAGCAGCGTTTCAACAAAACTTCCAAACAATATTAGGCATTTTTGAGCATGGAAACACGAAAAACAGCCCGCCTAATCCTCCGCCCTTGGGCGCTGACCGATGCCGAAGCGGTGTATGAACAGGCCCACAACCCTAAAATCGGAGCGATGTGCGGCTGGCCTCCTCATACCAGCGTGGAGGAAAGCCGCGAAATTATTGAACACGTTCTCCGCAAGCCGCATAGTTTTGCCATTTGCTTAGAAGATAATCAAGCGATAGGCAGCATCGGCCTACTTTTTCAAAACGACAGCAATCTGCCTATGAGCGACCGTGAAGCGGAAATAGGTTATTGGCTGGGCGAGGATTTTTGGGGAAAGGGTTATGCAACCGAAGCGGTGCAATCGGTGGTTGCCTATGCTTTTGAGGAATTGTCTCTGGTGCGGCTTTGGGCTGTGGCTTATCAGGAAAATACCCCTTCGCAACGCGTGCTGGAAAAATGCGGATTTTATCCTCATCACACTGAAGAACACTTCTTTTCCAAGCCGACGGGTGAGACGCATCGGGCGGTAATCTATGTGTTGGAGAAAGCGTAGCAATCGCTATATCTCCCTAATTTGTAGCCTACCGAACCGCGCTATTTTGCCGCGCCGAAATTTCTGACGGTCAATAAACCCACACCATTCCAAACATCATCCCAATATCCATCAGGCAGCCTGCACCTGCCCTTGATTTGAAAGAACCACCGTGAAATCATCCGCCCGTATCGCCGCTGCCGCGCTTCTGTGCGCCACTTCCCCGTTTGCCGGCGCGTTATCGCAACCGATGGGACAGACGGTGGAAATCGTCAATCAATGCCCGCACGACATCACCATCCGCGCCAAAGGGCTGTTCAATCCGTGGCGCAAAGTCTTCAACCGCCGAACGCTGGAAGCTGGCGGCCATATGCAGGAAACGCAATTTTTCTGCTCGCTGTTTTCCTGCACAATCAAACCGCTGCCCAACTGGACATTTAGCGGCGACGGACAGGACGAGCTGCCATACGAAGCCGTTCTCCTCCGCAACAGGCCGTCGCCGGGCCACACGCAGGTGGTCGTCTGCCCGGAGCAAAAGCAGCCTGCAACCGAAGAGGAGCGGTAAATGGGCAAAAGCAAGCCTCGGCGCACCAAATCTAAATCGCCCAAATCCAAACCGCAGGAAAAACAAAGCCTGCTCTCGCAAATTTTCTATGAATTTGTCGGCGCGGCAATCGGCGAAGTCATCGGGTATGTGCTGTTCGGCCTGCTGTTCATGGGCGGCGTGTGGACGCTGCTGAGCATCTCGGTGTGGGCGCTGCTCGGTTTGGGTTTGATGGCGATTCCGATAGGGCTGTGGCTGTATCAGAAAATGAAAAAATGAGCGTATCTTCCTGCAAAAGCAGCCTGCACCATGCCAATCAGACGGTGCAGACTGCTTTTTTTGCCGCCCGTTTTTGAGATAGGGCGATTCAGAAAGCAGCCTGCACTTGTTTTTCATTTTTAGATGTTATACCATAACATTTTCTGACAGGAGAAAACGATGAAAACAGGTATCCACCCCGACAACTACCGCATGGTTTTGTTTTACGACAGCAGCGCCGACACCGGTTGGCTGATTCGTTCGTGCGCGCCCACCAATCAAACGCGCGAATGGACGGACGGCAACAGCTATCCCGTATTTTATGTCGATACGTCGTCCGCATCGCACCCGGCCTACACGGGCAAACAGCGCGAACACCACAAAGAAGGCCGCGCCAGCCAGTTCAACCAACGCTTTGCAGGCATGATGTCTGCCATCAGAAAGGGTAAATAATGCAAGTTTTATCTTCACTCAAAGCCGCCAAAGCCCGCCACCGCGATTGCCAAATCGTTCGCCGCAGAGGCAAAGTTTATGTGATTTGCAAATCCAATCCGCGCTTTAAGGCACGCCAGCGCTAACGGCAAAAAAGCAGCCTGCACTTCCAAACTCCTGGTGCAGGCTGCTTTGTTATGGCTATTTCGCGCAGCGGAAACCCAAATTGTTCAACACGAACGGGGCTTGCAGGCTGGTGCGGATGCCGTAGCGCATGAACGCAGCGTAATTGCTCGGGTCAGTACTGTTGCTGGCACCGCCGCCGCAGAACGAGCCCGGATCGACATTGCTGGATGTGAGCTGGCTGCTGTTAAAGTCTTCCGTCCACTCCCAAATCATGCCGTGCATATCGTAAACCCCCCAGAAATTGGGCTTGCCCTGACCGACATTGCGCAGTCCGCGCCGTCCGCCGCTGGCATACCAATCCAAAATCCTGCGGTTGTAGCTCTCTTCGTCCGTGCCGTTGGCTTTGGTTTCGGAGGCCAGTCCGGCATATTCCCATTCGTCAATGGTGGGCAGGCGTTTGCCGATTGAGGTGCAATACGCATTTGCGGCAAACCACGACACGTTCACCACGGGCTTGTTCGCATCGGCAGGTTTATACGTGTAGCCCGAACCGTTCTTCACCCAGTGTTCCAAATATTTGCCTTCCGCTTGGCGCGTGCCGATTTTGCCGCGCTGCCATTGCGGATTTTTCTGCAAGAATCGGGCAAATTCGGCATTGGTCACCGCCGTTTTGTCCAACTGGAAAGTTTTCACGGGAATCAGCGGCGTGTTTTTTTTCAGATACAGCGGGCGGTACGAACCGCCTTCGATTCTCGCCATGTCTGCCGCGTGCAGGCTGCCTGCACACAATGCGAAACCGCATGCCAGAGAGATATACATCGCTTTCATCATCAATCATCCTTAACAATGACAGTGGGCGGGCACGACGGCAAACCGATACCGTCATTTCCGCACAATCCACTTTGTTTCGATACGCCAAAAGCTGCCTGCACACACATCAACGGGTGGCAAGCAGCTTCTCTTTCATGATGCGTTATTTTAGCGCATATACGGTTGTGTTACGAACCTTATTTGCGGCCTGCCGCCACATCTTCAGGTTTCACTTCACCACCTTTGTTGCCGAAGCTGTTCAAGATGAAGGTCAGCACGTTGGCCACGTCTTCGTCTTTCAGGTTCACGGCCGGCATCACGCTGTTATAGGTTTTGCCGTTCACGGAGATTTCGCCGCTCAAACCTTTCACCACGGCTTGAATACCGCGTTTAGGGTCAGCATTCAGGTAGTCGGAACCGGCCAATGGAGGGAATGCGCCTTCCACGCCTTTACCTTCCGCGCCGTGACATGCGATACAGTTGGCTTTAAAGATGGCCTCGCCCAAGCGGATACGGTCATCTTTGCTGGCGGCGGTCGGCGCGCCTGCAGCGGCTTTGGCCGTTTCGCTGGCGGTCAGCGGTACGGTTTGAACCGCGCCGCCCTCACCTTGATAGATACCCTCGGTAATACGGCCGGAGAAGATTTCCTTATTCTCTGGACCGGTAGCACGGATTTGGCCTAAAGCACCTTTGTTGAACGCACGGAAGATGGAGTGGTCAACCAAGTTGTACACGCCCGGAACGTCAATCTTGAAGTCCACAATAGCGGCACCGCCGGCAGGAACCAAAGTCGTTTGAACGTTTTTGTTAATCAGTGTGCCGCCTTCAACACGCACTTCGTCGAAAATCTCGCCGATCACGTGGAACGAAGACACCAAGTTAGGACCGCCGTTACCGATAAAGATACGTACTTTGTCGCCCACATTGGCTTTCAGGGCATTATCGCCGGCAATAGAGCCTACGCTGCCGTTGAAGACCACATAGTCAGGTTGTTCGCGGATGGCTTTTTCCATATCGAACGGTTGCAGGCCGGCTTCGCCGTATTTGCCTTTGGTATAGAAGTCGCCTTGTACCACATAGAACTCTTTATCTACAGGAGGCAGGCCTTCTTTCGGCTCAACCAATATCAAACCGTACATACCGTTGGCCATGTGCATGCCCACAGGTGCGGTGGCACAGTGGTAAATATACAAACCAGGCTGCAAGGCTTTGAAGCTGAACGTGCTCACATGGCCAGGTGCAGTGAACGATGCTTCCGCACCGCCGCCAGGGCCTGTTGCCGCGTGGAAGTCAATATTGTGCGGCACGGTAGAATCAGAGCGGTTGGCAAATTCCAATTCCACGGTATCGCCTTCGCGTACACGGATCATCGGACCGGGAACATGGCCGCCGAACGTCCAGAATTTATATTCCACACCATCGGCCATACGCATTACTTTTTCCTGCACTTCAAATTTCACTTTGACGCGTGCCGCATGGTTGCGGTTCACAGGGGGAGGCGCTTCAGGTGCAAATGTGGTCACGCCTTCGATAACCGGCAAATCCGCTGCGGCCACTTCCGCTTCCGCAGAGGCTGCGGCAGGCGCCGGAGAAGAAGACGCAGTTGCCGCCGCGTCACTGGCTGGAGCAGTGTTTGCAGGTGCAGACTGCTTTGAAGCCGAAGTTTGCGGTTGCTGGCAAGCGGCAAGAGCAAATACGGAAGCGCATAATGCTGCAATCGTGTGAAGTTTCATGATAGTTCCTTATCAGGAGTGGTTAGTGATTCAAATATTCTTTACACATGCGCATTATGGGTTAACCGCATTTAACAAATATTGATAAATGTCAAATCTTCTATCAATTTACCCCTACTTTTTTTAAGAATTTATCGATACAATCCACTTGCTGAAAAAAATCATTGCATTACCGATGGAATCAGGTACAGCAAATGGTTGAAAGGCAGCCTGCACAACCATGCGGCTTTGTTGTTTTTTGTACATATTGCCGACAATATGCTACAATCTTTAACATTCATTGAAAATGAATTTATTCAATCACTAAGTTTATTAACCAACCACTTAAAAATCAGGAGCATAAAATGGGACAGTATAAAAAGCTGTGGTACGCATTATTTGCCGTACTGACCATTACCTTCAGTTTGCTGGGTTATTTAGGTGTCGAAGTTTACCGACAGGCACCTCCGTTCCCAGAGCGTTTCGTATCCGAGTCGGGTCAGGTCATCATGACCAAAGACGACATCCTGCAAGGCCAATCGGCTTGGCAGAGCACGGGCGGTATGGAATTGGGTTCCGTTTTGGGACACGGCGCCTACCAAGCCCCCGACTGGACGGCCGACTTCCTGCACCGCGAATTGGTCGCATGGCTGGATTTGACCGCTCAAGCGGAACACCAGAAAAAATTTGACGAATTGAACGTTGAGCAAAAAGCCGCATTGCTGGCGCGTTTGAAACAGGAATACCGCGAACAAAGCCCGATGGATTCGTCAGGCACGGTAAAACTGTCGGATACGCGCGTGAAAGCGATTGAGCAAGTGTCTCAATACTATATCGATTTGTACGGCGGCGACACTTCCAACGAAACGTTGAACAAAACCCGTGAATCGTTCGCTATGCGCACCAACACGTTGCCCGATGCAGAAGCGCGCAAACATTTGTCGCAATTCTTCTTCTGGACAGCATGGACAGCATCGACCAACCGTCCCGACAGCGTGGCAACCTACACCAACAACTGGCCGCATGAACCTTTGATCGACAACGTGCCTACCACTGAAAACTATATGTGGTCGTTCGCGTCCATCGTGTTCCTGTTGATGGGTGTTGGTTTCCTGGTATGGGGCTACCACTTCCTGCGCAGCCACGAAGAAGCACCGAAAGCGCCATTGACAGATCCATTGGGCAAAATCGTGCTGACGCCTTCACAAAAAGCCTTGTGGAAATATGCCGCTCTGACCGTCATCTTGTTCATCGTGCAAATTTTGCTGGGCGGCTTGGTGGCGCACTACACCGTGGAAGGCCAAACCTTCTTCGGCGTTGAATTGTCGCAACTCCTGCCCTACTCGCTGGCGCGTACTTGGCACTTGCAGTCTGCATTGTTCTGGATTGCCACCGGCTTCCTGACCGGCGGTCTGTTCATTGCCCCCATCATCAACGGCGGCAAAGACCCCAAATTCCAAGCATTGGGTGTGAACCTGCTGTATGTTGCCCTGTTCATCGTGGTGGCCGGCTCTTATGCAGGTAACTTCACCTCCATCGTATTAAACAAATTGTCCGGCAGCGCGAACTTCTGGTTCGGCCACCAAGGTTACGAATACTTGGATTTGGGCCGCTTCTGGCAACTGCTGCTCACCGTGGGCTTCCTGCTGTGGCTGTTCCTGATGCTGCGTTGCGCCGTGCCTGCCTTCAAAAATGGCGGCGACAAAAACCTGCTGGCGATTTTCGTAGCGTCTATCGTGGGTGTGGGTGCGTTCTATGCGCCCGGCCTGTTCTACGGCGAACACACTACTTTGGCCGTGATGGAATACTGGCGCTGGTGGGTGGTTCACCTGTGGGTGGAAGGCTTCTTTGAAGTATTCGCCACTGCCGCATTGGCCTTTATTTTCTACAACTTGGGCTTGGTGAGCTACAAATCCGCCGCCACTGCTTCTTTGGTGGCCGGCAGCCTGTTCTTAGTGGGCGGCGTGCCCGGTACGTTCCACCACTTGTACTTCACCGGTACGACCACGCCTGTGATGGCCGCCGGTGCGTCATTCTCCGCATTGGAAGTGGTGCCTTTGATTCTGCTGGGTCATGAAGCCTACGAACACTGGTCTCACCAACACGCCGCACCTTGGATGAAACGCCTGCGCTGGCCTTTGATGAGCTTCACAGCGGTTGCCTTCTGGAATATGTTGGGTGCCGGCGTGTTCGGCTTCCTGATTAACCCGCCGCTTTCCCTGTTCTACCTGCAAGGCTTGAACACCTCTGCGGTTCACGCGCACGCGGCATTGTTCGGCGTGTACGGCTTCCTGGCACTGGGCTTCGTATTGATGGTCGGCTGCTACATCAAACCGAACTTCACATACGATGAAAAACAAATGACCATCGGTTTCTGGATGATGAACGCCGGTTTGGCAGGCATGATTGCTTCCAGCCTGCTGCCTATCGGTGTTTTCCAAGCGGCCGCATCCATCACCCACGGCTTGTGGTATGCGCGCAGTGAAGAATTCCTGCAACAAGGCTTCTTGGAAGGCTTCCGCTGGATTCGTACATTGTCCGACTTGGTCTTCATTGGCGGCGCATGTCTGTTTGCTCTCCAAGTGATTAAAATGTCCTTGAGCAAAGACAAAACCTCCGCTTAATCCGTAGCACACAAAAGCAGCCTGCACTTTGGTTTTCCGAGTGCAGGCTGCTTTTTGCCGTGAATCATGCCGAATTAAAGTGCAGGCTGCTTTCATAGGGAACACCCCGCCACAAAGCATGGGTATGGCGGCGCAACGCCATGCAAACTTCGCCAATAATACGGCAATTCAAAAAAGCAGCCTGCACCTTCATTGGGGAAAAAATGCAGGCTGCTTTTTGCCATTTGTGCGCTGAATTTTGACGGTTCGCATGGCGTTGCGCCGCCATACCCACGCTTTAGGTGGCCGCCCCCCGACCACCTTCGTGCGAAAAATGCAGGCTGTTTTGCCCATCGACAAACACCGTGTTTCCAAAGTCCGCAAGGTATTATGCCGCCCTGCCCCGCCCATTTTTCCAGCCATCAAAAAGCAGCCTGCACCCGGGAAACCAAAGTGCAGGCTGCTTTCCAATATCTCGCCATTACCGCTTCAATGCCAACACCAGCACCCCCGCGGCCACCAAACCGATCCCCAGCCATTCCTGGCCGCTCGGCTTTTCGCCCAAAAACCACACCGCGAACAAAGCCACCAGCACCAAACTGAACTTGTCCACCGGCGCCACTTGCGATGCCTTGCCCAGCTGCAACGCTTTGAAATACGCCAGCCAAGACGCACCCGTCGCCAAGCCCGACAGCACCAGAAACAGCCAGTTGCGCCCCGTCAGGCTGCCCAGCGGCTGCCACTTGTTCGCGTAGGTCAGAAACAGCATCAGCGCCGCCACAATCACCAGCGTGCGGATGAACGTGGCGAAATCCGAATCCACACCCTGCAAACCCAATTTGGCAAAAATCGCCGTCATCGCGGCAAACACGGCCGAAGCGGCCGCCCAATAAAACCAAGACTGTACCATGTTCATTCTCCTAACGTGCAGGCTGCTTTTCGCCGGTAATGCACCAAATCGAACGCCGTCCCGCCTTTTTCAGACACACATCGCTCGCGCGACACTTCCTGCCAATCGCCGGCGGCAAATTCGGGAAAAAACGCATCGCCCTCAGGCCGCAGCGCCACCTCTGTCAAACGCAAATCCGTTGCCAACGCCAGCGTTTGCGTATAAATCTGCTCGCCGCCCATCACAATGATTTCCGGCGCGTCCGCACAAGCCGCCAAAGCAGCCTGCACATCGGCAAACACTTCCGCGCCCTCGGCCTGCCAACCCGCCTGCCGCGACACCACGATATTCCTGCGGTTCGGCAACGGTTTGAGCGGCAGGCTGTCCCACGTCTTGCGCCCCATCAGCACGGGCTTGCCCGAAGTGAAGCGCTTGAAAAACGCAAAATCTTCGGGAATGTGCCAAATCATCTGATTATCGCGCCCAATCACGCGGTTTTGCGCCACGGCGGCGACCAAAGTAATTTTCTGCATCACGATTTCCTTATCGGCCTGCAGGCTGCATTTTGCGCAAACACAATTCCGCCTTGTCCGAACGGAAGCATGGCCACTCCTGCCCGTCTATCGTACGCACTTCCCGCCGATACGCCGCCCCGTCCATCCAATCGGCCGCGACCTCTCTGCCGCCTTCGGCATTGCGTTTGTATTCGCGCTGGAACGTTACCGATTTCCCGTTATCCAAATGGACGTACACCGTTTCCCGCAATACGTCGGTTGTGCGGTCGGATTCGTATGCGGGGCGCGGCGGAAGGCCGTCCCGATAGATGCAGGCTGCTTTTTCAACGGGGCTGCCGGCACGCGTCAAATCCTGATAAGTGCACTCGAATTTTTCCTGCGCAGGCGGCAGCAGGTGGGCATGGGTCAATGTGGCGGACAAAGCCGCAGCGGCAAACAGATATGTTTTCATTCAAAATTCCTTTTGATGATTGGAAAATGCGGAAATTCAATCCGCCTGAAAATCCAACAGCGCGGCGAAATCATCGTAATGCGCGCGCACATAAGTGTACACCTGTGGGAAAATTTCTTCGCATTCAATAAAATATTCTTCATCCAGCGGCGAGAACTGCGGAAAGGCCTCGCGCAGTTCATCGGGCGTTGCGTGCGCCTGCGCCTCAATCTGCGCGCGCAATTCGCGGTAATGCACGGCCGCCTGCCGCAGGATGTGCGGCAACACGTCAATACCCCATTGCGCCAAAGTTTCCGCCAGTGCGCCGTCCAGCACCGTTTCGCCCCAGCCTTGTGCAATCAGCGCGGCAAAGCCTTCCTCTTCGGCAATTTTGTCCATGCGCAAATACGCCATCAACATATTCTGCGCGTGGCTCAACTGCGGCGATGCCGACCAGCGCGGATGCGCTTCCAACTGTTCCAAACAATGCGTGAACAGGCGGTTGGTTTGGGCGGCGGAAATTTCAAAATTCATAGCCATTATCGTTCGTCCTTCCGTTGGGTTGATGGAAATGCGTTCATCACGTCATGGGCAAACGGCGTCCATGCCACGCCGCCCGCGCCGATTTGCTTCAAATGGCGGTTGCTCCATGTGTTGCAGGTATTGAACAGGTGGTAGCGCCCGTTCGCTTCGTAAAACGCATCGTTATCGGCATAATACGCGCCGCGTATGGGCAGGCTTCGGCCGTTTTCCTGCTGGAAGTCGGCGGCGATATTGTGCGCCAACTGCCGATACTGCCGCTCGCTGACGGTGATGGCGGCGGTGCGTTCATTCTCCGGCACATCGTCCAGAAAGCTGACGTGCAATGCAGTTTGGTTAAGCCCGCCAATCGCGCGCAATGCGGTGGCGGCGGTTAAATCGCCCCAGGTCGGCGTTTCCAGATAGAATTTGCGGTCGCCCCAGCCGACGGCGATATAACGCGCGTTCGGGCTGCCGCCGGCCGTGTCTTGCGTCGATGCGTACCGCGCCCATGAAAACGCGGGATGGTGCAGCGGCATGGCAATGTCGGTGTGCGCACCGTTGCTGATTAAATACACGGTGATGTCGGCTTTTTCCGCGTCATTCTGCACTTGGATGCGCCAGTTGCCCAACAGTACCGCCGCCGCGCCATACAGCAACACGGCAAGCAGCAGGCTGCCGCAAAGATAAAGGGCGTATCGAATCAGTTTGCGCATCATGTCGTTATGTTTTTGGGAATGGAAAAGCAGCCTGCATTTTTAAGGTGCTGCAATACGCCGGTTGGATTCATTGTCCGCCAACTGGCAGGCAGCCTGCACTTCTTCGATATAGCGCACGCGCCCTTGCCGGACGAACACATGCCTGCCATCTTCGTGCTGTAAAACGAATACGCCGTCCCAGCCGCAGAACGGATTATCTTCCTGCTGCATCTGCCCGATGACAGCCACCCGGCAGAATGCCTTGCCATCCGACAGCACCACGTTATACAGCCGATCGGGACGGATAAACGGAATACAGCCGTTTTCGGGCAGGATTTTGGCATTGCGTTCGCGGCGCTGCCTCGCTTCGCGTTTGTTGTCGATGATGACATATACAATCAGCGCAATAATAATGATGACAATAATCTGCCATGTATTCATATGATTACCCTCCAATCCAACTCCGAATCCGCGCCCCACCGTGTGCAGGCTGCTTTTGAATGCCTCTTTGCACTTGAAAAGCAGCCTGCACGTTGCCGAATGCTTTCCAACCATATCTACAGGTAATTTTTATTACGGGGGCCGAGTTGTTTATATTCCTCCTGCGTGTACCGCTGGCTTTCGGGAACATGTGCAGCAATGGCTTGAAACACTTCTTCAATCGTGCGCTCCAAATCTTTGGAGCTGCGGAAAAATGATTCAGGTTGCGGAATAATGCGCGATATATCCAATTTGAGCCGCCGCAAACCCGCTATATCCGGGTGATGGTATTCAATCAATATCACACCGCCGGTTACACGGTTTTCGTTGAGGTAGCGGTAATTCATCCGATAATCCAAATATGTGATCCATGAATACGGCAGCCTGCCTTGAACGGGATAAAGCCGATATTGGATTTCGCGGTGTGCAAGGCGGATAAATTCATCACCTTCCAAAGCATAAATAAAAATTTGTATTTGCCGCCACAAAACATACAGGCACAATATGACGATAACACTCACGGGCAATATTGCCAAAAGATGATTCTTCCAATCCCATACATCGTTATTTAACCGATGTTCCTCCCATGTCCAGAATACAAGCACGCAAATAAACAATATGTTATGCAATACAGGTATACTATTGCGGCGAAATCTCCATGTATGCATTGAGTTTCCTCCTTATTCCCAATCCCCAAACCTGCGCCCTGCCGTGTGCAGGCTGCTTTCGAAAGCTCCTTTACACTTGAAAAGCAGCCTGCACGTTGCCGAATGCTTATTGCTTGAAAATCACAAACACTTGATACAGCACATAGGAAAAACTGACGGTAATGCACAGCAAATACCACAATAGGGAATTGATTTCTTTATCGTCTTGAATGCCCGTCACTTCGCTCACCTTACGCTTCATGCCTTCCAGCCATATCTGCAGGTAATTTTTATTGCGGGCGCCCAGCTGTTGATATTCCTCCTGCGTGTACCGCTGGCTTTCGGGAACATGTGCGGCAATGGCTTGAAACACGTCTTGAATCGTGCGCTCCCAATCTTCGGGATGCGGGACAATGCGCCACATATCCCATTTGAGCTGCTGCAAATCCGCCGTGCCGGGGCGCAGGTATTCAATCAGCACTATGCCGCCGACCGCATTTTTGTATTTATTGTACTTAACCTGATAATCCAAATACTTTATCCACCGATAGGGCACACTGCCTTGGCCGGGATAAAGGCAATATTGGATTTCGCTGGGCGTGAGGCGGATAAATTCATCATGCCCCAAGGCATAAATCATGATTTTGATCTCCTGCCACAAGCCATACAGAAACCAAATAATACATGCGAATACGATATACAGAAAATAATCCCGCCAATCCCAAACACCGTTATTCATCGAATATACCCACAAGCAAAATAAGCCAATCAAAAATATTTCTTGCAGCACATTCGCAATATTGCGGTTAAATTTCCATGTCTCCATCAAACCGTCTCCATTTGCCGATACCCGAAGCCGTGCGCAGGCTGCTTTTCAAGATCAAAAAGCATTCAAAAGCAGCCTGCACTTTTATTTTCTGCGCCTGCGCTCGCCCGGCAGCAGCATATCCGCCCATTTCATGATATTGGCCACCTCCATCGGGTTCAGCTCGTAAAACTGGCCGCGTTTCAGGCGGTTCGGCAGCCCTATCGGCCCGAATCCCACGCGCACCAGCCGGCTCACGGTCAAGCCCTGGCTTTCGAACAGGCGGCGCACTTCGCGGTTGCGCCCTTCTTTCAGCACCACGTTGTACCACTTGTTCGCACCCTCGCCGCCCTGCTCGTAAATCCGCTCCACGCGTGCCAAGCCGTCTTCCAGCATCACGCCTTCGCTCAATGCGTTCATCTGCTCCTGCGTCAGTTCGCCCAACACGCGCACCGCATATTCGCGCTCCACTTCAAAGCTCGGGTGGGCAAAACGCTGCACCAGTTCGCCGGAAGTTGTCAAAATCAGCAGGCCGCTGGTATTGATGTCCAGCCGCCCGATGGCCACCCAGCGGCTGCTGGCCGCCTGCGGCAGACGGTCGAAAATGCTCACGCGCCCCTGCGGGTCGTCGCGCGACACAATTTCGCCTTCCTGCTTGTAATACAGGATGATGCGCGGCAGGCGGTCGGCCCATTTGAGCTTGATGGCGCTGCCTTTCACGGTCACTTGGTCTTCCGGCGTGATTTTCTCGCCCAGCACCGCCACGCGGCCGTTCACCTGCACCCAGCCGTTGTTAATCCACTCTTCCATTTCGCGGCGCGAACCGACACCACTGGCCGCCAGCACCTTTTGCAAGCGTTCCGGCTCAATGCGCGACAAATCGGTGCGTTTCTCTTTCAATTCCTGCACATGCTGCTGGATTTTTTGGTTCGGCGCGCGCACCACCAGTTTGCGTGCCTTGGCGGCGCGCTGCTTCACGGGCGCGGCATATTCTTTTTGGGATTGTTCGTGCCGTGCCGCGCCGCGCTGCCCGCGTTGGGAACGGTGTTCCTGCGCTTGTTCCGCTTCGCCGCGTTTGGCAAAGTGCAGGCTGCTTTTGGCGGTTTTGGATACGGGTTTGGCCGATTTGGCAGGACGTTTTTTGCTGATGCCGTCGCGAAATTCGCGTTTGGATTGGGGCTGTTTCTTGCTCATGGTGAAAATCTCCTAGTATTCCGGTGGGAAACACTCTTCTGCGGCGTGTGCGGCAGGATGGGTAAAATCCGTATTGTATCGTAATCCGATACTGGCACGGCACAAATTTCCGGCGATATAATGAAGCCGAACACCCAAACGAAACGAAAGAAACCGCAATGACAAACTCCCTGCTGGAAAAAACACGCCCGCATTCGCAATGGCTGGCGCGGCAACTCGACCATCGGCGCTTGGATTTGGCGCGGCTGGACGACTGGCTGCCGCGTCCGCTCACGCCCGAAGATTTCGCCGGTTTTGCCGACTGGCAACGCATTTTGTCGGACGAAGACGAAGCGGAGCTGGCACGGCAACTGCGGCTTCTGCGCCGCCACGTGATGGCGCACATCATGACGCGCGACCTTTGCCGCCTGTCCGATTTGGCGGAAGTTACGCGCACGATTACCGAATTCGCCGATTTCGCCGCCAACAC
Organism: Kingella denitrificans ATCC 33394; assembly: GCF_000190695.1. Taxonomy (GTDB): domain Bacteria; phylum Pseudomonadota; class Gammaproteobacteria; order Burkholderiales; family Neisseriaceae; genus Kingella_A; species Kingella_A denitrificans. Next base: position 667,049 of record NZ_GL870929.1, read on the forward strand.
CGCCCTGTCGTTCAGCCATCAATATTACACGGGCATGTACGGCACGCCCATCGGCGCATATTCGCAGCAGCCGCAACATTTGGCCGTTGTGGCCATGGGCAAGGCGGGCGGGTTCGAGTTGAACGTGTCGTCCGATTTGGATTTGATTTTCGTCTATCCGGAAAACGGCGGCACTAACGGCAAACGCGAGCGCACCAATCAGGAATTTTTCACCAAAGTGGGGCAGAAACTGATTGCGCTGCTGGACGACATTACCGAAGACGGGCAGGTGTTCCGCATCGACATGCGCCTGCGGCCGGACGGCGACAGCGGCGCATTGGTGTGCAGCGAGGCGGCGTTGGAGCAGTATCTGGTCACGCAGGGGCGAGAATGGGAGCGATATGCCTGGTGCAAGGCGCGCGTCATCACGCCGCAGGAAAACGGCATTGCCGCGCTGGTGCGCCCGTTCGTGTTCCGCAAATATTTGGACTACAACGCCTACCACGCCATGCGCGAGCTGCACCGCCAAATCCGGCAGGAAGTGCAGAAACGCCAAATGCATGACAATATCAAACTGGGCGCGGGCGGCATCCGCGAGATTGAATTTATCGCGCAGATTTTCCAGATGATTCGCGGCGGGCAAAACCGCAGCCTGCAACTGAAAGGCACGCAGGAAACGCTGGAAAAGCTGGCGGAAACCGGCATTTTGCCGCACGACACGGTGGCGCAGCTGCTGTCGGCCTACCGCTTCCTGCGCGATATGGAGCACCGCCTGCAATATTGGGACGACCAGCAAACGCAAACGCTGCCGCAAAATCCGGAGCAGCAGGAACGGCTGGCGCAGAGCATGGGTTTTGCTTCGTGGGCGGAATGTGCAGGCTGCCTGCAACAACACCGCAACAATGTCGCCCGCATTTTCAACGAAACGCTGGACGAGCCGGAAACCGACGGGCAAAACACCGCTTCCGAACCGCTGGTGCAGGCATGGCAGGCATTGCCCGAAGACAGCGAAGGCATGGGGCAGGCATTGGCGGAATTGGGCTTTGTGCAGGCTGCTTCGTTGGCCGGCACGCTCGCGCAGTTGAAAAGCAGCAGCAAATACCGCCGTTTGTCGGCACATGCGCAGGAACGCTTCGATTTGCTGATTCCGCGCGTGGCCGAAGCCGCCGCACAATGCAGCCTGCGGCCGGACGAAACCTTGTCTCGCCTGCTGGATTTTTTGGAAACGGTGAGCCGCCGCAGCGCATATCTGGCGTTTTTGCAGCAGCACCCGCGCGCCTTGCATCAGTTGGCGCATTTGATGTCGCAAAGCGCGTGGCTGGCGGATTATTTGTGCCGCCACCCCATCCTGCTGGACGCGCTTTTGTCCGCCCAGCTCATGCAGCCGATTGACTGGCAGGCGCTGGCCGGAGAACTGGAAAGCAGCCTGCACGCCTGCGGCAGCGATATGGAAGCCAAAATGGACATTCTGCGGCAATGCCAACACGCGCAGATTTTCCGTCTCACGGTGCAGGATTTGGCGGGGCAATGGACGGTGGAAGCCCTGAGCGACGAATTGTCGCGGCTGGCCGATTTGATTTTGGAGCAAACGCTGATACACGCATGGCAAAGCGTGCCGAAGCGCCATTTGGACGCGCCCAAATTCGCCATCATCGCCTATGGCAAATTGGGCGGCAAAGAACTGGGCTATGCCTCCGATTTGGATTTGGTGTTTTTATACGAAGACGATGCACCCGACGCGGCCGACAAATACGTCAAACTGTCGCGCCGCCTGAGCACATGGCTCTCCGGCAGCACCGGTGCAGGCTGCCTGTACGACATCGACCTGCGCCTGCGCCCCAACGGCGAAGAAGGCTTTCTGGCGCACAGTTTGGCCGCCTTTGAAAAATACCAGCGCGAACAGGCTTGGACGTGGGAACATCAGGCACTCACCCGCGCCCGATTCATTTGCGGCAATGCAGAAATCGGCGCAAAATTCGAAGACATCCGCCGCAGCATTCTGACTCAGCCGCGCGACAAAGCCCGGCTGAAACAGGAAATCATCGCCATGCGCGAAAAAATGTTCGCCACCCATCCGCCGGAAGAAGGCAATGTGAAATACGCGCGCGGCGGCGTGGTCGATGTGGAGTTTATCGTGCAATACCTCGTGCTGGCGGAAAGCGGCCGCGAACCGAAACTCACGGAAAACTACGGCAACATCGCCCTGCTCGGCATGGCGGCGCGGCGCGGCCTTATCGACCCCGCCCTCGCCCAACGCTGCGCCGATGCCTACCGCCACTACCGCCAGTTGCAGCACAACAAAAACCTGCGCGATTTGGCGCGCACCGAAATCAACGGCGAACTGCGCCTGCACTACCAAAACGTGCAAACGCTGTGGCAGCAGGTGTTCGGCGAGCCCGTCCGCTTTGAAACGCAAAGCTGAAAAGCAGCCTGCACCCTATCCACCCGCAAAAAGGAAACCGAAATGTATATCCCCCAACCCTTCAAATCCCTGCTGATATTGGCCGGCATAGCCGCCGTGCTGTTCGCCGCGTACCAACACCCGTATGTCCGCTCGCTGGTGAACCGCGAAGCCGCCAAACAAGGCATCGTGATTGACCCGAAATCGCCCGAAGCGCAAATCCTGCGCGCCAAAGGCAGCTATGACGACCGCTCGCCCGAACAAATCCGCAAAGAAGAATTCGACCGCAAATTGAAGCAATTCCGCAGCACCGATGAAAAGCCCGCGCAAAATTCGGACAACCCGGACGAGCGCGTATACGGCGGCAAAGGCAGCTATTCGGACGGTACCGACCAGCGCAAAGGCGGCAGAAGGCGGCATTGAACGTGCAAAAAAAGCAGCCTGCACTCTGAATATTTGAG
>NZ_GL870929.1:669939-709460 GCF_000190695.1 Kingella denitrificans ATCC 33394
CTGCACTCTGAATATTTGAGTGCAGGCTGCTTTTTTTGCCCTCTTCCAACCCAACCGTGTTTACACCGACACTTCCGCCTTAATATGCGGGTGCGGGTCGTAATCCGACAGCGTGAAATCGTCAAATTTGAACGCGAAAATATCGCGCACATCGGGATTGATGTGCATTTTGGGCAGCGCGCGCGGTTCACGGGTCAGTTGCAGCCGTGCCTGTTCCAAGTGGTTTTGATACAGGTGCGCATCGCCCAGCGTGTGGACGAATTCGCCCGCCTGCAAGCCGCACACTTGCGCCACCATCATGGTCAGCAGCGCGTAGCTGGCGATGTTGAACGGCACGCCGAGAAAAATATCCGCGCTGCGCTGGTAAAGCTGGCAGGAAAGCTGGCCGTTTGCCACATAAAACTGAAACAGCGCGTGGCACGGCGGCAGTGCCATGTCGTCCACTTCGGCGGGATTCCATGCGGACACGATTAGGCGGCGGCTGTCAGGGGTTTGCCGGATTTGGCGCACCACGTTGGCGATTTGGTCCACCGTTTCGCCGTCCGCGCCGCGCCACGAACGCCATTGCGCGCCGTACACGCGCCCCAAATCGCCGTTTTCGTCCGCCCATTCGTCCCAAATCCGCACGCCGTTTTCTTTGAGGTAGCGGATGTTGGTGTCGCCCGCCAAAAACCACAGCAGTTCGTGGATGATGGATTTGAGGTGCAGTTTTTTGGTGGTGAGCACGGGAAAGCCGTCTGCCAAGTTGAAGCGCATTTGGTAGCCGAACACGCTGCGTGTGCCGGTGCCGGTGCGGTCGGATTTGTCGGTGCCGTTGTCCAAAACGTGCTGCAATAAATCCAGATATTGTTTCATGATGTCCTTTCTTTGCAGGCTGCTTTTTGGGTTTTAACTTCGTTGAAGCTGACGCTTTCAGGCAGCCTGCAGGTGGTTTTGTTGTTTCAGGCAGCCTGCGGTTTCCCGCATCCGCCCGCCCTCGCCGTATCAAACCGGTGCGTTGGTGGTGAGTCGTACTGTGTACAAAGTGTGTTTTACCCGTTACGGGGCTGAGTGGTACATGCGGGGCTTGAACCCGCAGGCTGCCCTCCGCCTATCTGTTCCGTTGTAGGGAAAACAAGGCCGCACCCGCTTTTGACAACGGCTACCCGAAACGTGCAGGCTGCCTGAAACGTTGTCTGAACGTGGTTATGTCGGATGAATATAAAATGCCCTTTTCATCCGCTATTACAAATCTTCCGCCCAGTTGGCCTGCTGGATTTGGATGTCGAGCAGGCGGCAGGCTTTGGCGGTGTCGTCGGCGCGGCGGCGCAGCTCTTTAATGTCCACGGCGGCGAGCATTTTGATTTCGCTGCGGCTGTAACGCGACTGTTCGGGCGTGGCGGCATCGGCGAGTTTGGTCAGCACGGCGTGTTCGGCTTTCAGGCGTTCGCGTTCGGCCAGCGCGGCCACCATGCCTGTGCCGTCCGCCAGCACGGCGCGCTGGTTGGCAAGATTGATTTGCACAATCAGGCGGTGCAGGGCTTCGTTGGCGCGGCGGTATTCTTCCAGCAACGTGGCAGGCTCTTCGGCGGGGCTTTCGCCTTCTTGGTATTGCGCGTTTTGCAGCAGGCGGGTTTGCAGTTGCGCCAGATGCCGCTGCAAATCGGCGCGTTCAATCAGGGCTTCGGCCAGTTTCATGTTTCGTCCTTCTGTTGGTGGGTTGGTTGGGTTTGCAGGCTGCCTGTTGGGGTGTTGAAGCCGTTAAAAAGCAGCCTGCACTTTTTTCTGGTAGCCTTTTAGGGATGAGGTGCAGCCTGAAAGCCGCGTGCGTGCGTTCCGCACACACCCTACCACTGGCTACGGCTTGCTGGTTTTTAACTATATTTCAACAATTTTTCTTCATGTAATGCTTGAATTTGTTTCAAAATAATCTCGCTCATTTGTTTTTCTAATAAATCATTAGTAGAGTTGCAGATAATTTTAACAACAGAAGCAGAAGATAATAGTCCTAACCTCATAAAGTATTCAAGTTCAAGGTCATCATCTTCAATTGATTCCTTCACATTTTCCATTCCTTCTTCAACAAAATATAGCGATAGATGTCGTGCAAAATAATTATCTAATCCTTCTTGAGCACCTTTTTGGCTTTTATACTCGGTTACAGACTTTAGTAATTCAAAAGATTGCTTTTTCTGATCGCTAGAAATAATAGGAGACTCATTCAAAAGACCAAGTATATATTCTACATCTCCCCATATTTCAAAATCCTCTTCAAATTTCACTTGCAAAATAGCAGGAATAATGATTTTGAAAGGTTCATATATCTCATTGACAAATAAACTACTAATTAAGTCAGTAAGCACTTCTCTACTCTTGGAATTATTAAAAGAAAATTTCTTTTGAAGAATAGAAATCTTCTTTTCCTGATTTTTTGTAACACAAAATTCAGCAATTTTATTAAAGTCTATATTCATAGTTTTAAGGTCCCCATATATTGGTTAGATTATCTTGAATTTTACTCGAACACCATCAGACAAGTGCGATAATGCTGCTTTTATAGATGAACCCGCTCCCCGATTATCGCTTGGGCTAATGTGGAGAACATCTGCAACATTATTTGGGCAGTTATTATTTTTCCACCTTCTTTAAACATTGCCATTGGCCATTCATCCCTATCTTTACCTTTTTGACACTTATGCCTTTTAAACTTTCTCTTCTCCGTTTTTTGACTTTTTTCTTATTCGTAGAGCCACTTCGTTGCAATGTTACGATATCAGGGCATCCTTTCTTAATAGCATCACGAATATGTCCAGCAGTTTCAGGATATACTTTACTGTCCAACGTAAGAGTTACCATATTATTTTTCAAGGCAGAAACACTGGTTCCCAATAACCCGAGTGGGTCAATCCACTCCTGTACATTAGGAGCAAATTGGTACAAATTCTCCCCACCCCACAGCCTAATCGGATCCTGATTCACAAACCGCCCGCAGTTCGGATCATAGTAGCGCAGGAAATTATAGTGAAGGCCAGTTTCTTGATCGTAATACTGGTTTTGAAGCCTAAACGGCTGAGGCGCGTTCGGTTAGATTTTCTCTTCCCATTGCAGGCTGCTTTTTAGGGCGTTGAAGCCGTTAAAAAGCAGCCTGCACTTTTTCAGGTAGCCTGATAGGGGCTACCTGAAAGCTGAAACCGCGTGCGTGCGTTCCGCACACACCCTACTACACGGGCTACGCTTGCTTCTGTTGGTGGGGTTATCGGTTGTGTTGGCAGGCTGCCTTTGGGGGGCTTTGAAGCTGTTGAAAAGCAGCCTGCACCCTGTGGCGCGAATGTTTAATCTTCGGGCAGCCGCACCGGTTCGCCCTGATGGCGCGGGGCTTTCTGCACCGCCAAATCCAGCAGCATTTTCACGCGCGCCAGATATTCGCGCACTTCGGTTTTGAAGCCGCTGTAACGGTCGACATCGGCGGCGTTATAGCCGTATGCGTCGATGCCGTGTGCGCGGGCGAGATACACGGCGCGTTCGTTGTGGAATTTCTGCGAAACCACGATGTAGCTGTCCTGCCCGAAAATGCTTCGGGCGCGGAGCACGGAATCGAGCGTGCGGATACCGGCGTAATCCGGCACGATTTTTTCGGCCGGTATGCCTTGGGCGACCAGCGCGGCCTTCATGGCTTCGGGTTCGTTATAGCCGTGTTTGCGGTTGTCGCCGCTGACGATGATGTAGCGCACTTTGCCGGCGCGGTATAAATCGGCGGCGGCTCGAATGCGGAGGTGGAAATAGGTGTTGCTTCTGCCGTCAGCCAGTTTCGGGCTGGTGCCGAGCAACAGGGCGGCTTTTCGTTCGGGCAACTCTGCGGTATGGTCGGACAAATACGGCGCGGCCACACGGGCAGTATAGGCGCGGATGCCGTACAGCGCCGCCAAAAAGCAGCCTGCAACTGCCGCCGCCCAAAAATAGTATTTTGCCCTTTGCCGTTTCATGATGTGTTGCGCTCCGTCTTAAGTGCAGGCTGCTTTCAGCCGCCGCTTCCCGTCCGATTGAATGTGCAGGCTGCCTGAAAACTACGCCGCGTTCCGTTCCACCGCGTCGATAAATTTGGCCGCCACATCAAAACCTTTCTGCTTCATGATTTCTTGGAAACCGGTGGGGCTGGTGACGTTCACTTCGGTTAAATGGCTGCCAATCACGTCCAAACCGGCCAGCAAAATGCCGCGCCGTTTCAGCTCTGGGGCGAGGGTTTCGGCAATTTCGCGGTCGCGCCCGCTCAATTCCTGTGCCACACCGCGCCCGCCTGCGGCTAAATTGCCGCGCGTTTCGCCCTGCTGCGGAATGCGGGCAAGGGCAAAGGGCACGACTTCGCCGTCAATCACGAGGATGCGTTTGTCGCCGTGCACGATTTCGGGGATGTAGCGTTGCGCCATGATGGTGCGGGTATCCAGCCGCATCAGGGTTTCGAGGATGCTGCCGATGTTCGGGTCGCGCTCGGTGAGTCGGAAAATACCCATGCCGCCCATGCCGTCGAGCGGTTTGACGATGATGTCGCCGTGCTCGGCTAGAAAGGCGCGCACGTCGGCGGCGCGGGTGGAAACGAGGGTGGGTGCGGTGAATCGGGCGAAATTCAAAATGGCGAGTTTTTCGTTGAAATCGCGCATGGCCTGCCCGCTGTTGAACACTTTTGCGCCCTGCTGTTCGGCGAGGGTGAGCAGTTGGGTGCTGTATAAATATTGCATATCGAACGGGGGGTCGGTGCGCATAATCACGGCGTCGAACTCGGTTAAGGCAGCCTGCACTTTACCTTGCGGTTTGAACCATTCGTGGTCGTGGTCGTCTTTCGCGCCGATGAATTGGAAAGGCGCGGCTTGGGCCGCCACTTTGCCGTTTTGCACGGAGAGTTCGCCGGCAAGGGTGTGGTGCAATTTGTGCCCGCGCTTGGCGGCTTCGCGCATCATGGCGTAGGTGGTGTCTTTGTAGGTTTTGAAGGTGGCCAGCGGGTCGGCGATGAAGAGGATGTTCATGGGGTGTCCTTGTGTGGGTGTTGTGCAGGCTGCCTGAAACGTGTCAGAGGTAGGAATCGGGCGTGGCGTTGGGCATGAGAATCCACAGGGTAAGGTAAATCAGAATGCCAGGCACGGCCACGCTGCAGCAGGAAATGATGACGAACAGGATGCGTGTCACCGTGGGCGACCAGCCGAAATATTCGGCAATGCCGCCCATCACGCCGGCAATCATGCGGTGTTGGTAGGAACGGTGCAGTTTGATGAGTTTGGTTTGGGACATGGCGGTCTCCTTGATGTGGTTGCGTTATTGTGCAGGCTGCTTTAGCGCGGCGGCTGGGCAGTGCACGAAATATAATATGACGGCAACACGGTTAGGTTGCAAGTCTCTACGTCCGTTAAATTTGGTAACGTGCAGGCTACTTTTTCGTTTCCCCAAAGCAGCCTGCACTAAATGCGGTGCTTTGTCTAACGCCGCACCAGCAGTTCGCGCAACGGGCCGTCGTGCAGCCAAATCATGCCGCACAGCAGATACAGGAACGTGGAAGCGAACGCATTGGCTTCGCGCATTTGCGCCAAGGCCTCCGGATTTCGCCACGACCAATACACCCAATAAACGCCGTCCACACACAGCCACAGCAGAAACAGCGCCAGCGGCAGCAGCTTCCAACGCCGCCGCGCCACAATGCGCGTGCTGACGGGCGCGCAGAAATAAGTCCCCACGCCCATAATCAGGCTGATGGGAACGTCCCAATCCGGTGCAGGCTGCCAATACGAACCCGCAATCAGAAGGACAATGCCGCACGCCAGCGTGAACAATTTCCACGGGCGGCCATAATCATGCAGCGAAATCAACGGCTTCATTGTGCAATGTCCTCCACCGCCTATTCCACCACCGCCAAATATTGCGGCGGCACGGCTTCCGTCAGCCAAACCTGATTATCGCTCAAATAAAACGCCCAACCCGCCTGGTGCATAGCGGCGGCATCGATGCACAACACCACCGGTTTGCCGTGCCGCTGCCCCACTTTCACCGCCGTTTCCCTGTCGGCCGACAAATGCACATGGTGGCGTGCGCCGGCCTGCAAACCCTGCCGCATAATGCTGTCCAAAAAACGCGTTGCCGTGCCGTGATACAGCACGTCGGGCGGCATTTGGGGTGCAAGGTTCATGCTGACCTGCACGGTGGAATGCCCCTGCGCGGCACGGATGCGGCAGCCGTCTTCGGACACGGTGAAACGTTTTTTGCTGTTGTTGTCCACCGTTTCCTGCAATTCTTGGCGGCTGATGCCGCGGCCGTGTTTTTGTGCCTGCGCCAACAGCAGGTCAATCTCCACCCAGCCGTCCGAATCCAGCGTGATGCCGATGCTTTCGGGATGGTGGCGCAGGATGTAGCTCAAAAATTTGCTGATGTGCGGATGGTCGTTCATTTCATCGTTCTTTTTCATGGATATACAAAATGTGCAGGCTGCTTTTCGGGTAACGCAAAAGCAGCCTGCACTTCCATCGGGCTTATTTCGCCAACGGTTTCAGCGTATAAACCAAATCTTCGTCCTGCACCTTCAGCAGCAAATCAATGTTCGGATGCTTGCCCGGATGGGCTTTCGCATCGTCCACAATTTCCGCAAACCAAGCCAAGCCCTGCTCGGCGGCATAACGGTTCAGCATATTGCCGAACTCCTGCGCCAGCGCGTGATAAAGCTTCAGGCTGCCCAATTTGCCTTCTGCGGCAGGAATGTGGTGGGCAACGCGGCCCTCGCTGTCGATGATGTCCAATCCGCTCAAATGGGCAATGTCGGGCATTTTATCGAGATTTTCTTTGAAAGACATGGTGGCGCTCCTGAATAATGGTCAATGGAAATCATTTTTTGCCAGGCAGGCGGCTTACGAACAGTTCCGCGTGCCGAAAATTTTATCGCCCGCATCGCCCAAGCCTGGGATGATGTAGCCGTTTTCGTTCAGGTGCGAATCCAGCGCGGGGGTATAAACCGTAACGTCCGGATGCGCTTCGGTAACGGCCTTCACGCCTTCGGGCGCGGCCACCAGCACCAAAGCCTTGATATTGCGGCAGCCTTTGCTTTTCAGCAAATCAATCGTCGCGACCATCGAGCCGCCTGTGGCCAGCATGGGGTCGATAATCAGCGCGGGGCGTTCGTCCATTTTATCGACCAGTTTTTCAAAATACGACACGGGTTGCAAGGTTTCTTCGTCGCGCTGCAAACCGACCACGCTCACTTTCGCGCTAGGAATCAGGTCGAGCACGCCGTCCAGCATGCCCAAGCCCGCGCGCAGAATCGGCACGACGGTCACGGTTTTGCCTTTAATGCGCTTGCCTTGGATTTTGCCGCACCAGCCGTCGATTTCATAAGGTTCGATATCGAAATCGCGCGTGGCCTCATACGTCATCAAACGCGCCAACTCTTTGGTTAATGTGCGGAATTTTGCCGTGCTGCAGTCTGCCTCACGCATCAGGGTCAGTTTGTGGTGGACCAGCGGGTGGTCGATAATATGCAGTGCCATAATGCCTTCTCGTTTGCTTCAATCGGGTTAAAACGCGTGTATTATAGCGGATAAATTCACTTTCGAGACAAGGCAAAATCGGGTATATTTGCATTATTTGCGTACAACGGTTTGGAGGGAGGTTTTATGTTTAGGCAACCGGAAGAATGGCTCATGGCGGTTTTGGCGGTGATTTGGGTGGGCATCCACTATTTTCTGGCCGGTTGGGCCACCGCCGCTTCGGTGAAATACACCCTGATGATTACTTTTTTCCATGCGCTCCTGACCCTGCTGGCCTTCCTGCTGTGGCAACGCGACAAGGTTCAGCACATCCTGCCGCTGCTCTTGGGCTTGTGGGTGCTGTGTTGGACGCCTTGGCTGGACTGGTTTATGTTGCGCGACATCGTGCCTGCGGCAGACGGCAGCGTGCTTCTGCCGCCCCGCCCTTGGTATGCCCTGTGGTGGTTCAAACTGCTGCTGGTGCTCGTTCCCATTGTGGGCGGTTATGCCTGGCAATGGAAACGCGCCCGCAAACGCAAAATGCACGGCTTAATTTAACGGGGCAGGCAACGGTTTCATGAAAAAAATATGGGTTTTATACACCGGCGGCACCATCGGCATGGTGCAGGGCGAACACGGCCTGCGTCCAGACACCGCCCTTGCCGGCACTGCGCTCGCACCATTTGCAGGCAGCCTGCACTTTGATTGGCACGTCTGCCAGCCGCTCATCGACAGCTCCGCCGTGCAGCCGCGCAACTGGGCGCAGTGGCGCTCGTTAATTGAGCAGAAACTGCCGGATTATGACGGCGTTTTGGTGCTGCACGGCACGGACACGCTGGCCTATACCGCCAACCTGCTGGCACTAACGCTGCACACGCAGAACAAACCCGTTATCCTGACCGGCGCGCAAAAGCCGTTCAATGCAGCCTGCAGCGATGCGCTGAACAATCTGCGCACTGCTGTCGAAGCCTTGCAGCGCGACGATATTCACGAAGTCCTGCTCGCGTTTGACGGTCGGCTCTTCCCGGCCGTGGGCAGCAGCAAAGTCAGCACCGAAATCGATGCCGGATTTGCCAACTATCATTTCGGCGCATGGCAGCCGCAGCACGCCAAAAGCAGCCTGCACGCCTCACGCAGCTTCAACCCCGACATTACCGTGCTGCCCTTGTGGCTGACCCCCGCCCATTCCGTGCAGGCTGCCGCATACAGTTTGCAGCACTGCCCAGCCGATGCCGCCGTGCTGATGAGCTACGGTCACGGCAACGCGCCCGATGATGCCGCCCTGTTGCAGGCCGTGCGCGACTTTACCGCCGCTGGCAAGCCGCTGCTGAACATCAGCCAGGTCGCACACGGTTGCGCCGCCGCCGTTTACGCGCAAGGCAACGCCCTGCGGCAATCGGGCGCGGTTCAGGGCGGCAAATGCACCATCGAAACCGCCACCGTCCTGCTGATGCTGGCCGTGCACCACCGCTGGAACGCCGCGCAAATCGAACAGGAACTGCACCGTCTGCAACTGTTATAAATATAAACAACCACTGCACTCAAAGTGCAGGCTGCTTTTTTTCCAAAAAAACAAGACAGAACAATGAACACCCCTTTTGCATACGCACTCAAATCCGCCCTTACCCTTGCCGTTGTCAGCCGCCAAGTCAGCGAAGACGGGCTGGCCGTCGGTTTCCTGTACCGCGAAGCCCCCGGCTTTCCCAACGACAGCGGCTGGCGTTTTTTCAGCGGCGCGGAAGACGATGCCTATACCGACAACCCCGACCATTTCCAAATCCTGCCGCTGAACGAAGTGCTAGAAGGCAACCCCGAAATCGCACCGCTCATGTCCGAAACGCAGGGCGCTTGGGAATGGGACGACACGCAACAGGCGTTCACGGCTGCCGAAGACTGGCAGCCGCAAGAGTAACCCGTTATCGACCGAAGGAATTTTATGAATACCCTACCCCAAAACTTAAACGGCAGAGGCTTGCGCATCGGCATTGTGCAGGCACGTTTTACCAATGAAATCGGCAGCGCCATGGTTGAAGTGGCGCGGAAAAAACTCATCGAGCTGGGCGTGGACGACGACGATATCACGCTGGCTACCGTGGCCGGTGCATTGGAAGTGCCGCTGGTGCTGCAAAACCTGGCAGACAGCGAACAGTTTGATGCGCTGATTGCCTTTGGCGCGGTGATTCGAGGCGAAACCTACCATTTCGAGCTGGTGTCTAACGAATCCGGCGCAGGCGTGACGCGCGTGGGCTTGGATTTCAACATTCCGATTGCCAATGCGATTTTGACCACCGAAAACGACGAGCAAGCCCACGCGCGCATTCAAGAAAAAGCCACCGATGCCGCGCTGGTGGCAGTGGAAACGGCGAACCTGCTGCGCCACATCAGAGAAAACATTTAACCGCTTTACCGAGAACCGATTATGTCCGAACCCAAAAAAACGAAAAAATCCCCGCGCCGCCGCGCCCGCGAATTTGCCGTACAGGCGCTGTACCAAACCGCCATCAATAAAATCCCGGCGGAAGAAGTGGCGAAAAACACGCGCGAGCACACCGATTTCAAAAATGCCGACGACGAATTGTTCACCGCCGTATTTTTCGGCGCACACCGCCAGCAACGCGAATACATGCAGCAAATCCGCCCGCATCTGGACCGCGACGAAAACTTAATCAGTCCGGTGGAGCGTGCGGTTTTGCTGCTGGCCGTGCACGAATTGGCGGCCATGCCCGAAACGCCGTATCCCGTGGTGATTAACGAGGCCATTGAGCTGACCAAAACCTTCGGCGGCACGGACAGCCACAAATTCATCAACAGCATTTTGGACAAGCTGGCGGCGGAATTGCGCCCCAACGACCCGAAACGCGCCTGAATTTTCCACGCCCGTAGGAGGTATGTATGAAACAGCCGTCTTTGTTTTTCCCTTTGTTGCTGATTATCGTGGGCGGACTCTGGTTCCTGAACAGCATGGACTGGTTTCCCGCCACCGCCAGCATTGTGGCGGCGCTGTTTTTTATTGCAGGCTGCCTGATTCTACTGCTGGACGGCATCAACAAGCAATCCATCGTCCAAGGGCCTTTGCTGATGTATGTCGGCGCGGCCGTTTATCTGATTGAACACGAAAATGCGGCGCGCTCGCCTTTGTTTGCGGCGGGCATGATATTTGCAGGCTGTCTGATGCTGATTGCGCGCAGCCATGCCATTTCGCCGAAATATCCGAAAAAGAAATAAACGCGCATTTTGCCAACGGCCGCCCGCCGCAGTGCCCAAAGCAGCCTGCACGCCGTGCACCATTTTATGGATACCCCTCTGAATATGACCCACACCACCCTTAAAATCGGCATTGTCGGGGCCACCGGCTACACAGGTGTCGAACTGCTGCGTCTGCTGGCGCACCACCCGCATGCCGAAGTGCGCACCATCACCAGCCGCAGCGAGGCCGGCGTGCACATTGCGGATTATTTCCCCAGCCTGCGCGGCGTTTATGATTTGCGTTTTGCCGCACCGGAAAATGCGCCGCTCGCCGAATGCGACGTGGTGTTTTTCGCCACACCGCACGGTGTCGCCATGCGCGATGCGCCCGCCCTGCTGGAACAAGGCGTGCGCGTGGTGGATTTATCGGCCGATTTCCGTTTGCGCGACACGGCGGTCTGGGAACGTTGGTACGGCATGCCGTTCACGGCGCAGGCTGCTTTGCAGGAAGCGGTGTACGGCCTGTGCGAACTGAACCGCGATGCCATTGCCCATGCGCGTTTGGTCGCCAATCCGGGCTGTTACCCGACCTGTGTGTCGCTGCCGCTGGTGCCGCTGCTGCAACAAGGCGCGCTGCTGCCCGATATGCCGATTATTGCCGACTGCAAATCCGGCGTGTCCGGTGCGGGGCGCAAGGCGGCCGTGGGCGCGCTGCTGTGCGAAGCGAGCGACAATTTCAAAGCATACGGCGTTGCAGGGCACCGGCATTTGCCCGAAATCCGCCAAACCATCGGCACATTGCAGCCTGCACTCGCACAGCAGCTGATTTTCGTGCCGCACCTGACACCGATGATCCGCGGCATGCACGCCACCGTGTATGTCCACCTGCGCGACGGTGCCGACCCGCAAACGCTGCTGCAAAACTATTATGCCGACCGCCCGTTTGTCGATGTCATGCCGCAGGGCAGCACGCCCGAAACCCGCAGCGTCCGCGGCGCCAATATCTGCCGCATTGCCGTGCAGCGCGCACCCGAATATGCGTCCAACACCTGGATTCTGCTCAGCGTTCAGGACAATCTGGTCAAAGGCGCGGCCGGACAGGCGGTGCAGAATATGAATATTATGTTCGGCCTGCCCGAAACCACCGGTTTGACCCAAACCGCCCTTTTGCCCTGACGTGCAGGCTGCTTTTTTGCCATGATGAAGTTTCTGTTTCACTGTATCGCCCGCATTCCCCTGCCGCTGCTGCACCGTTTGGGCAACCTGCTGGGCTGGGTGTTGTATGCCGTATCACCCACCAACCGCCGCCGCATTCGGGAAAACATGGCGCAGGCGCAACTACCGCACCGCCCCGAAAATGTATTACGCGTGTGCCAAGAAACCGTGAAAAGCGGCTTGGAGCTTGCCATTGCCTGTTGCAGGCAGCCTGCACACATCAGCAGCCTATTCACCGAAATCCACGGCTGGCAGCACATTGAAGCCGCCGTGCAAAATGGCCAAGGCCTGCTGCTGCTCACCCCCCATCTGGGCAGCTACGACTTGGCCGGCCGCTACATTAGCGAGCAACTTGAAACACCACTCACCGCCATGTACAAGCCGCCCAAAATGGCTGCGTTCGACCAAATCATCCGCGAAGGGCGCGAACGCGGCAAAGGCAAAACCGCCCCCACCAACCTGCAAGGCGTGAAACAAATCATCAAAGCCCTGCGCTCCGGCGAAGCCACCATCGTACTGCCCGACCACGTCCCCAACCCAAAAGAAGGCGGCGACGGCGTGTGGGCAAACTTTTTCGGCCGCATCGCCTTCACCATGACGCTGGCGGGCAAACTCGCGCAAATCCAATCTGTTACCACACTGTTTTTTGTTGGCGAACGCCTGCCGAACGGGCGCGGTTTCGCCCTGCATATCGAACCTTTGGCCGGCCATCTGAACGGCGACAAAAGCCACGACGCGCAAATCATCAACGACAACGTCGAAGCCTGGGTGCGCCGCTTTCCCGAGCAATACCTGTTCGCCTACAACCGCTACCGCAACCCCACCGGCCTGCCGCGCCCCGGCGAATCCTAGGCCTGTCGAACCACCGACCGTTTTCATGGCGTTGCGCCGCCCTACCCGCGCTTCGCCCCAAAAAAAGCAGCCTGCACATTGTTAAACATAATCATATCAACGAATTAAATCACCCGACCCCCACCGTTCCACATTCCCAAAAGCAGCCTGCACCCCGCACACCACCCCCACACCATGTCCGAACCTCAATCCTGTTTCCACTGCGGCCTGCCCGTCCCCCCGAACACCCATCTCCCCATCCATTACGAACAGCGCGAAGAACCCGCCTGTTGCGCAGGCTGCCAGGCCGTTGCCCAAAGCATTATCGATGCAGGGCTGGGCAGCTATTACCACAACCGCACCGCCGCAGCCGAAAAAGCCGCACTGCCGCCAGACGAAGTGCTGGCGCAACTGAAGCTATACGACCTGCCCGAAGTGCAGGCAGAGTTTGTGGAAGTGCTGCCCGAAAACGAAAAAGAAGCCATGCTCATGCTCGGCGGCATCACCTGCGCCGCCTGCGTATGGCTGGTGGAACAGCGGCTGCTGCGCTGTACAGGCATTTCCAAAGCGGAACTGAATTACAGCACCCAGCGGGCACGTGTGCGCTGGGACGATTCGCGGCTGCAACTGTCCGATATCCTGTCGCTCATTCAAAAAACGGGCTACACCGCCGCGCCGTATGACGCGCAAAAACTGGAAGCGCAGGCACAGAAAGAACGCAAAAAAATGCTGATTCGCCTGGCCGTGGCAGGCTTGGCCAGCATGCAGACCATGATGTTCGCCCTGCCCACCTACCTATACAGCGACATCGAGCCGCAATATCTGACCATCCTGCATTGGGGCGGCTTCCTGATGGTGCTGCCCGCCATCCTTTATTCCGCCCAGCCCTTCTTCATCGGCGCGCTGCGTGATTTGCGCAACCGCCGCACCGGCATGGACACGCCGGTCGCCATCGCCATTTTGCTGACGTTCGTGGCCGGCATTTCCGCACTCGTCAGCAACGCAGGGCAAGGCATGTATTTTGAAAGCATCGCCATGTTCGTGTTTTTCCTGCTGGCCGGCCGGTTTATGGAGCAGTCTGCACGGCACAAGGCGGGCGACGCGGCGGAACGTTTGGTCAAACTCGTTCCCGCGTTCTGCCACAAAATCATCGATTTGGACAACGAACAAAGTGAAGAATTCCCCGTCGTTTCGCTGAAAACGGGTGATGCGGTGGTGGTGCGCGCGGGCGAAACCGTACCGGTGGACGGCGTGGTGCTGCGCGGCGACAGCGAAATCAACGAAGCCATGCTCACAGGCGAAAGCCTGCCCGTGGCCAAAAGTGCAGGCTGCCGCGTTACCGCAGGCACGCTCAACCTGTCCGGCCCGCTCATCGTCCAAGCGGAACAGGTCGGCAGCCAAACGCGACTGGCGCACATCGTGAAACTGCTCGACCGCGCCTTGTCGCAAAAACCGCGTTTGGCAGAGCTGGCAGAACGATATGCTTCGGGCTTCACGCTCTCGCTGCTGGTGCTGGCGGTGCCCACCTTCTTGGCATGGTGGTATTGGGCAGACGCGGGCAAGGCTTTGTGGATTACCGTGTCGCTGCTGGTCATCACCTGCCCCTGCGCCCTGTCGCTCGCCACGCCGGCCGCACTCGCCGCCAGCACGGGCAGGCTCGCCGGACTCGGCATCCTTATTGCGCGCGGCCATGCGCTGGAAAGTTTGGCGCAGGTGACCGATGCCGTGTTCGACAAAACCGGCACGCTCACGCAGGGCAAATTGTCGGTGCGCCAGTTTGCCAATCTGTCGGCGCAAAACGGCAAAAGCAGCCTGCACGACAACGACTGCATCGCCGTGGCGCATTTATTGGAACAGCACTCGGAACACCCGATGGCCAAAGCGGTTTTGGCGTATCGTCCGCCGCAAGACGGCATGCAGCCTGCCATCCAGATTGCCCAAAAAACCGGCAAAACCGGCCACGGCATTTCCGCACAAATCACGCTGCACGGCCATACGCAGACATGGGCCATCGGCAAACCCGAATTTGTGGCGCAGATTGCCGGAAAGCAGCCTGCACTTTTGCAGGAGCTGGCACGGCAAGGCAGCCTGGTCGCATTGGGCAACGAGCAAGGCTTCCAAGCCGCATTCGTGTTGCAGGACGAAACCAAGCCCGATGCCGCCGCCATTCTGCAACAACTGGTGCGGTGTGGCATCACGCTGCACATTTTAAGCGGCGACAACCAAGCCGCCGTGTCGCAACTGGCCGATGAACTCGGCATCACGCATTACCGCGCCGCCGCCACGCCCGAAGACAAACTGGCCTATGTGCAGCAGCTTCAGGCAGACGGCAAACGCGTGCTGATGCTGGGCGACGGCATCAACGATGCGCCCGTACTGGCGGCGGCGGACGTGTCCGTGGCAGTAGCCGGCAGCGCGGACGTGGCGCGGGACGGTGCGGACGTGGTGCTGCTGAACGAAGATTTTTCCGCCCTGCCCGTCATGCTGGCGCAGGCTGCCCGCACCCGCCGCATCATCCGCCAAAACCTGATTTGGGCCACCGTGTATAACCTGCTGGTGGTGCCGCTGGCCGTGCTGGGATATGTAACACCGTGGATTGCCGCCATCGGCATGAGCGCCAGTTCGCTGATGGTGGTGTGGAATGCGCTGCGGTTACGCAAATATAGTGGATTAAAATTGCAATGATACGGCGTTGGCTCGCCTTGACGTACTACTTGTACGCCTTGCGGCTCGCCGCCTTGTCTCATTTTTATTTTAACCCACTATAACCGCCGCAAAAGCAGCCTGCACCTCCCTAAATCCTTCTTTTCAATTAAAATTTTTAAAAAATGAAACACTTAAACCCGAAACAGCGCCGCCCCCTCCTGCTTGCCGCCATCGCCCTTTGGCTGATTTCGCTGCCCCTGCCCGTTTTCATCTTCGGCCAGAATCACGATTACGATGGCATCACCACATTGTTGCTCGGCACCATCTTCGGATTTACCACAAGGGAAATCGGCTATTATGCCGTGTACGCCAACTATATCTGGCTATTCATCGTCATTACCCTGATGTTCCGCCCCTGCTCGCGGACAACGGGCTCTATCCTGAACGCCTGCCTGTGAGCAGTGGCACTGCTCACCTTCACGCTGGACGAAATCATCCTTAAAGATGCCCAACACCGTGCCGCGCCGACCTACGGCTTGGGCCTGTATTTATGGTTTGCCTCATTCGCCGTCACCACCTTGACCGATTTATGCTCGTCCCGCCGCCCGTCCGGCACACCGGAAACCGCGCAACAACAGAAAGAACCCTCATGAAAAAATACCTCATCATCGCCACGCTGCTGCTGGCCGCGTGTTCCTCCGCACCAAAGCAGCCTGCACACCGCACGGCAGCCAACCATAACGCCGACTACAGCGCACTGATTATGCAGGCGGAAAACCAAGCGTCCGGGCGCGTGAAGGCCGTGCTGGCGCAGGCGCGCATTATGACGCTGCTGCGCGGCGAAATCATCAAAGGCGGCTGCTGGGATTATCTGGACGCCGCTTGGACACGGGCGGGCGTACCGCGCAATCAGCGCAAAGTCGTGTTCGCTGGCAACCGCAACGGCCATTTCGCATCGCCCGACCAACTGCGTGCAGGCGACTGGATTTACCACATCAACCACAGCTACCGCGGCATCGAGCACAGCGGCATGTTTATCGGCTGGGTTGATAAGGAACGGCGGCTGGGCTTGACCTTGAGTTATGCCGGCGAACGCCGCCACGAACCCGCGCGGTATAAAGTTTATGATTTATCCAGCGTTTATCAGATTACACGCGCAGAATAATCCGGCAAAAAAGCAGCCTGCACCTCATTTCTTACAGGTGCAGGCTGCTTTTCGGATTCGGCGGCAGTTTCGGCGCGGATATAGTCGCGCAATACCCTGCCAACCGCAAAAACACCGTTTCAAATATAGTCGATTAAAATAAAAATGAGACAAGGCGGCGAGCCGCAAGGCGTACAAGTAGTACGTCAAGGCGAGCCAACGCCGTATCATTGCAATTTTAATCGACTATAAAACAAAAAGCAGCCTGCACGTTCATCCGTCCGAACCGTGCAGGCTGCTTTTTCACGTGAATGCGTTACGCAGATTTCTTCGCCCACCATTTGCCCAGCGGCAGCACAACGGCACAGCAGGCCGCACCGACCGCCAGCCCGACCAGCACATCGAAACTCAAAGCATAAAGCGCGTTACCCCATTCGATTTTGTGCAGCATTTCCACTTTGTGCGTGAAAATGCCGCCGCCCACCATAAACATCGCCAGCGTGCCGACCACCGCCAAGCCGCGCATAAACCACGGCACAATGGCAATGATTACCCGCCCGATGAAACGTTGCACGGCCGAAGCGCGGCGCATCAGGTAAAAGCCCAAATCATCGGCCTTCACGATGGCGGCCACCAAGCCGTACACCGCAAAAGTGATGCCGATGCCCACGCCGGTGAGCGCGGCAATTTTCACCGGCAGGCTGGCCTGCTCCACCACACCCAGCGCGATGATGATGATTTCCGCCGACAAAATAAAGTCGGTGCGGATGGCGCCTTTGATTTTCGCATTCTCATCGGTCAGCAAATCGGCCACCACCTCGTCCGCCGCGTGCCCTTCGTGCCGGTGCAGCCATTTGTGCAGCAATTTCTCCACGCCTTCAAAACACAAATACGCGCCGCCCACCATCAGCAGCGGCGTAATGAGCTGCGGCGCGAACACGGCCAGCAGCAGCGCCAGCGGAATCAGTATCAGCTTATTGACCAGCGAGCCCTTCGCCACCGCCACCACAATCGGCAGTTCGCGTTCGGCGGCCGCGCCGGTGACTTGGTTGGCATTCAGCGCCAAATCGTCGCCCACCACGCCGGCGGTTTTTTTGGCGGCCATCTTGGTCATCAGGGCGACATCGTCCAGCATGGAAGCCACGTCGTCCAGTAAGGTTAATAGGGTTGCGAAGGCCATCGGGTTTCTCCTATGGTGTGAAACCGCGCATTATATAGCAGATTCACGGATTTACGATACACGCAGCAAACGAAAAAGCAGCCTGCACTTCCATTATCAAAGTGCAGGCTGCTTTTTAACGTATCCGGATTACACGGCGGAAGGCTTGTGGCCGGTCAGCAGATATTCCACCGTTTCGCGCACCGATTTGATGGCAGAGCCGAACGGCAGCGGATCTTTGCCACGGAAAAACAAGCCCTTGTCCACTTCGCCGCGGAAGGCTTCCGCCAGCTTGATGTCGATGCAGAACTGGCCGATTTTGCTCAAACCGTCGCGCAAGCCGCAGGTGGTCAGGCAGTTGATGCCCTGTGTGCAGCGTTTCGGGTCGGCCTTGGCATTGGCCTGCAATTTGTCCAAACGCTTGGTGTAGCTGCTCAAAAAGCGCGTGTTCACGCCGCGTGCAGGCAGCCCTGCCACCGACATGAATTCTACAATATGCTCGCGCTCGGCACCCGCCAGCGTGTTTTTGAAATTGATGTGCGCGTCGCCCTCTTGGGTAACGGCAAACGCCGTGCCGATTTGCACCGCATTCGCACCCCATTCTTTCAGCGCCGTGCTGATTTTCTGGAAGTTCGCCATGCCGCCCGCTAAAATCAGCGGGATTTTTTCGCTTTCCAAACCCAGATTTTTAAACACTTCCAGCGTTTCGCTGATGACGCGCGGAAATTCGAATTTGGCATCGTTCACACCGTCCACCGTCATCGCACCCAAGTGGCCTGCGGCGTGTGCCGGATGTTCAATCACAATCGCATCGGGCAGAACGCCTTTTTTCATCCAGCGTTTCAGCACAATGCCGATACCGCGCGATTCCGACAAAATCGGCAGCAGCGCAATGTCTTTTTTATAATCGCCCATCATTTCGGGCAAATCCAGCGGCAGGCCGGCGCCCATCACAATCGCATCCGCGCCGGATTCGCAGGCTTGCCGCACCAGCGCGGCATGGTCTTTCACCGCCTTCATCACGTTCACGGCAATCATGCCGCGCCCTTCGGTTTTGGCTTTGGCCGCCTGAATTTCACGGTCCAAGGCAATGTGGTTGAGTTTGCAGTATTTTTCTTCGGTCGGGTTGATTTTGGATTCGGCCAGCAAATCTTCGTGCAAATGGCGCAAATCCACGCTGGCAATCGTGCCCAAGCCGTTTTCGCGCGCCACCGCGCTGGACAATCCCGATGCGGAAACACCGATACCCATGCCGCCCTGCACGATTGGAATCAATTCTTTGCCGCGGATAATCAACGGGTTAAATTCATGTTTCATGGAGTATTCCCCTTTATTCTGAGAGTGTGTGTCATACATTGGAGATTATACTCTATTTTTAGTCTGCCCATTCTATTTTTACAAGGCTTTGCGTAATGCAGACTTACGCCGCCAAGCCGACCGCCTGCATTTTCCGCCACAACGCCTGCAATGCTTGTGCGCGGTGGCTGATTTGGTTTTTCTGTTCGGGCGGCAGTTCGGCGGCGGTGCAGCCGTGTTCGGGCAAATAAAAATGCGGGTCGTAGCCGAAGCCGTGTCCGCCTGCAGGCTGCATTTGCCATTGCCCCGGCCAAATGCCTTCGGCAATAACGGGCTGCGGGTCGGATTCGTGCCGCACCAACACCAGCACGCAAACGTAATAGCAATATCGGTCATCGTGTTGCGCCAAAAGTTCGGACACTTTGGCATTATTGGCCGCATCCGATTTCGGATGATCGCCGGCAAACCGCGCCGACAACACGCCCGGCGCGCCGCCCAAAGCGCGAACGCAAATGCCGCTGTCGTCCGCCAGTGCGGGCAGACCGCTGTGTTTGGCGGCAAACCGCGCCTTGGCCAATGCGTTTTCCACAAACGTCTGATACGGCTCGGCGCATTCTTCCTGCACAAACTGCGACTGCGGCAGGATGCGGATATGCCGCTCGGCAAACAATGCGTTGAATTCTTTTAATTTGCCGGCGTTGTTACTGGCCAAAACGATGGTGTCGGTCATGGGATTTCCTTATTCATTTATAGTGGATTAAAATCGCAATGATACGGCGTTGGCTCGCCTTGACGTACTACTTGTACGCCTTGCGGCTCGCCGCCTTGTCTCATTTTTATTTTAATCCACTATAATTTAAAGTGCAGGCTGCTTTTTGGGGGTTCAAAAGCAGCCTGCACCCGAAATATGGCTAGGGTTTGAACCCGAACAGCCACGTTTTCAAAGCGATACGCATTTTGCGCGGATTGGGAATGCGGATTTTGTAGCGCAACACGTTGCCCAAGCCGTCGCGCTCGATTTCACGCAGCAGTGCGTAATAAATGCTGCCCATCACCAAGCCCGCCTTTTGGCGTTTCTTATCGCACGGCGGCAACAGGGCAACGGCTTCGCGGTACGCGTTCAGCGCGCGTTCGTATTGGAACTGCATCAGCCGCACAAATTCCAGCGTGGCGTTGGCCGACAAAATGTCCTGCTCCGACACGCCGAAACGCTGCAAATCTTCCTGCGGCAGGTAAATGCGCCCCATCCGCGCGTCTTCGCCCACATCGCGGATAATGTTGGTGAGCTGCAACGCCAAGCCCAGCGTTTCCGCATATTGCAGCGTTTGCGCGCTGTCGAAGCCCAAAATCCGCGCAATCAGCCGCCCCACCACGCCGGCCACGCGGTAGCAGTAGTAACGCAAATCATCAAACGCGGCGTAACGGACGTGGTGCAAATCCATTTCCATGCCGTTGATGATTTCGGCCAGCTCCTCTTCCGGCAGGGAAAAGGCGGGGCAGACGGTTTTCAAAGCCTGGCAGACGGGATGTTCGGGCATTTCGGCGGCGGCAAACACGCGGCGCAAATCGGCACGCCACCATTGCAATGTGGTGCGGGCGGTTTGGCGGTCGCTGCAATCATCGACCACATCGTCCAATTCGCGGCAAAAGGCGTATAACGCGGTCATCGCATCTTTTTGCTGCGGCGATAAAAAACGAAAACCGGCCAAAAAGCTCGAACCGCTCTGCCTGGCTTTTTGGCGGCAATATTCCATTGGCTGCATGGCGCGTTCCCAAAATCAAAACGGGCGTATTGTAGCGTTTTTCGCGCGGCATTGCAGGCTGCTTTTCAAAATCGGCAGCGCAGGCAGTCCCGAAAAAAGCAGCCTGCACCCGAATGCCCAACGTGCAGGCTGCTTTTTCCCCGTCAGGTTCTGTATCGGCAAGGTTCGCATGGCGTTGCGCCGCCATACCCACGCTTTAGGTGGCTGCCCCCGATCACCTCCGCGCAAAAAATGCAGGCTGCTTTGGGAACACGTTCAACGCCCCAAAAGCAGCCTGCACTTTAATCCTGCCGCCCAACTCAATCCGCGCGTTGCAGCACGGCGGCGAAAAAGCCGTCCGTTTGGTGCGCGGCGCTGTCCAGTTGCAAATATTTGCCCGTGTCCAACGCAATTTTCTGCGCCGCCAGAATCTCGCCCGCGTTCAAGAGCGAAAACTGCGGATTGCCGCGCAAAAATTCCTCAACCTGCCGCTCGTTTTCTTCAGGCAGCACACTGCATGTCGCATACACCAAACGTCCGCCGGGCGCCACCAGCGCAGAAGCAGCCTGCAAAATACTGCGCTGCTGCCGCACCAGTTGCGCAATACTTTCGGGCGACTGGCGGTATTTCAAATCGGGATTGCGCCGCAGCGTGCCCAGACCGGAACAAGGCGCGTCCACCAGCACGCGGTCGGCTTTGCCTGCCAACCGGGTCACACGCGGGTCGTGTTCACTGCCGATTTTTTCGGGATGGATATTGGTCAGCCCGGCACGGGTCATGCGCGGCTTCAGGTTCGCCAGCCGTTTTTCGGCAATATCGAACGCGTAAATGCGGCCTTTGTTCGCCATCTGCGCGCCCACCGCCAGCGTTTTGCCGCCCGCGCCCGCGCAGAAATCCACCACGATTTCGCCGCGCTTGGCCTGCACCAGTTGCGCCAAAAGCTGGCTGCCTTCGTCCTGCACTTCCAGCGTGCCGTCCAAAAACAGCGGATGTTTGTTCAACGCGGGCTTGTCGCGGAAACGGATGCCGTGCGGCGCATAAGGCGTGGCGGCGGCATGCGGGAATTCGGCCTGCAACTCGGCCAGCACTTTGTCGCGGCGGCCTTTGAGCGTGTTCACGCGCGTGTCCAGCGGTGCAGGCTGCATCACGCTGCGGCCGAACGCCAGCACTTGTTCGTCCGTCCAATGCGCCTGCAAACGCTCCACCAGCCATTCAGGCAGCTCGGCGGCAGTGTGCAGGCTGCTTTGCCATTCGGTTTTGCGCGCTTTCAGGCGGCTCATAAATTCCATGGTTTCCTCGTCCGCCAAATGTGCCAGCTGCGACAGGTTCGTGCCGCGCCCCAGCACCAGCGCCGCCAATGCCGCTTTTTCCGGCTGCGCATACGGGCGGCGCAGCACAGCGGCGATTTTTTGGTAATGGCGCAAGGCGGCAAATGCCGTTTCGGCAATTTCGTGGCGGTCTTGGCGGCCGAGTTTGCGGTGTTGGCGGAAATAATCGGACAGCACCGCGTCTGCAGGCTGCTTGAACGTCAGCATATCGGCAAGCACTTGCGCGGTATGTTTCAGCTGGGTGGCATTCATCATGGTCGAACCGGATAATTGTTTGTTAAAATGCACGGATATTAAAAGATTTACAGAGCAGTCGCAACATGGACATCCAGGCAGTTTTATTCGATTTGGACGGCACGCTGGCAGACACGGCGGCCGATTTGGGCGGCGCGTTGAACGATTTGCTGCGCGCGCGCGGTTATCCGGAAAAGCCTTTGGCCGACATCCGCCCGCACGCCAGCCACGGCAGCGGTGCGTTGGTGTCGTTCGGCACGGGCATGGCGCAGGACGACCCGGCATTTGCCGAATGGCGGCAGGCCTACCTGCACTGCTACGAACAGCGTTTCACCCAAGACACGCGCCTGTTTGACGGCATTAACCCGCTGCTGGCCGAATTGGCGCGGCGCGGCATGGCGTGGGGCATTATCAGCAACAAGCCCGAACGCTTCACCCTGCCCTTAGCGGCGGCGTTGGAATGGGCGGCAGCGCCTGCGGTAGTGGTGGGCGGCGACACCTGTGCCGAAGCCAAACCCAGCGTGTTGCCCATGCTGCACGCCTGCCGCCAAATCAACGTACCGCCCGAACGCTGCGTGTATGTGGGCGATGCCGAACGCGACATTCAGGCGGGCAACGCGGCGGGCATGCACACCGTTTTGGCGGCTTGGGGCTATATCGGCGCGGACGACCAACCCGAAACATGGGGCGCGGACTTCATCGCCGCCCATCCGGCCGATATTTTGCAGATGATATTGAAATGATTGACTATATTGAATTTATCCGCCATTTGGAACAGAAGGGCTATCCGTTCGGCACACCGACCGACACGGCGACGCAATGGCTGGCCAACAGCCGCGAACCGGAGACGCAGCGCCTGCTGCAACGCGCCAAAATGCTGGACGCGACGCAGGAAATCCAAAGCAGCCTGCAACAATGGCGGCAGCACATCCACCGCTGGCAGAAATGGCTTTCGCTGGCGTTTTTCGGTGCAGGCTGGCTCAGCACCTATTTGCTCATGCAGCAGGCACATTTGAATTTCCTGCTGGTGCTGCTGGGCGCATTGGGGCTGCACACGCTGATGCTGCTGCTTTGGTGTGCAGGCTGCATGCTGGGCAAACACCCTTCGCCGCCGCGCCTGCCCGCGCCCAAAAACCAAAGCAGCCTGCACCAATACCTGCTGGATTACTACTGGCAGCGCAGCCAAAGCCCATACGGCCGCTGGTCGATATACGCCGTGCAGCACCAATGGGCGCTCTGCGTGCTGGCCGGCGTGTTCGGCGCGGCGTTCATGCTGCTCACCGTGCGCCAATACACGTTCAACTGGCAAAGCACGCTGTGGAACGCCGACAACTTTGCCGCCGGGCTGGAACTGCTTTCGCGCCTGCCCGCCCGACTGGGTTTCAGCACGCCCGATGCCGCCGCCGTCCTCCACGCGCAAAACGGCCACGACACCACATCCGCCGCCGCATGGGGACAGTTGTTTTTGGGCAGCATTTTGGTGTACGGCATGATACCGCGCGCCGCCGCCTGGCTGTTCTGCCTTTGGCGGCAGCGGCAGCACCGCCCCGCTTTGGATTTGCGTTTGCCGTATTACCAAAACATCATTCAAAAATGGCGGCAAACCGTAACCGATAGTGCGGACGATTACCGACCCGACCGCATTGCCACAGCACCGAGCGCCCCCGCCAGCGCCTTTGCCGCCGACACGCAACACTGGGCCGTCCTGCTCGACAGCCCGAACGCGCCGCCGCAATGGTTCGCCCAAACGCTGGGGCAGGCATGGCAGGATTACGGCTGCATTGCCGAACGCGAAGAACTGGCCAAAGTGCAGGCTGCTTTAGCGCAGCACAGCGTGCAATTACTGGTGGGCGTGCGCGCCAACAGCCTGCCCGACCGTGGCAACCTGCGCCGCCTCTCCGCCCTGTCGCAACACGCGCGCGCCGGCATCGCCCTGCTGCTCCTGTATCCCGAAAACCAGCAGCCCGACGACCGCCAAGCCCTGCAAGAAACCGCCGACCAATGGCGTGCCGCCGCCGAACAACACGGCTGGCTCTGCCTTGCCCACCATCAGGCCGACTCATGAACCCGAAACCCGAAATCGCCGTTATCGGTGCCGGCTGGGCAGGCTTGGCCGCCGCCGCTTATTTAGCGCCGCATTGCCGGCTCACACTGTTTGAAGCGGGCAAAGTGGCGGGCGGGCGCGCACGCGGCGTGGCGCACGGCGAATTTAAAGAACTCGACAACGGCCAGCACCTACTGATTGGCGCATACCGCACCGTTTTCCGCCTGCTGCGCCGTGTCGGCGAATCGCCTGATGCATTGTTCCTGCGCGAACCGCTACATTGGCATTTGGCGGACGGCTTCCAGTTCTGCTGCCCGCAAAAGCTGCCTGCACCGCTGCATTTGCTGTGGGCGGTGTTGCGCGGCAAAAATGCGGATTGGGCGCAGAAAACCGCCCTGTTGCGCCAAATGGCCGCGCTGCAACGCTGGCACAAACGGCAGCCGCCCGACCAAAGCATTGCCTCGTGGCTGGACGAACAGCAAGTCGGCGAAGACTGGCGCGCGCAATTTTGGCGGCCGATGGTGCTGGGCGCGCTGAATACGCCTTTGGAAACCGCCAGCCTGCGCGTGCTGTGCCATGTGTTGGCCGACGGCGTGTGGGCTTCGCGCGATGCGGGCGATTTTTATATTGCCAAGCGCAATTTGAGCGACACGCTGGCCGCGCCCGTTTTGCGTTATCTGGCGCAACACGGTGCAAAATACCGCCCGAACTGCCGCATTGCCCAAGTGCAGGCTGCTTCGGGCAAAGTGCAGGCAGATGGACAAACGTTCGATGCCGCCGTCTTCGCCGTCGCGCCTTATCATCTTGCGCCGCTGCTGCCCGAGCATTTGGGCGATGCCGTGCGCCAAGCGGTGCAACAACTCTCGTACCACGCCATCACCACCGTGTATCTGCGCTATCCACAGCCGCTGCACCTGCCCGCCGTGCTGACCGGCTTTGCCCACCGCCCCACGCAATGGCTGCTCGACCGCGGCCGCCTGCAACACCCGAACGAAGCCGCCGCCATCATCAGCACGTCCGACCTCGTTGCCGAAAGCAGCCTGCACACCGACGGCAAGCCCGACTGGGCGGCCACGGCACACCAAGACCTTCTACAACTGAATCCGCACCTGCCCCCGCCCGAAGCGCAGCAGACCATTACCGAAAAACGCGCCACCGTGGCCAGCACCGTGAACCGCCGCCTGCCCGATATGGCCGATTTGAACGCCGCGCGCATCTGGCTGGCCGGCGACTGGCTGCACGAACGCTATCCCGCCACGCTCGAAGCCGCCGTGCAAACAGGCGAACGCGCCGCGCAGCAATGCTTGGACGCACTAGCACACACATCCGGCACGCGCTGAACCTTGCGGTAATGTGCAGGCTGCTTTTGCCCGCTGCCCGCCTCTCCGCCAAAGCAGCCTGCACCCACAGCCCGCCGTATTTTGACTATAATCCCACTTTTCGTTTGAACAGGCAGCCTGCACCATGTTACTGGCACTTTCTCTGCAAAACTTTGTCATTGTCGAAAAACTCCATCTCGATTTCCAAACAGGCTTCACCGTATTGACCGGCGAAACCGGCGCAGGCAAATCCATCACCCTCAACGCACTCTCCCTGCTTTTGGGCGACAAAGCCGATTACAGCCAAGTCCGCGAAGGCGCAAAAGAAGCCGTGCTGTCCGCCCTGTTCGACATCAGCGGCCAGCCCGATTTGGCCGGCACATTGCGCGAACAAGGCCTTCTGGAAGACGACGGCGACGAATTGTCCGTCCGCCGCATTATCGATGCCAAAGGCAAAAGCCGCAGCTTTATCAACAACCAGGCCGCCACGCTGGCGCAGCTCAAAGCCATCAGCTCGCAACTGATTGATATTCACGGCCAGAACGCCCACCATTCGCTCAATCAGGAAAGCGCACAACGCCGCCTGCTGGACGCATTTGCAGGCTGCCTGCCGCTGGCGGAGCAAACCAAAACACATTACCGCGCATGGCAGTCGGCCAAACAGGCTTTGCAGGCGGCACAGGCGCAAAGCGAGCAAACCGATGTGGAACGCGAACGCTTGGAATGGCAGTTAAACGAATTAAATCAATTAAATACCGAAGAAGGCGAATGGGAGGCGCTCAGCCGCAGCCACGACAGCCTGGCCAATGCGGCGGAACTGCTGGAAGCCGCGTATGAAGCGCAGGAATATGTGTCCGGCGACGACGGCATGAAATCGCTGGCGCGCCGCTGCCACCGCCTACTGGATTCTCTGGGCAATATCGAGCCGCGCTTTGCCGAGAGCTTGGAAATGCTGGACAGCATTGATGCAGAATTAAGTGAAATCAGCCACTTGCTGGGCAATGTGATTGACAGCGTGGAAATCAACCCGAACGAATTGGCCGCCAAAGAAAAACGGATGCAGGAATTGATGTCGGCCGCGCGGAAATATCGGATCGAACCGGAGCAGCTGCCCGAAAAATATCTGGCGGTGCAGGCTGCTTTGCAGGACTTGGAAGCGGCAGCGGATATTGACGCACTGGAAAAAGCGGTAAACGAAGCGGAGCAGCAATATCGGCACACGGCACAGCAATTATCGGCGGCGCGTGCCAAAGCAGCCTGCACCTTGGCGGAAGAGACCACGGCGCATATGCAGCAGCTGGCCATGAAGGGCGCGAAATTCCACATCGAACTGCTGCCGTCGCAGCCGACCGAACACGGCTTGGAACACATCCAATACCAGGTGGCCGCCAACAAAGGCAGCCGTCTCCAACCGCTGAACAAAGTGGCATCGGGCGGCGAATTGGCGCGGATTAGCTTGTCGATTCAAGTCGTTACCAGCCAATACACCCAAGTGCCCACGCTGATTTTCGACGAAGTGGACACAGGCATCGGCGGCGGCGTTGCCGAAACGGTGGGCAAGGCATTGCAACTTTTGGGGCGGAAGCACCAAGTGTTGGCGATTACCCATTTGCCGCAGGTGGCCGCGTGCGGCGAACACCATTGGCAGGTGGCCAAACGCAGTGATGGTGAACAAACTGTCAGCGAAATCAGGGTATTGGACACCGAAGCGCGCATTGAAGAACTGGCGCGTATGCTCGGCGGAGAAAAAATTACCGCCACCACGCGCCAACACGCCGCCGAAATGTTGCAGCTCAATATGCAGGCTGCTTTGGAGCGCGCATGATGGTACACAGCAAAATCTGCGGCATCACCCGCCCCGAAGATGCCGTACTGGCGGCACAACTGGGCGCCAACGCCATCGGCCTGGTATTTTTTGCCGGCAGCAAGCGCTGCGTGTCGGTGGAACAGGCGCAGCACATTGTCCGCCGCCTGCCGCCGTTTGTGCAGGCGGTGGCGCTGTTTGTGAACGAAACGGAAGCGAATATCCGCCACGTTCTGGCGCACGTCCCCATCCACATGCTCCAATTCCACGGCGACGAGCCGCCCGAATTTTGCCAATCGTTCCAACGCCCGTTTTTGAAGGCCGTCCGCGTGCAAAGCGCGCACGATATTCAGGCAGCCTGCACCCGCTTTGCCGAAGCGCGCGCCCTGCTGTTCGATGCGTTTGTGGACGGCGCATACGGCGGCACGGGGCACACGTTCGATTGGCAGCTGCTGCCCGGACAGCTGTCGCAGCACTGGATTTTGTCCGGCGGGCTGAACCCCGATAATGTGGCGCACGCCCTGAAAACCACCGGCGCAACAGCGGTGGACGTGTCCAGTGGTGTGGAGCAAAGCGCAGGTATCAAATCGCCGGAAAAACTGCGCGCATTTTTTGCCGCCATCCGTTCTGCCGCGTAAGGACACAAAAAAGCAGCCTGCACTTGAATTTTCAAAGTGCAGGCTGCTTTTTTCATCTTTCCGAAAAATTATTCTTCCAATAAATCATCGGCTTGGTTTTCCATAATCGCACGCAGCTTTTGAATGGCTTTTGCTTCGATTTGGCGGATACGTTCCGCCGACACACCAAATTCCGCCGCCAATTCATGCAACGTGGCCGCCTGACCGTCATGCAGCCAGCGTGTTTCCACAATGCGGCGGCTGCGCTCATCCAACTGCGCCAATGCAGCCTGCAAGCCCTCGGTCTGCAACGCATAATGCGCTTTTTGCGCCAGCTGGTGGCTCGGCTCGTGCTGGCTGTCGCTCAACCAGTCAATCGGCGCAAACGCATTATTTTCGTCATCGTCCTGATTGTCCGCCAACAGCCCGATATCATGCCCGGTCATGCGCTGTTCCATCTCCATCACTTCGGAGACTTTCACACCCAAATCATCGGCAATATCCTGCGCTTCTTTGGGCGACAGAGCTTTCAAACTGTTGCGCATGCTACGTAAATTGAAAAACAGTTTGCGCTGTGGTTTGGTAGTGGCCACACGCACCAAACGCCAGTTGCGTAAAATAAATTCGTGAATTTCTGCCTTAATCCAATGTACGGCAAACGAGAACAGCCGCGCCCCGTGATGAGGCTCAAAACGTTTGACGGCTTTCATCAGGCCAATATTGCCTTCCTGAATTAAGTCCGCCTGATTCAGGCCGTAGCCGTCATAGCCGCGCGCAATCGACACCACAACGCGCAAATGCGACAAAATCAACTGTTTTGCCGCTTCCAAATCTCCTTTAATTTGACGCTCTGCCAAGCGGGTTTCTTCTTCCGCCGACAGCATGGGAATATTATTTACTGTGTGAATGTATTGTTCCAAATTGCCGTGTCCGCTGGGAACGGGCAATGCAAAAGCGTGATTCGTCATTATTTTTCCCCTTTCATATACCATTTTTTTGTTGCGGTAATTATACACAGCCGCGCCAGGAATACCAGCCAATTTATGTAAATTTTCGCTAATTATTGCATTCAAGGCTTGACAGAACATTCAATTTCGGCAGGTGTCATCATCAGCCGCAATTGTGCCGGCGCAGAACCCAAAGGCTGCGCGCATTCAAACCACCAAATCGCGCCTTTTTTCACCGACCAATACACATTATTCTGCCATGTCTGCGTGAACAGCCATGCGCACAAATCGCCCAGCCACGGCTGATGCCCGACAATCACCACCATTTCATCGGATGCAATGCCACACAACCATTCAGCCACCTGCTGCGCTGCCGCATCGGGATTCAAAGCAGCCTGCACTTTTGCAGGATGTTGCAAATAAGCCGCCGTTTGCCGGCTCCGCTCCGCCTCCGATATCCAAACGTGATAGCCGCCCGACAATTTCCCTTGCAAAAAACGCGCCATTTTGCGTGCCTGCTTATGGCCCTTTGTCGTCAGCGGCCGCGCCAAATCGTTGTCGCCCTCTTCCGCCTGTGCATGCCGCCACAAAATCAACTGCATGATTGCCCTCCTATTTTTTCCTTTTGTTTTGAAAAAACTGCTGCAATATTGCTTGGGCTTCATCGGCCAGTACGCCGCCCGATACCGCCGTATGCGCATTCAGTGCCTTATTGGCAAACAAATTCACCACGCTGCCGGCAGCACCCGTTTTAGGCTCACTTGCCGCAAAAATTACGCGTGCGACACGCGCCTGCATCAGCGCACCGGCACACATCGCACACGGCTCCAGCGACACATAAACATCGCATTCATTCAGCCGATAGCTGCCCAACACCTGCCCTGCCTGCGCCAATGCCAAAATTTCCGCATGATGGCTGACATTGCAATCCGCCACGCAACGGTTATACGCCTGTGCCACAATATTCCCGCGATGCACCACCACCGCCCCCACCGGCACTTCGCCTGCTTCCGCAGCCAAAGCAGCCTGTACCAAAGCAGCCTGCATAAATTTCTGCTGTTCTTCCAGCGGAGGGAACACGGCAACAGGCGGCATTTCCTGCAATTTCTGCTGCCACGCAGCACGCTCGCCGTCGCTCAATTCCGACACATTTTTCCGCAAGCTCACTGCCACCAGTTGCCAGAATACGGATAGCGTAACGCTTAATCCACTCTTTTTCAACAACAAAAATACGCGGCACGGACAAGCAGCCTGCACATCTTCCACCGTATAGATTTGCAAGCCTGCCAATACCGCAACCACTTTGGGTGCCAATGGTGGTGTCGTTAGTGCCGTCATACCGTTTTCATCCGTTCATAAAAACAAACAAGGAAATCCGCAAAAATACGAATTTCCTTGTTATTAATTCATAGGTTAAGCCAAAGCAGCTTTTGCTTTTTCTACCAATTGTGCAAATGCCGGTTTGTCGAACACAGCCAAATCAGCCAAAACTTTGCGATCCAGCTCAATCGCGGCACGTTTCAGACCGTTCATGAATTTGCTGTATGACAAGCCGTTTTGACGTGCGCCTGCATTGATACGTGCAATCCACAATTGGCGGAATTGGCGTTTGCGTTGGCGGCGGTCACGGTATGCGTATTGACCGGCTTTCATCACCGCCTGTTTGGCGATGCGGTAAACATTTTTACGACGACCGCGATAGCCTGTAGCTAACGCAATCACTTTTTTGTGACGGGCACGAGCGGTTACACCGCGTTTTACGCGTGGCATATTTTATCTCCTTTAAGCGTAAGGTAACATTTTAGCAACAGAAGCCAAATCGCGTTCGTGCACCATAGAAGTGCCGCGCAATTGACGTTTATTTTTTGTGGTTTTTTTGGTCAGAATATGACGTTTGAACGCATGAGCGCGTTTCACACCACCGTTACCCAGCACTTTAAAGCGTTTTTTCGCGCTAGATTTGGTTTTCATTTTAGGCATGGAAAACTCCCTGTTTATTATGATTTAGGTATTGGGGGGCAAATATGCACTTAAATGCCCAATACCACCTGAAATCGCAACTTTTAAAACTACGCCTGCCTGCCGTTGCGACGAAGCAGACAGGCGAATTTTTAATTATACGATTATTTTTTCTTTGGTGCAACCATCATCACCATTTGGCGGCCTTCCATTTTGGGGAAAGACTCCACCGCGGCCAATTCTTCCAAATCGGCTTTAACGCGCTCCAGCAATTGTGCGCCGAACTCTTGGTGCGCCATTTCGCGGCCACGGAAACGCAGGGTGATTTTGACTTTGTCGCCGTCTTCCAAAAAGCGTTTCACATTGCGCATTTTGATGTTGTAATCGCCCTCGTCCGTGCCCGGACGGAATTTGATTTCTTTAATTTGAACTTGTTTTTGCTTTTTCTTGGCTTCGTCGCGTTTTTTGGATTGTTCGTATTTGTATTTGCCGAAATCCATCAGCTTGCAGACGGGCGGCTTGGCGGTTGGCGAAATTTCGACCAAATCGACATCCTTCTCCTCTGCCATCGACAATGCCTCTTTCAGGCTCACAACGCCGAGTTGTTCGCCTTCCCCACTGATTAAGCGCACTTCTTTGGCGGTGATTTCGCCGTTGATTCGTGCTTCGCGTTCTTGCTGTGCGATGATAATGCTCCCAAATTGATGATAAATAAAAAATACACCAGCAGGAATGGTGCCTGCTGGGTACTATTTGCAAATATTTGCGATTTTACCTGCTTTTATGCGGCATGAAAAGATGTTTTGCGAAGAAACTACTGCGCCGCCCAAACCGCCCGCACCCGCTCCAAATCTTCAGGCGTGTCCACACCGGCGGGGGGCGCGTTATCCAACACTTTCACTGCAATCGGGTAGCCGTGCCACAACACGCGCAGCTGCTCCAAACTTTCGCAGCGCTCCAGCGGGGATTCGGCCAACCGGACATATTGCTTCAAAAAACCGACACGGTAAGCATAAATCCCGATATGCCGCAGCGGCGGGCAGTCTTGGGAAAGTGCAGGCTGCTTTTTCACCATTTCGTCACGCGGGTAGGCAATGGGCGCGCGGCTGAAATATACAGCCTGTTGCGCCTGGTTCAGCACCACTTTCACGCAGTTAGGATTGGTGAATTCTTCCAGTGAATGGATGGGGTGGGCGGCGGTGGCCATCGGTGCGCTGCTTTCGGCCAATATATGCGCCACCTGCTCAATTAATTCGGGCGGGATGAGCGGCTCATCGCCCTGCACATTCACCACAATATCATCGTCTGCCAGGCCGCGCAGGACAACGGCTTCCGCCAAGCGCGTCGTGCCGCTTTGATGGTGGCCGCCGGTCATCACTACCGGGATTCCGTGCAGGGTGCAGGCTGCTTTGATGCGTTCGTGGTCGGTCGCCACCATCACGCTTTGCGCAGCCGTTTTCAATGCCTGCTCTGCCGCGCGCACCACCATCGGCTTGCCGCCAATGTCGGCCAATGCTTTTTCAGGCAGCCTGCTGGACGACAGCCGCGCCGGAATCATCACATGAAACCGCACGTTCATTGCGCCAAATCCGTTTCGTCCAACGCACGTGCTTCATCCGGCAGCAGGATGGGGATGCCGTCTCGGATAGGAAATGCCAGCTTTGCCGCCCTGCTCCACAATTCCTGCTGTTCAGGGTGGTATTCCAAGGCTTGTTTGGTCAGCGGGCAAACCAATAGCTGCAAATGTTTTTTATCCATACAGGAAACTCCTATCGATGAAATCGCGCATTATCGCACAAATTTTAACGTGCAGGCTGCCTGACTCTGCTAAAATGTAGCGCAATTCAGCCATTAAGACACATTTATGATGCACATTCCCATGCCCCCCGAACTGCGTGAACGCGCCGCCAAAATCAAACTGCTGGTTTTGGACGTGGACGGCGTCCTGACTACCGGACAACTGTTTATCAGCCCGTCGGGCGACGTGATGAAACCGTTTCACACGCTGGACGGCCACGGCATCAAAATGTTGCAGCAAACCGGCGTGCAGGCTGCCGTCATCACCGCGCGTAACGACCCGGCCGTGCAAATTCGCGTGCAGCAGCTCGGCATCCGCCATTACTGCCACGGCGTGCACGACAAACGGCTGGCCTACACGCAACTGCGCGAACAACTGCATTTCACCGAAGCCGAATGCGCCATGATAGGCGACGACGTGATTGATTTGCCGATTTTAACCCGCTGCGGCCTGCCCATTGCCGTGGCCAACGCCCACCCGTTCGTGAAGCAGCACGCGCTGTATCAAACACAAAACAGCGGCGGCATGGGTGCGGTACGCGAATGCACCGATTTGATTATGGCGGCGCAAGGCACCTTGCAGGCTGCTTTAAACGAGTATTTACAATGAACCGATTACGCCAATTTGCCTTCCCTCTGTCGCTGGCCGTGATTCTGGGCGCGCTGAGCGCATGGCTGGGGCAGGTAAGCCAAATCAGCATTGAAGAAGTGCCGCTGAACCCGAAAGAGCCGCAATACCTCATCGCACAGGCCGCCGCCAAGCGCTACGACAGCACAGGCAGCCTGCAACAGCAACTGGTTTCGCCCAAAGCATGGCAGCTTCCCGACCAGAAAAACGTCTATTTCGAACAGCCCGACCTGCGCATTTGGACACAGGAACGCGCCGAATACCACGTTACGGCGCAACAGGCGCGGTATGAATTGGCCAGCAAAAAAATATTCTTCGAACAAGAAGTCACGCTCGACAAAAGCGCGGATGCCCAACGCGACGCCGCCCAAGTCCGTACTTCGCAGCTCACCGTGGACACCGTACGCAAAATTGCCGAAACGCCCGCCGCCGTCCACTACCGCTACGGCAACAGCCAAGGCAGTGCGCAAGGCATGACCTACGATTATCAAAACGGGCAACTGAACCTGCCCGCACAAGTGAAAGCCCTGATTTATGCAAAATCTTTATAAAACCGCATTTCTGGCCGCCGTCCTGACTGCAGGCAGCCTGCAACCCGCACACGCGCTCGACAGCGACCGCAACCAACCCATTTCGATTGAAGCCGACCAAGGCTCGCTCGACCAAAAAAACCAAGTGACCGTGTTCAGCGGCAACGTGCAAATCAAACAAGGCAGCCTGCAAATGAAGGCGCAATCCGTGCGCGTGAGCCAAGACCGCAGTGGCAACCAAACCATGCTGGCCACAGGCAGCCCCGTCTATTTCCGCCAGCAACTGGACGGCGGCAAAGGATTGGCCGAAGGCTGGGGCAACCGCGCCGAATACAACTCCGCCCAACACCTGGTCAAACTCATCGGCAACGCCAAAGTGCAGCGCGGCGGCGATTTGGCGCAGGGCGAAGCCATCAGCTACAACATGAAAACCGAAGTGTACACCGTGCTGGGCGGCAACGCGGTCGGCAATAAAAACGGCCGGCGCGTCAAAGTCATCATCCAACCCAACAACAAATAAACCCTTATGGATATTTCACATTTACACGTTGAAGGCCTGCAGAAAACCTTTAAAAAACGGCAAGTGGTGAAAAACTTCTCGCTCGATATTTACAGCGGCGAAGTGGTCGGCCTGCTCGGCCCGAACGGTGCGGGCAAAACCACCAGCTTCTACATGATTGCCGGCCTGATTGCTGCCGATGCAGGCTGCATTTTGCTGGACGGCCAAGACCTCGTGCACCAGCCCATCCACTACCGCGCGCAAGCCGGTATCGGCTATTTGCCGCAGGAAGCCTCCATTTTCCGCAAAATGACGGTGGAACAGAACATCCGCGCCATTTTGGAAATCCGCCTCAAAGATACGCACCAAATCGACCGCGAACTCAACCAGCTTCTGCACGATTTGAATATCGAACGGCTGCGCCACAGCCCCGCGCCCGCACTTTCCGGCGGCGAGCGGCGGCGTGTCGAAATTGCGCGCGTTTTGGCCATGCAGCCGCGCTTCATCCTGCTGGACGAACCGTTTGCCGGCGTCGATCCGATTGCCGTTATCGACATTCAAAAAATCATTTCTTTTTTAAAACAGAAAAATATCGGCGTCCTGATTACCGACCACAACGTGCGCGAAACCTTGCGCATTTGCGACAAGGCATACATCATCAGCGATGGCACTGTTCTTGCTTGTGGAAAACCTGAAGAATTGGTCAATGATGAACGCGTCCGCGCGGTTTATTTGGGCGAACATTTTGACTATTAAATTAAAACCTTTGCACAAACCCTGGCGCCAGGCTTTCTGACACAGGGTTTTGCAAGGGTTATAATGTATTTGCACCGACTCAAAACAACCACGCATAGCCTTATGAACGGCACGAATTTCCAATTAAAACTCAAACAAACGCAGCTCCTGAACCAGGCCATGCAGCAATCGCTGCGCATATTGCAAATGTCCGGCCTCGAAGTGGAGCGGGAAGTGGAAGATTGGTTGGCAGACAATCCGTTATTGGAACGCACGGAGTCTGACGAGCCGCCTTACGAAATGCCGCAATATACGGCCGATATTGCCCACCGCCATTTAAGTTTGGACGACGACAATGTCAGCGCATGGGAAAATCTGGCAGAGGAAGAAACGCTGAATGCGTATCTGCACAAGCAGGTCAGCGAACACCCTTTGTCGCCCATTGAAGCCGCGCGCGTCCACATTTTGATTGATTTTTTGGATGAAAAAGGCTATCTGACGGAATCCATTGAAGAGATCATTGAAAACACGCCTTTGGAATGGATGCTGGAAGAAGAAGATATGGAGTTGGCGCTGGAGCAACTGCAAAAATTCGATCCGCCCGGCATCGCCACACAAAACTTGTCCCAATCGCTCCTACACCAGCTCGACCAACTCCCCCCGTCGCAGGAACGCCGCTGTGCCGCGCATATCGTGATGCACCATTTGGAACATATCAGCCAAAACACGCCCAAAAATATCAACAAACTCAGCAAACTCCTGCCCGATTACTCGGAAGACACCATCAAAAGCGCGCTGGAAATGATAAGCAGCCTGCACCCCTACCCTGCCTACGGTTTCGCCGGCAACGAACCGACTGCATACGTCCGCCCCGACGTTTTCGTGCAAAAAAACAGCCAAGGCGGCTGGACGGTGGTCAGCAATCAGGATTCCATGCCGCAAATCCATATCAATACCGAACTGGCGGAGGCCTTGCAGGATTGCGAAGAACTCGATCCGGTTTGGCGCGAAAAAATCACCAGTGCCAAGCAAAAGCTGGATATGCTGCAACAACGCAAAAACACCATTCACCGCGTGGCAGAATATATTGTCGAGCGGCAACAGGATTTTTTCACCTTCGGCGAGATTGCCCTCGCCCCAATGCTGATTAAAGACTGCGCCAACGAGCTGGATTTGGCGGAATCCACCATTTCCCGCGCCGTGAACAGCAAATATTTAGCTTGCCCGCAGGGGTTATTTGCGTTACGCTTCTTCTTCAACCAAAATGCGGTGGGCAACAATCAAAGCGAGGACGGTATCAGCGCACACGCCATCCGCTCACTCATCAGCCAAATCGTTGCCAATGAAGACAAACACAAACCATTAAGCGACAACGACTTACAACAACTTTTAAAACAACAAGGAATCAATATCGCACGGCGGACGGTGGCCAAATACCGCGAGCAACTGGGCATCCCCACCGTGCAGCAGCGACGTCATACATAGTTTTTTCCACCCAGAACGAGGAGTTCGTCATGAACCTGAAAATCACTGGTTTACATTTGGATATTACCGATGCGATTAGAGCGCGCGTTACGGAAAAACTGCAACGCATCAATCGCCACAGCGATAATATTTTGTCGGCAACCGTTACCTTGTCCGTCGATAAACTGGAGCACAAAGCGGCAGCGCAAGTGCACTTGGCCGGCAAGGATATTTATGCGGAAACCGTGGAAAACGATATGTATGCCGCCATCGATATGCTGGCGGACAAATTGGACCGTACGCTTTTGCAGCATAAGGAAAAATCCAACAGCATCCGCTAAAGCGACAGCCTTCTAAAAGCAGCCTGCACATTCGAATTGTCGATGTGCAGGCTGCTTTTCATTTGTCCGCGCCGTAGCGGAAGCGGGGTAGATTCGTTATACTACGCTAATGTTTTTTCAACATCGTTAAAAAAGGAAAAAATATGACCGTACACAGCATGACCGGCTTTGCCCACGCCAGCGCGGAATATGCCGGCAAAAATATCGACATCGAAATCCGCTCCGTGAACCACCGGTTCTTGGACGTGCAATTCAAGCTGCCCGATGATTTGCGCTGCCTGGAAAGCAATATGCGTGAAAAAATCGTGAGCAAAATCGCGCGCGGCAAACTGGAATGCCGCATCCAACTGGGCAGTACCCACCAGCAACAAAGCAGCCTGCACATCAATCAGCCGCTGGTGCAGCAACTGGCCGACATCAACCAGAAATTACGCAAAAAACACAGCGAATTAGGCAAACTCACTGTGGCCGACATCCTGCGCTTCCCCGGCGTTTTAACCGCCGCCGAAACCGACAAAGAAGAGCTGGCGCGCGTGGTGGGGCAGCTGCTGGAACAAGTACTGGACGATTTTGTCGCCGCACGCCGCCGCGAGGGCGAAAAACTCAAAGCGCACATCATCGAACGCTTGGATTTGATGGAAGCCATCGTCGGCGCGCTGGAAGAACTTTTCCCCAGCCTGCTGCAAAACCACATCGCCCGCAGCCGCAGCCGCCTTGCCGAAGCCGTGGCCAATATCGATGAAGACCGGCTCAAACAAGAATTCGCCTTATTCATGCAGAAAGCCGATGTCGATGAAGAATTTAACCGCCTGCGCACTCACATTGCCGAAGTGCGCCGCATCGTTACCGAGCAATCGGGCAGCATCGGCAAACGCCTGGATTTCCTGATGCAGGAACTGAACCGTGAAGCCAACACCTTGGGCAGCAAATCGATTGCGGGCGAATGCACGCAGGTATCGGTGGAACTGAAGGTCTTGATTGAGCAAATGCGCGAACAAGTCCAAAATATCGAATAAACCTGCCGCCGTACACAAAAGCAGCCTGCACCCAACCAATTTAAGCGGTGCAGACTGCTTTGCTACTTTTTGCTACAAATTAAGTCAAACCATCCAAAATTCTGCCGGATGAAACCAGAAATCCCTTAAAAATTGCCTTTATTGTCTAAAAAACATAAAAAACATTGCCGTTTCCCACCCGGTTCGGCTATAATGACTACATCGAATTACAGTCAGTCGCAACGCGCGGCGGACTTCCCCCTTTGCCGTATCGTTTTTACTCCTTTCTACGGTGCGGCAGAGTTAGGCGAAAGCCTAATTGTTTGTGAAGCGTAAAATCTCTGATTTGAGATATTTCAGGCAGCCAATCGGTTGCCTGCTTTTTTTGCGCCGTCATTTTCGCTACAATAACCGCTTTATTTTTGCAGCGAACCTTCCCATGTCTGATGATGCCCAACTTCTCCCGCACCGCACCGCCATTGATGAAATCGATCGGCAAATCCTTACCCTGCTCAACCAACGGGCGGCGCACGCAAAGGCCATCGGCGAACTCAAAGGCACGGGCGTGGTGTACCGTCCGGAGCGCGAAGCACAGGTATTGCGCCGCATCCAGTCGCTGAACCAAGGGCCTTTGTCGGACGAGGCCGCCGCGCGCCTGTTCCGCGAAATGATGAGCGAATGCCTGGCATTGGAGCGGCCTTTGACGGTGGCGTATTTGGGGCCGGAAGGCACATTCACCCAACTGGCGGCCATCAAGCATTTCGGTCGCGCCGCACAATGCGTGGCCTGCGCCACCATTGACGAAAGCCTGCGCCTGGTGGAAGCCGGACAGGCGGACTATGCGGTGGCGCCCATCGAAAATTCGACCGAAGGTTCGGTGGGGCGCACGCTGGATTTACTGGTGGGTACTTCATTACAGGCATGCGGCGAGGTGCAGTTGCGCATCCACCACCATTTGCTGTGCCGCCACACGGATTTTTCGCGCGTGGAAGTGGTTTATGCGCACGCACAGGCATTGGCGCAATGCCAAAACTGGCTGAACCGCCGCCTGCCCGACCACGTTCGCCGCGTATCGGTTTCCAGCAACGGCGAAGCAGCGCGGCTGGCCAGCGAATGCGATACTGCCTGCGCCATTGCCAGCCAAACGGCGGCAGAGATTTACCGCCTGCACAATTTGGCCGCCAATATTGAAGATGAATCGGACAACACCACCCGCTTTTTGGTGCTGGGGCATCAGGCAACGCTGCAAAGCGGGCACGACAAAACATCGCTGATTGTGGGTGCGCCAAACAAGGCCGGTACGCTCAACCGCCTAATCGAACCGCTCACGCAGGCCGGCATTTCCATGAGCAAATTTGAAAGCCGACCCAGCCGAACGGGCTTGTGGGAATACCTGTTTTTCATTGATATTGAAGGACATGTGCGCGATGAAAAAGTGCAGGCTGCTTTGGACGCCCTGCGAGAACGCACCGCATTTGTCAAAGTCATCGGCTCGTATCCCGTGTCGGTGTATTAACGCGGCTTATCTTTTCAGATAGACCGAAAACCGCCTTGCCATTTTATCCAACACAAAAAGCAGCCTGAGA
>NZ_GL870929.1:709975-971619 GCF_000190695.1 Kingella denitrificans ATCC 33394
AGGGAAATAGCCGAAAACCTGTGTTTGGGTTCTGGCTGTCAGCGAAAAGGTGAAGAGAGGTATTTTGCAAAGGTCTCAGCCTGCACCCCATTTCCCAGAGTGCAGGCTGCTTTCCAATATACAGAGCCACTCCCAAAAAGCAGCCTGCACGTCCTATTTGTCATTGCGCCAAGCGTTTCAACACTTCTTCTTTGCCCATCAAAGCCAGCACGGCATCCACGCTGGGCGTTTTGGCGGTGCCGCACACCGCCAGCCGCAACGGCATACCCAGTTTGCCCATTTTGATGCCTTCGGCTTCGCAGAACGGGGCGAACAGGGCGTGGATGTTTTCCGCCGTCCAGTCCTGTTCGGGCAGCTCGGCCAATTTGGCGGCAAAACGCTGCATCCGCGCGGGGGCTTCTGCATCCCAATGTTTGGCGACGTCGGCTTCCGGCGGCACGGCTTTGCGGTAGAAATAGGCGCATTCAGCGGCCAGCGCGTTCAAATCGTGGGCGCGGTCTTTCACCAATGCCAGCACGTCTTCCAGTTGCAGGCTGCCTGAAACGGCAATACCTTGTTTTTCCAGGCGCGGCAGCACCAGTTTGGCCAGTTCGGCGTTGTCGGCGGCTTTGATGTGTTCGGCGTTAATCCACATCAGTTTTTTGCCGTCCATACGGCTGGGGCTGGCGGAAACGTGTTCCAAATCAAACCATTGCACAAACTGCGGCATGGTGAAAAATTCGTCGTCGCCGTGCGCCCAGCCCAAGCGGGCGAGGTAGTTCAGCAGGGCTTCGGGCAGGATACCCATGTCTTCGTATTCGGTAACCGCCACGGTGTCGCCGCTGCGTTTGGAGATTTTTTTGCCTTGCTCGTTCAGAATCATCGGCAGGTGGGCGTATTCGGGCAGAGTGGCGTCGAGGGCTTTTAAGATGTTGATTTGTTTGGGTGTATTGTTTACGTGGTCGTCGCCGCGAATCACGTGGGTGATGCCCATGTCCATGTCGTCCACCACCACGCAGAAGTTGTAGGTAGGCGTGCCGTCGGCGCGGGCGATGATGAGGTCGTCCAGCGCGGCGTTGGGAATGCTGATTTCGCCTTTCACCAAATCGTTCCAGCGGGTAACGCCGTCAATCGGCATTTTGAAGCGGACGACGGGTTCTACGCCGTCGGGGATTGGGGGCAGCGTTTTGCCGGTTTCCGGCCGCCAGCGGCGGTCGTATGTGGCCGTGCCTTCGCGCTCGGCTTTTTCGCGCATTTCTTCCAATTCTTCTTTGCTGCAATAGCAGTGGTAGGCGTGGCCTTCGTCCAGCAGTTGTTGGATGAGGGCTTTGTAGCGCGGGAAGTTTTTGGATTGGTACACGATGTTGTCGCGGTTGTCGGCGTGGAGGCCGACCCAGTCCATGCCCTGCAAGATGATGTCCACGGATTCTTGGGTGGAGCGTTCCAAATCGGTGTCTTCGATGCGCAGCAAAAATTCGCCACCGTGGTGCTTAGCAAACGCCCAGGAATACAGCGCGGTGCGCACGCCGCCGATGTGCAGGTAGCCCGTGGGGCTGGGGGCGAAACGGGTTTTAACGGTCATGATGTTGTCCTTTTATGCGGAAATGGAAAGGTGCAGGCTGCTTTTTGCCCCACCGAATCAAAGCGCGTATTTTAGCCAACATTGCCGCAAACGTCAGCCATTATCCTTGTGCGGCGGATGGGGCGTGTTTGGGGTGCAGGCTGCTTTTGGCGGCCGGTTATTTGCTCCGTCTGACCGGGCTTTCAATCCTGCGCAGGCTACTGTTCTGTATTTCCACGCTTTCCGTATTAGGCACCAATGGCTTGGTATCGCAACCACCGGCCACCCATTTTCGGTAAGACGGAGTTTGCACATAGCTGTTCACGCAAACCAGGAGTTTGTTGTCCGGCAGAAAATGTAGTTCGAGGTCGCTCGGGTCATACTGATAATGCGGCAGCACAAATTTGGCACGGTAATAACGCCCGCTGCTTTCATCTCTCCATTCAACCCGTATTAGGTAATCTTTGCTCCATCCTCTCGGAATATCGCGGTATATATGGTTGCTATTGCTATCTTTGATCCATGTCGGCACACGTTCGCCTTCTTTTGCCCGCAAGTAAAAATGATTCCCGTCGTTATCCGTATCATCCCTCACGCCTACAGTATAGGCGTTTGAGGTATGGTTGGACGCATAAACCGAAACACGTTTGGCAGTATGCCCCAATGTCTGGTTACGTTCGCGCTGCCATCTGGCCTTATTGTGGCTATCTTCAATACCCCAGATAGCGCCTAAAG
Organism: Kingella denitrificans ATCC 33394; assembly: GCF_000190695.1. Taxonomy (GTDB): domain Bacteria; phylum Pseudomonadota; class Gammaproteobacteria; order Burkholderiales; family Neisseriaceae; genus Kingella_A; species Kingella_A denitrificans. Next base: position 712,251 of record NZ_GL870929.1, read on the forward strand.
TAAGGCTGGCACAACCTGTGAGCATGAGAACCGATGCCAACAAAAGGCTGCGGCGTGCAGTGGTGCGGATGATGTCTGTCATGATGATTTCCCTTCATAATGGACTGGAATGTGCAGGCTGCTTTTTACCGGCAACCAATTGGACAGCTTCTGTTGCAACTTGCGGAAAAAGCAGCCATCTTAAAGATAGCCTTGCCCAATGACAATAGGAACGAATCCAGCAAATGTTTAAAATAGGGAGGGATTAGATATTGAATACACTATGTAAATTAGCGTCTCGTTGAAATAATAGGCCAATCATCAGATTGAAAGAATGGAGTAGCAGATAGGGCAGGACTTGAACCTACATCATAACCGTGCAAACGCACACTTAACCGTTAGCCTAGCCGCAAGCGGCATTCCCTTGGAAACTGCTATCTGCTACTTGCGCGCATTCTAAATCCAATTTATTGGGGCCGCAAGATGATTAAAATGCAATCAAATTCTGGTGCATCGATTCTCGCCCGCACCATCCGTTTTTCCCGGCAAGGCATAGAAAACCGCAAAAAGGCACCAAACACACCAGCAAACGGCCTGAAATTTATCATTTTTACAATCAAAACATAGAAAAATCGTTATATTGCTTTGCCTTGTTCAATGTGCAGGCTGCTTTTGGCACGTTCAAAGCAGCCTGCACTTTTGCAATGCCACACTCAAAAACAGAGTGCCTTGCCGTTGATTGCCTTGTCCGTATCGTTGTAATGCGCCGTCCAGCGGATATTTTTGCCCTCTGCCTGCGGAATCAGCACCGCTTCCTGCCCGAAGCGCGGCGTACGCAGCAGAATCCAGCCGTCGCGGCTCACGGCCTGCACACCCGGATAGACCTGCCGAACGGTTTGCAGGCTGCTTTTGATGCCGCCGTCGGCCAATTCGGCAGCCAACTGCGCCTGCAACGGGGCAATCCTTTGGATTTCCTGCTTCATTTCGGCGGTGTGGCGGTAGTCGGAATATTGCGCGGACAGCAGGAACAGCGCGGCAACGGCGGTGATTGCGCCGAGGCAGAAGGCGGCGAAGGTTTGTTTGGAGAGCATGGCGGCATTCCGATGGTTGGGTGTTGAATGACGGCGTTGGTGTTTGCAGGCAGCCTGCACTGCCGGAAGGCTACCTGAAAGCGGGTTCTATTCCTCTTCGTCCTGATCTAAATCTAACTGATACAGCAGACTGGCAAAATCTTTGGCGAAATCTTGTACTTCGTCAGCATTTTCATGATCCCAAAGCACAACTGGGTAGTCATGATTTTCGGTGTTTCTATTTGTATCGAAACAGAGATAGCCCCAGTCGCTCCAATGGGCAAAGGGAAGGTAGCCCTTATCCAGCAAACATGGTTGTGTGTTCTCAGAAAAAACCACTTCGGCAAGACTTTCCTGCCAAGTATGAATAGGATGTTCGAAAAACGACGCCTCCGAAATCAGCAATTCATAAAAATGTTTGTGTTTTAAAAATGTTTGGTAACTTTGGGGAAGGGGATGTCCAATCCTATCTTCCCATTGGGCAATTTCATCATCACTCACTTTACTGGCAACGGGCAGCCAAAAAAACCAGTCTTCATCTTCACACACCTGATCCGATCTCATTTCAGAAGCAATGTTTCTAGGCAATGCATTTATCTGCCAACGAATGATTTTGTCTAAATGCTTATCAATAATGGCTGGTATGGTTGGTTTAATCATGTGGATAACACCAAATTACTTGTCAGCAATCGTTGCCTTGTTTACGCCACAGGTTGGGAATGAAGCCTGTACGGCCTCAAACGGCATACCGCTGTTTAAACTGCGGTACAACTTCACCGTGTGATAGAACTTAACCAAGCGGCACAGTTACTGTTGCCAACGTTTGGGCGGTCAAACGACTGTTTCTCATGCCACATCGCCATCATGGCGTTTGGCCTGCTTAATAAGTTCAAACAGTTTGCAGGCAGCCTGCACCCTAATCCGTCCCCCTCGCCCTGTTTTCATGAAACCGCGCCTGCCAGTCGGCGAATTTTCCTTGTTCGATGGCTTCGCGCATTTCCGCCATGATGACTTGATAAAAATGCAGGTTGTGGATGGTGCACAGTTGCGCGCCGAGGATTTCGCCGACTTTGTCCAGATGATGCAGGTAGCTGCGGCTGAAATGTTGGCAGGCGTAGCAGGTGCAGGATTCGTCCAGCGGGCGTTTGTCGTGGCGGTGTTTGGCATTGCGGATTTTGAGGTCGCCGAAGCGGGTGAACAGCCAGCCGTTGCGGGCATTGCGGGTGGGCATGACGCAGTCGAACATGTCCACGCCGTGCGCCACGCCGTACACCAAATCTTCGGGTGTGCCGACGCCCATCAGGTAATGCGGTTTGCGTTCAGGCAGCATGGGGGCAAGCGCGCGGAGCATGCGGTACATTTCGGGCTTGGGTTCGCCCACGGAAAGGCCGCCGATGGCGATGCCTTTGAAGCCGATGTCTTCCAGCCCGCGCAGGCTTTCTTCGCGCAAATCTTCGTACATCGCGCCTTGGATGATGCCGAACAGGGCGTTCGGGTTGTGCAGGTCTTCAAAGGCTTTTTTGCTGCGTTCGGCCCAGCGCAGGCTCATTTGCAGGGATTTTTTGGCCTGTTCGTGCGTGGCTTCGCCGGGCGTGCATTCGTCGAGCTGCATCACAATATCGGAATTGAGCACGGTTTGGATTTTCATGGAGATTTCGGGCGAAAGGAAGAGTTTGTCGCCGTTAATCGGGCTTTTGAAGGTGCAGCCGTCTTCGGTGAGTTTGCGCATATTGGACAGCGAAAACACTTGGAAGCCGCCGGAATCGGTGAGGATGGGTTTGTTCCAGCCGATGAAGTCATGCAGGCCGCCGAATTGTTCGATGACTTCGAGGCCGGGGCGCAGCCAGAGGTGATAGGTGTTGCCGAGGATGATTTGGGCGTTGATGTCGTGCAGGTTTTGCGGGGTCATGGCTTTGACCGAGCCGTAGGTGCCGACGGGCATGAATACGGGGGTTTCGATGCTGCCGTGGTTGAGTTCGAGCGTGCCGCGGCGGGCGTAGCCGTCTTTTTTGTGCAGGGTGAAGTTGAGCATTGTGTCTGTGTCTTTCCAAACAGGTTTCAGGCTGCCTGCAAGGATGGGGCAGCCTGAAAGGTTGAATCATAAGAGGGAATTATAACGGATTTGCAGTGTGCAGGCTGCTTTTGGGCGGCGCGGCTGCCTTTAGGTCACATAAACCAGCAGTGCAGGCAGAAATATGCCGAAATTCCACAGCGCGTGCAGCCATATCGACACCCACAGCGAGCCGCCGATGGTGCGCCCGCGCATAAAAATCCAGCCCAGCAGCGAACGTGCGACCAAAACAGTCAAACCGAATTCAAAATGCACCAATGCAAAACCGACATTGGTTACCCAGCCTGCCAGCTTGGGGTTTCGAGTGCTGTCTAGCAGGGCAGGATACAGAATGCCACGAAACACGATTTCCTCGGAAATCGGAGCCAAAACCACCGCGCCGAAAAAGCTGATCCAGCCGTATTCATTTAATTCTAAAAGCGAATCGTCATCTACGGGCAGCCATTCTATTAGGTTGGTTCGAATCCAACAAAACACCAGAAAAATCAACGTCCATTTAACGGCAAATTTCCAGTTGATATTGCTCCAACCAAACAGCCCCAAATACGAAACCAACGTTTCTTCGGTTTGCGTTTCGCGGCGTTTTTTCTGCACTTTGTCAATCAAAAACAATGTGCTGACCACTATGGAGAGTTGCACCAGCCAATATCCGGCAAGCGAACCCTCCGGCAGGTTTTCGCTACCCATAATACCGCGGGCAATGACAAATATCAGCGCAAAAAGCACTATCGTCAGAAATATCATGCCGACAAACACAAACAGCAAGCCCCACGCCTCACGCTGGGTAAACAGGGGCGGCATATAGCCGTCATCGGATTCGAAATCGTATTGGGACATCGTCGGCAGCCTGCAACAATAATACGCCCGATTATACATGAGAGTCTCGGTACAAAGCGGAAAACAGACGGTGATTTTGCCGCAGCAAAAAGCAGCCTGCACGGGAAATACACAGTGTGCAGGCTGCTTTCCATATATCGGAAGCGCGGTTAATCCGCTATAATCCAACCATTTTGGACAACACGCAGGCCGCCGCCCGAAGTGCAGGCTGCTTTTCATATTCAAATAAGGACTTGATTGATGACCCAACGCAAAATCCTCGTCACCTCCGCCCTGCCCTATGCCAACGGCAGCATCCACCTGGGGCACATGGTGGAACACATCCAAACCGACATCTGGGTGCGCTTCCAAAAACTGCGCGGCCACGAATGCTACTACTGCTGCGCCGACGACACGCACGGCACGCCCATCATGCTCGCCGCCGAAAAACAAGGCATCACGCCCGAAGAGATGATTGAGAAAACCCACGCCGAACACTTGGCCGACTTCACCGGCTTCGGCATCGGCTACGACAATTATTACTCCACCCATTCACCTGAAAACAAAAAATTTTCCGAGCAGATTTACCTGGCCCTGAAAGCCAACGGCAAAATCGTCGGCAAAACCATCAACCAGCTGTTCGACCCCGAAAAGCAAATGTTCCTGCCCGACCGCTTCGTGAAAGGCGAATGCCCCAAATGCCACGCGCAAGACCAATACGGCGACAACTGCGAAGTCTGCGGCACCACTTATTCGCCCACCGAGCTGATTAACCCGTATTCCGCCGTGTCCGGCGCCACGCCCGTGATGAAGCAAACCGAACATTTCTTCTTCAAACTAAGCGACTGCGCCGATTATCTGAAACAATGGACGGCCGGAGAAACCAATGGCCGCGCCCATTTGCAGCCCGAAGCCCTGAACAAAATGAACGAATGGCTCAAAGACGGCGAACTGTCCGACTGGGACATCAGCCGCGACGCGCCCTATTTCGGCTTCCAAATCCCCGACGAACCCGACAAATATTTCTATGTGTGGCTGGACGCGCCCGTGGGCTACATGGCAAGTTTCCAAAACCTGTGCGACAAAATCGGCTTGGATTTCAACGAATTTTTCGGCAAAGACAGCACCGCCGAAATGTACCACTTCATCGGCAAAGACATCCTGTATTTCCACGCCCTGTTCTGGACGGCCATGCTGGAATATTCGGGACACCGCGCCCCGACCGGTATTTTCGCGCACGGCTTTCTGACGGTGGACGGCCAGAAAATGTCCAAATCGCGCGGCACGTTCATCACCGCCAAATCTTATTTGGAACAAGGCCTGAACCCCGAATGGATGCGCTATTACATCGCCGCCAAGCTCAACAGCAAAATTGAAGACATCGATTTGAATCTGCAAGATTTTATCGCCCGCGTCAACAGCGATTTGGTCGGCAAATACATCAACATCGCCAGCCGTGCCAGCGGCTTCATCCACAAAAAATTTGCAGGCAGCCTGCACGCCGTTTCGGGCAGCGCGCTGATTGCACGGCTGACCGAAAAATCCGACAGCATCGCCGCCGATTACGAAAACCGCGAATACGCCAAAGCCCTGCGCGAAATCATGGCGCTGGCGGACATCGTGAACGAATATGTGGATGCCAACAAACCTTGGGAACTGGCCAAGCAAGAGGGCATGGAAGCGCGCCTGCACGAAGTGTGCAGCGAACTCATCAACGCCTTCAAAATCCTGACGGCCTACCTCGCACCCGTGTTGCCGAACGTGGCCGCGCAGGCTGCCGAGTTCCTGAACATGCCGCAACTGGACTGGTCGCACACCGCTTCCACGCTGCCGGCCAACCACGTCATCCACCAATATCAACATCTGATGCAACGAATTGAGGAAAAACAAGTGAACGATTTGATTGAAGCCAACAAACAATCCATCCAAGCGGCGGCCGAAAAACAGCCTGCACCTGCCGCCGCGGGCTACGAACCCGTTGCGCCGCAATGCAGCTTTGACGATTTTGTGAAAGTGGATATGCGCGTGGCGAAAGTGCTGAACTGCCAAGCCGTTGAAGGCAGCACCAAGCTTTTGAAATTCGATTTGGATTTCGGCTTCGAGCAACGCGTGATTTTCTCCGGCATCTCCGCCAGCTACCCGAATCCTGCCGAACTGAACGGCACAATGGTCATCGCCATTGCCAACTTCGCGCCGCGTAAAATGGCCAAATTCGGCGTGTCCGAAGGCATGATTCTGAGCGCGGCGGACGGCAAAGGCCAACTGAAACTGCTGACCGTGCACGAAGGCGCTAAACCGGGCGACAAAGTGGGTTGATATTGTCGATAAAAAGCAGCCTGCACTCTGAATCTTGGAGTGCAGGCTGCTTTTTATAGTGGATTAAAATAAAAATGAGACAAGGCGGCGAGCCGCAAGGCGTACAAATAGTACGTCAAGGCGAGCCAACGCCGTATCATTGCAATTTTAATCCACTATATTGCCCATTTAATCTGTTCTATGCCTTTGCCGCATGGCGGTTGCGTCTGCCGAAATAGACAAAGCCGATAACGCCCAAAACAATCATCGGCACGCTGAGCCACTGCCCGCGCGACAATCCCATAAACAAATCCAAGTGCGCATCGGGCTGGCGCGCATATTCGGCAATGAAGCGGAACAGGCCGTAGCCGCCCAAAAACACCATGGACACCTGCCCTTCGGGGCGCGGTTTGGCGGAGAACCACCACACGATGAAAAAGAGCGTCATGCCTTCAAGCGCGAATTGGTAAAGCTGCGACGGGTGGCGCGGCAATGCGCCGTATTGCAGCAGCCATTCGGCGTATTGCGGATTGGCGTGCGCCAGTGCGGTATCGGCGCTTTTGGCCTGCGGGAAGCCCATCGCCCAGAAATGGGCAGGGTCGGTAATCCGCCCCCACAGTTCGCCGTTAATGAAATTACCGATGCGACCGGATGCCAGCCCTGTCGGCACGAGCGGGGCAATGAAATCCATCACCTGCCAAAAGCGCAGGCCGCGTTTCTTGGCAAACAGGAACATGGCGAACAACACGCCCAAAAAGCCGCCGTGAAACGACATGCCGCCTTCCCACACTTTGAACATATCCAGCGGGTTGGCCAAATAGGCACTGAAATTGTAAAACAGGATATAACCGATGCGGCCGCCCAGAATCACGCCCAGCACGCCCCAAGTCAGCAAATCGTCCAGCATTTCGTTGGTGAACGGAGTGCCGCCTTTTTTGATGCGGCGGCGGCCGAGCCAGATAAATAGGATGAAGCCGACAATATAGCTCAGGGCATACCAGCGGATGGCAACGGGGCCGAAGGAAAATACGTTGGGGTTGAATTGTGGATGAATCAGCATAATGGCAGTCGGAAAATCGTCAATCAATCATTGGAAGGCGGCATTATAGCGTATTCGCAAAGTGCAGGCTGCTTTTCTGCCACCGAAAGGCGCATATCGTGTACAATACGCGCGTTTTTCACTACGCGCCCTCCCGTGGGCCCTGAATTTTATGGACGACCTTCCCAGTTGGTTCATCACACATCCCGCACCACACATCTAAACCCTGCCTGAATGCACCTCCTGCATAGGCAGGCGGAGTATTTATGGAACATCAACAACCGCTAGAAGAAGCCAAACGCACCAGCCTGCACATTGAGCAGATTCACAAACTCTCCACGCAGCTGCTGCCGTTTTACCACCTCATCACCCCCGAAAATACGCTGGAAGAGCCGCGAATCAACGCGCAACTGCAAATGCTGGTCGGCATCCTGCACGAACTGCACCCGGCAGACGTGGCCACCGTATTGGAAAACCTGCCGCCCAAAGAACGTGTTTTGGTGTGGAAACTCGCCATTCCCGAAGAAGACGGCGACGTATTGCTGGAAGTGTCCGATGCCGTGCGCGAAAGCCTTATCGAAAGCATGGACACGCAGGAACTCGTGGCGGCCGTGGAAGACATGGACGCGGACGATTTGGCGGATTTGGCGGACGATTTGCCGGCCAACGTGGTCAGCGAAGTGCTGAAAGACCGCGACGAAGAAGAGCGCGCCCAAGTGCAGGCTGCCATGTCGTACGACGACAACCAGGTCGGCGCCGTCATGGACTTTGAAACCGTCAGCATCCGCGCCGACGTCTCCTGTGAAGTCGTGCTGCGCTACCTGCGCCGCTTCGACAGGCTGCCCGACCACACTGACAAAATCTTCGTGGTGGACGAAAACGATGTTTTGCAAGGCGTGCTGCCCATCCGCAAACTGCTGGTTTCCGACCCCGAAGCCGAAGTGGGCAGCCTGATGGCGCGCGACATCGTCACCTTCCATCCGCACGACGATGTCGAAGATGCCGCCGGCGCGTTCGAGCGTTACGACTTGGTAACCGCGCCCGTGGTCGATGAAAACAACAAACTCATCGGCCGGCTGACGGTGGACGAAATGGTGGACGTGATCCGCGAAGAAAGCGAAGCCGACATGCGGAACATGGCCGGTTTGAGCGAAGAAGAAGACCTGTTCGCCCCCGTGTGGGATTCGGTGAAAAACCGCTGGATTTGGTTGGCCGTCAATTTGTTTACCGCCCTCGTGGCCAGCCGCGTCATCGGCGCGTTTGAATCCTCCATTTCCCAAATCGTCGCACTGGCCGCACTCATGCCGATTGTGGCGGGCATCGGCGGCAATTCGGGCAACCAAACCATCACCATGATTGTCCGCGCCATGGCCAATACGCAGATTTCCAAATTGCAGGCTTGGCGGCTGTTACGCAAAGAAATCGGCGTGGCGCTGATTAACGGCATTATCTGGGGCAGCGTGATGGGCGTGATTTCATGGCTGCTGTATCACAACGTCGGTATCGGGCTGGTGATGGTGGCCGCCATGACGCTCAACTTGCTGCTGGCCGCTGTTTTGGGCGTGCTGATTCCCGTGCTGATGGAAAAATTCGGCCGCGACCCCGCCTTGGGCAGTTCCGTGCTGATTACCGCGGTCACCGATTCCGGCGGCTTTCTGATTTTCCTGGGTTTGGCGACACTGTTTTTATTGTAGACATTGTAAATACGCGCCATTTTTGCGACACCTTGCCGCGCCATCGCCCATTTATGCGCCCGATGGTATGAAATAATGTTAGAATGCGGCGGATTAAATTCACTTCCCAACACCATTATGTCGTACCAACAAGCCAACATCCCCCTGCCCGAATCCCTTGCCGAAGCCTATTCGGACGCGCTGATGGAACACGGCGCGCTGTCTAGCGCCATTGAAGACGCGTTTGCCGGCACCGACGACGAGCAGCCGATTTTCGGCGAACCCGATATGCCGCTGCACCAAGTGTGGCAGCAAAGCCGCATCATCGCCCTGTTTGACGACAAAGCCGATGTGCAGGCTGCTTTGGAAGCCGCAGCCAAGGCAACAGGCATCGCCATGCCCGAATACACGGTGGAAATATTGGCGGAACAAGACTGGGTGCGGCTGACACAATCGCAGTTTGACCCGATTCAGATTTCCGAACGCCTGTGGATTACGCCCACATGGCACGAAGCGCCCGACGAAACCGCCATCAACCTGCGGCTCGACCCGGGCCTGGCATTCGGCACGGGCAGCCACCCCACCACGCATTTGTGCCTGCAATGGCTGGACCGGAATCTGCAACGCGGCGAAAGCGTGTTGGACTACGGCTGCGGCTCCGGCATCCTGACCATTGCCGCGCTGAAACTGGGCGCAGGCAGCGGCACGGGCGTGGACATCGACCCGCAGGCCATCAAATCCAGCTGCGACAATGCCGCACAAAACGAAGTGCAGGCTGCTTTTTACCTGCCCGAACAACTGCCCGCAGGACAATACGACGTCGTGGTGGCCAATATTCTGGCCAACCCGTTGCGCATGCTGGGCGAAATGCTGGCCGGCCGCACCAAAACGGGCGGACGCATCGTGCTGTCGGGCATTTTGGCCGAACAAGTAGAAGAAATGAGTGCGATTTACGCACAATGGTTTGAACTGTCGCCCGTGCAACTGGAGCAGGGCTGGGCATGTTTGAGCGGCGTGAGGAAAGCCGTGTAACCGCCGCAGAATCAAAGAGAACGTATCGTATGAGCCAAATCGAAGTCAACTGTCCGGAGTGCCACAAATTGGTCACGCTGGAAACGGAAATGCTGCAACAAAACGACGGGAAAGCCGTTTGTTCGCACTGTTTCCACATTTTCAAGCTGGTGAAGAAAACGCCGAAAAACGCCGCAGGCAAAAAGCAGCCTGCAAACGCAGCCGCCAAAGGCAAAAACGGCAAACCGGCCCAAGAGAGCAAAACCGCCGAACCGAAACTGGCCAAAACCGTGAAAGCCATGAGCGCGCAAACCCGCACGCAACGTCCGTTGAACTACCGCGAACCCAAAGCGGGCGGCGCAAAACCCATGTTTGCCGAAGTCCCGCAAAATCCAAGCCCCACCGTGTTCAACCTGCTGGATAGGGATTCGGTCAATGCGCAACTGCCGCAGATTTCGCTGCAACCCGGACTGGGCACCGCTTCGGCACGCACCGCCATGAACCACGACGCACAAAAAAACAACATCACCATCCACACCGACAGCCTGGTCTTCACGCTGGTGGGCGACAATAACACCGGCGCGCCCGCACCTGCCGCCGTATCGCAAGGCACACTGCCCGGCGCAGTTACCCCGGGCGGCGTACCCCCCGCACCCACCCTGCCGCTGGCCGTATCGGCGGAATACGAAATTAACTGGATTGTCGCCTCGCTCGCCGCCATGGCCGTGCTGATTATGCAGTTGTTTTACTGGATGCTGGTCGGCAATTAACCCCGATATCGAGCAAAACGCGGATTTATCCTATGTGGTCAAGCCGCGTTTTTTTATGACCGTCCCCGTGCAGGCTGCTTTTTCATGAACCCTTTCTTCACCCAAGCCTTCCGCGAAGCCGCACCCTATATCCACTACCTGCGCGGCAAAACGCTGGTCATCGGCCTTTCCTCCACCCTGCTCGCGCCCCAAGTGCTGCCCAATCTGGCCGCCGATTTGAACCTGATGGCCGCGCTGGGCATCCGTTTGGTGCTGGTGTACGATGCCGACGCGCAAATCGCCGCATTGTGCCGCCAATCAGGATATGAACCGCAATACCACAACGGCCGCGCCGTGTGCAGCGAAATCCTGTTGCGCCATGCCAAACAAGCCTGCGGAGAGATTCAGTTCGATGTGCAGGCTGCTTTGTCGCTGGGATTCGCGCATTCGCCGCAACGCACGCCGCGCCTGCACATCGGCTCGGGCAACTTCGTGTTCGCACAGCCGATGGGCGTTATCGGCGGCATCGACATGGCATACGCCGGCGTGGTGCGCAAAATGGACGGCGCCGCCATCGAACACGCGCTGGACAATGGCGCCGTGGTGCTGATTCCGCCGCTGGCCGTGTCCGCCGCCGGACAGGTGTACCAACTCTGCATGCAGGAAATCGCGCAGGCGGCCGCCCTGTCCGTGCGTGCCGAAAAACTCGTTTTCCTGATTGACGAAGACGGCATTGTCAATACGGAAGGCGTGCTGTTTTCCGAACTCACCGCCGAAGAAGCGCGCCGCCTGTGCCGCGACGGGCAAATCCCCGCCGCGCAGCAAACCCTGCTCGCCACCGCCATCGACACGGTCGAACAAGGCATATCGCGCGTGCAGATTTTGTCCGGCCGGCAAAACGGCGCACTGCTGGGCGAACTGTTCACCCGCAACGGCGCAGGCACCGCCATCGCCCAAACGCCGTTCGTCCGCATCCGCGCCGCACACACCGACGACATCGCCGATTTGGCCGCGCTCATCGAACCCTTGGCGGAACAAGGCATCCTGCTGCCGCGCAGCCGCGATTATTTCGCCCAACACGTCCACCGTTTTTACCTGCTGGAACACGACCGCCAGATTTACGGCTGCGCCGAACTGAAAACCTTTGACGATGCGCCGTCCGATGCCGAACTGGGCTGCCTTGCCGTATCGCCGAACGCTCGCGACGGCGGCTGCGGCGAACTGCTGCTGGCCCACTTGGTGTGCGAAGCCAAATCGCAAGGCAAAACACGCCTGTTCGCCCTTTCCACTCGCGCGGCGGATTGGTTCACGGAACGCGGCTTCCTGCCCGCCCAAGCCGCCGATTTGCCGCCCCAACGGCAGGCGCAATACCACCAACAGGCACGCCAATCCAAAATCTTCGTGCTGCCGCTGGATTGAAAAAGCAGCCTGCAACCCAAAACACACCCATCCGAAGTGCAGGCTGCTTTCAAACGCCCAAAGCAGCCTGCACCCGCCAACGGAATCCCCGCCATGCCCTCTTCTTTCTCACCGCTCCACATCCCCATTCAAGGCATCAACCTGATTGAAGCCAGCGCAGGCACGGGCAAAACCTGGAACATCGCCGCCCTGTTCGCGCGGCTGGTGCTGCTGGAGCAGATGCCGGTCGATAAAATCCTCGTCGTTACTTTCACCAAAGCCGCCACCGCCGAACTCAAAACACGGCTGCGCGCACGGCTGAACGATGCGCTGCGCGTATTGCAAAAATACGGAGACGGCCAGGACATTGCCGAACTCTGCCAAAAATACGCGCCCGATGCCGCCGCATTTCTGACCGAACTGCTGCAAAAAGCCATGACGAACGAATCGCCCGAACGATTGGTCATCCGCCTCAAAGCCGCCATCAGCCAGTTCGACCACGCCTCCATCTACACCATCCACGGCTTCTGCCAGCGCGTGTTGCAGGATTTCGCCTTTTATTGCCAAGTGCCGTTTTCGCTGGAAATGGACGAAGAACAGCACCGGCAGGATTATGTGGCCGCACAAGACTACTGGCGCGCCACCGTGGCCCACGACGACACATTGGCGCAACTGGTGTACCGCCACCGCCAAACGCCGCAACACCTGGCCGCGCGCGTGCAGTCGTTTTTGGCGCGGCCGTATCTGAAAACGCAGCCGGTCGGGAAAACCGCCGACTTCTTGCGCCAAGCCGAACAGGACTACCGCCGCGCATGGCAACACGCCGCCGCGCAATGGCCGCGAGTGCAGGCTGCTTTTTTGGGCGAAGTGCAGCCCAAACTCAACAAAAAGAGCTACGAGCCGCAAAAATACGCCGATTTCTGCGCCCTTCTGGCACAACACGCCCAAGAAGGCACAGAACCGCCCGCCAGCACCGTCGTCCAACACACCTTCGACTCAAAAGGCGACAACAAATTCCGCGCCGATTACCTGCTCTCCAAAATCGCCAAAGCACAGCAAGCCATGCAAAACCGCGAAACGCTGGCGTTTTTGGAAGACACGCTGGGCGGATTGGCCGAAACTGCACAGGCGGCGGAACAGGCAGAACAGAACGCGCTGATTGGGCTGACGCTCGCACTGCTAGACGACTGGCGCGTTCAGAACGAACGTGGCAAAGAGCAGCAAACCACGCGGCAGTTTGACGACCTGCTGCTGGACGTGTTCCACGCGTTGCAGGAAAACCGCACCCATGCCGCCGCCCTATCGCAGGCGATGGCGCGGCAATGGCGGGTGGCGCTGATTGACGAATTCCAAGACACCGACCCGTTGCAATACGACATTTTCCGCCGTGCCTTCGCCGCCGAATCCGACACGCAAAAAGCAGCCTGCACTCCGGCCTGGTTCATGGTGGGCGACCCGAAACAAGCCATTTACAGCTTCCGCGGCGCAGACATCTTCGCCTATTTGGCCGCCGCTGAAAAAGCGGAACACCGCTACACGCTCACCACCAACCACCGCAGCCACGCACGGCTCATCAACAGCATCGGCGCACTGTTCGCGCGCGACAAACCGTTCGCGCTGGACCACCTGCCCTACGAACCCGTGTCCGCCGGACGCAAAGAAAAACGCCTGCCCGAACACGAACCGTCGGTGCGCCTGCGCTGGCTAAACGATTTGCACGAATGCGGCGACACCGCCGAAGCCGCCGACACCCTGCGCCACCGCGCCGCCGACTGGTGCGCCCGCGAAATCGCCCGTTCGCTGCATTTGTCGGCACAAGGGCAGTTCCATATCGGCAGCCTGCCTTTGGAGGCGGGGCAGATTGCCGTACTCGTCCGCAGCCACAAAGACGGCGGGCTTATGCAGCGCACGCTGAAAAAATACGGCATCCAAAGCGTGCTGATGAGCCGCGAAAACCTGTTCGCGCAGGAAGAAGCCACCGCCGTGTGCGCGCTGCTGGAATTCTGGCTCAAACCGCAGAAAACCGAATTGCTGGTTTATGTGCTTGCAGGCTGCCTGTTCGGTTACACGGCGGCCGACGTGCAGGCGCTGCTGGCCGATGACGCGCAGTTGGCGTATTGGACGGAATCTGCGTTACAGGCGCAGCAGGATTGGCAGCAATGGGGCGTGTATGCCGCCATGCAGCGTTTTTTGCAGCAAAACGGCGTGATAACGCGGTTGTTGGCGCAAGGCAGTGAGCGTATGCTGACCAATATCGGCCAAATCATGGAACTTTTGGCGGCGGAAGACGAACAGGGGCGCAATGAAACGGCGTTGCAGCAATGGCTGGCACAGGAAATCGCCCAAAGCACCCAAAGCGGCGGCGCGGAAAGCAGGCTGCTGCGTTTGGAAAGCGACGAGCATTTGGTCAAAATCGTTACCATGCACGCGGCCAAAGGGTTGCAGTATCCGATTGTGTATTGTCCGTTTGTGTGGGCCGGCGGCAAGGATTCGACAGACGAATGGCAGGTGGTGCAGCGCGGCGGCGAAAACTGGCTGCTGCACAAAACCCAGTTGGAAGACGGAGACAGGGAAAGTATGGCGCAGGCGCAGCTGTCGGAAGATTTGCGGCTGCTGTATGTGGCGCTGACGCGTTCCGAAGAGCAGTTGAATGTGTATATGGCGGCCGGCAGAAACACGCACCGCAGCGATTTTTACTATCTGCTGGATACCCCGCCGCAAGAATCGGATAAGAAAACCGTCTCGCCCTTGGCATACCGCCAATGCTGGCAGGAATTCATTGCGCGGCAGGATGCGCAGAACACCGATTTCGTGCTGACGGACGAACCGCCGCCACCGTTTGCCGCACCCGAACGGACGGCCACCGCCGAACATAGCGGACAGCCGCTATACCGTGCCGTGCACCTGCCGCCGCGCCGCTATGCCGTTACCCGCCACACCAGCTTCACGGCATTGACGCGCAACGTGCCGCGCCAGTCCGACACCGTGGCGGCTGAAGAACTGTTGCAGCCTGCATTGGACAGCGCGGAGCAACGCCTGCTGCCGGCCGCATCGACCGCGCAGGCACAGGAACGTTCGATGGCGAATTTCCCTGCCGGCACGGGTGTGGGCGTTTGCCTGCATTCGCTGCTGGAATATTTTCGCTTCCAGCAGGCAGCCTGCACCCAGTCGGCGCGGACGGAGCGCGTGTTGGCGCAATACAGTATCGATGCCGATATGTGGCTGGACACGGTGAACGATATGCTGGACAAAGTGCGCCAAACGCCGCTGATTGGCGGCAAGGCATTGTGCGACTTCCTGCCCGAGCAGCGTTTGGCGGAACTGGATTTCCTATTTCCGGTTCAGCAGTTTGATTTGGCCGCGCTGCCGCATTGGTTGGCGGAGTCGGGTTTGGACGGGGACATTGTGCAGGCTGCTTCTTCATTGACCGCGCAACAGGTCAGCGGCTTTTTGAACGGCGCCATCGACCTCCTGCTGTGGCACGAACCCGACACCATCGTGGTGGCCGACTACAAATCCAACCGTCTGCCCGATTACGCGCCCGAATCCCTAACCCGCGCCATTGCCGAGCACCATTATTACCTGCAAGCCCTGATTTACGCGATTGCCGCCGCGCGCTATTGCCAAAGCCGAAAGATTGCCGTGCGGCACATTGCCGTGCGCTACCTGTTCCTGCGCGGCATGGACGGCGAAAGCGGCGCAGGCGTGTGGTCGTGGGACATTCCGGTTGAGCGCCTGCAACCCTGGCTGATTCACGGGGACGACGCATGACACTGCCCGATTTGTATATCTGCCTCACGCCGCTGCAAGCCTTGATTGCCGCACAGCTAATCCGTCAAACGCAGCCGCAGCCTTCCGAACTGCTGATGATTTGCTACGCAGGCGCAGACAACGAAAAATTCCGCCATTATTTCCGGCAAACCCAAGCACTGTGCCGCCGCAGCGATTATACCGTCATCGAACACGGCCGCTGGATGCCGCCGCGCCTACGCCGCAATATCGGCAGGCATTACCGCACCGTGCGGCTGGCCAGCGTGGACAACGACGCGGTGCAATATGTCGTCAGCCACCTGCGTTTCGAGCGGCTGGAAACATTTGACGACGGCACGGCCAACCTCTATACCGACAGCATCCTGTACCGCAATCCGCCCATGAGCGCGTTCCGCAAACTGCGCCGCGCCCTACAAGGCATCCGCTACCAAACCGAAGACTTGCGCCGCCTGTCGCAATGCCACTATACGCTGTATCCCGAACGGCCGAACATTGCCGCGCCTACCGTGCCGCTGGCTTTATGGCAGGACAATACGCCCCGCCGCGCCGGTACTGATATAAACGAAGTAAACGAAAGCAGCCTGCACCCCTTCAAAATCCTGCTCGGCCAGCCTCTGTTCGACCGCGCCGAAGACAATATCGCCCTATTTGCCCGTTTGCAGCGGCACGTCCGCGCCGACGCCTATTTCCCGCACCCGCGCGAACATTACACCCTGCCCGATATCGCCTATCTGCACAGCGATTTGATTTTTGAAGACTATCTGGCGCAGCAACTGCAAAAGCAGCCTGCACGCGAATTTCACATTTACCATTTGGGCAGCAGCGCCGCGTTCAACGTCCACGCATTCGACCGCGTCCGCGTCCACGCGCTGCGCCCCGAAGAACCGCTGTTCGCCAACCCGACCTGGACGCAGCTTTACCACATCCAATCGCAACTGAACATTCCCGTTGAAACCGTATGAAACCGCTGATTTCCCTGATTATCCCCTGCTACAACGTGCAAAACTATGTGCAGGCTGCCTTGCAGTCTGTCGCCGACAGCCTGTCGCCCGAACACCGCGGCCAAGTCGAATGGCTGATTGTCGATGACGGCGCCACCGACCAAACGCCCGACATCATCGCCCGATTTGCCGAACACGTGTTGCAGCCGCAGCAAATTCCCCACCGCATCATCCGCCAGAGCAATGCCGGCCTTTCTGCCGCCCGCAACACCGGCCTGGCGCACGCGCAGGGCGAATACGTTTTGTTTTTGGATAGCGACGATATTTTCGTGCAGGCTGCTTTGGACAAAATCCTGGCCGTGTTGGCGCAGCAGCAGCCCGACATCATCGAATTTGACGCGCAAATGTTCGTGCAGCCGTCCGACTTGTTGCCGCAAAACCCCACGCTATACGGGCAATATTTCCGCGACACGGCAGGACAAGACCACCAAAGCAGCCTGCAACGCGCCTTCGAAGAAAACCGCTGGTACGTCTGGTCGCGCTGCTACCGCCGCAGCCTGCTGGAACGCCACCCGTTCATCGTCGGCAAACTGTTTGAAGACATGATGTTCACGCCCTATGTCTATTTGGACGCGCACACCGTGTACCGCCTGCCCGAATTGCTACTGGGCTACCGCCAAAATGCAGGCAGCATCACCGCCAATGTCAATATGCGCCACATCAACGACTTATATTTCGCGCTGGAAACCGCATTTCAGCAAGCCGCCGCGCTGCCGCAACACGCGCCATGCCTCGCCATCTTGCAGCGCAAAACTTGGCGGCTCATCGTGGCCTACTGCGTCAAGCTGTTCCTGAAAACGCGCGACGTGCAATATTTGCGGCAGGTGCAACAGTTCCGCGCACAAACCCGCGCCAAATTCGGCTGCGATTTGGGCTGGCAATGGGGCTATTTCGCCGGCTCGCTGCTGAAACGCCTGCCGAAAAAATTTGGGTTATAATTTTGACTTTTTGCCGATAGGACAATGCAATGCAAGACCAAAACAACCTGTGCTGGCTCGATATGGAAATGACGGGGCTGAACCCGGACAGCGATAAAATCATCGAAATCGCCATGATTATTACCGACAAAGATTTGAACGTATTGGCACAGTCGCCCGTATATGCCATCCACCAAAGCGACGAAATCCTAAACGGCATGGATGCCTGGTGCACCGCCACGCATGCGCGCACGGGGCTGACCGAACGCGTACGCGCCTCCACCCACACCGAAGCCGAAGTGGAAGAAGCGCTGCTGGCATGGATGCAGGAATGGATTCCCGCCAAAACCACGCCCATGTGCGGCAACACCATCCACCAAGACCGCCGCTTCATGGTGCGCTATATGCCGCGTTTGGAAGCGTATTTCCATTACCGCAATCTGGACGTGTCCACACTGAAAGAGCTGGCGCGCCGCTGGAATCCGGCCGTGTATAAAGGCGTGGTGAAAAAAGGTTCGCATCAGGCTTTGGACGATATTTTGGAAAGCATTGAAGAATTGCGCCATTACCGCGCCACGTTTTTGCGTCTGGCGGAATAACGGTTTGCCGGAAAACAAAGTGCAGGCTGCTTTTATATCATTCAAAAGCAGCCTGCACTTTTTGTTGCGTTGAAATAGGCAAAGAAAAAGCCATCCGAAAATATCCGGATGGCTTTAAATATGGCTCCCCGAGCTGGGCTCGAACCAGCGACCTGCGGATTAACAGTCTTTGGCTACAAATATAACTAATTGATAAACAATAGGTTGATGCCTGCACGATACAGCCTAATAAAGCCAAAAACAGCCTAGTACAGGCACAAATCGGACACACATAAAAACCATATTCAAAGCAGTTTTGACAAACTGTTTTCAATATGGCTTTTGGCGTTTGTAAATTCAGTTTTTAACTCAAATGGTGAAGTATCGCAGATGAAACAGACAATGACCCTTTTTTTAATGGCAGCCTTATCGATGCCTACCTATTCTTTTGCCACTCCACAACCCCTTGTCTATACCAGACAAGGGGTTTCTTTTAACCAACTTGCAGCTGAGTGCGGGCGAGATGTTCACCCCGATACCCTGCAAGCTGTTGCTAGGGTGGAGAGCCGGTTTAATCCCTACGCTATCGGCGTGGTGCGCGGGGCCCTGAAAAGGCAGCCTAAAACCTACGAACAGGCTGTTGCCGCCGCCAAAATGCTGCACGCACAGGGACGCAATTTCAGCATGGGCTTGATGCAGGTTAACCGATACAACCTGAAAGCATACGGTTTGGACTACGAAACCGTGTTTCATCCCTGCAAGAACATTCAGGCGGGCGCGGCAATTTTGGCCGATTGTTTCAAACGTGCGGGAGGACGCTCGCAGGAACACCTGCAAAAAGCGTTTAGCTGTTATTACAGCGGTAACTTCCGCACCGGCTTTCGGGCGGACTTCAAAGGCCAGCCTCCGTATGTCGTCAAAATTCTGCACGCGGCGCGGGACAATACGTTAAACCAGCTTTTGGCCTATAACGTGCCTGCCGTAAATCCGAACCACACGGTGTCCGCCCCCTCTAAACCGGCGCCCCCTTCAAAACCCGCACCGGCGAGGGCGGTGTTGGTTTCGGGCAATCCGAAACCGCAAACCGTATCGGTCGGGACGGACAATGATGCACCGTTTCAAGCACAACCTGCTGTCGGACACGCGCCGCAACCCGAACGTAAGCGGGAAACGTGGGATGTATTTGGCGAGTTTTAAAGGAAACACACCCAGCAAGTGGAAATGTAGGGTGTGTTTCTATTTTTTCCGAACGTAGTCACGAAGAGCAGACTGTTTTCGGATATAGCCGTGCCGGTAGATTGTGCTGCCGGTTTTTTTGTTTCTTTTTTTGGAGATTTAATTATGACGTTAGTGATGAATGCCAATACCCGTTCATGGGTAAAAGCGTTTTTGATGTGTGCATTGCTGTTTGGTGCGCAGATGGCGATGGCTGCCGGTGGTTTGGGTTCGATTGAGTCCGGTATGAAAAACTGGTTTACCAGTTTTTACGGCATTGTAGCCATTATTGCAGGTTTCGCCCTGTTGGGGTGTGCCGCAATGGGTATGTTGAATATGAAAAGCTGGGGCGACTTAATTCCCGTAATGGGGTGGATTGTCGTTGCAGCGGCATCTTCGGCATTGGTCAAGGCTCTGTGGGATTGGGGCAAAAGCGCATCATTTTAATGTGAAAGGAAATGGCAATCATGGAGACGAACGAAGTCGATATAAATACCGAATACCTGACCTATGCAGGCATTAACCGTAGTGCGCTGATATTGGGTATGCCGATGATACCGATGGTTCTCATTATCATCTTTTTTGTTACGGCTGCCATGTTTGCCATGCCTGTATTAGAAAACCGGGCATGGGCAATCGTCCTATTGGCATTGCCCTGTCTTTGGTTTTTGCGTGAAGTAACCGCTAAGGATGATCAAGCCTTACGAATTTTAGGTTTGGAACTCTATTGGTTTTTTCAGCAGCGCAATATGAAATTGCACAATAACACTTTTGCCATTTACGCTACCAGATACGGAAGACAACATCATGAATATATCCGAATTATTGCGGCAGACGCTGATAAAGCAGCCCGCACAGCAGAACTATTTGCCCCGTGTCAGTCGCCACGTTGCTGAACACATCGTTCATTTAGAAGAGGGGTATTTTGCTTTCGTACTGCGGCTGGACGGCATCGCGTTTGAAGGCGTGAACGACAACCATCTGGTCAATGCCTTTATCCAACTTAAAACCCTGTTTAACACAGTTGGCAAACAATACGGTAATCGGTTGGGTTTGTGGACGACGCTACAACGCCAACGAATCGAACTTAAACGCCGCTACCGCTTTAAAGAGAATTTTTGCCAGCAGTTTGCCGACCATTATGTGCGGCAGTTTACGGCCAGTGATTACTACGAAAACCTGTTCTATATTTCAGGCTGCCTGAAATACGAAGACTTTGACGACGGTTTGCAGGAAGCCAAAGACTTGGTAGATATCATGGTGAAGTCTTTACAGATGTACGACCCGCATATTTTGGGGACGTACCAGATGGAAGACGATGAAAGTATCCCTGTTTTTTCCAAGCAGCCTGTGCAACCGAACCAAGAATCAGAAAACAACCGTGAATACCTCGATAAAGAAACGGACGATTTTTCAAGTAGTAGGAAACCCGAAAAAAGTTATTCCGCCGATGACGGCGTGGTCTATTCGGAAATCTACCAGTTTTTCGGTACGCTGATTAACGGCGGCTGCCGTGAACATATCCCGCTTACCCCAACCGCCGCCTATATCGCCATTCCCAGTGCCGATTTGTATTTTGGTTCAGATATTCTAGAAATCCGCCATCCGCAAGGACGCAAATTCGCTACGCTGTGGGATTTGAAAGACTTTGGCACAAGCAAGGTCAAGGTATTTGCCAATATCCTGACACTTCCCTGCGAATACACGCTCACACAAAGTTTTGTCTTTACCGACAATGCCGAAATGCAGCACGACATCAACAAAAAAGTCAGCGAATTGGAAGGCGGTTTGGATTTTGCTACAGACCAGCATGACGAATTGCGGTTGGGTAAGGGCGAGCTGGCGGCCGGACGCATGATGTTTGGCGACTATTCCGCTGCTTTGACGGTATACGGTAACAGCCCGAAACGGGCACAGCAAAACGGCACGGAAGTGTTTACTGCCTTTCTGACTTCTGGCGGATACCGCTTCGTGCAGGCACGCGGCAGCATGAAATCCACTTTTTTCAGCCAGTGGCCGGGTTACCGGCAACGGCCGCGCATCATTCCGAAAACCACCACGAATCTGGCCACCGTATTCGGTATGCACACCTATTCGCAGGGTAAAAGCTGGGGCAATCCGATTGGCGACGGTTCACCCGTCATGCCGCTCAAAACCCTGTCCAATACGCTGTTTAACCTCAGCCTGCATTACAGTAAGCTCGACCAAAACAACTTGGGCGAACAAATCGCCGGGCATACGCTGATTATGGGGGCGACTGGTACGGGTAAAACCACGCTGGAAACCGCCATTTTGGCGTTCATGATGCGTTTTGACCCGTATCTGTTCGCACTGGACTTGGACCGTGGTTTGGAAATTTTTATCCGTGCTGTGGGCGGAACGTATTTTACCGTCGCCGAAGGCGAACCAAGCGGACTCAATCCTTTCCAACTGCCCGATACGCCCGCCAACCGCATGTTCCTCTACAAACTGGTGGAGCAGTGCGCGGACGGTGCTACAGCAGACGAAATGCGACAAATCAAACTCGCGGTGGATACGCTGTTTTCCGTCGGTTTCGCCCAACGCAATTTCAGTGTGCTGCTGGAAAACATTCCTTATTCGGCTGATGCCGATTCCCTGCGGACACGTTTGGGCAGATGGTGCAGGAGCGAGGATGGCATTTATGCTTGGTGTCTGGACAATGACAGCAACCGCTTCGATCCCGATGAGTTTTACCGCATCGGTTTGGACGTAACCAGCATTCTTAAACCCGATTACGCCCCGACGGGACCAGTTTTGGCTTATCTGTTCTATCTGAAAGAAATGATGGCGGAGCGGGTTGCCGAGCAGGGTAGCCTGCTGGCAACGGTGGTAGCAGAATTCTGGTATGCCGCCAGTTATGAAGTAACGGCCGATTTGATGAAGAAAACCCTTAAAACGGGGCGGAAATTAGGTGAATATATGATTTTGGATACCCAGTCGCCAGAAGATGCGATTGCCTGTCCGATTTTCTCTGCCATCGTACAGCAGACCCCGACCAAAATCTTTTTGCCTAATCCCGATGCTGAATACGACGGCTACAAAAGCTGCGGGTTGAGCGATAAAGAGTTTGGCGAACTGGTTACCAAAGCGATTGAAAGCCGCACCTTTTTGGTCAAACAGTCCAAACAATCCGCCTTCTGTCTGTTAGATTTATACGGTTTTGACGACGAACTGGCCGTATTGTCCGGCACGATGGAAAACGTAGAAATCCTGCACCGCGTCATGGAAGAATGTGGTAGTGAAAACCCCGATGTCTGGTATCGGCCGTTTACCGAAGCCGTCGGACACAGCAAGCGGAAAAAACGCGAGCGTAAAACGGTAGCAGAAGAAGTCAAAATGTAATATCAATGTGCAGGCAGCCTGAAAATGACCACCCGATTGGTCTTACAGGCTGCCTGTTTTGTCCCTGTCGCATTAAGCGGCTTTTCTTTTGGAGTAAATATATGAAACACATGAAATTAACCAAGTTGGCAGCTGTTTTGATCTCAAGTAGCCTTGCGTTGGCAATGCCGACCACTGTCTCTGCCGAAGGAATTCCTACAGTAGACTGGGTGTCGGTTCGCAAAGCAACACAACAAATTAGTAACCAAATTCAGCAGATTGCCCAATTGAAAGCGCAAATCGATGCCCTGCGTTCACAAAACAATTGGCGCGATGTAGCACGTGAGACGCTTAAAGCCTCTCTGCCCGATGAATGGCGGTCGGTTTATCAGTCTTTCGAGCAAGCAGCACGCAGTTCCGATTTACTGACATCCAAAGGCTATAATGCCGATGCGGATAGGGACCGTTTGGTCAAACATCTGGATTTGTTGTTGCGCGGCGCAAAAGATTCGCAACGCGGATTGAAGGCTATCGAAACCTTGTACAACAAACTGAATGAAACTCAGGATATCAAATCGGCACAGGATTTGCAGAACCGTATTGCATTGGAACAGGCCAAAATCCAGCAAAGGCAGACCGAGTTGGATACGATGGAACGCATGATGAATTTACAGGAGAGAATCCAAATTCAAAAACAAAATGCGTATTTGGACTGCAAGCGGGAAAACATTATCCGTAGAACAAATAAGCCATGTAATTAATGCAACAAAACCGGCAAACTTCCCTACAGGTTTGCCGGTCTATCATTTCAGGGGATGTTATGTCTTTTTTTGCGGATTTGGCCAACACATTGGGGGCGCAATTAGGAGATAACCTGCTAGACAGGACTGGGCAATTTATTAATCAAATCGCTCCATTGTTTCAAGCAGGTTTTGGAATTTACGTATTGATGGTCATTTTGTCCTATTATGGCCAAAGTGGCACAGTCAGCTTGATTGATTTTGCCAAACGTTCGGCAGGTTGGATAGTATTGATTGCCTTAGCATTCTCGCCATCGGTGTATTCCAAGCTGGCACACACCATTTACGGTCTGCCAGATGAAATTTCCGCGCTGTTTACCAATGGAGCAAAATTCGATGTGGCGGCGATAGACCACAGCTATACTGAATTGGAAAATGCCATTATAAGAATCGGTGAGCTGCACAGTAAATACTCTTGGATGCAAATCGGCAACCACTTGGCACTGGTTGAAATCAGAATCGTCATCAGCCTTTGCGGCATGTTGTTAATAGGGGTAGCTTTCGCTTATTATACGATTGCCAAAATTTCATTGGCTCTGGTTTTGATGCTGGGTGCGTTTTTCATAGGTTGCCTGATTTTCCCAGCTACCCGCCAATACGGCATCAATTGGATCGGGCAGTGCCTGAACCACATCATTACCTGCACCATGTTTGTACTGTTGACCGTTGTTCAAATGGAAGTATTCCAAGGATTGGTCAACCAAATATCGAATGGGGATTGGACAAACCACATTTTTTTGGAGGCGCTTATCCCCGTCTTTATTTTGGATACCATTGTGTTTTTGGTAATCGCCTGGGGCATTCCCGGCGTAGCCTCGGCATTAACCGGAGGGGCTGCCGTACAGGGATTCGCACGTTCGCTGGCGATGAGTGGTGGAGCAATAGGCCGGGCAGGGGCAGCGGTACTGTCTTCTATGCGCCAGGCGGCAGCACGCCCTCATTCGGCAGGAGGTTCGATTGCCAAAGGTGTCCGCGCTTCGTAGAGCGTCGTCGTTTTGTTTTAACCAACTATGCATGAAGGATTTCGGTATGCAGGCTAAAGTTTCTTGGATTGGCTATCTCCGCTTTGTGATTATATTCCTGTTGATAGGTTTATTGGTAACCCAGTTCGCCTCCATTCCTTTGATTTGGGCAGGGGAAACCTTGTTTGGCGATATCGGGGTAACGGTAATGTCCGTTGCGGCATATATTGCCGCTCCTTTGCTGTGTCTGTTCTACTGTTTATACCGCCTATTCCACTTCCGTGCCTATACCGATGACGAAGGTGTATGGTTTTACAGCGGTTACTTTCCATGGTCGGAAGGCATACGCGGTGTCCGTTGGGAAAATTTTGACCAAGTGCTGTATCAGCCGAGCATGTTCAGCTGGTTCACTCGCTCTTACCGAATCTTTATTCAAGACCGGTACGGCAACCGCATTACCGTCAAAGATTTGTACAACGGCCATCGATGGGGCGGGAATGTCAATAACCTTTTTATCGCAAAACGCCATTGAAATATTACGGCAATTTTTCCATCATCATAGTTTTGTTTCAAGTGCCCGTTCGGTTTGAACGGGCGTTTTTTTATTTTATCAGCGAGTATCCCTCATGAAAAAATACCTGTTTTGGTTACCGGCTGTCTTGATTTTGGCAGCCTGTTCATCCGCGCCGCCGAAACCCTACGGCAAAGCATTCCCGATTAACGGCCATTATATACAGAAAGCAGAAGACCATGTTTTTTAAAAAGAAAATCAAAAATCAGCCTTTGACGGCAGAACAGAAGGAAGCCAAAAAGAAAAAATCTGATACCCGTGCCGCATGGCAGATGCTAAAAATGGGTGAAGCCTTCGATAAAACCGTCGTTGACATTGCATTGCAGTCGGCCAAAAGCTGGAAGCGTTTTGGCGTGGGTGCACTTATTGTTGCCGGGCTTGGAGTGGGTGCTGTTATGGGGTTGACTCCATTAAAAGAGGCCGTGCCTTATGTGGCACGTGTCAATGAAACCACAGGGCACACAGACATTATTACCACCATCAAAGACAAACAAATGCATTATGATGAAGTGATTAACAAATATTGGTTGGCGGAATATGTACGTTATCGTGAAAGTTATGACTGGAATACGATCCAGTCTACTTTTGATGCGACGAATTTATTGAGCGCTCCCGATGTACAGGCTGCCTTCAAAGAAATTTACAACAGCCCTGAAGCTCCGCATAAAATTTTGAGACAGCAGGCCAAAGTCGTAGCCAAAGTAACCAATATTTCCTTTGTTGGCGATATGGCACAGGTACGCTTTACAAAACAGATTATGCCGACATCGGGTGCAACTGATCAAACTCCGCCACCGCAAAAACTTATCGCTACCATCTCTTTTGAATTTAAAGCGACACCGATGGAGGAGTCCGATCGTCTTATAAATCCATTGGGCTTCCACGTTACCAGTTATCGGGTCGACCCCGAAACCGCGCCGTAAGGATGATACTGCATGAACATTGTGAAACCGATTTACTATGCTGCCTTTGGGGCAGCTTTTTTAATGCAGGCTGCCGTTGCCGAACAAACTCCGCGTGGGACGAAATATGATGCCCGCATCCAGTATACGGACTACAACACCGACAATGTCGTCAATATCCGTACGCGCGTAGGCGAAGTGAGTATGGTTCAGCTGGGTATGGGTGAAACCGTCACTAACGAAGGTGATTCCGGATTGGGCATGGGTGACGGCGCGGCATGGCATCTGAACGTGCGTGGCCGCAACATATTTTTTAAACCCAGGGCCGAGCAACCCGATACCAACCTAATTGTCGCCAGCACCAAAGGGCGGATTTACACATTTAAGCTGCATACTGCCAAGCAGGGCCAACCGACCACCTATGTGCTGCGCTTCCGTTATCCCGAAGAAGAAGCGGCGCAACGCCGCACAGAGCAGCGGAAAGCTGAACAGGCCGCGGCATTGCTGAACCGTTACGGCACAGAAGCATATGGAACAATCCGGCAAAACCGCGATTACTGGGGACAGGGAGACCGGGAATTGGCACCGGGAGAAATGTTCGACAACGGGCGCTTTACCTTCATGCGCTACAACAACAGTAAGGATTTGCCTGCCGTATTCCGAGTTAATACGGATGGCAGCGAAGCGGCGGTAAACAGCCATATCGATGGTGATACGCTGGTTATCCACGAAACGGCGCGCCGTTTCGTACTGCGGCTGGGTAAGAGCGTATTGGGCATAGAAAACCGGGGTTTCCAACCTGAAGGGCAGTTCAACAAACTCGGGACGACCGAAATAGGGACGGTACGTCTCAACAAGGGAGATACGCCATGAGCGACCAACACAACTACCAAGGCGGAGACCATCAATCGTCAGAAGATTTGGGTTACGGGCAACCGCTGGATTTAACAACCAAAAAGAAAAACCCATTGGCAAAAGTAGTGGTTTTGCTGGGGGCTTTGGCTGCGATGGGCGTTGTTGTCGGCGGCATGATGAATTTCTTTGGTAGCGGTAATGATGTCAAAAAACCGCCGAAAGAAGTCTTAGACAATACGGCAGGTGGAAAAAATTTCCAAAATGACAAAGATGAAATTTTGGAAGGTATGCGCGAAATCCCGCCCGCCGCATCGGAAATCGCTATTGGTGGCGATGATGAAAAAGATACCGACGACACGGAGACCGATGACACTGAGACCGACGAAGCTTCCGTACCCGGCGAACCGCCCGAGGATTTAATCCGCAAACGCAAGCTGGAAGGCGAAATCATGAAAGCAGCTGCCGAAACAGAAAACACTGAACAAACAGGTATGTCAGAACAGCAGCATGCTGCCGAAGCAGCCCCGGAAAGCGTATACGGCAGCGGAGATATTCCTCCTTCCAGCCTAATGCCTGCTGACAACGGGGGTACGGAAGGCGGCAATGTATTGGGAAACCGCCTTAAAAGTGGTGTATACAACCCGAGCAGAGCAGCCGCACAAGGTATGACAGATTACCAGCTGGCACGCGGCACAGCCATCCCCTGCGTACTGACGACCAAAATTGTTACCACCTTCCCCGGTCTGACGCGCTGTCAGGTAACACGCGATGTATATTCTGCCAACGGTAAAACGTTGCTAATTGAGCGCGGTTCGACCATTATTGGAGAGCAGACATCTGCATTAATGCAGGGGCAGGCACGTGTATTCGCACAATGGAGTGATTTACGTACGCCAGGCGGCGCCGTCGTGAAGCTGGACAGCTTGGGCGCAGATCCGCTTGGGGCTTCCGGCCATCCGGCACGGGTAAATTACCATTTTTGGCGGCGTTTCGGCGGAGCCATCCTTATCAGTATGATTGGTGATTTAGGGAATTATGCTGCCAACCGTAAAAACGGGAACGGCGACGGACAGACTTTCAATTTTGAAAGTACATCACAATCTGCACAGGATATGGCTACCGAAGCCTTAAAAAACAGCATCAATATTCCGCCAACCGGCTATGTTAACCAAGGAACGCAGATTACCGTGTTTGTGGCACGGGATGTGGATTTTAGCGATGTGTACGAAACCATCCAGCTGCAACCGCCAAGGAGAAGGCTGCCTATCCGCACGCGAATCAGACAATAACATCCGGTTTGAATCTGCAATAAAAACAGCCTGTACCGTGTTTCGAGGTACAGGCTGATTGAAAGTACAGCCAAAAGGCAAGCACATGACGCATTATGATAACTCCACTTCCGCCCGGTCCCTGCTTGACAGCATGGGTATCAGCGAATATCTGCAAAACCCCACCCTGACCGAAATCATGATAAACCGTCCGCAGGAAGTCTTTTTAGAAGACTCGGATGGCCGCCACCGCATAGAACGGCCCGACTGGACGCTGGCAAAATTGCAGCAGCTGGCCAATACCCTGTGTATCTACAACCGAAAAGACTTGGCCAAACATCCCATCCATTCCGTTACCCTGCCCGACGGCGAACGCGGCCATATCATGCTGCCGCCCAGCTGTGAAGACCGTACTGCCGTATTTGCCATCCGTAAACCCTCCACCAGCCGCTTCACGCTGGAAGACTATATCGACACCGGCCGTTTGCAGGGTTTTACCGATTATTCGCAATATGGCAATGCAGGCAGCCTGCAATCCGCCGAAACCGACCTTGACGGCCGCCACTACCGCGACGTATGCGACAAAATGAAACTACCGCACGACGTGCCCTTGGCCGACTGGCAGTACCAAATGCTCGAAGCCAAAGCCAACCGCGACTTAAACACCTTTTTTCAAATCGCCATCGCCCGCAAACTCAACATCTGCATGGTCGGCGGTACCGGTTCGGGCAAAACCACGTTCACCAAAGCCATGGTGGACATGATTCCGTACGACACACGGCTGATTACCATTGAAGATACGCACGAGTTGGATACACCGCACCACCTCAACCATGCCCACCTGTTCTACAAAGAACATATTACGGCCAAGCAGATTATCGCCGCCTGTATGCGGCTGAAACCCGACCGCATCCTGCTGACCGAGCTGCGCGGCGACGAAGCGTGGGACTACCTGTCCGCACTCAATACCGGCCATCCCGGCGGGCTGACTTCCGTCCACGCCAACGACGCGCGCAGCGTACATTACCGCATCGCCCAGCTCGCCATGGAATCCGCCGCAGGCAAATCCATGCCGTACGACTATATCCTCGCTACCGTCCGCACCACGATTGACGTCGTGTGCTTCTTTAACCGCACCTACATGACCGAACTGTACTTCGATCCGGTGGAAAAATACCTGGCACTGCGCGGGCGCGTGTGAATGTACCCGAAAATACAGGCAGCCTGCACAAACGTGTTGTAAATCCAACGTACAGGCTGCTTTTGAAAGCGATATAGCGTTAAATTCACTATACAAACCGCAGAAAACCCCTATACTGGCAGCAGGATATTTTTCCAATCCCAATCCGGAGTATGAAAATGAAGAAAATAGCTTTATCGGTTATGGTTTTAATGTTGGCCGCCTGCGGTGGAAAAAGTGCCGATGATTATGTCGGTACTTGGCAGCGTGATGAACATAAATGGCTGCAATTCATAGAAATTAAAAAAGATAACGGCAACTACACGATGACACAAAAGGGTAGCAGCGACGTTCAAACCCAAGTCCTTTCGGAAAAAGACGGGGAACTGTCATTAAATATCGGTATGGGCGATATGCCGCTTAAATTGTCCGATGACAAGAAGACCCTGCTCGTCAATCTGTATGCCGGCGGCAGCAACAGCTTCCGCAAAGTGGAAGACGAAAGCTGCAA
Source organism: Kingella denitrificans ATCC 33394 (assembly GCF_000190695.1). Taxonomy (GTDB): domain Bacteria; phylum Pseudomonadota; class Gammaproteobacteria; order Burkholderiales; family Neisseriaceae; genus Kingella_A; species Kingella_A denitrificans. Next base: position 742,225 of record NZ_GL870929.1, read on the forward strand.
AAACCTGCTGAACGAATACCAGTCCGGTTTGGAAAATATGCCGAGGGATATTTTCAGTGAAGACTATAAAACGGCAAGTGCCAACCTCAAATCGCTGCAAGAAAAATACCGCAGCCAGTGCGATAAAAAATAACCGATTTAACCGAAAACAGCCTGAAACGGAAATCCCGCTTTCAGGCTGTTTTTTATGCAACTCAAAATCATGAACCTGTTTAAAAGAATCTATCAAATATCCGGCATTACCGCCGTAGCCGCCATGCTTGTCTCCGTGCCGATAGTGATATGGGCCGTAGTGACCCAAACATCCGTTCCCGATTCTCCGGCAGCCATGCACATTCTCAATATTGCAGGCTGCCTGTTTTTCGTCTGCACCCCACTTTCCTTCTTGGCCGAAGCGGCAGACAAAACACTGCACAAACAGCCGTTGCCGTGGCTGACGTTGCTGAATCTGATTGCGGTTATGTTTGCGCTCGGCCTGATACTGGGTATGGGATGGGTGGTCAGCCTGAAATAAACAAAGGAATCGATATGGACAAATCCTCCGCATTGGAAAAAATCAAAAAATGCCTGGCATTGAGTCGTTCGGCTAACGAGCATGAAGCGGCTCAGGCACTGAAACACGCACAGGCACTGATGGCCAAATACGGTCTGACCGGTTGGGACGTAGAGCTCGCGGAAGTCTCCGAACAATACGGCAAAGCACCGAAGTCGGCACCGTCCTGGCATTGGCGGCTCGTACATTTGTGCGGCAGCGCATTCGGATGCGACCGCTGGCACGCCGCCGACCGTTCGGGCGGCCGTTTTGTATTTTGCGGTATCAACGGCCGTCCGGAACTGGCCGCGTATGCTTACGAAGTGCTGCTGCGCCAACTCAAAACCGCACGCCGGGAGTACATCAAAACCGCCCTGGCGCGCGTGCAGATTGTCCGCAACAAAACCGCGCGTGCCGACTTGTTTTGCGCGGGCTGGGTATCCAAAGTCGCCGATACCGTACAGGCATTTGCCCAAACCAAAGCAGAAATCGAATTGCTGGAACGTTACCGTACCGGAAAATATGGCGAATTCGGCAAAGCCAAAACGCGGGATGTGAAGGGCAGAACCGACGTATCCGACTATTGGGCGGGGCAGGATGCCGCCGCCGGAGTGCGGCTGGATACGCCGTTGGCACGGACTGAACAAAGACAACTGGGAGTATGAACATGGAAACCGTCCAAGAATACGAAAATCATCATCCGCCTGACGAAAGAGAACGGCCGCTACGGTGCGGTAGCCGAAACTGTCTCCGGCGGACTACTCGAATCCGTGCCGACGCTGTCGGCAGCCATGCACATTCTCAATATTGCAGGCTGCCTGTTTTTCGTCTGCACCCCACTTTCCTTCCTGGCCGAAGCGGCAGACAAAACACTGCACAAACAGCCGTTGCCATGGCTGACGTTGCTGAATCTGATTGCGGTTATGTTTGCGCTCGGCCTGATACTGGGTATGGGATGGGGAGCTAATCTTATTCGTCCACATCCGTAAAGGAAACATTATGATAAAAATTTTTTTTCAACAGCCGACTGGCTTCCTGTTTGAAATAACCGAGCAGGAGTTAGGTGCCATAAAAAAAGAAATCCGTCGCAGCCCGGAATATTGGCTGCACGGTGGTTTTCAAACAGCAAAATATCTAGTTTTTGCCTATATCAATGTGACATTCTTCACGCTGCTTTTATTTTTGCTGCTATTCCTTTTGTTCGATCATCCGCCAGAATATACGCTGCTCGATTTGACCAAACAGCTACAAGGAGCATTGTCATTCATTCCGATATTATTTGTAATAAAGGCGGTGGTTGATTGGGCAACCGGCAGATTGCATTTTTTCCGGCTATATGAGGACAGAAGATTGTTGGAAATACTGAAAGAACGTTATCCGGAAAGCAGCCTACAACCCTATCCGATACATCTGACGCAACAACCGCAGATTGTCGTTTTTTCCTTTAAATCCCTAGGGCATAAAGCCGTACGAAAACAGTCGGAGATATAAACATGGAAACCGTCCAAGAATACGAAATCATCATCCGTCTGACGAAAGAGAACGGCCGCTACGGTGCGGTAGCCGAAACTGTCTCCGGCGGACTGCTCGAATCCGTGCCGCCGCTTTCGGCAGCCGGTAACGATGCCCTGTACGCTCTGCTGCACGATTGGCACTGAAAAACAATTTTTCGGGTTGCATGAAAGAAGCGGAACGGCAGGAATCAGTAAAGAAAAATATGGAAGCTGAACGCGCAGGATGATCGACAGCATCTGTAAGCCGTTTGCTATAATCACAAGGAATTTGACCATGCATCCACATATTGACATGTCTATCCCCATCCTTCCTGCTACTACCCCCGCTTTTGGAGAATTGGCGCAACTGCTGCCGCCTTTTCGTGCCTTACTGCAAGGAGTGCAGCATCAGTTTGCGCAATTTACCCGATATATCCAAGACCCGGCGGCACGCGAAACGGCACACGCCCTTGCGGCCGCACAACAGCGTCAGGACGGTTTGGCCGAACAGCATTTCCGGCTGGCGGAACAATATGCGGATACCGCGCTGACCGTGCAGTGCTACCGCATATTTTACTGGTTGCAGACGGGGCAGTTCGCACAAATCAACCGGTTGCTGCAAACCGTGGATTTTACCCGCCACACGCATGAACAGGCAGCCCTGACCTATATGGCGCAGACCGCACTGAACTGCGGCCTGCTCGGCACCACCGGGCAGATTCTGCGCCTGTTGGACGGCGGTCAGGCGGCAACGGATATCGCCCACGCCGCAGGGATTTTAAGCTCGTTTTACTTTCCGGAGGAAGCTTGGACGGAACTATTCCTGGCGGCAAAAGCATATGTGCACCGACAGGCCGGTCCGCTGATTCAGTGCGGCGTTTTTTACAGCATAATTGACGATGCTCTGTTCAGCCTGATGCTGATAATTGACGAACCCGATATGGCCCGGCTGTCCGAAATCAACAACGGCTTTACCGAGTTCCTGTTGGATTACGAAGATGCGCACGGCTACCGCCTGCCGGCCGATATGGATATTGCCGTACACGGCATACAGGAATGGCAGCCATGAACGCACGGGATTTTTTAGACTACGCACAAAAGCAGACGGGGCAGTCCGAAGCTGCCGACCGGAGTGCCGCCAGCCGCGCCTATTATGCGGTATACCACGCATGTTTGGATTACGCGATGGTGCAAGGATTCGATTTCAGCCCGTTCCTGCATGGCGGCTACCACTCGCAACTGATTCGGTTTTACACCGAACACGGCAACCGGCAATACCGCGCTATCGGCAAAACGTTAAAACAAATGCGCGACTGCCGCGTTATGGCCGATTATGCCTTGGAAGCACCGTTTCCCGTCGCTCGGGCACATAACCAAATCCGTCAGGCCGTTGCATTGCTGGGAACGCTGGAAAAGCTTGCCGCCGGATAAACAACGTTTCCGAAAATAAAACCGTTTTCTCCGCCCCGTTTCGCAAGAAGCGGGGTTTTGTTTTCAGGCAGCCCGCCATTCAAAGTGCAGGCTGCCTTTCCTATTTGATTATTGTCTGAAAGGAGAATCCCATGGACACATCCATCTACCGTCAAGAATACGCACGTTTTACCGACTGGCTTGAAGAAAGCGGCAACGACGTCCTGCCGTCCGAAATCCAAGCCGCACTATGGCAGGGCTGGCTAGCGCGCGCCTCGCAGCAGGAGAAATATTTCAGACTGCCTGCCGCCTGCGGAAAACCCGAAACGCCGTCATCCACCCGCGTACATCATCTGATAGCGCGGGAACTGCTCAACCGTCTGCGTCAGGATAATACCGATTCACCCAATCTTTAAGCTGATTCCACGCTTCGTCGTCAAAAAAATCACCGTTTTGCCGATTCAGATCATCTGTCTGCTTCACCAGGGCCGCCATCGCCTCCCGGCGTTGCGGTTCGTCCAACAGGGCCAGCACGGGCGGCATCAGCAGCACCGTCTGTTCCGCAAATTTTGACAGTGCGCTCACCTGCCGCTGCAAGTCCGCCACCTGCGCCGCCAGTTCCTCGTTCTGCCGCTGCATTTCGTACACAAAGGCAAAACCCTTTTTCTGCAACGGCGTGAGTGTCTCCTGCCGTTCCTTTTTCTCTTTTTCCATATCAGGTTCCTTTATTTTTTAATCCAATTCAGAAAGGTTATACCATGCCGAGCGTAAACAAAATAGAACTGATGGGCAATTTGGGTCAAGACCCCGAAATCCGCTACTTCCCCGACGGCACGCCCGCCGCCAAAATCTCGCTGGCCGTGAGCGAGACGTGGACGGACAAAAACACCGGCCAAAAGCAGGAGCGCACCGAGTGGTTTACCGTGCTGTTCCGTAACAAGTTGGCCGAAACGGTCGGCCGCTACCTGCACAAGGGCGACACGCTTTTAGTGTGGGGCAGGATCCAGTCGCGCCAATTCACCGACAAAACGGATGCCGCGCGGACGGTCTGGGAAGTCCATGCCCATGAAATGCAAATTATCCGCACCAAAGATGCCGCCCCGCCTGCCGCCGTACCCAATGCCCATCCGTTTGACGATAATGGGGAAGATCCAGAATACGTCGGCATGTAACCCATATCCTTTCAAAACCGCAAAAGCAGCCTGCACTTTTCTACGGACGTGCAGACTGCTTTTTTTCTTATTCGCCGCACCATAAGGAATCCTGATGAAATCCAAAAAACTGCCCGCCGTTCTGTTTTTCCTGTTTGTTTGGACACCGCTATCGCTGGCTGCCGGGCTGTATGTCGGCGCGATCGTCTTTATCGGCAAAGCTTCGCTGAAAGCCGAACCCAGCCTGACCTTGTTACCGAAGGCATGGGCGGCAGCCAAACTCTCCGCCACGACCAAACAGGCTTTAATGATGGGGACGGCTGCCGCCGCACTGGCCGCACTGGTGCCGATAGTATTTTTTGCCGTTTTACTGCTGATGAAGCCCAAGCGCGAGCTGCACGGCTCGTCCCGCTTTGCCACAGCTGCCGAAATTGCCCAAGCAGGGCTGCTAATGCCACCGAAAAAATACCGCAAAGCCGAATATCCCGACATTTTGGTCGGCAAATTCAAGGGCAAATACCTGCGCTGGGCTTCCAACGAATTTATGTTCCTCGCCGCACGCACTCGTTCGGGCAAAGGCGTGAGCACCGTTGTGCCCAACTGCCTGCACTATGCGCACAGCATGGTGATTTACGACCCCAAGCTGGAAAACTATCTGATTAGTGCAGGTTTCCGTGCAACGATGCTGAAACAGAAAGTCTTTCTGTTCAACCCGTCCGGCAAAATGCCCGAACACGAAACCAATCCTACTCAGCCGCCGATGTCGCACCGCTGGAATCCGATGACCTACATCCGCCGCAACCCGCTCTATGCCTACAAGGATTTGAGCAATATGGCGAAAATCCTAATTCCCAAATCACCCAAAGACACGGGCACATCCAACTTCTTTACCGATAACGCACGCAAGCTGTTTGTCGGGCTGGGATTGTATCTGATTGAAACCGAAAGCGAGCGCGATTTGGCCGACTACCGGCAGCGCACTACGCTGACCAACCTGTTCAAGCTGACCGTTCCGCAAGACGGCAGCACGCTGTTTGAGTGGATTAAAAACGAACTGGACAGCCGCAACGAAGCCAGAAAGCCATTGAGCGAACAGGCACAGACACTGTTGCGTGCCTTTGCCAACAGCAATGCAAAATCGGGCAACGACGTACTCTCCACTATGACCACGCCGCTGGGCATCTTCCTTGACCCGGTGGTGGAAGCAGTTACCTCTGCCGATGATTTCCGTTTAGACAAAGTTCGCCAAGAGTTGATGACCATTTATGTAGGTGTGATTCCGACAGAAGCCGAAACGTTCAGCCGCCTGCTCAATCTGTTTTTCAGTCAGTTGGTGAACGTCAATGTGGAACAGGGACTGCCTGAAAACAACATCGTGCGCGGCAAGACCAAATTCCCCTACCAGTGCCTGCTGCTGATGGACGAATTTACCGCTCTGGGCGCAGTGCCCGCGATTAGCGAAGGCGTGTCCTACATCGCAGGCTACGGGCTTCGGCTGCTTATCATCATCCAAGCCCCAAGCCAAGTGGAAGCCGTGTACGGCCGCGACAATATGCGGACGTTTTTCACCAACTTCACCATGCGTGTCTTTTTCACGCCGCGTGAACAGTGGGAGGCGGAGGAATACAGCAAAATCATCGGTGATGAAACTTTCAAGGCCAAAAGCCGTTCCAGCAGCATGGGCAAAGGCAGCAGTACCAGCACTTCAGACCAACGGCGTGCGGTAATGAATCCGGACGAAATCAAACGGATGCCGATGGAAAACTGTGTCATAGACATGGCGGGCGTGCCTGCCGTGTATGCCGAAAAAATCGTCTATTGGCGCGACCCCGTATTCAAAGAACGTGCATTGATGCCGCCGCCGCAAATCCCCGTGCTGGAAGTGGTACTCAAACAGGGCAGACATAACAGTATTGCCCCTGCGCGCACCGAGGACATCCCCGCCGAAGAACTTCCCGCCACCGACCCGAAAACCATCGGTAATGCGGCGGAGATGGCCTTTTGCTTGGCCAAAGGCAATGTCCGCGCAGGCGACGGCCAAGATTTCATCATCCGGCAGGCGGAAATTGCCGCTGAAGCCTTTTTCGTGGACAGCCGTCCGCTGTTGGCAAGACTACTCGACCATGTCGGCAAACTGGAAAAGCAGGCTGCCTGAAACCCTTAAGGAATAAATCATGACGATAACCTACGAAACCGACTACGACGAAGTCCGTAACGCACTGACCTACCTTGACCCCAACGACCGGGAAACCTGGTGGAAAGTCGGGGCGGCACTCAAATCCGAATTTGACGAAGGCGGCCGGGGCCTTTGGGAAGATTGGAGCCGCAGCTACCCGAAATGGAACGAGCGCGAATCGAACGCGCAGTGGAAAAGTTTCAAGTACGGCCACATCCATATCGGCACGCTGTTCCATATGGCCAAGGCCAACGGCTTTACCTTTTCGCAAAGTTACCGCACCCCAACTGCCGAAGAAACAGCGCATAGGGAAGCCGAGTGGGCGGTCAAACGCGAAGTGCAGGATGCATGGGATAAAGTATCACGCGATCATGCGGCCAGAACGGCGAATATCGTTTGGGAAAATGCCAATACCCGCCCGGCCGATGCCGGATTTCCCTACCTGCGCGACAAAGGCATTGCCGACCCCGCTGTTTTGGCCAATGCCCGTATCAACCGCTTCAAAGACGAAGACCGTCTGGTCATTCCGATGTACGACCGCCCGAACCATATCGTCAACCGCCAGGCCATCGATGCAAACGGCGGCAAATTCTTCCTGCCAGGCGGAGAAGTGGGCGGCGCGTACGGCAAAATCGCCGCCCCGAACAGCGACTGGACGGGCGGCGTGTATTTGGCCGAAGGGTTTGCCACCGCCGCCAGCATCCATATGGCCACCGGCAAGCCCGTCGTCATTGCCTTTAATGCGGGCAACCTGCCCAAAGTCGCCGCCAAAATGGCCGCTATGCTGCCGGAAAACGCCCCCGTCTACATCGCCGCTGACAATGATGCCAGCCAAACGGGCATAAAAAAAGCCGCCGAAGCCGCACAGGTGCTCGGCAACCGCGCCCGGGTGGTGATGCCCGAATTTACCGGGGATGAGATTGCGCGTTTCCAACAAAAACACGGACAGGACAGTCGGCCCAGCGACTTCAACGATTTGCACGAGCTGCGAGGACTGGATGCCGTACAAAGTGCATTGAACCGGCCGCTTGCCCCAGAAACGTTGCCCGAAACGGCGGCGGTACGTCATGAAGAAGTGCGCGAACACAATAACGCGCAAGCCATCGCAGGGCTTGAACCGGCCGAAGCACAGCAGCTTTTTGAAGCCGAATTAGGCAAAATCAACAACGTCAAAATCCGCGATTCAGTGAAGCGCGAATTGGCGGCGCGCGATGTGGGTTTCAGGCTGCCGGAACGGCAAAAGCAGCCAGCACCGGCCCAAACGGCACTGCCCGGATCGTCCCAAGGTTTGAATGAAGGGCCGGATACGCCGTTTACCCGGGCGGTCGACGATGTGGTCAGCGGTAACGTATCCGCAGGCTACATCGCCCTCGGTACGACGCCCGACGTGCTGCAAATGCTGGGTGTCCCGCAGGGCAAAGTCCGTATTTCGGGCGGCACGATTGAAAAAGCGATGGCGAAATATATCGGACGTTCGCACAACTACGACCAAAACGACCATTGGGTCCGCCCGGGTGATTTAAAGCAGTTGCAAAGCCAAATGAACGATCCGATCGCTATATTCCAATCAGCCACCAATGCCCATTCCCTGGTTGTGCTGACGGAATTATACGAATACGAAGACAATAAAGAAAAGCCCATGATTGCAGCCTTGCATATCAATAAGGGCAAGGGCAAGCATGGTGCTGATTTGATTAACGTGAGCAGTGTTTACGGCAGATCAGATATGCAGCTCGTGCGAGCGTTCGACACAGATTTGCTTTATGCAAACGAAAAGAAAGTTCAAGATTTTTTGACTACCCATCCGCTTCAATTGCATTGGGATATTACGTCTAGCTCCGAACTTTCTATGCGTAATATTAAAACAGAAATGGATTTGGTGCAATGGCAAAATGCGCAAAAACAGCCAATTCAGCCAAATCCGCAACAATCCATCCCACGGGAACCGGTTCGGCGCGACGGATTGGTGCAGCCTGAAAAGCAGCCTGCACCCGAAAAATCCGCCGCACATTCCGAACGCGCGCCGTGGAATGACTTTCCTCCCCTAATCCGTAACGGCACATTGGAAGAACTCAAAAACAGCGAAAACTATCAGGCGGCCAAAGCTGGCGATAGCAAAGCAGCTTTGAGTTTGGTACAATCACTGCTCAATGAGCAAACCATTGCCGAAATTCAGGAAATGGCCGGCGGACGCGAGCCGGTGATTGTTGCGGTACGGGCAGAAGAATCTGCCGGGCGCAATAAGATTCCATTTATGATGGCGAGAGCATTATCCAGCCAAACAGGTTGGCAGGTGGACACAAAACTCTTTCAAGCCAACTTTGCGGGCCGCACAGGCACAGATGCCGTTTACCGTTTGGCCAATCCGCCAATATTCAGGGGCGACGTGCAGGCGGGACGCGATTATTTGATTGTGGACGACAATTCCACAATGGGCGGTACAATCGCATCATTGCGCGGTTATATTGAAAACCGCGGCGGACACGTTATCGGCGCGGCCGTGATGAGTGCGCGCGAAACCGGCCTGGATATTGTGCCGACACAAAAGCAATTGGACGACATTCAAAGAAAACATGGAGATGCACCCAATGATTACTGGACAAACACCTTCGGATACGGCATTGACCACCTCACAAGAGGCGAGGCAGGTACAATTCGCACATCCCCGTCTTTTGACCGACTCAGAAGTGGAATTGATGCTGCAAGACTTCAACGAAGCGAACGAATGGGCGATAGAGGAATTGCGCAGAAATCCGTGGACACCGCGCAAAGCCCCGAGCCAAAACACCTGAACCGCAACCCCAGAACAGCCGATGACAAACCGTTATCGGCTGTTTCTTTTGCCCAAAAGGAAAACATCATGACCGACCTGTCCCCCGAACAAATCCGCAGCTATGCGCAGCGCATTGCCAACATTACCGACGAAGCCGACCGCAACGCCGCCATCGACGAATTTGCCGAAAGTCACGGCACCAATATCCGCCGCCAAGTCGGCGAAATCCTGCAGGAGCAGGCAGCGCGGGTGGTTTCCGGGCAAACTGAAAACCTGACCGGAACGCAGCCGGATACCACACACACAGCCGCCGAACAAGCGGCTGTTTCCTTATCTGCAACGGACAAAACCACCCCGGTAGAAAAACACTATTCCGAGCAAATCATTGACCAGCTGACAGAACAGCACGGCTGGAAAAAGCAGGATGCCCTAACCGCCCAAAAAACCTTTCAAGGCATTAAGGAAGGCGGCATGCTCAACCCCGACGGCAACCATGTTATGTATGCCCGTTTCAATGAAACGGGGCGCTATCTTGCCTTAGAAAGCGGTTGGGACACCGTATTCGACATTGATGCACGCGATATCGCCCCTCCTGCCGCTGCCGAAGTGTTTGACCGTTATGCCGGACAATACGCACGCCAAAATACCGTGCCATCGTGGGACGAAATGTTTCGAGAGCTGCACAATAGCAGCAATCTGTATTGGGAACGTCAGGAAGCAGAACAATCGCCACAGCAACCGGACACTCCGAACATGGAGCAACAGCTCAAGACGGAACTTGAGAATACCGCCTTGCCCGAAAATATGTATTTTGAAACGGAAACATTGTCCAATGGCCGGGCTATCGCCCGTATCCAAATACAGGGCTACGACAATGAAATCATGCTGGATAAACTGGAGCAAGGCGGTTATATCGCTACGTTTAATGATTTCCATTTGGAGTTTAACCAGTTGTCTGCCCTTCGGGAAATGACTTCCCGATTAGAGCGTGAATACCGTGAATACATGGAATACATGGAGAATCAGGCCATGCGTGAAACCGCTGAAAATCCCACCCAAACAGCCGCCGAACAAGCGGCTGTTTCCGCATCCGACTCACCGGAACCGCAGGTTGCCACAGAACAGGCCGCCGATACGCAACCTGAATCTGCCGCCGAAACCGTGCCGGACGAAGAAAACGGCATCGAATTTGACGGTGAAGCGCAGGATTTGGAACAAGAAGCACCTGAAGCCGGACCCACTTTCAGGCAGCCTGAAAACCCCGCACCTGAACGGGAAACCATTACTGCCGAAGAAGTTCGGCAGAACCTGGCGCGTGCCAGGGCGGCGGAAGCACTTGAACGGCAGGATGGGCAAAAGCAGCCTGTACCCGAACGGCAGCCAGAAACCGTACCGCAGCAACAGGAAACCCGCCCTCAAACTGCACCGGAAGCCGACTTGGGCAGCCTGTTTGACGAAACCGCTCCGCAGCCTGCACGCGAACCTGCACCATCCGAAAATCCCTCCGTTCCGCAAAAACCCAAGCCTGTGCTGGATTTAGACTACGAAACCGCATCCGGTCTGAACCAACGCTATATTCGCATGGAAGGCAAATATCTCGATTTAAACAACCGCACCACGGTAATGTTTGAAGACCAGGGCGGAAAAATCAAAACGGCGGCAGCCGATCCACAGGTTATCCGCGATATGCTGGACACGGCGCAGGCGAAAAACTGGGGAAGTATCAAAATTTCGGGCAGCCGCGAGTTTAAACAGGCGATGTGGCTGGAAGCGGAACTGCGCGGCATCCCCAGCACCGGCTACAAACCGGGCAGGGAGGATTTGGCTTTGCGCGACCAGTTGTTGGCCGATCGGCAGCGCAATGGTATTGAGCAAATTCAGCCGCAACAGTCAAGGCAGCCTGAAAACAGCTCAGTGCAGAGTTCGTCTGCCGAACCCCATTCGCAAGACAGAAAAGTACAGGCAGCCGAATATCAAAAAGGCGTTATGTTGCTGGAACACGGCGCGGCTCCGTATCTGCATAATCCTGATAACCGTACGAACTATTTCGTGAAATACGAACAGGATGGTGAAATCCGGGAACGTTGGGGGGTGGAATTGGAGAGCGCGCTCACCGAAAGCGGTGCGCAGGCAGGCGACCGGATTGAAATTCATGACTTGGGTAGACAACCGGTAGTCGTGAACATACTCGTTCGGGATGAAAGCGGCAAAATCGTGCGTGATGAGCAGGGCAACAAAGTTTTTGAAGAAAAGGAAGTGGAAAAAAACCTGTTCAGGATAGAGGTACTGGAACGACAGCAGGACAGGCAGCCTGAAAACGTCCGTGTGCGGCAGAATGGCCCGCTGCCGGACCAAAGTGCCTTGGTGCATTCTGAAGCTGCCCAAGCAGCTGCAAAAGCAGATACGTCCAAAGAAAAAGTGCTCGCTGCCGAAATACAGCACCGTGCGGCACAATTTGCGAACGGACAGCAGCGTCCAACCGGCCAGGTTGCGGCAACGCCCAACCACGCTTTGGAGTCGGCACGCGCCCTGTACCAACAACAGTTGGGCAAAAGCCGCAAAGAGGTCAAGGCAACGGTGCAGTATCTGGAAAACATACAGCGCAAAATGACCGAAACCCTGGAACCCGCCCTGCGCGACAGGCAGATGCAGCGTTTTTACGAAAGCGTGACCGCCGATATGAAATCCGGCAACATCCCCACACCCAAGCGCACTGCCGGACAGAATCAAACCCATCGGAATGAAACGCGGCATCCGGCACATGAACAGGAAAACGAGCAGGAAATGTAGTGTGTTTCCCAAAGCAGCCTGCACCATAAAACACGGTGCAGGCTGCTTTTTTACGACCGTTTTCTGACCAATATAACAGATAGGAAAGGATAAAACCCATGTCAATCCACCGCCAGATAGACGATTGGTTTCTCGGTTACGCCACCCGTGCCGTCCGCAGTAAAGAAAACCCGCTGCCTCGTATGCGCGGTGGCAGAGGTAAAGGACTGAAAACCGGCTTCGGCCTGCGCAACCTGGTTGCCGCCGCCAAAAAACACCCCGAAGTAATGGTCAAAATTCCCAAACGGTTAAGCCAAAACTCCAAAGGGTTGCGCGGCATCCGCAATCATTTGGACTATGTTTCCCGCAACGGGGAGGTGGAGTTGGAAACACACACGGGCGAAAAATTGTACGGCAAAAAAGACGTAAAACGGCTGCTGCACCAATGGCAGAAATCCGGTATCCCCGAAGAAAGTCGCCACCGCGAAGCCATAAACATCGTGTTGTCTATGCCCGCAGGCACGCCGCCGGAAGCCGTCAAGAACGCCGCACGCGAGTTTGCCGCCGAACAGTTCCCGAACAACCAATATGCCTTTGCCTTGCATCACGAAGCCGAGCGGGAAGGCGAACCGCCGCATCCGCACGTCCACTTGTGTGTGCTGATGCAGAACGATATGGGTGAACGGCTCAACCCGCGCAAGAATGATTTGTTTGAGTGGCGCGTCCGCTTTGCCGAAAAACTGCGGGACGAAGGCGTGCAATGCGCCGCCACCAAACGGCCGCAGCGCGGCAAGACGCAGAAAGCGGAGAATAGCATTGTCCGAGCCGTAAAACAGCGTGGTGTACAGCCTGAACGGGTCAAGCAGTGGCAAATCGAATTGGCGGCCGCCATTAAAGAGCAGCGCGCACCGGTCCACCCTTATTTGGACAAAGCCGTCAAAACCCGGGACGAATTGGCGCAGGAATACGCACAAATCGCTCAAGCCCTGTACCGGCAGGGTTACAAGACAGAAGCACGGCTGATTGGCCAGCTGAAGCGGCAGCTTGATACGCAGGATTTCACGACCCGAATGCAGCAGAGCTACCGCACGGAAAATGCCAAAATTAGGTTCGGCCAAATGTCGCAACCTGAAAAGCAGCCTGCACCCGAAATCCCGAAAAAGCAGCCTGCACCCGAAAGGCAGCCTGCAAAACACCGTTCCGCCGAGACCGACCAAGACTACGAAAGCGAGCGTTGACCATGCCCTTCAAACAACTCACCTTCTACCGCATTGCCGACAGCCTTCCCGCGCCCGATATTGTTGCCGCCAAACTTGCAGAATATCCCTTCTCGCCCTGCCCGGGGTTGGATTGGTTTAGCGAAGGCTTCGCCCCCATCCTTCCCGACAGCGGCAGCCTGACCTGTATCGCGGGCAATACGTTAGGCTTCATTCTGCACCGCGAAGAAAAAGTGCTGCCGCCATCCCTAATCTCCGCCAAAGTTGATGAAACCGTCCAGCGCATCGCCCAAGCCGAACACCGGCCGGTCGGCAAGCGGGAACGGCACGAAATCCGCGAACGGGTGGTCGATGCACTGTTACCCCAAGCACTGGCCAAACCCTCACGGACTTACGCCGTAATTGATTATGCCCGCAGCCTGCTGCTGGTCAATGCCGCCCCGAAAGCTGCCGAGAACCTGCTGGCCAAACTGCGCGAAGCCCTAGGCGGTCTGGCCGTCAGGCTGCCCGAAACCCGAAGGCAGCCTGCACACGTCATGACCGAATGGCTTGCCGAAGGTGAAGCCGCCGAACCGTTTGAGCTGGGTGACAGCGGCACGTTCAAACACACGCAGTGCGGCGCAAAAATCACCGCCGCCAAAGAAAACCTGACCGACAGCCGCATCGCCGGGTTGCTGCAAGACGGTAAAACCGTCCGCGAACTCGGCCTTATCTGGCGCGAACAGGTTGCTTTTTCCCTAACCGATGAATTGACCCTGCGGCGGATAAAGTTCACCGACCAAATAACCGAAGAAGTAAAACGGCAGGGAGACGATGCCGATACGCTGTTTCGCGCCGAACAGCTCATCCAAGCGGAAACATTAACGGCACTGATTGGGGATTGGGCGGAGGTGGCAGGCGGGTGGATAGAAGGTTGAATAGTACAAAGTAAAATTTCAGGCAGCCTCAATCTTGCTTGAAAGCATGGATATTTTGAAAGGAAACAGCAATGGCAAAAATAGACGTACACGGATTGACCGAAGAGGAAAAAGAAACCCTGAAACAACTGGCATTGCAGCACACGGGCAAAGCCAATATTTCCGGCTTTGTAAAACAGTGGCTGCGTGCGCAACGAGACAAACCGGCAATCCCCAAGCTTTATCCGACGATACCGGCGGCCAGTACCCAGCAGAAAACAATGAGGCTGGAACTCAAACTGCCCCCCCATATTGCCGATTACCTGACACAAGGTGCGAAGATCGGCAAAATGTCGGCTAACCGCTATGCCCTAGCGATTTTAGCCGGCTATATAGACCAACACCCTATCCTAACCGACAACGAAGTAACCGCACTTTACCAATCCAACTACCAGCTCGTAAAAATCGGAAACAACCTCAACCAGATTGCCCGTAAACTCAATGCCGGAGAAACGGCTTCCCTGACTAGCCAAAATATTGCAGAGCTGGCAGCCTTTATTGACCAACATACCGACAAAGTCGGCGAACTCATACGGCAGTACCGCAAACGTACACAACGCTGACCGTTCAACTCGTCATAGAAGCCTACGGCCGCACCCGGAAAACGGAGTGCGGCCGTAGGCTTTTTTGCGTCGTTAGAAAAGCACCCCTTCCATCAATACAGC
This sequence comes from Kingella denitrificans ATCC 33394, assembly GCF_000190695.1. Taxonomy (GTDB): domain Bacteria; phylum Pseudomonadota; class Gammaproteobacteria; order Burkholderiales; family Neisseriaceae; genus Kingella_A; species Kingella_A denitrificans. The sequence continues at coordinate 757,367 of NZ_GL870929.1, forward strand.
CGCAAAGCGGCGTTTCTGCCGGAAGGCGGAATAACAAAACGCAGCAGTTTTGTCGGCGGCTGCCTATCCTGCGTTCTAGCTTAAAAATTGTTCTACCTAGAAAGATTTGGGTTTTTGAATAGAAAGGTACACGGGATGCGGGAAATTTTTCGTTATACAAGGGAAAATGACGTTAAATTTGTCTATTTTATGTCCATATAATGTCTATATATATCTTAATATTGTCTTTATTTTTGTCTATTTGTGTCTATATTTGTCTTTTAATATCCATATATGGCTATTTTCGTCTTATTTTATCTACTATTTTGTCTCATTATTGGCTATAATTCGTCCGATATATTGGCGTAATATGTCTATTTATGGCTATTTTTGACCATGCTTAACTAATGGAATTGGAAATATGGATACGGATTTGAAAAACTTCATCGAAACAAACAGGGCGACGGGAAAATCACGGAAATTGGATCGGTTTTCCGAGCAGATTACAACACTGAAAGATTTGGGATTTAGTGACAGCGATGTTTTGCGTTTCCTATCCGAAAAAAAGGGGGTAGTTGTCAGCCAGCGTACGCTTACGCGCTTCATCAATCGGAACAAGACATTACCGAAGGAGCATCCGGCCGGACAACCTGCGGCAGAATCCGGCAGGCTGCCGAAATCCGAGGCTGTCCGCAGCATTCCGGTGCAGTCTGAAGCTTCCGAATCTGAAACGGTAGCGGGGACAAAGCCCTTTAACTGGGAAGAAGCCAAGAAGGAAGACTGGCATGATTTGATTTGACCATTCAATATTACGAAATCCGTTACGAAATTAACATCTAATTGTTTTCAAATAGATATTTGAGTTTCGTAACACAGTTTCGTAACGGTTTTATCACGCCCCGCATGAGTTTCGTAACGCGGTTTTGCCGTTTCGTAACACACTAAAAGCCCGAATCCGGAACAGGGAGGTCCTGTCCGGATTCGGGCTTTTTTTCGGTTTTTTGTTTCGGAATTTCAGGCGGCCCGCCTTGCGCGGTAGGCGGCCTGCCGCTCGGCGGCGGTGGCGTATTTTTTCGGCCGGCCGCCTTTGCGTGTATGGGGTTGGGCGCTGTCTTGCAACAGGCTGTTGCCAGCCTGTCGGATATGCCCGGATGGGATTTCGACAAAATCGGCATCAATAACGTCGTTGCCCTGCCAGCCGATCTGCGGAATACCGTCTGCGCGGTTGCTGCGTATCGGCGTCTGCGGTTTTGCGTCGCAATTTGACGGGTATCCGCGTTGTGCAACGGTCATATTACTTCTTTGCTCAAACGGCTGTCTGTGCGTATCTGCGGGGCGGCAATCGGCATATTCTGTTTCGCCACTCCATTCGTCCGCTTCATCAGCCCCGTCCTTACCGACAAAGTTTCCGGCGGTGATGTCGATGCCTTTTGATACTCGGCTCGGATCGTACATTTGAACCGTTATATGCCCGGCCTGCTTCGGGTGTGCGGTTTCGTTGCGCCGCACCAGTTCCCTGTCAATCATGAAATCCTGCATATCGGCACCGAAACGGTTCAACAGGCGCGGTATGAGCCGTTGCTCCAAACCGTGCAGGAAGCGGTTTTCATATTCGAGCATGGCGCATTCATGCTGCCAATATTCGGCTTCCCTGCGGTATTGGTCGCGCTGCAGTTGCCGTATACCCAGCCATGCCATCGTGCCTAAAAAACCCAGTACGCCGAAGCCTAAAACGCTATCAAGCATGACGCACCTCCGCTCTTTCGCATTGGCACATAGCAAAATACGGGGTTTTGTAACGCACCGATACCCTTTTTGAAAGGGTAGGGCCGGTTTGATGGTATTTCGTAACGGGTTTTGTAACGGATTTTGTTACGAAACCATGGGGTTTCGTCACAGGTTTCGTAACATGGCTTTTGTATTGTGCAACAGGTTGATTGGATTTCGTAACAGATCGGCCGGGAGAACGGCGGACGGATGGGCGGCAAAGCGCGCCGGTTTGATACAGTTGCTGCATGACAGACTGCCTTTCACAATGTTAAAAATAAAGCCGCATTGCGTTTCCACGCGCAAGGCGGCAGGTATGGGACGGGGGTGGAAAAACGGCCATTGTGAAACCGCCGGGCTTGCACCCACCCGACCCGCCTGCCATCGGCAGGAACAATGTTGTACAGCTTTCCACGGCTGCGGATACTATTGTAACAGTTTTCAAATTGCCCGGGCAATTCAAAGCAGCCCCTATGTCAGGTTTCCAGGGTGCAGGCTGCTTTTTGGCAACAATGTCCGAAGCCCGATAGTGTTTTCCGACAAGAAGCGTCTTTATTACGGCCTAAATTTTTCTGTTGGCCAAATCTGAAACACCCGTATGGGCAAGTAAAACCCGCCGCCGACAAATGCATCAACCAGTCACGCATTTTTTGCTCTTGATGCCTAATCTATTGTTTGGAAATGATTACTTCCGTACGGTCGACAAATTTGTTTTTTCAAAGTAGAATGCCGTGTAAGAAATACAAACGGTCGAAACGATGAATACAAAACCTGTTTTAGTAGATTTATTTTGCGGATGCGGCGGCTTCGGTTTGGGAGCCGAACTTGCGGGATTTCACACCATTGCGGCTATCGATATAGATCCCACTCTCCAATCCGCCTATAAAAATAATTTTCCTCATACAAAAGTACTGAATAAAGATTTATCCTTATTGGACGAAAACGGCTGGCGCCATATTTTAGGGCGGCAAAAAATCGACGGTGTGATAGGTGGGCCGCCATGCCAAGGATATTCGAGAATGGGGATTGGTGATGTTAATGATCCCAGGAGAAAACTGCTGGAAGATTTTTTCAGGCACGTCAATATACTGGACCCGAAATTTTTCGTGATGGAGAATGTTGAGGGTCTGATCGACAAACGCAATTTACCGCAACTGAATAAAGCACTTTCCATCGTAAATAAAAAGTACACATTAATCGGCCCCCTTATTGTCGATGCTTCCGACTGCGGCGCCCCCACTAAACGCCGGCGGGTGATTATTGTAGGTTACGATAAAGCACATTTTGATTCCTTATCTGAAAGCCATTTCAGATTTACTTTGCCTAAAGTCAATGTTGCCGATGCCATTAAAGACCTTCCGGCACCTATTCCCCATTCTGATTCGGGTTATGATTGGGGGTTTTCTGCCTACCCTGAAGCTTCCGAACTGTCTGAATATGCGCGGCAAATGAGAAGCCCCGCTCCAAAAGGATTAGGGTTGTCAGATGCAATAAAAAAACATGCGGCGGGAGAGGTATCGGGATTGTTTGCCACCGTTCATTCTCCGACGGTTGCCGAACGCTATAAAAAAACCAATCCCGGGGAGACGGATCCCGTCAGCCGTTCCAAAAAACTATCGTGGGACGGCTTATGCCCGACATTAAGGGCGGGGACCGGATCGGATAAAGGAAGTTTCCAATCCGTCCGGCCGCTTCATCCGGAAGAAGGCCGCGTTATTACGGTCAGAGAAGCGGCACGGCTACAAGGATTCCCGGATTGGTTTACATTCCATCCGACAAAATGGCATAGTTTCAGAATGATTGGGAATAGTGTTTCCCCCATTGTGTCGAAACAGATTTTAAGTGTCATCCATCAAAAACTGAATAAGAAATAACCGCCATGAAAAACAGCAATATGATTGAAATCAGTACAGGTCTCGAACCCAATTTCCTGCAGGATATTTTAACCAAAGATATTTCCACATTAGACGCACTCTATGATTTGGTTGACAATTCTATCGATGCGGCAAGAAACAGCATTATCCGAAATGGAAACTATGAAAAAGACGTGATGGGCCTGCCGAAATCATATGAAGGGTATAAAGTGCACATAGATATCTCGCCGGAATCCATCTGCATAGAAGACAACTGTTTTGGTATGCAGAAAGAAACATTGGCCAATGATGCTTTCTATATAGCAAGGCAATCCCGACATCAATACGGTATCGGCCAATACGGTATCGGTTTGAAACGGTCACTATTGAAAATGGGAGAGCAATACCATTTTTTTATTGACAATGGTCGGCAATGTTATGAATTTGATTTTTCCAAACACAGTTTTAACGGTTCGGAAAATAAAATTCTGGCGAAAGAAGAAGCATCCAGAGGCGATATTAAAACCAGATTTACAGTCACTCGGATATATAGTGAAATCCAAGGTGAAATCGGCAATAGGAGATGGCTGGAAAACGCCCTTAACGGCTTTAAGGACAGATATTCTCTTTATTTTTCGAAAGGATTTGAAATAACAATAAATTATAATGGGGAATCCTTGGGCGTCATCACTTCAAGTTTGCCCGGAATCAGAAGAAGCGGACCTGTCTCTCCGACTTACCGGGAAAAAAATATCGATGGCGTTAAAGTCATTATTCAATCCGGAATACACGAAAAATATTATCTTAAAAATGAAGAGAAGTATTCACTCTCGGTAAATAAAACCTTAACGAATGATTTTGGTATTTATTTCATTTGCAATGACCGGGTTATTGTGAAAGCGAGCACGTCCCATAATCACGGATGGAAAACGAAATGGCACTCTGAATATAATGGCTTCATATGCCTTGTGCACTTCATATCTGAAGAGCCCAACAAACTTCCTTGGAATACGGCTAAAAACGGTATGAGGGAAGACAGTATGCTTTTCCTGACCGTCATTGACGAAATACAGCCCATTGCAGACCAATATCGGTCAGATATTAAACACCGCTATTCTCCCAACCCAAAGGCTTCTGCAACCTCCAACCCATCCGGCGGCACCGTACCCAATCCACCCGATAATGCAGGTAATAACGATCCAAGTGCAAATGCTGATACCGATGGCGCAGAAAAGAGTATCTCAGCCCCTATCACAGATCATGGAACAGTGCCGCCGACAGGCAATGGCAAACCTGTCCCAAATCCAACGAACACAAAACATTTGATTAATTATGCCCTCAATATTCCGAGAAATCTGGGAAAAATACGTAATATCTATTTAGAATTAAAGAACAAACTGAATGTTCAAGAAACGCCTTACTCAACGGCCGCCCTACTGCGCTCGCTGATAGAGTTAAGTTGCGACTACTATATTTTGCACAATGGCGCCATAGTATTTAACGATGGAAGCACTACGGATCGGGTCTCAGAGGGTTCAAAATTGAGGGTGAAAATCTTGGGTGTCGCACAGGATATCCATCATAAGGATCCCGGGCTCATCAATCAAAAACAATTAGCCGCATTAAAGCTTGAATGCCCCAAACGGGGAAGCGGTACGGGCAGTTTGGATATATTGCATAGTACGCTGCATAATTATTCGCATGAGATTAGTCCGCAACAGATTATTGTTGCGCACAATAATTTTGAACCGCTCATCAGCGCCATATGGAGAAAATAAATTTGAAAACAATAAAGCGGATGTATGATAACGCCATATTACATCACGCCATCAAGTATTTCAGTCAGCCGTAGAGTATTTCATTTGTGGGTTTGTGTGACCGCCTGCTTCGCAAGTTCCGGCCTCGCGCTGCGGCGCAAATCCGACAGATGGCCGGTTTGGGAGTGTGTACGCCGAAACGCCGTACCATTCCCGTTTTTTTACATCCGTACCAATATTTTATTGAACGGCATAGTTTGGGCCGCCGTCGGCCCGGGCCGCATCACCATATTTGTCCGTCCCAAACGGGTTTCGGGACGGAAATGTATCTGTTTTAATCTTATCCAACAGATGTACGCACAAATTCCAACCGTCCCTCCGCCATCAATCCATATTTCCGTATCCCGGATCTTTCCCTTTTTCAAATTGTGTTTTACTGTCCTTCTTGGTCATCAACCTGGAGAACTGGTACTTTTAAAACATCTGTCTGAATGGCACAAAATATTTTCATTGTTAACAACAGTTTAATTGGAATTTAATCCAAATATATGTTTTCATAAAATATACGTAAAATAATAATGTACCCATACTATGAACAAACATTAAGCTTAAAATGCTAAAATGCCTGACGGTCGCATTAAGCCTATCCAAAATGACCGAAGCGGAGTAAATAAACATGGCAAATACAAGTAAAATTGAATGGACCGAAAGAACCTGGAATCCTGCCGTCGGTTGCACAAAAGTATCGCCGGGATGCAAGAACTGCTATGCCGAAACTATGGCCTGCCGCCTAAAAGCTATGGGGACGCCAGGGTATGAAGACGGTTTCAAACTAAAAATACTTCCTAACCGTTTGGACGAACCGCTCAAACGGAAAACACCGACAACCTATTTTGTAAATTCAATGTCAGACTTGTTCCATGAGGAAATACCTTTCAATTTCATAGAACAGGTTATTATGACCATTGAGAAGGCCGATTGGCATACTTTTCAAATTTTGACAAAGCGAGCAGAACGGATGGAACATTTTTTCCAGAACCGTCCTGTTCCTAAAAATGCTTGGCTCGGCGTGACGGTCGAGGATCGGAAATATGGAGTTCCCAGAATAGACAATTTGCGCCGTATAAAGGCCGACATCCGTTTTCTGTCGGTCGAACCATTGTTGGAAGATTTGGGACAAATTGATTTAACCGATATACATTGGGTTATCGTGGGCGGTGAGTCCGGTAGTCGTGCTAGACCCATGAGTGCGGATTGGGTTGAAAATATACGTTTGCAATGTAAAGAAACGGATGTGGCCTTTTTTTTCAAACAATGGGGCGGATGGGGGGCTGATGGTAAAAAACGTGCGAAAAAAGCAAACGGCCGCGTCTTGAATGGCCGTACATGGGATGAAATGCCAATAATAGAGGTTTCGTGACTCATAATCTAAAAAATAAGAAAATCACAAGGAACTCCATGACCATTCATCATTATAACTGGAAAAACGGACCGGCAGAACTCCAACAGCATAGCGTAGCGAAACTAGATGTTTTACGAGCTTACCTGATTCAGTATTTTAAAACATTGGCCAGCCTTCCTCAGCAGGACATATTTAGACTAACACTAGTGGACGGATTTGCCGGCGGAGGATTGTATCGGCATAAAGATAAACAAGAGCTTGTCCACGGCTCTCCGTTGGTTTGCCTAGAAGCAGTAAAAGAGGCAGAGTATCTTCTGAATCAGGAAAGAAAGAAACCTTTGCGTTTGGATGTTGACTATATTTTCGTTGAAGAAAATAAAGAAACGTTCAAGCATCTCGAGTTTGTTCTGAAAAATAAAGGGTATCTGTCCCCGACAACCAGCAAAATACAGATGCTTAACGGTTGCTTTCAGGATTATGCTCCGAAAATTATCGAATTTGTCCAAAAGAAAAGCCCGCGTAACGGACGCTCCATATTTATATTGGATCAATACGGCTATACTGATGTGCCCACGAATCTGATGAGGAATATTTTTCGGGAGCTGCCCCGTGCCGAAATCATACTCACATTCAATGTGGATTCTCTAATTAATTTTGCCGGTGCGGGAAAAACAACGGCAGATATACTGAACAAAATCGGTATAAAACTGCCGGAAGTGTTCAATTCTATCGATTTTCAAAAACTAAAGGAAAAAGATAAGAGCTGGCGTTTCTTTGTACAGAGCGTTCTTCATGAATCTTTGATAACAGCCTGTAATGCCGCATTTTTTACCCCTTTTTTTATCAGAAACTCAGGCGGACACGGCGACTATTGGCTGATTCACATGTCCCAGCACTACAAAGCCCGCGATGTAATGACAGAGGTTCACTGGCAGTATAGGAACAATTTTATCCACTACGGCGGTTCAGGATTAGACATGTTTAATCTGGTAGGATATGACCCCAACAGCGATGAGAATTTTCATGGACAATCAACATTAGGTTTCGAATTCGACGATATAGCCAGAGATTCCAGTATCCGGCAACTTACCGAGGAATTTCCCAAGTTAATTTATGCAAATGAACAAGAGATGAATTTTGAAGCCCTATTTTCAATGACTTGTAATAAAACGCCGGCTACAGCTGCTATTTACCGTGAAGTATTAAGTCAGTTAGTGGCGGGAAAAGAAATACAAATATTGGCGGTTGATGGACGTATTCGAAGAAACGGCAATAATATTCAACTGTCGGATCGGATTATTCCTCATACTCAAAGAAAACTCTTTGATATGTACTAGCAGCTATCTTGGGAAAAGTAAGGTATAAAAAAGCTGTCTGTAATTCATGCAGACAGCTTTTTCAATTTTTTCAAACAAATTTATTATAAAATTCCAACTATCTATCCACTATCAATCCATATTGCCGCGCATCCCGGATCTTTCTTCTTCAAAATCAAAAAAAAATCAAAAACCGCGAAGGCAGGCGCAGCCTGACAGGTATATGAAACGTATTGTATGTTTGTATTCTATGTTTCATTAGAGTGTTTGGATTCGTGCAGCATTGTTCTTCGGGTTTATGCGGCATTGTTCTTTGCGCTGTTCCTGCAAAGTGATGTTTTATTTCGGTTATTTAAAAAGAAAAAAGTAACCCGAACGGCACGGCGCGGCAATGTGCAGGCTGCTTTTTTGGCGTAAAACGGCGGCGGAAACGCCCGAAATTCCGGCGCGGCGGTTTTTTAGGTGTGCGGCAATGCCGTTTTACCGGTTTCAGGCTGCCTGAAACACAAAAACGCCCGATTCGGGCGTTATCGGGCGCGGTTTCGGGCGTTCGGGGCGGATTTTAGGCACGGGAAAAGCGGCAGGGGGTGTCTGCCGTTGTCAGTAAGGTTTTTTGCCTTTAAGCATCTGTAACATCTGTGTCGCCAAAGTATGGCTTTCCGACGGACTGATGGCGGGCGGCCGGGGTTTATCGGGCGGTTTGGCTTCGCGTTTGGCCGCCATCTGCCGTTCGTATTCGGCTTTTGCCGCCGCGTTACCGTTGTCCTGCGTTTGCGGTGCATTGGATGGGATCGGTTCGAAAAAGCCGAACCATGCTTTGTCAATGGAACGCTGCATCACCAGACGGATATCGAAACCTTTGTCGCGCAGGGCGGCCAGCTGCTCCACAAACTGCCGTTTGTCTTTGACGGTGCAGGTTTTGTGTTTTTGATACAGGGCTTTTTGGTGTTTTGTCCACAAATCCAAAGGGACAAATTCGGGCAGCCTGAAACCGTTGCGGTCGGTCTGTGCGTCCGCTTCGACAAACGGCTCGCCGTACACCTTCGTAATGAGCAGTTCGGTCAGACGTTTGATGTCCAGCTTCCAGGTCATCATGCCGTGCACGGCGTTTTCGCGGCGACATTGGGCAATGCCCAGCTCGCGCAGTTTGCGCCGTGCGCGTTCGTACAGGCTGCGCGTGAGCTTGATTTCATCAAACAGCTCCCTGCCGGACTTGCGTATCCAGCCGTCGCGCTCGGCGCGCTGTTCGGGCGTTTCGTTGCTGTCCGACCACCGCGTCCAACGGAACAGGCAGGCAAGCAGCTTGTCGGCTGCGAGTTCCGTGCCCAACAGTTGGGTAAAGTCTTCGTAGTCGATGGAAAAGCCGTTGCCGTGGCTGTCTATCAGGGTTGTCAGGGTGGCGGTGGTGTACATATATCAGCGATTTATTGGGGTTTTTCGGCAGCCTGAAAAGTGATTTCCATATCGTTTTGTTCGTACAAATCACGGTTTACACGCAATTGTCCCTTGGTAATTTTTTCCAAGCGATAGGCTTGTTTTTCTGGGATGATATCGTTCCATTGCGAAATAGCTGCCGAACTGATGCCGAGCGCACGAGCGGCTTTGGCAAAAGAACCGTAGTATTTTTTTACATCTGTTTTCAGCATAGGCCGCCCATTTGATAATTTAAGATTTCTTAAATTTTACACATAAAGGAAACTTAAAGCAACATCAGTTACTATCTTTGAGTTATTAATCAATTATTAGGCTGCGGTTGTGAACGAGACGATAGGGCAACGAATTAAGCAGATGCGGAAGGAGCGACATCTGACGCAGAATGATTTAGCCAAGAAAATTCAAGGAGTTTCCCACGCCGCAATTTCACAATGGGAAGCAGATTTGACGAAACCAAATGCGGATAATCTATATGATTTGTCTTTGGTATTCAATTGTGATTTTGCATGGCTCTTGCGCGGAGGGAGTGGGAACGTTACGCAACACGAACTATTGGATATTTCCAAAATTCCCGTTGTAAGCTACGATTATTTAAAAGAAATTCTAGAAAACAGCAATGATACTCGGATTATCAACTCCGATAAGGACGAGTACATTATGTCTGAAATCAAATATATGGGGCGGGTAATCGCCCTTCGTGTGACCGATGATTCAATGAAACCTGACTTTATGCCGGATGACATGGTTGTTTTTGACCTAAACCTTGCACCTGCCCCAGGTGAGTTTGTGGTTGCCAAAATTGATAACCGCTTCTTTTTCAGAAAGTTCAAAGCCAATGAGTTGGCTGCGGAAAACAGCGGTTCGTTTTCCCTTGTGCCGTTGAATGATGATTATGCGCCGTTGTCATCCAACCAGTATAACATTCAGATTGTAGGGACGTTGGTAGAGCATCGGATTTATCGGCGTAAGAGGTAGATAGGAAAAGCAGCCTACACACCAAATTCGGAAGTGCAGGCTGCTTTTTTGTAAAATTTGCTTGCCAGTTATAACCATTAAGGTTATAATTAAACCTGATTGGTTATATTGGATTTGTCGTGGAAAAGCGTACGCCGCATTGCAAATTGGAAATCGTGAAAGCATTGATTGCGGAAGGACGCGTTGCGGCAACGTTTTCTGCAAGGCGTACCGCACAAGAAGCGGGAATTGATTATGCCGCGATGGTGGAAATCGTAAATAACTTGAACCGTTCGGATTTCTACAAAAGCATGACGACCCATGCCGATCATACCGTTTGGCAGGATGTATACCGCCCGAACGTTGAGCCTTACGGCGGTTTATATATCAAGTTGACTGTGATTGATGATGTGTTAATTGTTTCATTTAAGGAGCGATAAAATGAAATGTCCTGTGTGCGGCGCAGCCGAGTTGGTGCACGATGTGCGCGATGTCCCTTATACCTATAAGGGGCAAACAACCGTCCTGCCCCATGTGGAAGCGGATTATTGCGATGCCTGCGGAGACCATCTGACCGGACCTGCGGAGGGCAAGCGGACAATGGATTTAATGGGTGCGTTTATCAAACAGGTAAACGAGCGGCAAGCCGACCCCAATTTCATCCGCAGCGTCCGTGCCAAACTGAACCTGACCCAGCGCGAAGCGGGGGATTTGTTCGGCGGCGGCGTGAATGCTTTTTCACGTTATGAGAGCGGGAAGGTCGAGCCGCCAAAATCCCTGTCTATCCTGTTTGCTTTGTTGGATGAAAATCCTGCTTTGCTGCAAAGGATAAGGCAGGCAGGCTGATTTGGGCTATGTGGCCGCATTGTTCAAATCAGCCTGCCTGCACGCCGAATTTGGATGTGCAGGCTGCTTTTTGCATTTCCGGTTTGTTTGTGCTATCATGCCAAGCATGATTTTAAAGGACGGATATGCGGATTTTCAAGTATCGGAATTTTGCCAAATTTGCCGATAGGCAGCACATTGACGATGAAGACTTGCTGGATGCAGTTCTCCGTGCCGAGCGCGGATTGATAGATGCCGACTTGGGCGGAGGCGTGATTAAGCAGCGGATCGCACGGCAAGGACAGGGAAAAAGCGGCGGTTTCCGCAGCATTATTTTGTTCAAGCATGAAAGTAGGGCATTTTTTGTGTATGCCTTTGCCAAAAACGAGCGCAGTAATATCAGCGGTAAAGAGCTGGCGGTGTATCGCGATTTGGCAGCGCAACTGCTGCACTTGGACGATGAAATTTTGGCAGAATTACTGGCACAAAACGAATATACGGAGTTAATCAAATGAAATACGAAAGCGATTTATTGGCAACTGCCCACGATATTGCAAGCAGCCTGCACCGTGTCGGTGCAATCGACGACCGCCAAATGCGGAAATATGACAAAGCCTGCCTGACCAAGGTGGAGCCGCTCAGCGGCGAGCAAATCCGCGCCATCCGCGAGAAGGAGGATTTGACGCAGGCGGCCTTTGCCATTCATCTGAACATCAGCAAAAACCAGGTTTCCGACTGGGAACGCGGCGTGAAAAAACCGAGCGGCACGGCATTGAAGCTGCTAACGATAGTGAAAAACAAGGGCATTGGGGCAATTGCCGGATAAGTAGTACGACAACAAAGGCAGCCTGAAAACCAAAAAATCGGTTTTCAGGCTGCCTTTTTTACGGTTATGGATTCGGGCGTTCCAGCGCGGCAATCGCTGCTTTGGCAAGAAAGCCGCTCCGGGTATCGTGGTGGGCGGCAACATATTCGTCCACACGGTTGAGCAGGTATTCGTTCCAACTGACATTGAAACGGACTTGTTTGGTAAATTGGGCTTCGTCCAAGCTGATGACGGCCAAAATGGCGGTGGGATTGTCTTTTTGGATTTGGGCAAGGCTGCTTGGCGTGATGGGTTGGAAGCCTTTATCCGCAATCATGCCGTCAATATGGAATAACGCCGCTTCATGGGCATTGGCGATGGCTTCGTCCAGCGTATCGCCATAGGAAAAGCAGCCTGCCAAATCGGGTACGGTTACGCCGTAGCCCGTATTTTCGTTTTTATGGATGATGATGGGTAAATTCATAGTAAGCCTGCCTGCTGCTTGTATTGTGGGACATATCACGTCCACATACGTTTAAACGGAAGCAGCCGTACCGGCGGCACGGAACGGCACGATATGCGCCAGCGTGGGGGCTAGGGCAATGCGTGCGGTTTCCGCGTCATAATGGCTTTGCAGGTTGAGCCAGCTTTGCGCGTCCGTATTGAAAAACGCACCCAACCGCAAGGCGGTATCGGCAGAAATGCCACGTTTGCCGAGGATGATTTCATTGATGCGGCGCGGCGGAACGTCTATGGCTTTGGCCAGCGCATACTGGCTGATGCCCAACGGTTTGAGCCAGTCTTCTAGCAGGATTTCGCCGGGGTGGATAAGGGGGATTTCTCTTTTGTTCATGGCTTTGTCCTTTTAGTCGTGATAATCGACAATTTCCACGCGGCTTGCGTGTCCGTTTTCCCAAATAAAGCAGATACGCCACTGGTCATTAACGCAGATGCTGTACTGCCCTTCGCGGTCGCCTTTGAGTGCTTCCAAACGGTTTGCCGGCGGGATGCGCAGGAAGTTTAAATCGGCGGCGGCATGGATTTGCTGCAATTTCCTTAATGCCACCCGTTCGATATTGGCAAAACGCTTTACGCGCTTTCCTTCCCACAAGGCTTGCGTGTCTTTGCAATAGAAATCGGTAATCATGTCCTCATAATAACGGAATCCGTTATTATAGTCAAGACAAAGCAGCCTGCACCTTGAATTTTGGGGTGCAGGCTGTTTTTGTGTGGTTATTCTACAAAATTAAATATATTTAAATTCATTTTCTTATCACTTAAATTTAAGATAACTAAAATATATCTTGATAATTTATTTAAGTTTGCTTAAAATTAAACCCAGTTAAGCAACACCGCTCTTTAACAACTTGGCCCACGCAGCAACCGCCCGAAGCAAAGCCGCTTCGGTGAAGGCGTATCAATGGTTGCAGGCAGTATCCGGCCTGCCGAAACACAATGCCGTGCATACGGGTAGCGCGTTCGCGTCCGTGGACAGGCGGCAGCCGGACGTATCTTTTCAATCGGGGCGTATCCCCGATGCGGGGGCGATAATCTGCGGACAAGCCCCCAGCGCAGTTTCCCTGTTGCGTCTTTGGCACAACACAGCCTGCGTGCCGTCTTCGGACGGTTTTCCGCGTTTTCAGGCTGCCGTAATACATCGGCAGCCTGAAAGTGCAAATCTACAAAATCAAGCCTGTTTTGCTTTTGTTGTTTTTTTGAAGGGTGGAGCAGGTTTCTTTGTGTGGGTTTTTTGGAGAGGAAGCAAATTGTTGTCTTTTCTGTTTTTTGCGTTTTTGCGGATGGTCGCGGCTTTGGCCGACTGGCTGGTTTGCGCCTGTTTTTTTGTTTTGTCTGCGGTGTTCAGACGATAGTGCTGTCTTGGTTGAATGCCGGTATTTCATAGCTTGAACGCCAAGGGAAAGATATGCTGAAAAAGGTGATTCTCAACCAAATATGCTGTTTCGACGGTGCGATGACAAACCAAAACCGGCATGATGCCGATGCGGCTAAGTCCGCATTAATCCAATAGGCAGGTTTGACTTTTCTGCTCGGAACCGGGTGTTGCGGTGTATTGGGGTCATAGCATCCCACCCCGTAAGCCAATATTTTCGGCGGCATCCAGCCCAGTGTGGATACGCTGCGGATGCGGTAGCAAAACGGCATCCGGCCAAGTTCGATTTCGATAACGGTATTGCCCCCGTTGTTTTGCACTTTGGTGATTTTAAGACTGGGGCGGATAGCATTTCTTGATTGGATTACAGTCAGGATAACTGCGGCAATGGCAATAATGAGGCCAAAAAATGAAATAATGATTTCCATGGGTATCTCCTTTGGGTGTGCGGATTGTCGGATTGAGAAACCCAATCTTAACACGCACGGCGGGATACCCGCCCCATGGCAAAGGCAGCCTGCAAACATAGTTCTGTTTTCAGGCTGCCGAAATATATCAGGCAGCCTGAAAGTGCAAATCTACAAAATCAAGCCTGTTTTGCTTTTGTTGTTTCTGAATAGTAGAGCAGGTTTCTTTGTGTGGTTTTTTTTGGGAGTTTTTATGAATAATCGTTTTGCCCTGTCGGAAGAGCAGCGGCTTTTGCAGCTATACGGCCTGATGGCGAAAGAAGCGTTTACCGCCATCCGCTATTTGAGTGCGGGACGGTCTTCGCTGTATCACGAAAACCTCAATCCGGTTTTGGACAATTTTACCGATGACCGATTGCGCGAAAATATGACGGCCATCGGGCAGTTGTCGGAAGCGATGCACAATCTGCCCGTCCATGCGGATGACCGCAACGACAGTGCATGTACGCTGCGCTGTATCGAACGGTTCATAGTATTGCAGCCCAGGTTGGCGGAGCGTTTCGGCTTTCCCGGGCTGGTGCGGCAGATTAGGGAATTGGATTCCGGTATTGATAATTTAATATTTGAAGATAAACCGCTATGACTGATTCATCCGATTTATACGAATACCGTTTGGAAACGGCAGATGCCTCTGACGGTTTATTCATGCTGGCAGCCTTAGTTATTTCCGCATTGTTCAGCACAGGCCTGATAACGGTTTTGATACCTTCCAATCTGTATAACAACATGCCGGTAGTGGTGTACGCCATAATATGCGGACTATGTACGATGTTTATATGGTTCGGTTTTATTCCCTTTTTGCCAGCAAGCAATCCGGAACGGTTTTACTTCGGACAACGGGGTTTTCGGTTTGAAAGCAGCCTTTACAGCAGCATAGCTTCGTTTTACCGTCCGGCCGATAAGGTTCGCCGGATTTCGCTGGGTCGGGACAACGTGCTGGAACTGACGGACAGTTTGGGCAACACGTTCCGCCTGCCGAAGGTGCGGTACAGCCTGCACAGCGAACGCGAGCTGGCGGAGTGCTTTCCGCACGCAATGGTTTGGCAGGCCGAACTGGAAACCGAAATACAGACAGAGGAACGGAAGCATTGGATAACCGCATTAGACAGCTATTTTGCCGACGGCACGAAATTTATCCGTCTGTTCCGTGCGCCCGCCTTGTTTGGGATTTTGTTCGTGCTGGCTGATGCGGCTCTCGGTAGGCAGTTTGACCTCCAGAAGTTGGCTGCCGTTTCTGTTCCGATATTTTTCCTTTGGTGGCTGGAATAGTTCAGGTCATGTTCTTTCAGTTTTTTATTTTCCATGGGTATCTCCTTCGGGTGTGCGGATTGTCGGATTAGGAAACCCAATCTTAACACGCACGGCGGGATACCCGCCCCATGGCAAAGGCAGCCTGCAAACAGAACTATGTTTTCAGGCTGCCCTAATTTTATGCGGTGGCAAATCCGTTTCAAATTCACGGCCTTGCCGCCTTTTTCCAACCCTTGTCCACAAAAACTGTGGACAATATCTAACGGAGTATCCTATGGCACATCGTTACACCCGCCGCTGGGATGAAGAGCGGCTGCTCGCGGTATTGGCCTACCGCCCGTTTGTCACGGTATCGCATTTCGCACATGAAGACAAAGCCAAACGGCGTTGTGCCGCTGCCGCTAAAAGGCGCGGTTTGGTGGTGCTGGAAGACGGCGGTACGGGCTACTTCACCGTGCGGCTCGCCAAGCAGCCTGCAACCGCCTATGCGCGGCGGAAGTACGGGTTGCAGGCTGCCTTGCCACCCGTCAAGAAATAAGGCAATATATCGAGCGTTATCCCGCAATCATCAGAAAGAAACAACATGAGCCGTTACCTGATTACCTTTGACATGGATACCAACTGCCTGAAAGACAATTATCACGGGAACAGCTATACCAACGCTTACGGAGATATTAGAAACATCTTTCACAAACACGGGTTTGAGAATATACAGGGCAGCGTTTACCTTGGACGTGAAGGAATCAGCGAAGCGCATGGAACGATTGCCATCCAAGAATTGACCGCCCGGTTTGACTGGTTCTATTCCTGCATTTCAAACATCAGGTTTTACCGGCTTGAAAGCGATTTGAACGCCCAATTTATCGCCGACGGGGTTTACCAAGCCAAACAGGCCTTTCTCCAACGTATCGAACAATTGCGCCTGTCCTTGGTTGAAGCGGGATTGTCTGACGAGCAAATCAAACAAGTTATTGAAAAACAAAAATTCGAATTAGAGCATAATCAGCCCGGCAACAACCTGTTATAAATCGGCAGCCCCCTGCAATGCAGGACAATAATCCAATTTCACGGATACCACCAAACCCGCTTCCCCACCGGCAGGCGGGTTTCCTTATTGACAAACCGCCGCAACGCAGGCATGATGGCCGCACTACTAAATCATCTAGCGGTTCACATCGCACCCGTCAGTTGCGGCTTTTTTACGCCTGCCTTTCAGGCAGCCATAGTCTCTATGGCGGGTCGAGAGAGCCTAATACAATACCCGCAAGGGGAATACGTTCCGCCGTCTAGATGCGGTAGTTGAAGCCCGCCCACCCAAAAACGTGGGCAATCACTAACTAAACATCTAGGAGTTCAGCAATGAACAATCAAAACCTTATCCCCGTCTTTTCAGGCAGCCTTTCCGATTCGGAAACCTTATTATGCGATGCGCGCAAACTGCACGAATTTCTGCAAGTATCCAGCCGTTTTAATGACTGGATTAAAAACCGCATTGAAGAATACGGTTTCGTAGAAAATCAGGATTTTTTGGTTACTAAAAATTTAGTAACCAAAAACGGGCGCGGCGGCAACCGAAAAGCCGTAACCGAATACCACCTCACCCTAGACATGGCCAAAGAACTCGCCATGGTCGAACGCAACGAACAGGGCAAAGCCGCCCGCCGCTACTTCATCGAATGCGAGAAAAAACTGCACGAAGCGCAAAGGCTGCCTGAAAAACGCCAAACCCCGCGCCTGCCCGCCAAAATCAGGCGGCGCATCCGCAGCCGGGACGACCTGTCGTTTACACGGCGCAAACCCAACGGCGATTTAATCAACTGGCAGCCGCCCTTGGACGAAAACGGCATGTACGACTGGTACGATGCCTACGCGGTCGGGCAGGAATGGTTCGGCGAAGTGGCGGAGCTGGCACACAACAATGCGGAAGAAGCCTATTACGCGCTCTACTATGCGCCGCGCCTGATGAGTGCCTATGCGCAGCATACGGAAAAGCAGGGCATGGGCTTTGTGGAAGGCTTCTTCTCCAAACTGGCGCGTTACGCGCTGGCGGCGGTGCTGACGCACACGGGCGGTGTGGTTTTTCCGTTTGCATCGGATTTGGAGCGCAGCGCGGATTTGGAACGCTATCTTGCCCAAGCCGCCCCGCTGCCCGATGACGAACTGCGCTGGCGGGCGTGGGAAGAAAGCGAACCCTGCCGCAGGGCGTGTTACGAAAACCGCCTGCGCGAGCTGATGGCGGCGGTGTGAGTTTTGAATTGGTTTTGATTTTACTTTGATTTTTTTAAACCCCGTTTCATTGTGAAGCGGGGTTTTGCCTTACAGGGTATCCCTGCACAGCGGCAGGGTGGTGGAAACCCAACCATTGTGGCGGCCGTGGAAAGCCGGAAACATTGTGAAATGCAGAAGGATACCCTTTCTTTTCAGGCAGCCTGCACATCAAACCTTCAACGTGCAGGCTGCTTTTTTGCCGCTACGCGCGGTTTAAAGATTTCCCCCCGTGTTTCCATTTTTCCACCAATAAGGAGTTTTTCCATGAAGACCAAAATACTGACTTTGCTGGCCGCCTCACTGCTGGCACCGACCATTGCCGCAGCGGAAGGCGGATTGAGCGGCGACGCCAAACTCGCCTGTGAAGCGATTTTATGCTTGTCTAGCGGTACGCGACCGGGTGAATGCACACCGTCACTCAACCGTTATTTCTCGATCAGCCATGAATATTTGAGCGACACGATTCGCGGCCGGTTGGACTTTTTGAACCTTTGCCCGACCAACAGCGCGGGTATGCCCGAACTGAAACGTGCGATTGCCAACGGGGCGGGCCGTTGCGACGCCAGGGAACTGAACCGTGTAATGAAGCGTACGATTACCGTGCGCCAATGCCATAAGGCTCCCGGCACAATGATGCGCAACAAAGAGCGCGAGGTTTGCGAAGACGTCCAACGGCGCGTCATCCTGAATCAAAAACCGTCCTATTGCAATGACTACCATGGCAATGAGATGTCGCGTTCCGGCGATACGGTGCGCTATCAGGGTGATCCCAAACAGGGGGGCAAATGGGTGGATGTGAAACAATAAAGTTCCACCTACCTCATATAATGACCATTTACTCCCTTATGGTTATCCCGCCATAAGCTTTGCCGTATCTGATGGGCATATCGGATACGGCTTTTTTGTTCCCAGCGTAAAAACCATTTCCGGATCCAAAGTGGTTTTTCTCGTGTGAATAAACATTTTGATACAGAGAGGTTTTTGATATGAAAGAAGTACATTTTGTCGTTCAGGGTAAGGGCGGTGTGGGCAAATCGCTGTGCGCATCTATTTTGGCGCAATATTTGCAGGAACGCAGTCCCTTGCCGCTGCACTGTTTCGATACCGATGCGGTCAATCCTACATTCAGCCGTTGGAAGGCTCTGAACGTGGAAACCGTAAAAATCCTGACCGAGCACAATACGATCGATACGCGCCCGTTTGACGAAATGATCGAGTCTTTGGTGGAACTGGACGGCATCGGCGTGA
This sequence comes from Kingella denitrificans ATCC 33394, assembly GCF_000190695.1. Classification (GTDB taxonomy): domain Bacteria; phylum Pseudomonadota; class Gammaproteobacteria; order Burkholderiales; family Neisseriaceae; genus Kingella_A; species Kingella_A denitrificans. The sequence continues at coordinate 776,584 of NZ_GL870929.1, forward strand.
TTGACAACGGCGCGGCCACGTTTGTGCCGCTGATTGCCTACATGAATGAGGGCAATATCGCCGAACTGCTTAAAGACAACGGCGTGCGCGTGGTGATGCACGTTCCCATGAACGGCGGTCAGGCGTTGGGCGATTGTTTGGCAGGTCTGTCGCAGACGCTCAAAAATGTGGATGCCGATGTCGTGGTATGGCTGAACGATTTCAAAGGCGCGGTGCAGGAAGGCGGCAAGGATTTTACCGATTTCAAAATCTATACGCAGAACAAACACCGCATCCTCGGTATCGTCCACCTGCCCAACCGCAATCCCGACACCTTCGGCAAGGATATTTTCCTGATGACGGAAAACAACCTTACCTTCAACGAAGCAAACAATTCTCCCGAACTGTTCAAACTGGCCCCGCGCTCGCGTCTGAAACGGGTGAAAGACGAACTGTTTGCCCAATTGGACAAGCTGGATTTAGATCAAGATGATGAAGCTTAATATGGTTTATCCCAACCGTAAAAGCAGCCTGCAAACTTTCGGCGGCAATGCCGGTGATAGTGCAAACAGCATTGCCGCATGGCAGCCAGAAAGCGAGCTGGCGCAGTTGCAGACGGAAGTGTTTGCCGTAACCGGCGTCAAAGTCAGCGCGGACGATCCGATTATGGCCGTGCTCGTTATCCAAAAACGCGATATGCAGGCCTACACCGCCGAACTCACGCGCAGGCAGGACGAGCAGCAGGAAATCTTTCTTGCCGACTTCAAAATGCAGGCGCAGGAAGTGTGCCAAGCCGCCGAAAACCTGGCCAAACAACAGCAGCAGATTGTGAATACCGTACTCAAAGCGAACAGCGATTATTTGGAAAGTATGGAAAACAAACTATTAGGCTCGGTTGCGGTCAAAATTAGAAATCAAAACCAAAACGAGCAGCAAATGTTTATCAGTAACTTGAAAAAATCCCTACTGCTTTTCGGGTGTGTATTTTTAGTAGTGCAGGTCGTCCTTTTGACCCTATTTGCCGTACTGTTCAAATAAGGTGGCATTCCAATGTTTGCTGACAAAAAAACCATCATTACCACCGTCAAAGTCAATCCCAACTTCGTCCCCAATGTACAGCGGCAGTATCCTCATTTCAGGATGTTTCCGCTGGTAACGGATACAAGCAGGTATTGCTGCCTGTATTTCTTCGTCTCGCCGCAGCACTACCTTTTGCTCGAAGCCAAAGCCAGACGGCACGAAATCATCCGGCGGCTGGAACTTTTGATAGAACACGCACCGTTTACGGTATTTGAAACGGTGCAAAGGTAGGGAAGGGAAAAAATGGAAACCTACACCGTCCCCGAAGCCGCCGCCTATCTCAAACTGCACCCCGAAACGGTGCGGGAAATGATACGTCAAGGCAAAATTACCGCCGCCAAAATCGGGCGGCGTTTCGTTATCCACCGCAGCACGCTTGACGGACTTTTGTCCGACAGTGAAAATAAGGGCGTGCAGGCATCTCCCTTGAACAGGAGTACATTATGCCCAAACAAAACAGTAAAAAACCAAGCAGACGGAGGGAGGGACTCTACCTCCGGAACGGTACTTGGTATATTGACATCCGGACGGCAGGCAGCGGCAGAATTAGACGCTCTACTGGCACCCAAGACCGCCAAAAAGCCGAAATCCTACTCAACCAATTAAAACACGAGTTATGGCAGCAGGAAAGGCTGGGTAAAAAGCCGGAACGGCTGTGGGATGAAGCTGCCGTCAAATGGCTGCACGAGAAATCCGCCAAAAAGAGCATCCGCTCCGACATCGGCCGCCTACGGCAGCTGGCCAAATTCCGAGGCAAACGCCTGAACGAACTGGACAGGCGTTTCATTATGCAGACCGTGGCCGGACTGCCGTGTAACGACAGCACCAAGAACCGTTACCTTGCCCTTATCCGCGCTATTTTGAACAAGGCGGTGCGGGAATGGGAATGGTTGGACAGCGCGCCGAAGCTGACCCTCTACCGCGAGCCGAAAAAGCGTATCCGCTGGCTCAAACCGGAAGAAGCGCAAAAACTGCTGGATGTATTGGCTGCCTATCCGCTATTGCACGATTTGGCGGCCTTCTCATTGGCCACGGGGCTGCGCCAGCGCAATGCACTGGATTTGAAATGGGAGCAGGTGAATTTGATCCGCCGGACCGCATGGATAAACGCCGACCAGGCCAAAGGCGGTCAGGCAATCGCCGTACCGCTCAACCAAACGGCACTCAATGTTTTGTCCGGCCGGCCGCGAAATTCTGTGTATGTGTTTGCCCAAGCCAACGGAAAAAGGTTGCACAGTATCAGCAGCCGGATATGGAAAAACTGCCTGAAAGAGGCGGGCATCGAAAATTTCCGGTGGCATGACCTACGCCATACTTGGGCGAGCTGGCTTATCCAGCGCGGCGTGCCGATAGCGGTGTTGAAGGAAATGGGCGGTTGGGAAAACGCCAAGATGGTAGAGCGCTATGCCCACCTGTCGTCCGAGCATCTGCTGGAACATGCGGATATTTTGGACACAATTTGGACACAACCGAAAGAAGAGAGTAAAAACTCCATAAAAGAAAGCCGCCTAAACGGTTGTTTAGACGGCATAAATGTGGCTCCCCGAGCTGGGCTCGAACCAGCGACCTGCGGATTAACAGTCCGTCGCTCTACCGACTGAGCTATCAGGGAATAAGTGGTGCATTATACAGCACGGCAAAGATTTGTCAATCGGTATTTGTTATGCCACGCCGTAACGTGCGCGATAAGCGTTCATCGGCTCGACAAACCGCGCCAGTTCTGCCGATTGGTTTTCTGCCAACAAAGTAAACAAATCCAGCAAATTGGCAATCGCCACCACCGGCAAGCCGTATTGATGTTCCACTTCCTGCACCGCCGAGAGTTCGCCCGTGCCTTTTTCCATGCGGTCCAGCGCAATGGCGACGGCGGCGGGTGTTGCGCCTTCGTTTTGAATCAGCCGCACCGATTCGCGCACCGAAGTACCGGCGGAAATCACATCGTCGATAATTAGCACGCGCCCTTTGAGCGGCGCACCCACCAACACACCGCCTTCGCCGTGGTCTTTGGCTTCTTTGCGGTTATAGGCAAACGGCACGTTAATGCCTTTTTCCGCCAGCATCATGGCCGTTGCCGCTGCCAGGATAATGCCTTTATAGGCCGGGCCGAACAGCATGTCGAATTCGACTTTGCTGTCGATGATGGCTTGTGCGTAAAAACGTGCCAGTTTGAGCGTGGACAAGCCGTCGTTGAACAGGCCGGCATTGAAGAAATAAGGCGACTGCCGCCCTGCTTTGGTGGTGAATTCTCCGAATTTCAATACGTTTTGCTGCAAGGCGAATTGCAGAAATTCTTGGCGAAACGACATGGGTTTCCCTTTCTGGATAAGGTGGCACAATAAAAAGCAGCCTGCACTTTTGTGCCGTCGGAAACAAAGTGCAGGCTGCTTTCGGGTTGGGATTATTCGGCAGCAGGTGCGGCCGCAGGTGCTTCTGTCAATGCCTTCATCGACAGGCGGACACGGCCGCGTTCATCCACTTCCAAGGCTTTCACCTGAACGGTTTGGCCCACTTGCAGATAATCGCTCACGTTTTTCACGCGCTCGTGCGTAATTTGGCTGATGTGCACCAAGCCGTCTTTGCCCGGCATGATGGTCACGATGGCGCCGACGTTGTTGTCCAGCAGTTTCACCACTGTACCTTCATACACCTTGCCCACTTCCACTTCCGCCGTAATCGTTTCGATACGCGCTTTGGCCGCTTCGCCCGCTTCGGCGGTGGTGGCCGCAATCGTAATCGTGCCGTCTTCGGCAATATTGATTTCGGTGTTGGTTTCGGCGGTAATCGAACGGATGGTTTCGCCGCCTTTGCCAATCACTTCGCGGATTTTGTCCGGATTGATTTTCATGGTGTACAGACGCGGCGCGTGTTGCGACAATTCCTGCGGACCGGACACGGCAGCCTGCATCTGACCCAGGATGTGCAGGCGCGCTTCTTTGGCCTGCGCCAGCGCAATCTGCATGATTTCTTTGGTGATGCCTTGGATTTTGATGTCCATTTGCAGCGCGGTAACGCCGTCGGTCGTGCCCGCCACTTTAAAGTCCATATCGCCCAAGTGGTCTTCGTCGCCCAAGATGTCGGTCAATACGGCAAATTTGTTGTCTTCCAAAATCAAGCCCATGGCGATACCGGCAACGTGCGCCTTCAAAGGCACGCCGGCAGACAGCAGGCTCAAGCAGCCGCCGCACACGCTCGCCATGGAAGACGAACCGTTGGATTCGGTGATTTCGGACACCACGCGCATGGTGTAGTTGAAATCTTCGGGTTTGGGCAGCACGGCAACCAGCGCGCGTTTTGCCAAACGTCCGTGGCCGATTTCACGGCGTTTCGGTGCGCCGACACGGCCCACTTCGCCGGTGGAATACGGTGGGAAGTTGTAGTGCAGCATGAAGCGGTCGGTGTATTCGCCGCTCAACGCATCGATGATTTGCTCGTCGCGCGATGTGCCGAGCGTGGCCACGGCCAAGGCTTGCGTTTCACCGCGTGTGAACAGCGCAGAACCGTGTGTGCGCGGCAATACGTTGGTTTGGATATTGATGGGGCGCACGGTGCGCGTGTCGCGGCCGTCAATGCGCGGCTGGCCGGCCAAAATCTGACTGCGGACCACATCGGCTTCCAACTGTTTGAAGATGCCTTTGATTTCGTTTTTCGCCAGCGTGTCGGTTTCTTCGTTAATCAACGCGGCTTCCACAGCAGCCCATGCTTCGTCTAATTTGGCGGTACGCGCTTGTTTTTGGCGGATTTTGAAGGCTTCGGCAATCAGGCTGCCTGAAATGTCTTTCACTTTCGCCACCAGTTCGGCGTTGGTTTCAGGCGCTTTCCAGTCCCACACTTCGGGATTGACTTCATCGGCCAATTCGTTGATGGCTTGAATCACTGCCTGCATTTGCTCGTGGCCGTACACCACCGCGCCCAGCATCACGTCTTCGGGCAGGATGTCGGCTTCGGATTCCACCATCAGCACGGCCTGTGCCGTACCGGCCACTACCAAATCCAGTTTGGAGCGGTGCAGTTGCTGCTTGGTCGGATTCAATACATAGGTATCGTTCACATAACCCACGCGTGCCGCGCCGATGGGGCCGGCAAAAGGTACGCCGCTCAACACCAGTGCGGCGGACGCGCCAATCATGGCGGGAATATCGCTGTCGATTTCAGGGTCGCAAGACACCACCATCGCCACGATTTGGATGTCGTGATAGAAGCCTTCGGGGAACAGGGGGCGGATGGGGCGGTCAATCAGGCGGCTGGTCAGGATTTCTTTTTCGCTTTGTTTGCCTTCGCGTTTGAAGAAGCCGCCGGGGATTTTGCCCGCTGCGTAAGTGCGTTCGAGATAATCCACGGTGAGCGGGAAGAAGTCTTGGCCTTCTTTCACGTCTTTATTGGCGGTAACGGCCACCAGCACCACGGTATCGCCCATCGATACTTTCACCGCGGCAGCGGCTTGGCGTGCGATTTCGCCGGTTTCCAGCGTAACCGTCTGGTCGCCGTATTGGAATGTTTTAATGTGTTTGTTGAACATATCGTCAGTCCTTATTGAAAAGATACGCCCTGCCCTAAAACACTATTGATGCACACTAAGCCCAATGTGCATGGGTAGTATTCCAGAGCGGCGGACGTGTTGGAAAATCGGGTTATTTTAGCACAATTCGGCAAATAAAAGCAGCCTGCACCATGCAAATTTGGCGGTGCAGGCTGCTTTTGGGTATGTGCCGCATTCTTAATAACGTGTCAGCAGCGTATGGTTTGCATGCCGCTCTTTCAATCCGGCGGCGTATCGGCAAGCGTTTTGTTTTGCCCATTCAAAAAGCAGCCTGCACCCTCTTTCAAAGTGCAGGCTGCTTTTGACACGCCGTGTTCACGCCGCAGAATCACGCCGCTGCCGCAACCGCTCTTCCAGCGACCGCGCGTGGTATTCGCCCAAGCTCTCCAAGCCGCGCAGAAACCGCGACAATTCCGTCAACGCGCCTTCGTACACATGCCGCTTGAACGCAATCACTTCGTCAATCGGCGCCCAGTATTCGTGCCAACGCCAGCCGTCAAATTCCGGCTGGCTGCTGGCGTTCAGATACACGTCGCTGTCCTGCCCCACCAGCCGCAGCAGAAACCAAATCTGTTTTTGCCCGCGGTAAGAGCCGCGCCATTCGCGGCGCACCCAGTTGTTCGGCACGTCATAGCGCAGCCAGTCGCGTGTCCTGCCCAGAATTTTCACATGCTGCGGCAGCAACCCCACCTCTTCCATCAACTCGCGGTACATCGCCGTTTCGGGGCTTTCCCCCGGCTTGATGCCACCCTGCGGAAACTGCCAAGAGTCCTCGCGCACCCGCTTGCCCCAAAACACGCGGTTATCCTGATTGGTCAGGATAATACCGACATTGGGGCGATACCCTTCCCTATCGAGCATTGCCGACTCCCAAAAAACAAAACGCGCAATTTTCCCACAAAACCCCCTAACCTGCCAAATGTAGGCTACAATACGCGCTTTTGTCCGGACGGTGCATTGATGAACTCCGAACTGACCCAGTCCATGCAGACCGAATCCTTCGGCGACATTCAGGAAACACTGCATTTCCTGCTGGAAGAATGCAGCATAGACGAAGCCCCGAGCATTGACGAAATACAGCAGTGGCAGCAAATTTTACAACAGCGCGGCGGCAAATTCGTCCGATTGGCGGAACAATGCCGCCGGTTTGCCGAAGAATATTTTCCGGACTCGCCATAACCCCGTTTTTCAACCCCAAAAGCAGCCTGCACCCTGCCGCGCTGCGCTTAATTTCGGTTTTGCCATTATTCAATTTAGGAAAACAACGTGGAATTGAACATTTTTTCATACGCCGCCATCGGCGTACTTATCGCAGGTATCGCCCTGCTCGTTTTCAGCAGCAAAAAACGCGGCAACAACGGCGAATGGAGCAACGCGCTGCAATGGGGCTACCTGCTGCTGATGATTGGCGTGTTCGGCATTTTGGCGGCCGGCCTGTCGTGGAGCTTCACCGCCGTCCTGCTGCTGTTCACCGTCGTTTCTGGCGCGATTTGGATTTGGCGCAAGGCCACCGTGAAAAAAGACCAAACCGACCACAATCATTTCCGCGACTATATGGCGGGCTTTTTCCCCGTCATCGGCATTGTGTTCGTGCTGCGCACCTTCATTGCCGAGCCGTTCCAGATTCCGTCCAGCTCCATGCGCCCCGGCCTGATTAAGGGCGACTTTATCCTGGTGAACAAATTTTCCTACGGCATCCGCGTACCCGTGCTGAACAACGTGCTGATTGACACCGGCAAAGTGGAACGCGGCGACGTGGTGGTGTTCAACTACCCCGTGCAGCCTGCCACCAACTACATCAAACGCATTGTGGCCGTGGGCGGCGACACCGTTGAATACAAAGACAAAGTCTTGACCGTGAACGGCAATATCGTGGAGCAGGACACCCCCGACGGCTCATATACTTACAACGACGACAATATTCCCGACAAAGTGCTGGAAGCACAACGTTTCCACGCCCAATTCAACGGCCGCCAATTCGACATCCTGCAAAACAGCATGGCACCTTCATTGAGCGCAAACGCACACATTCCCTACCTGACCGCGGAGCGCCATGCCGACTTCCTGACCCATTGCAGCGAATACAGCGAATCCGGCTTCAAATGCACCGTGCCGCAAGGCCAGTATTTCGCCATGGGCGACAACCGCGACAACAGCGCGGACAGCCGCTACTGGGGCTTTGTGGACGATAAATACATGGTCGGCAAAGCATTTATCGTGTGGCTGAACCTGCAAAGCTTCGGCCGCATCGGCACCGTTATCCGTTAAACCACCCGAAAGCAGCCTGCACGCTTCATGAAAACATTGTGCAGGCTGCTTTTTCTGCTAGAATAACATTATTTTACTTAAATTATTTTATTTTAAACCTACGCAAACCATGTCGCAGATTACCGTATCCCCCAGCCAAACCCAATTCGCCGCCGAAGACAGCGAAACCATTTTGTCCGCCGCCATCCGCCAAGGCATCAACCTGCCGCATTCCTGCCAAAGCGGCGTGTGCGGCAGCTGTGCGGCCACCGTGGTATCGGGCGACGTGGTGCAGAGCGCGGAATACGACGATTATGTTTTGACCGAAGAAGAAATCGCGGCCGGCACCGTGTTGTTGTGCTGCACGCAGGCGCGCGGCGACGTGGTTATCGAAATGCCGTCCTATGCAGGCCATAAAGCCTTAACCGTACGCACCCTGCCCGCACGCATTGCCGACATCGAAACCCGCGGCGACATGGCCGTGCTGACCATCGCGCTGCCCAAAGCGCCGCCTTTCGTGTTCCATTCCGGCCAATATATGGAAATCCTGCTCAAAGACGGCAGCCGCAGCTACTCCATCGCCAATGCGCCGCACGAATCGGGCACGCTGGAATTTCACGTCCGCCTGCGCGAAGGCGGCCTGTTTTCGCCGCAGCTGTTTGACGGCCGCCTGAAAAAAGGCAGCATTATCCGCGTGCGCGGCCCGCTCGGCTCGTTCTACCTGAACGAAGACGGCGCGCACAAACCATTGCTGTTATTGGCCACCGGCACGGGATTCGCCCCCATCAAATCCATTTTGCAGCATTTGGCGCACACCCAGCCCAACCGCCGCGTCCATATTTACCACGGCGCGCGCACCGCAGCGGGGCTGTATGACGAAGCCGCCCTGCAACAACTGCTGGCACAACTGCCCAACGCGCGCTACACGCCCGTCCTGTCCAACCCGGACGAAGGCTGGACAGGTGCCACCGGTCGCATTACCGAACATATTTTAAACGATTACAAAGATTTATCTGATTACGAAGTCTATGCTTGCGGCTCGACCGGCATGGTTTTGGATTGCAAAACCGCGCTGACCACCCAAGCCAAACTGCCGACCAACGCCTATTTCAGCGATGCCTTCACCGCACACGTTTAAGCCTATGTCCAAACACATCTTACTTGCCGTTACCGGCGGAATTGCCGCCTATAAAGCCTGTGAAATCGTGCGACTGCTCAAAAAACAAGGGCACACCGTTACCGTTGCCATGTCGGAAGCAGCCTGCAACTTCATTACGCCGCAAACCATGCAGGCATTGAGCGGCAACCCCGTGCTCACGCAAAACGGCGGCGCGGGTAACGGCATGACCCACATTCAGGCCACGCGCGCGGCCGATATCATGTTGATTGCCCCCGCCTCCGCCAACACCATTGCCAAAATCGCGCACGGCTTTGCCGACAACCTGATTACCGAAATGGCGGCGGCACGCAAATGCCCGTTGGCCATTGCCCCCGCCATGAATGTCGAAATGTGGAACAATCCGGCCAATTTGCGCAACATCCAGCAGTTGCAGCGCGACGGCATCCACATCCTCTTCCCTGCCGTCGGCGAACAGGCGTGCGGCGAAACCGGCATCGGCAGAATGCGCGAAGCGGAAGAAATTGCCGAACTCTTGCCGGATTTCTGGTCGCCCAAGCCACTGTACGGCAAAAAAGTGCTGCTCACCATGGGCGCGTGCTACGAAGCCATCGACCCCGTGCGCGGCATCACCAACCGTTCCAGCGGGCAAATGGGTGCGGCTTTGGCGCGTGCCTGCCGCATGGCCGGGGCGGAAGTGTATATCGTCCATGCCCACATGCAGGCTGCTTTGCCGGTGGGCATCCGCCATATCCACGCGGTCGAAAGCGCAAAGGAAATGTACGATGCCGTGATGCAGCACGTTGAAACCGGCATGGATGCGTTCATCAGCGTGGCCGCCGTGGCCGATTACCGCGCCGCCCAAGTTTCGCGGCAAAAGCTGAAAAAAGGCCAATGCAGCGCCGCGCCCGTCATCAAACTAACCGAAAATCCCGACATCCTGCGCAGCGTCGCCATGTTGCCCAATGCGCCGTTCTGTGTCGGCTTTGCGGCCGAAAGCGAAAATGTTTTGGCTAACGCGCGCACCAAACGCCAGAAAAAACACGTTCCGCTTATGGTGGCAAACGACGTTGCCGTGGCGATGGGGCAAAGCAGCAACCAAATCATCCTGCTGGACGACGAGCAAGAACGCGCCCTGCCGCAAATGAGCAAAGAGCAGGCGGCAAAATACATCGTGGTGCGCATGATTACGCTGATGCGCGCGCGTGCCGCCAAAGCCGCTGCCGCCAAGCCCAAAGCGCCTAACGAAACCGTCAAGCCCGTCGAGAAAAAACAACCTTGATTTTGCACCGCCAAAAGCAGCCTGCACTTTGAATAGGGAACAAGTGCAGGCTGCTTTTCGTAGTTGGCACTTTTTTTGCTATAATCATTATTTCCATTCTCAATGACACATTATGCAGACAGCGTTCTGGAAACACGCCCCTTCATGGGCGGCAAAACTGGCTTACGGCATACTCTCCCTGGTATTGGCTTACTTGGGCGCGTATGCCTCACTGTACCGTTTTGCCAACCACGACGTGCTGTCGCAGCGCGCCAACAGTGCCATGCAAAAAACGGGATACCGCGTCACGTTCGACAAAAACATCCAGCGCTCGCTGTTCCCCCGCCCCACCGTTACCATCCGCAATGCGCGCCTGCAAACACCGCAGGGCGAAACCGACCTGACTATCGGCGAAGTGCGCGTCGGCATGGCGTGGAGCAGCATTTTCGGGCAGCCGGAAATTGAAAAACTGGTCTTGAACCACGCGGAAGGCACCGTGTACCGCACGGCCAAAAACGAATGGAACGTGGCTTCGTGGCTGCCGCAGGAAGAAGGCGGCGAACCCATACCCTCGTTCAACCGCATCATGATGAACGAAAGCCGCCTGAACATTACCTACGGAGCGCACCATTTTTCATTGCAAAACATCCAACTGCAAGTGTATCCGGCCAACAACGGCCATGCCTACCGCATTCAGGCCGACACGCCCCATGCCGACTGGCAAAACCTGCATTGGCAGGCACAGGGCACGGCTTTTCTGCAACAAGGCAGTCTGCACCTGCCCGACATCCGTCTGCAATTCAACGGCAAGGCACAGGACTACACGTTCACAGGCAGCCTGCAATCCGCCATCCAGTGGCAGCACGAACAATTATCGGCCAAAAATATCCGCATCACGGCGGACGGCGAGCAATACCAAACCCATTTGAGCGCCACCATCGACCAGCTGACCCACCGCCACAAAGAACAGCAGACCCTGCTCAAAAACCTCACCGCCACCGTCAATACCGCAACGGACAACCGTCAGATTCGCGGCACATTGCGCACCGCGCAGGCACAGTTTGACGAACAGCGCGCCCACAGCGACGAAATCCAGCTCAACCTGAACCACAGCCGCCTGAACAACACCCCGATCGTGCTCACGCTCAACAGCGGTTTCGACTGGCAGCGCGACACCGGCGTGAGCCTGAACAATTTCAAGCTCACCACGTTGCAGGGCAGCGGCCAGGAATCGCGTTTTTCCAGCGAATGGGAAGGCAGCCTGCACTGGCAGGACCAACGCCAATGGCACGTTCAGGCACGCGGTTTGCTCGACAGGCAGCCTGCACAGATTACCCTGTCCCACCAACCCGAACGGCTGGACGGCATCATCAGCATCAACAAACTGGACTTGAACCCCTATGTGGGCCAATCCGACGCGGCAGACAGCCCGCTGGCCAGCTATCCCGAATGGCTCGCACATTCCGCACCGTGGCAAATGCAGTTGAGCATCGGCAACCTGATACTGCCGAAAACCGCGTTCAGCAATGTGCGCGCCACCGTCAAAGCCAACGAACGGCGCATTTCGTTCGACCCGCTCAAAGCCGACTGGTATGACGGCCAAAGCACAGGCAGCCTGCACATCCTGAACCACAACCCCGTGCAATACCAATGGCAACAACACGCCGAAAACGTGCAAATGCAGCCGCTGCTGCAAGACCTGTTTGCACAGAAACACTTGGCGGGAAAAGGCGAAATCACGTTGAAACTGCAAAGCCAAGGCGCACAAAGCGCGGAATGGCTGAAAAACCTTTCCGGCAGCTTGAGCGTGGAAGTGAAGGACGGCGAATGGAGCGGCATCGACTTCTCCAAAATCGTGCAGACTCTGACCCAGCGCCCCACATCGCCCGAAACGGACACCGCATCGAAAGTCATGCCGTTTTCCAACTGGACCCTCAGCGCCAGCATCCGGCAGGGCATCAGCCGGCACCGCCACCAAATCCTGTTCCTGCGGCCGGCCGCCGAAGTGTTTGCCACCGGCGAATTCAACCTTGCCGCGCATACGCTTAAAGAAGATATCGTGATTACCGGCAAAGACAGCACCACGCCGCTGCCCCTGCGCGTCAGCAACGAAACCGACGACGATTGGGACATCAGCCTGAATTACCAGAAAATTACCGAAGGCCTGAAAACGCCCGAAGAAAAACAGCAGGCCATTTCCGATACGCTGAAACAGCAATGGCAATGGCTCAAACAGCAGTCGTCCGCCCAACCGGAACACAACGCCGCACCGAAGCCTTAATGACAACATGCAGGCTGCTTTCCAACGCGGCAGAACCAATTATCCGACCAACCCACACATCCGCAACACCATGTTTACAGGCATTGTACAAGGCACGGGCAAAATCATACGCATCGCCCAACCCGCCGCCGATTTCCGCACCCACACCGTCCTGCTGCCCGAGCATATGGCGCACGATTTGCACATCGGCGCGTCTGTCGCCCACAACGGCTGCTGCCTCACCATCACGCAGATTCGCGACCGCGAAGCGGATTTCGATTTGATGGCGGAAACTTTGGCAAAAACCAATTTGGGCCGCCTTACCGAAGGCAGCGAAGTGAATTTGGAACGCGCCGCCCGCTTCGGCGACGAAATCGGCGGCCATGTGATGAGCGGCCACATCATCACGCAAACGCCTGTCACGCGCATCGAACAGAGCGAACACAACCGCACGCTTTGGTTCGCGCTGCCCGCCGAACTGAAACCATACGTCCTGACCAAAGGCTTTATCGGGCTGGACGGATGCAGCCTCACCATCGGCAGCGTTACCGAGCGCGAATTCAACGTGCACCTGATTCCCGAAACCTTGCAGCGCACCCTGTTCGGCAGCCGCCAAGTCGGCGATTGCGTGAACGTGGAAATCGACGCGCAGACCCAAGCCATCGTGGACACGGTCGAACGCGTGCTGGCGCAACGCTAAAAAGCAGCCTGCACTTTGGCAACCTCCGGAAAGGACATCATGGCTTCATCGGCCTTAAAACGCGCCCTCAGTGGCGTATTGCTTTTGGACAAACCCGTCGGCGTGAGCAGCAACACCGCGTTGCAAAAGGCACGCCGCTTATTTGGCGCGCAAAAAGCGGGGCACACGGGCGTGCTCGACCCGCTCGCCAGCGGCCTGCTGCCGATTTGTTTCGGCGAAGCAACCAAGTTTGCCCAATACCTGCTCGATGCCGACAAAGCCTACATCGCCACCATGAAACTGGGCGAAGCCACCACCACGGGTGATGCCGAAGGCGACATCATCGCCACGTCCGATTGCGCCGTGTCCGCCGAAGCCTTCCAAGCAGCCTGCACCCGCTTCACCGGCCCCGTCCGCCAAGTGCCGCCCATGTTTTCCGCGCTCAAACACGAAGGCAGGCCGCTGTACGAATACGCGCGCAAAGGCATTGTGATTGAACGCAAACCGCGCGATATCTGCATCCACGCCATCGACATTGAAGCATTCGCACCGCCGCTGGCGCGCATTGCCGTGCGTTGCAGCAAAGGCACCTATATCCGTACCTTGAGCGAAGACATCGCCAAACACATCGGCACGTTCGCCCACCTCACCGCCCTGCGCCGCACCGCCACCGCCGGCTTTTCCATCGGCCAAAGCCACACGTTGGAAGCATTGGCGGAAATGAGCGCCGCCGAACGCGATGCCGTGCTGCTGCCGTGCGACGTGCTGGTGCAGCATTTCCCTTCGCTGGTGTTGGACGGCGAATCCATTGCCAAACTGCGTTTCGGGCAGTCGGTCGATGCGGGTGCAGGCTGCTTTGAAGCCGGGCAGCCCGTCCGTATTTATTCCGCGCAACACGATTGGATCGGGCTGGCGCATTACCGTGCCGACACGCGCCGCCTCCACGCCCTCCGTTTAATGAACACCAGCAGTACGCAGCACACCTCATGACTATCCGCACGCACTACGACAACCTGCACGTCGCCCCCGATGCCGACGCGCAAACCATCCGCCAGGCCTACCGCCGTCTGTCCAAACAATACCACCCCGATTTGAACACCGACCCCGATGCCCACCGCATCATGCAGCTCATCAACCAAGCCTACGAAGTCTTGTCCGACCCGCAAAAACGCGCCGAACACGACCAATGGATTGCCCAACAGCGCGCGGCCGAACGGCTCAAGGCACAAGTTCAGGCCATGCAGCAGCAATACGCCGCCGCACAAAAGCAGCCTGCACAATACCCGCCCGTCCCCACCGCGCCCGCCGCCGCACCGCCCGTGCCGCCACACAAAACAGGGCTGGTCATCCTGTTTTCCGGATTATGCCTGCTGCTGATGGTCGGGCTCGGCCTGCTGATTTGGGACCGGCAGGACAACCCCGAAACCGCCAACCGCACCACCGTGCCCGCCGCTTCCGCCCCCGCAGAAACGCCCGTTTTCGGCCATATGGGGCAGCCTGCCGCCGGCACGGCCAACGCATCCGATGCCGCAGCCGCCAGCCTCGCCCAGATGAACTACATCCGCCCCTTCGCCGCACCGAACGGCAACCCCTTCCCCGACCGCGCCGCCTATATTGACGGCTATCCGCAGCACATCGGGCAGGGCAACTACCGCATTTTTGTCGAAAACATCCGCAACTCGTCCGACGTATTCGCCCAGCTGTTCGCCGAAAACGGCACCGAACCGCTGCGCAGCTTCTTCATTCCAGAGCGCGGACAATTCGAACTGCCGCAACTGAACGCAGGCCGCTACCAAATCCGCTACCGCCAACTGGACGGCGGCGAACACGTGAACAGCGAAACCATCGTATTGCAAGGCAAGCAGCAAGAAGTAACCGTTTACCTGCAACGTGGCCGCGCACCCGTCACCTATTAAAAGCAGCCTGCACCCCCAACCCCACCGCCGAGAACACCATGACCGACGCCATCCGCCTGCAACCGCGCACCCTGAAACCGCACAACACCGTCGCCCTGCCCGGCTCCAAAAGCATCAGCAACCGCACGCTGCTGCTGGCCGCCCTGTCCGACAACGAATGCGACATCCATTCCCTGCTCAAATCGGACGACACCGACCGGATGCTCGAAGCATTGACGCAACTGGGCGTGCCGCTGGAACAGCGCGCAGGCAGCCTGCACGTGGTCGGACAGAACGGCCGCTTCCCGCACACCGAAGCCGATTTGTTTTTGGGCAACGCCGGCACAGCGTTCCGCCCGCTCACCGCCGCCTTAGCCGTTTTGGGCGGCGAATACCGGCTGCACGGCGTGGCACGGATGCACGAACGCCCGATTGGCGATTTGGTCGATGCCCTGCGCTTGGTCGGCGCGCACATCGATTATTTGGGCAACGAAGGCTATCCGCCGCTGCACATTCACGCACGGCACAACACGCCCGTCCTCACCATCCCCATCAAAGGCAACGTGTCCAGCCAATTCCTCACCGCACTGCTCATGGCACTGCCGCTCACCGGCGACGCATGGCAAATCCAAGTCGAAGGCGAACTCATTTCCAAGCCGTATATCGACATTACCTTGAATTTAATGAAACAATTTGGTGTGAACGTGGAAAACCGCCAATACCGCACGTTCCACCTTCCCGCCGCCAGCCGTTACCACGCCCCCGCCCAACTGCACGTTGAAGGCGACGCTTCCAGCGCCAGCTATTTTCTGGCCGCTGGCTTGTTGTCCGGCAAACCCGTGCGCGTTACCGGCTTGGGCAAACACGCCATCCAGGGCGACGTTGCCTTTGCCCGCGAATTGGAAAAACTGGGCGCGATCGTGCTGTGGGGCGATGATTTCATTGAAGTTTCCCGCGCCAAAAACCAAGCCGTCCTGCCGTTTGATTTGGACGCGAACCACATCCCCGATGCCGCCATGACCTTGGCCGTGGTGGCGCTGGCCACAGGGCAGACCTGCTCCATCCGCAACATCGGCTCTTGGCGCGTGAAGGAAACCGACCGCATCGCCGCCATGGCCGCCGAACTGCGCAAAGTGGGCGCGACCGTGGTGGAAGAAGCCGAAGCCATCCACATCACGCCGCCCGAACAACTCATTGCCGATGCGCACATCGACACTTATGACGACCACCGCATGGCGATGTGCTTCTCGCTGGTTTCGCTGCTAGACGTGCCCGTCATCATCAACGACCCGCAATGCACGCACAAAACCTTCCCAACTTATTTTGACGTATTTGCAGGACTGGCGGCATGATTTGCCCGTGCAGGCTGCTTTTTGGCCGTGCAGCCCCCCGAAAGCAGCCTGCACGGAAAGCCTATTCTTTCTTAACGCAGATTTACACATTATTTTATCTGTGATACGCTTAGCGCCGCTTATCCACGCCAAAGAACACACAAGGAAAACGCCATGAACACACTACGTTTCACCGCAATCGGCCTGATGGCTGCCGGCCTGCTTGCCGCCTGCCAGCCAGATGCCGCACAAAAGCAGCCTGCACCTGCCGCCAGCGCTGTCTCTGCCGCCACCGGCGCAACCGAAACCAAACGCATCGCCATCACCGCCATTGTGGACCATCCGTCGCTCAACGCCATTCGCCAAGGCGTGCTTGACCAGCTCAAAGCGGAAGGCTTTGAAGAAGGCAAAAACCTGCAAGTCGATTTCCAATCCGCGCAGGGCAACCCCAGCACCGCCACCCAAATCGCCAAAAAATTCGCTGGCGATAATCCAGACGTCATCGTCGCCATCACCACCCCCAGCGCGCAAGCCGTTGCCGCCGCCACCAAAACCATCCCTGTCGTGTTTGCCGGCATCACCGACCCGATTGGCGCAAAACTCATCCAAAACTGGCAGCCATCCGGCACCAACATCACCGGCACGTCCAACCACCGCAGCATGGAACCCGACCTCGCCCTCATGCGCGAACTGCTGCCCAACCTGAAAAACATCGGCTATGTATATAGCCCGGGCGAAGCCAATTCCGTCAGCATGCTCAACGACTTGCGCGAACAGGCACGCAAACAGGGCCTGAACGTGGTGGAAGCCCCCGCACCCACCACCGCGCAGGTGCTCACTGCCGCACGCAGCCTGAAAGGCAAAGCCGACGTGCTGTTCACCGTGCAGGACAACAACGTGGTGGCCGCATACGACTCCATGCATAAGGCCGCCATGGAAATGAAAATCCCGCTCATCGCTTCGGACACCAAATCCGTGGAACGCGGCGCAGCGGCCGCCATCGGCGTGAACGATTACAAAATCGGCTTGGAATCCGGCAAAATGGCCGCACAGATTTTGCGCGGCACGGCAGCCGGCAGCATCGCACCGACCAAACCCACCGAGTTCGAGCTGCACCTCAACGCCAAATTCGCCGCCGAACAAGGCCTGTCGTTCTCTGACGCTATCCGCAAACGCGCCACCCGCGTGATTGAATAAACATACAAATCTTTGCAAACGAAACCGCATTCCGAAGGGTGCGGTTTTTTTCTTTATGCGGGTTTTATGATAAAGTAGCGCACTCTCCAACCATGGCCGATGCCGCAGGGCACGCGCCCCGCCCTATCAAGGAATAAGGACCCGATTCATGTTTACGCGCAAAATCCTATTTGCCGCATTAGCCGCCTGCTTCACACTTTCCGCAGGCAGCCTGCACGCCGCACCGAACACGCCACGCAAAAACACACGACCAGCAACGCAAAAGCAGCCTGCACCCCAACCGTCCGGCCCCATTTTCCACCCCACCCGCCAAGTGCCGGTGAACGCTGCGGAACGCGCTGCCGAAATCGAACGCCGCCGCGGCATTGCCGAGCGCGCGCAAACCCTGTTCGGGTTGATGCTGGCCGAAATCGCCTATCAGCAGTCGCCTTGGCAGACATTGCAGATGTATTTGTACACGCTCAACAAAACACCGTCTGCCGAAGTGGCCGAACGCGCAATGGAACTGGCAATTCAGTTGCGCGCCGATGGCATTGCCGAGCAGATTTACCAAAAATGGCAGGCCATCGAACCACAGCCCAGCCCCGCGCAGCAGCGTTTGCAGTTTGGCCTTGCTTTGGCAACGGGCGATTTCAAAGCGGCACTGGCTTCGCTGGACACCGTGCTGGCCAATGCCAATGACGAGCAGAAAAAACGGATTTTCCTGATGTTGGCGCAAACCAGCATTACACAGCCGCGGCTTGGCGAACAAGGCCGCAACGCCATCCACCGTGCGGCCGTGGCGAACAGCCATCTGACCGAAGCCGCCATGACGGATATTTTTGCCAACGTGGGCAAAGGCGGCGACGAACGCTTGGCCATCGAAGCCTTGCAGCGCGTGGCGGCAAAAGATGCGGAAATCGATACCAACACGCAAGTGATTATGCTGGTGCTGGTGCAGAACCACCCTTCCGTGCTGGCGCGATTTTTCGAGCAAACGCCGACCGATAAACTGGCCACTTCTTGGCGTGAATTGGAAGTGGAAAGCCTGATACGCGCCAAAGAGTTCGACCGCGTCACACCGAAATTGAACGCCTTGTTGAGCGATACGCCGTCCGCACGGCTGTATTTCTGGGCGGCGGCGGTGGAAATGGGCAAAAACCCGAAATCGCCTTTGGCTTTGTCGCATTTTGAAAAAGTGTACCAACTGGGCGATGACGAGCAAAAAACCATGGCATCACTCAGCGCCGCCATGTTCCTGGCCAGCCAGGAAGACGATGGCGAAGGCGAAGCAGCACAGAAATCGTCTGAAGAACGCAACCGCCAAGCATTGGCATGGCTGCAAAAAGCGCCGCTGAATACCCGCCACAATTTCGATGTGCACACGCTGTTTGCCGCGTTATATGCCTCCGAAAAACAATGGGCTCAGGCAGAACGCCATCTGCAACTGGCACAGAAAGAAGACGCGCAGAACGGGCATTTCTTCGATGCCGCATACCTGCAACGGCTGACCGTGCAAATCACGGCGCAAAAGCAGCCTGCACCCCGAGCCGTCGCCCAATTGAGCCGCCTGTTGCAACAGGAACAGCAACGCCACCCGCGCAACAACGAATACATTGCCGAAATCCTTTACCAACGCGCCCTGCTGTACACCGACAAACTGCAACAGCACAATCTTGCCGTGGTCGGATTGCGCCAAGTGTTGAGCCTGCGCCCGAATAATCCGGAAATCCAAAACGCGCTGGGCTACACCCTGCTGATGACGGGCAACAAAACCCACGCTGCCGAAGCCATGGAGCTGATTCAGGCCGCGCACAAACAACAGCCCGACAACCCCGCCATCCTCGACAGCTTGGGCTGGGCGTATTATTTGCAGGGCGATTTGGACAAAGCCTTGGAATATCTGGAATCGGCCTACCAAAAATTCAAAAACGCCGAAGTCGGCGCGCATTTGGGCACGCTGTATTGGCAGAAAGGCCGTCAAGACGAAGCGCGCAAAGTGTGGCGCGAAGGCTGGCAGAAAGAGCCGGACAACCAGATTTTGCAGCAAACCTTGAAACAATTCGGCGTGTCCTTCACCGCCGGCAACACCCGATAAGCGCACCATGAAGATGAAACCGATATTCCCCGCACTGGCCGCCGCGCTGCTGGCAGCCTGCACCTCGATGAACACCCCCGTGCAAACGCAGGCACAGCAAAAATGGCGCGAACAGCAAACCGAGAATCCGTTTGAAGCCAACGGTCGCATCGGCATTAAAATGCAGCAGACAGGCCATAACGCCAGCTTCGACTGGACGCGCCAAAACCAAGTGGAAACCTTGGACATCAACACGCCGCTGGGCAACACGGTGGGGCAGCTTTGCCGCGACAAAACCGGCGTCATCGCCACCGATTACAAAGGGCGGCAATACACCGCCGACACGCCCGAAGCATTGAGCCGTCAGCTGCTGGGTTACCCTCTGCCGCTGCAACACCTGAGCGTGTGGGCCAACGGCGAATGGGTCAAAGGCATACCGCATCGGTTCGGCACGGAAGGCCAGTTGCAGCAGCTTGGCTGGCAAATCCGCCGCGAAGCGAACGAAGACGGCAGCGCACGCATCCTGCAACTGGAAAACGGACAATTAACGCTGCGCATGGTGTTCACGCAATACCAAACATTGGCCGACGATTCCAGCCGTCCGAGCCAATGCGCCGCACGCGCCCAAGCTGCCGCCCAATGAAGCAGCCTGCACGTCTAACCGCAAGGTGCAGGCTGCTTTGACGGCCTATCCAAAGCAGCCTGCACCCTGTTTCCAACTTCCGCCATCATTGAACAAGGATTCCCCATGAAAAAACGCATTGCCGCCTTATGCTGCGCCGTCCTGCTCTCGCAGGCAGCCTGCAACGTCATCGACAGCGCCACCATCAACCAACAGGCCGCGCTGAACTACCGCCAAAATATGGACAAGGCACGCGCCGCACGCGTTGTCGACACCACGTCCGCCACCGCCAAGCGGGTGCAGGCCGTATTCCGCCGCCTCGTCCCCTTTGCCGATGCCGCCAACCAAACCGGCCAGCCCTTCCAATGGGAAATGACCGTCATCCGCTCCAACGAATTGAACGCATGGGCGATGCCGGGCGGCAAAATGGCCGTATACACAGGCATTGTCGAAAAACTGAACCTGACCGATGCCGAAATCGCCGCCATTATCGGCCACGAAATGACCCACGCCCTGCTGGAACACAGCCGCAAAGAAGCCAACCGCAGCGTGGGCATCAGCTTGGGCGCACAACTGGGTTCGCAAATTTTGGCGGCCACCACCGGCATTGATGCCAACACCGCTTCAAAAGGCGTG
Source organism: Kingella denitrificans ATCC 33394 (assembly GCF_000190695.1). Classification (GTDB taxonomy): domain Bacteria; phylum Pseudomonadota; class Gammaproteobacteria; order Burkholderiales; family Neisseriaceae; genus Kingella_A; species Kingella_A denitrificans. The sequence goes on from NZ_GL870929.1 coordinate 797,481, forward strand.
GGACTGCTGACCGATTTGGGCTTGAACAAACCGTTCAGCCGCGATGCCGAACGCGAAGCCGATTTGGGCGGATTGAAGCTCATGGCGCAGGCGGGCTACAACCCCGAAGCCGCCATCAGCGTGTGGAACAAGATGAACCGCGCCAACGACAACAACAACGCGCTGGAAAAAATCCTCTCCACCCACCCCACCAATAACGACCGCATCGAGCTGATTCGCAAAGAACTGCCCAACGTGATGCCGATTTACCAACGCGCCAGACAGCGGTAAGCATGGAGACACAAACCGCCACGCGCTATGCGCTGACGCTGGCTTATGACGGCAGCCGCTTTTTCGGCTGGCAGAAGCAAGCCGAAGGCGTGGCAACGGTGCAGGCTGCTTTGGAACACGCGCTGTCGCAAATTGCCGGCGAACCCGTCAGCGTGATTGCCGCCGGCCGCACCGACACCGGCGTTCATGCCACCGCGCAAGTCGTCCACTTCGACAGCCGCGCCGACCGGCCGCTCTCCGCATGGGTGCGCGGCGTGAATGCCCACCTGCCGCAAGGCGTTGCCGTGCACAAAGCGCAAATCGCCGACAGCGCGTTCCACGCCCGATTCGACGCTTCCGGGCGGCATTACCGCTACCTGCTCGAATCCGCCCCCGTGCGCTCGCCCCTGCTCTACGGTCGCGCCGGTTGGACGCATTACGCCTTAAACGACGACGCCATGCGCCAAGCCGCGCAATTATTGGTCGGCGAACACGATTTCTCCAGCTTCCGCGCCGCGCAATGCCAGGCCAAATCGCCCGTCAAAACCATGTATGCCGTGCATTTGCAGCGCACCGGCAGCCTGCTCAAACTCGATTTGCACGCCAACGCCTTCCTGCACCACATGGTGCGCAACATCATGGGTGCATTGGTTTATGTCGGCTGCGGGCGCTTGAGCGTTGCCCAATTCGGCGAACTCATCGAAACGCGCAGCCGCCTTTACGCGCCGCCCACCTTCATGCCCGACGGCCTCTACCTGACCGGCGTGGACTACCCCGAACGCTGGCACATCGAACCGGCCGCCCTGCCCGACTGGCTATGAAAAAGCAGCCTGCACCCGTTCAAACCGAAGCAAGGGTGCAGGCTGCCTGTTTATGCAGGGAATGCCGGCCGACTGCAGGCTGCTTTTCCCAACCTGCGCCCTTTTTCGTTTACAATATCCGTTATTTCCCATTTTCATTTTGATGAGGACACGCACCATGCTCGACATCCAATTACTGCGCAACGACATCCAAACCACCGCCCAACGCCTGGCCCAACGCGGCTTCGTGCTGGACACCGAGCGCTTCGGCGAACTGGAAGGCCGCCGCAAACAGCTCCAAATCCGCAGCGAAGAATTGCAGGCGCAGCGCAACAGCCTGTCCAAACAAATCGGCGTGCTGATGGGGCAAGGCAAAAAAGACGAAGCCGAAGCCGCCAAAGCCCAAGTCGCCCAACTGAAAACCGACATGGAAAACATCGAGAGCGAACTGCCGCAAGTGCAGGCTGCTTTGGACGACCTGCTGCTGCGCATCCCCAACCTGCCGCACGAAAGCGTGCCCGTGGGCAAAGACGAAACCGAAAACGTGGAAGTCCGAAAAGTCGGCACGCCGCGCACGTTCGATCTCGACATCAAAGACCACGTGGATTTGGGTGCCGCGCTGGGCTTGGATTTTGAAAAAGCGGCCGAATTGTCCGGCGCGCGCTTCAGCCTGATGAAGGGCAAAATCGCCCGATTGCACCGCGCATTGGCGCAATTCATGCTGGACACGCACACGCAGCAGCACGGCTACACGGAATGCTACACGCCCTATATCGTGAACGACAGCACGCTCTTGGGCACGGGCCAGCTGCCCAAATTCGGCGAAGACCTGTTCCACGTAACGCGCGGCGGCGATGAAACCAAACTGACGCAATACCTGATTCCCACGGCGGAAGTAACGCTGACCAACACCGTGCGCGACACGATTCTGGCGGAAAAAGACCTGCCGCTGAAACTGACCGCACATTCGCCCTGCTTCCGCAGCGAAGCTGGATCGCACGGCAAAGATACGCGCGGCCTGATTCGCCAGCACCAGTTCGACAAAGTGGAAATGGTGCAGATTGTGCAGCCCGAAAAATCCTACGAAGCCTTGGAAGAAATGGTCGGCCACGCGGAAAACATCTTGAAAGCGCTGGAACTGCCCTACCGCGTGATTACACTCTGCACGGGCGACATGGGCTTCGGCGCCACCAAAACCTACGATTTGGAAGTGTGGGTGCCCGCGCAAAACACCTACCGCGAGATTTCCAGCTGCTCCAACTGCGAAGATTTCCAAGCCCGCCGCATGAAGGCGCGCTTCAAAGACGAAAACGGCCGCAACCGGCTGGTGCACACGCTCAACGGCTCCGGTTTGGCGGTGGGCCGCACGCTGGTGGCAGTGCTGGAAAACCACCAAAACGCAGACGGCAGCATCAATATCCCCGCCGCACTGCGCCCCTATTTGGGCGGCTTGGAACGCTTGGAAGCCGACGCATGAGTATTACGCAACTCACGCCGCAGCAAGTGCAGGATTGCCTGAAAGAGCAGCCTGCACCCCTGCTGCTGGACGTGCGCGAAGAAGACGAAGTCCGCCTTTGCGCCCTTGCAGGCAGCCTGCACATCCCCATGAACCTGATTCCGCTGCGCCACAACGAACTGCCCGACGACGTGCCGATAATCGTCTATTGCCACCACGGCATCCGCAGCCTGAACGTGGCGCGTTATTTGACGCACGTCGGTTTCGAGAATGTGGCCAACCTGCAAGGCGGCATCGACGCATGGGCGCGGCAGATTGACCCGTCCCTGCCGCGCTACTGACCCCAAGCAGCCTGCACATCGACTTGTCCCGCTGCAACCGACATCGAAAGGCACACCATGAACCGTATCCTCCTGCCCGTTTTCCTGACCGCGCTGCTTGGCGGCTGCATGTATGCCGAAACGCCCGACGGCCGCTTCGCCGCACTGGACATCGACCTGCCCACGCACAGCACCACCACCGTCAATAAAACCGTGACCGTGAACGCGCCGCCGGGCACCGTGGTCAATATCAGCGAAACCGCACCGCCCACCGTCATCTACCGCGACTACCCGCGCCGCCCGCCCGTGCGCTGCTATTACGACGGCCACCTGCGGCAGCGGATTTGCGGCTATTGAGTTTCAGGCAGCCTGCAACCCCTCACCGAAGAACACCGAAATGACCACCCACACCCTATTCGCCACCTGCCCGCGCGGCTTGGAAACCATTCTGGCGCAAGAATTGCAGCAACAAGGATGCACCGCCGTCACCCCCACCGACGGCGGCGTTTCCTGCCAAGGCACGATGGCACACGTTTACAGCGCCAACCTGCACTCGCGCACCGCCAGCCGCATTTTGCTGCAACTGGCACGCACCGCCTACCGCAGCGAACACGACATCTACCAAGCCGCCAAAAACATCGCGTGGCACAACTGGTTTAATGTGTCCCAAACCTTCAAAGTGAAAGTGGAAGGCAAACGCGCCAACGTGAAAAGCCTCGATTTCACCGCCCTGAAAATCAAAGACGGCGTGTGCGACCGCTTCCGCGAGCATGACGGCGAACGCCCCAGCATCGACAAATCGCGCCCCGACATCCGCATCCACGCCTTTTTGGACGAGCGCAACGTATCTATCTTCATCGACACCAGTGGCGAAGCCCTGTTCAAACGCGGCTACCGCCAAGACACCGGCGAAGCACCCCTGCGCGAAAACCTGGCCGCCGGCCTGCTGCTTTTGGCGGGCTACGACGGCACGCAGCCCTTCCAAGACCCGTTTTGCGGCAGCGGCACCATCGCCATTGAAGCCGCATGGATAGCGCTTGGCCGCGCGCCCGGGCTGAACCGCCGTTTCGGCTTTGAACAACTGGCGCAATTCGACCGCGCCCTGTGGGTGAAACTCAAAGCCAAAGCGCGCCATGCCATCAGAAACCGGCCGTATGCCAACATCGCCGCATCCGACAACGACCGCGCCATGACGCGCATGACCCAAGCCAACGCCGCTGCCGCCGAAGTGGACGGTTTCATTGACATCAACACGTTGGACGCACAAGACACACGCCCGAACGGCGAAGGCGGCATCATCGTCTCCAATCCGCCTTACGGCGTGCGCCTTGCGGAAATCCAAGCCCTGCACGCGCTTTACCCGCAACTCGGCTCGTGGCTCAAACAGCATTACGCAGGCTGGACGGCCGGCCTGTTTTCGGGCGACATGGACATGCCCAAACTCATGCGCCTAAAACCGAAGCGCAAAATCCCGCTGTTCAACGGCAATTTGGACTGCCGCCTGTTCCTGCTGGATATGGTGGCGGGCAGCAACCGCGAAAAATAGGCTGGCGGATGGCCGAATCTGGTGCAGGCTGCTTTTGAACGGCGGGAAAGCTCCAAAAGCAGCCTGCACATATATAAATATTTGTTTTCAAATAGTTGCCATGAAACCCTATATCAAATCACTCTTTCTCATAATGGTGCTGCCGCCGCTGCTGGCCGCGGTACTGATGCTCCTGACCGCCATGCTTTCGGGCGATTTGGCCGTGAGTTTCACGCCGAACGCGCTGCAATGGTATGGCAGCATGATTGTCTGGCTGTGGATATACAGCCTGCCCGCCATGCTGGTCTATGCGCTACTGGCGGTGAAACTGAAACTGCGGCGCAACTGGCGCGGTGCAGCGGTGTCGGCCGGTTTGGGCGCAGCGCTGGCGGTGGTTTCGATTGTGCTGGGCGAGCTGTTCATGGGCGACGGATTTGTGGAATGGGGGCTGACGTTTGTCGTGGCGGCATGCGCGGCGGCGACCATGGCGGTGATGTCGGTGTGCCTGCCCAAGCCTGAAGCGGCGGATTAAGGCTGCAGGCTGCTTTTGAACGGCCTGAAACCGCCAAAAGCAGCCTGCATTTTGAATTGCCGAGATTTATAGTGAATTAAAATCGCAATGATACGGCGTTGGATCGCCGCCTTGTCTCATTTTTATTTTAATCCACTATATGCCACGGGCGGCAAACCCAAGCGTGGTGCGCGGCAAGACGCGCGAAAAAGCAGCCTGCACACTGAAAACAAATGTGCAGGCTGCTTTTTTTGCCGAACATCCGCGGGCTACATCCAACCCAGCAGCCGCAGCACCGTCATGCCCAATCCGGCCGACAGCATCGCGCCCACGGTGGTAATGCCCATAATGTTGGCGGCGGCCACATCGTTGCCGCCCATCGCCTTCGCCATCACATAGCTGGCCGCGGCGACGGGTGTGGCCGTCATCAAAAACAAAATGCCCATGTCCATGCCCTGCAAGCCGAAGCATTTGCCCACCAGCACGGCCATCAGCGGCGCCACCACCAGCCGCCCGATGCTGGACAGCACCGACACGTCCGACCATTTTTTCGCCGTCTGCCAATGAAACGTCGCGCCGGCGCACAACAGAGCCAGAGGCAGCGCCAAATGCCCCAGATAACGCGCGGTTTGCAGCAGCGGTTCGGGCACGGACCACGGCAATTCGTTCAGGCACATGGCCAGCACGATGGCGGCAATCAGCGGATTGGTGACGATTTTGCGCGCCGTGTCGGCCAGTTTCTGCCGCCAAGAAGCCTGCTTGGTACGGCTGAGCGTCAAAACCGCCAAAATATTCAATTCGATGGTGACGATGCCCATATACACCGCGCTGTTCGCCAAGCCGTCGCCGCCATAAGCATTCTGCACGAACGCCAGGCCGATAATCCCCAAATTGCTGCGGAAAACGCCCTGCACGAACACGCCTTTGTCGGCAGGTTGCGGAATATGGAAATGGGCAAACGCCTCCGCCAGCGCATACAGCAAAAACGTGGTCAGCAGCCCGGCCAGCACCAGCTTGCCCTGCGCGGCAAAATGCACCGGCTTGCCGATGATATTGGACAAAAGCAGCATGGGCAGGCTCCATTGAAACACCACCTGCGAGGCTTTTTGGCAAAATGCTTCATCGACCTTGCCCGTGCGGCGCAGCCATCTGCCCAAGCCCAGCAGCAGGATGTTGGGCAGGGTCACGCCGACGGCAAACAGCAACGCAATAAACACTTCCATACACAAACCATTCGTTCCAAAAAAACGGGACGATATTGTAAATTTCGGCAAATTTATAGTAAACATGTTTTACAAATCATTGTACTATCGACATATTTTATCGTTGCGATTACAAATTTTCATTTTCGTGCATCAAAAAGCGTGGCATAATGGCCGCCGTTTTTCAACACTGACAAGAGGACTTTTACGATGAAAAACCTGTTCAAAACCTTGCTGGTGGCCAGTGCTTTGGTTCTGCCCGTGGCCGCACAAGCCGCGCAGCCTGCCGCGCCTGCCGCCACACAAACCAAACGCGCTGCCGGTGTGTGGATTGACGTGCGCACGCCTGAAGAGTTTAAAGAAGGCCATTTGCAAGGCGCGGTGAACATTCCCGTGGACCAAATCACGGCCAATATCGCACGCGTTGCACCGAACAAAAACGCGCCCGTGAACCTGTATTGCCGCTCCGGCCGCCGCGCCGAAGTTGCGTTGCAGGAATTGCGCAAAATGGGCTACACCAATGTGACCAACCACGGCGGCTATCAAGATTTGCTTAAAGCCGGCATCCGCTAACCGAACGGCATTCAAAAGCAGCCTGCACACTGAACGATGATGTGCAGGCTGCTTTTTTTCATTGGCGGCGCAACGCGATGAAGCCGTTAAGACACGGTTTTGTTGTGCAACAAGCAGCCTGCACTTTTTACGGAATTGGACCGGTGGGGTGCAGACTGCTTTTTGAACGGGTTTTATCGGCGGTATAATTGCCATTTTGCTTGCAACGGGAACACATCATGGAGATTTATTTGGTCGGCGGCGCGGTGCGCGATGCTTTGCTGAACCTGCCGGTGAAAGACCGCGACTGGGTGGTGGTGGGCGCGACGGCGGAACAATTGCTGGCGCAGGGCTATCAGCCGGTGGGCAAGGATTTCCCCGTGTTCCTGCATCCGCAAAGCCACGAAGAATACGCATTGGCGCGCACCGAACGCAAAACGGGGCGCGGCTACACGGCGTTTCAGGTGTTCGCCGACCCGAATGTGACGCTGGAAGAAGATTTGCAGCGGCGCGATTTGACCATCAATGCGATGGCGCAAGACCAAGACGGGCGGATTATCGACCCGTTTGGCGGGCAACAGGATTTGCAGCGCGGGATTCTGCGCCATGTATCGCCCGCATTTGCCGAAGACCCGGTGCGGATTTTGCGTGTGGCGCGTTTTGCGGCGCGGTACGGCTTTTCGGTGGCGGAAGAAACCATGCGGCTGATGCGCGGCATGGTGGAAAACGGCGAGGCACACGCTTTGGTGGCGGAGCGCGTGTGGCAGGAATTGGCGAAAGGCCTGATGGAGCGGCAGCCGCGACGCATGGTGGAAGTGCTGCGCGAATGCGGCGCACTGGCGGTGCTGCTGCCCGAAGTGGACGCACTGTTCGGCGTGCCGCAGCGGGCGGATTACCATCCCGAAATCGATTCGGGCGAACACACGCTGCTGGTTTTGCAACGGGCGGCGGATATGGATTTGCCGTTGGCGGAGCGTTATGCCGCGCTGCTGCACGATTTGGGCAAAGCGCTCACGCCGGCGGACATCCTGCCCAAACACATCGGGCATGACGAACGCGGCATTGCGCCCATCCGTGCGGTGAATGCGCGCTGGCGCGTGCCGAAACAATGCGCCGAACTGGCGGAACTGGTGTGCGCCTTCCATATCCGCTTCCACCAAGTCGGCCAAATCAAAAGCGCGGGCAAAATCGTGAAATTGCTGAAAGAATGCGATGCCTTCCGCCGCCCCGAACGGGTGCAGGCTGCTTTGAACGTCTGCCTGGCCGACCGCCAAGGACGTTTGGGCTTGGAAAACAGCGAATATCCGCAACGCGAATACATCATGGCGTGCATCCGTGCGGCGCTGCAGGTCGATGCGGGTGCAATTGCCCAACAATTCGCCGGCAGCCCGGAGAAAATCGCGCTGCATATCAACCAGGCGCGCGCAGAAAAAATCAAAGAAGTGCAGGCTGCCTTCGGACAGAACCTGTGAGCGGCTACCTAATGCACGCGCCCATGTGCAATACGGCCGCCTTTTAAAATTTCATCGAAGATTCAACACACAAAAAGTGCAGGCTGCTTTTTCACACTTCAAAAGCAGCCTGCACTCTCATCAACACATCATTTCTCCAAATGTGCCAGCGGCAACGCAGTCGTATGCTTGATTTCCTTCAGCACGAAGCTGGATTTCGCGTCCTGCACGCCCTCGTGCGAGAGCAACACATCCAACACAAAATGCGAAAACGCATTCATATCAGTAAAAAACGCGTGCAGCAGATAATCCGCCTCGCCCGTCAGCGCAAAACAATACAGCACCTCGTGCCACGTATGCACCGCCGATTCGAAATCCTGCCGCGACTGTGCCGACTTATCCGTACTCACACGGATAATGACCTGCAAACCCAAGCGCAGGGACACGGGCGAAAGCAACGCGGCATAACGCCGGATAATGCCCATATCCTCTAACTGCTTCAGGCGGCGCAAGCACGGCGAGGGCGACAAAGCCACGCGCTCGGACAATTCCACATTGCTCAAACGCCCGTTTTCCTGCAACACCTGTAAAATTTTCAAGTCAATCCTGTCCAATGTGATCTCGGACTGCGACATACTACTGCCTCCATTTCCCTTTTTTATATCTTAAAACTGCTAAATATGTATTCGATAGACGGCCAATTAAAATCGCAATGATGATACGGTGTTGCCCATTCCTGTTCCAACCAACCGTACCGAGTACAACCAAACGGGATTTTTACAATTCCCGCTACAAATATTACGCTGACTACGCAATATACGCGACAAAAATTTCAGAAACCGCTAAAATTTCTTCTTTTTATGCACTTTTCCCCACAGGATAGCCAAAAATGACCCCGAATATCCCTCCCGTTAACGAAGAAATGAAAAAATTCATCCACGGCCTGCTCACCCACATGGTCAAAAATAAAGGCTCGGATTTATTCATCACCGCCGGTTATCCGCCCGCCATGAAATTGGACGGCAAACTCACCAAAATCACCGACAAACCCCTCACCGCCGAACACACGCAGCAAATCGCCCGTTCGATTATGGACGACAAGCAGGCGGAAGAATTCTTCACCACCAACGAATGCAACTTCGCCATCAGCCTGGCCGGCGTATCGCGCTTCCGCATCAACGCCATGGTGCAGCGCGGCGCCACCGCCTTGGTGTGCCGCGTGATTACCAGCGAAATCCCCAAATTTGAAAACATGCACCTGCCGCCCGTTTTGAAACAAGTGGTGATGGAAAAACGCGGCCTGGTAATTTTTGTCGGCGGCACAGGCTCGGGCAAATCCACCTCGCTCGCCGCCATGATTGGCTACCGCAACGCCAACAGCTACGGTCACATTATCACCATCGAAGACCCGATCGAATTCGTCCATCCGCACCAAAACTGCATCATCACGCAGCGCGAAGTGGGCGTGGACACGCAAGACTGGTTTGCCGCGCTGAAAAACACCCTGCGCCAAGCCCCCGACGTAATTTTGATTGGCGAAATCCGTGACCGCGAAACCATGGACTACGCGCTGGCGTTTGCCGAAACCGGCCACTTGTGCATGGCCACGCTGCACGCCAACAACTCCAACCAAGCGCTCGACCGCATCATCAACTTCTTCCCTGAAGAGCGCCGTACCCAACTGCTGAACGATTTGTCTTTGAACCTGAAAGGCTTCATCTCGCAGCGTCTGATTCCGCGCAAAGGCGAAAAAGGCCGCGTGGCCGCCGTGGAAATCCTGCTCAATTCGCCGCTCATCTCCGAGCTGATTTTGAAGGGCGATATTCACGGCGTAAAGGAAATCATGGCCAAATCGCGCGACATCGGCATGCAGACCTTCGACCAAGCCCTGTTCGATTTGTATGAAGAAGATTTGATTACCTACGACGACGCGCTAAAAAATGCCGATTCGGTCAACGACCTGCGCCTGCAAATTCAATTAAACAGCAAAAAAACCGCCACCGCAGGTTCCGGCAGCGCGCTGGACAATCTGGCATTGACCGATTATTCATCGGACGAATAAACGCTTGTTTCAACGATTGAAAAAGCAGCCTGCACTTTGAACACCCAAAAGGAAGTTTGGTATGGAATTGATTTGGTGGCAATATCTGGCCATTGTCCTCTTGGGCACGCTGGCAGGCATTATCAACATCATGGCGGGCGGCGGCAGCAACCTTATCCTGCCCGTGCTGATGATGTTCGGTATTCCGCCCGACATCGCCAACGGCAGCAACCGTGTCGGTATTTTCCTGCAAACCATTACCGGCATACGCGGTTTTGCCAAAGCCGGAAAAATCCCGCCACGCCGCCAATGGCAGGCAGTGCTGGTGCCGACCCTGCTCGGCGGCATTGCCGGTGCGGTGGCGGCCTCCGTGCTGCCGAACTGGATATTGAAACCCACGCTGCTGCTCAGCATGCTGACGGTGGCCACCATCGTGCTGGTCAAGCCGCGCCTGTTTGAAGTGCAGGCTGCTTCGATACCGCAGCCGCTGCGGCCGCATTCTTGGATATTGCTGTTTTTCATCGGTATTTACGGCGGCTTTGTCCAAGCGGGCGTGGGCTTGTTGATGCTGCCCGTGTTTGCAGGCCTGTTGGGTTACGATATGATACGCAGCAACGCACTCAAACTGCTTTGCACCATGGGCTTCACCACCGCCGCCTTTCTGATTTTCATCGTGCAGAGGCAAATTTGGTGGGGCGTGGGCATTGCATTAGCGGCGGGAAACACGCTGGGCGCGATGATCGGCGTGCGTTTGGCGTTAAAGCTGCCCGTCCGCACCGTGCGCTGGCTGATTTTTGTGATGACGCTGGTGGCCGTAATGCTGGCATTGTTCAAATAACACAAGGATAAAAAATGAAAATGAAATGGATGACACTCCCACTGCTGACATTGCTGCTTAGCGCATGCGGCAAAAACACCGACTCTATCGGCGAAGCCTCCACCGTGTTCAACCTGCTGGGTAAAAACGACCGTATCGAAATCGAAGCATTCGACGACCCTGACGTACACGGCGTATCGTGCTTTTTGTCGTACGCCAAAAAAGGCGGCCTGCGCGAAACCGTGAACCTGGAAGAAGATGCGTCCGATGCCAGCGTATCGTGCGTGCAAACCGCGCCGCTGGTCACGTTTGACGAGCGCGTGGTGGCCAAGCCACGCCAAGTGTTCAAACGCAATGCCAGCTTTGCCTTCAAAAGCCTGCAAATCATGCGTTATTACGATGCCAAACGCAAAGCCTTCGCCTATATGGTGTATAGCGACAAGATTATCCAAGGCTCGCCCAAAAACTCGCTCTCCGCGTTTTCGTGTTACAGCGCGCCGGCCACCCAGCCTGCCGTTACCGCCAGCGAACCGGGCCGTCAAACCTTCGGCGGCTGCGTGATTGAAACGGCGCAGTAACCTGCCGCCAAAAGCAGCCTGCACTTGCCGTGCCGTTCGTAAAACTTCAGCACGCAATGTTAAAATCCATTAAAATAGCGCTTTTTGCGGCGCATAGAGAAGGAAACCGTCATGACCGACTGCATTTTCTGCAAAATCAAAGATAAACAGATTCCTGCCGACGTGGTGTACGAAGACGAACACATGCTCTGTTTTAAAGACATCCAGCCGTCCGCGCCCGTGCACCTGCTGCTGATTCCGAAAACACATTTGGATTCGCTGGCGCACGCGGAAGCAAAATACGAAGCCTTATTGGGCAAGATGATGCTGAAAGTGCCGCAAATCGCCGCCGATGCAGGCCTGACCAACGGCTTTAAAACGCAAATCAACACAGGCAAAGGCGGCGGGCAGGAAGTGTTCCACCTGCATATCCATATTTTAGGGCAGCCTGCACATTAACAAAAACAAAGGCGTCTGCCGTGTGCAGGCTGCCTGCATGATTTTTTAAATACCATTTTGAAAGGAATGTTCCATGGGTTTGAGTTCTATTTGGCACTGGATTATCGTGCTGGTGATTGTGGTGCTGATATTCGGCACGAAAAAATTGCGCAATGTCGGCAAAGACTTGGGCGGCGCTGTGCACGACTTCAAAGAAGGCTTGGACAAAGGCAGCCATCCCGAATCGGCCAAAAAAGACGATGTGATCGAACATGAGTCCGACCAAAACAAGTCTTAAAAAATGTTTGATTTCAGTTTAACCGAAATGATGTTGGCAGGCGTTGTGGCTCTGGTGGTTTTGGGGCCGGAACGCTTGCCGGTCGTTGCGCGCAAAGCGGGTCAGTGGATGGCCAAAATCCAAAGCCTGGCCGCCGGTGTGCGCTCGGAATTGGCGGCGCATGCCGAAGTGGCGGAATTAATCAAGGTCAAACAGGAACTGGAAGAAACATCTGCCGAAATCCAGCAGGATTTGCAGAATTTGAGCAAGCAGGTGGAGCAGAATTCACAGGAAATCGCCGAACATCTGCACGACAGCGTCCCCGCATGGGAGCGGCTGCCCGAACAGAAAACGCCGGCGGATTTCGGCTTGGAAGACAGCACTGCTGCGTACAGCGCCCCTGCGCCCGCCCTATCCTCCGCCATCACGCCCAGCCGTTCCATCGGCACGGCACACACGCCCACTTTGCGTAAACGGGCTTTGTCGCGCAAACGGGATATGCGCCCGCGCCACCGTCCGACACCGAAATTAAGGATCCGCCGATGAGCGAAGAATTGCAGCCTGCAGGCGGCCAGGCACAGCCGCTGATCGAACATTTGCTGGAATTGCGCCGCCGTTTGGTTTGGGCGGTTTTGGGCATTGCCGTGTGCTTTTTCGCCATCGTGCCTTTTGCCCAAACGTTATATTCGTTTGTGGCGCAGCCGCTGATGAGCGTGCTGCCGAACAACACCAGCATGATTGCCACCGATGTGATTGCGCCGTTTTTCGTGCCGATTAAAGTGGCCTTGATGGCGGCATTTCTGGCCGCGTTGCCCAACACGCTCTATCAGATTTGGGCGTTTGTCGCCCCCGCGCTCTATCAAAACGAAAAGCGGCTCATCGTTCCGCTGATTTTGTCCAGCATCATTCTGTTCGCCGCCGGGATGGCGTTTTGCTATTTCCTGGTCTTCCCGATGGTGTTCAAATTTTTTGCCGGAATGACACCGCTGGGCGTGAGCATGGCCACCGACATCGACAAATATTTGTCGTTTGTGCTGGGTATGTTTGTGGCGTTCGGGCTGACGTTTGAAATCCCTGTGGCCGTGGTGCTGCTGTACCGCATGGGCGTGATTACTTATCATCAACTCACCGCCGCGCGGCCGTATCTGATTGTGGCGTCGTTCATCATTGCCGCCGTGGTCACGCCGCCCGATGTATTGTCGCAAATCATGTTGGCCGTGCCGATGATTTTGCTGTACGAAATGGGGATTTTGGTATGCCGCATCGTGAAACCGCGCGCGGTTGGCGGGGCGGACGATGATTCGGAAGAACCCCAATCATAAAACCGTTCGTAATATGAAGTGCAGGCTGCTTTTGAAGGCGTATCCAAAAGCAGCCTGCACTTTTTCGGCGTGATGGTTAGGAATGTTCTGCTTCCAATTGGTTGTAAATCTCCACCAAAGAGCCAATCAGCAAATCGGGCTTGGTGGTTTCATGTTCGGACAACGCCGCCATATCGCCATAGCCGAATGTAACGCCCGCTACCGGGCAGCCTGCATCTTTGGCCGCCAGCATATCGTTGCGCGAATCGCCCACCATCAGCATATTCTGCGTTTGAATGCCCAGCACGCCGGCCACATGGCGCAGCGGCTCGCCGCTCGGTTTGCGCACGTTCAGCGTGTCGCCGCCCACCACGATGCTGAAATATTGCTCCAATTTCAAGGCTTTCAGCAGTTTTATTGCCAGCAAATCGCTTTTGTTAGTGACCACCGCCAAGGGAATGCCCAAAGATTTCAGCAAACCCAATCCGGCTTCGGTTTCGGGATACGGCCGCGTCTGGTCGGCAATATGGTCGGCATAATACCGCAGGAACACTTCGCTGCCGCGCTCGAACAGAGACAGGTCCGCCTGACCGTGCTCATCATCGGTCAGAGTGCGGTTCACCAAAACGGCAATGCCGTCGCCCACATAACTGCGCACCGTTGCTTCGGGCAGCCTTTCCATACCCAAAACCGCGCGCATTTCGTTGGCGGCGGCAGCCAAATCGGGCACGGAATCCACCAAAGTGCCGTCCAAATCAAAAGCTACGGCCTGAACGTGCGGAATATGAATCATACTGTCTCTCCTAATGGTTAAACACGGCGTCGGATAACGTGCAGGCTGCTTTTCAAAGCCCGAAAGCAGCCTGCACTTTTCAAGATTACGGCTGCTCCGTCAAAGCGCAGCCGCTTTTCGGCTTATTGCCCAGAATATTGATAACTTTGCGTGCAGGCTGCTTTTCTTCTTCATCGCGCGGCGCGGCAAACGACACCGTTTCGCTGTCGAACGCCAAATCGCCGCCGTGCTTCAATTCTTGGCCGCGCTGCAAACCGGCAAAATCAAACAGTTCCGTGTCCGCCAAATGCGAAGGCACCACGTTTTGCAATGCCGAAAACATGCTCTCAATCCGGCCGGGGAAACGCTTGTCCCAGTCTTTCAGCATATCGCCGATGACCTGCCGCTGCAAATTCGGCTGCGAGCCGCACAGGTTGCACGGAATAATCGGAAACTGCTTCAATTCCGCATATTTAATCAAATCTTTTTCTTTCACATACGCCAGCGGGCGGATGACGATATGCTCGCCATTGTCGCTCACCAGCTTGGGCGGCATGGCCTTGAGTTTGCCGCCGTAAAACATATTCAGAAACAGCGTGGCCAAAATATCGTCACGGTGGTGTCCCAGCGCGATTTTGGTACAGCCCAATTCCTTGGCCGTGCGGTACAGGATGCCGCGCCGCAGACGGCTGCACAGCGAACAAGTGGTTTTACCCTCGTCCAATACCCGCTTCACCGTGGAATAAGTATCCTCTTCCACGATTTTGAACGGCACACCGATGGACGTCAGGTATTCCGGCAACACGTGTTCGGGAAAGCCCGGCTGCTTTTGGTCAAGGTTCACGGCCACCAGCTCGAAATCAATCGGCGCAGAGGCCTGCAACTGGCGCAGAATATCCAATAGCGCATAGCTGTCCTTGCCGCCGGAAAGGCAGACCATGATTTTGTCGCCGTTTTCAATCATCTGGAAATCGTTGATCGCATCGCCCACCGCGTGGCGAAGGCGTTTGTTCAATTTATTGTTTTCTAATTCTGTTTTGGTTTTTTTCGACATAATTTCAAATACGGGGAGAATCACTCTGAATCGGCAGATTATAGTACAAAAGCAGCCTGCACATTGAGAAAATTCTGCCCCGCACCGCCGGCGGTATATTTCAAACTACATCAGACTACATTTTTTGCAGAAATTTCGCTTTTTATGCTGACACAGGCAAGGTATCAAGAGTAGAATAGCGCAAAATGCTGCAATATTCCTGCGCATAAGCACCGTTTGTGCAGAAACACATTCCTTCCAACTAAATTAAAAGGCATCGCCATGATGAATGAAAAAAACCGCTTTTCTTATTTATTCGGCTCAAACGCTCCTTATATTGAAGAACTTTACGAAGCCTATTTAAGCGATCCCGATTCCGTCAGCCCTGAATGGCAGGGCTATTTTCGCGAATTGGCGGCACTGCCCGGCGCAGTCGAGCGCGACGTGGCGCACCGCCCCATCCAAGAATCGTTCGCCAACCTGGCAAAACGCCACAATATTGCCGCGACTGCCGGCGCGATTGACGAAGACCTGCTGCAAAAACAAATTGCCGTATTGCGCCTGATTTCCGCCTACCGCATTCAAGGTTCCGGCGCGGCCAAACTCGACCCGTTGGGCTTGAAAGCGCCGCGCAACGTGGAAGGCCTGCAACCGGAAACACACGGTTTGACCAATGCGGACATGGCGGTGCAATTCAGCCTGGGCGAAGGCGATTTCGGCGGTGCCACCAAACTTACCCTGGCCGACATCATCAGCAAACTGAAACAGACGTATTGCGAACATATCGGCGTCGAATACATGCACATCGAAAACCGTGAAGAACGCCAATGGGTTCGCGATTATTTTGAAAGCCGCCTGTCCACACCGCTCTTCAGTAAAGATGAAAAACGCTACATTCTCAAACAATTAACTGCTTCCGAAACATTGGAGCGCTATCTGCACACCAAATATGTCGGCCAAAAACGCTTCTCCGTGGAAGGCGGCGAAAGCGCGATTGCCGGTTTGAATTACCTGGTGCAAAACGCAGGCAAATACGGTGTCGAAGAAATCATTATCGGCATGGCGCACCGCGGCCGTTTGAACGTCTTGGTCAATACATTAGGAAAGCAGCCTGCAGATTTGTTTGCCGAATTTGAAGGCCGCCAAGAAGCCAAACTGCCCAGCGGCGACGTGAAATACCACAACGGTTTCAATTCCGACATCGCCACGCCTTTCGGCCCCATGCACGTCACATTGGCCTTCAACCCGTCGCATCTGGAAATCGTCAATCCCGTCGTGCAAGGTTCCACACGCGCCAAACAGCGCCGTCGCGGTTCTGACGGGCGCAAACAGGTTCTGCCCGTGCTGATTCACGGCGACTCTGCATTTATCGGCCTGGGCGTGAACCAAGCCACCTTCAATCTGTCCCACACGCGCGGCTACACCACCGGCGGCACAATCCATTTGGTCATCAACAACCAAATCGGCTTCACCACGTCCGACACCCGCGACACCCGCTCCACCGTGTATTGCACCGACATTGCCAAAATGGTGGCCGCACCCGTGATTCACGTGAACGGCGACGACCCTGAGGCCGTGTGTTTCGCCGTGCAGGCTGCTTTGGACTACCGCAACACCTTCCAGAAAGACGTGGTTATTGATGTGGTGTGCTTCCGCAAACTGGGCCACAACGAAGGCGACGATCCAACTTTGACCCAACCGATGATGTACCGCGCCATCCACAAACATCCCGGCACACGCGCACTGTATGCCGAAAAACTGGTGAAAGAAGGCGTATTGACCGAGAAAGAAGCCGAAGGCTATGTAGATGCCTACCGCGCTGCACTGGACAAAGGCGAACATGTCGAAAAAACCCGCCTGACCGACTACGAAAGCAAACACCGTGTCGATTGGAGCAAATACCAAGGGCAAGATTGGCGCGAACAAGTGGAAAGCGGCCTGCCTGCTACCGACATCCAACGCCTGACGGAAAAATTCACCCAAGTCCCCGAAGGATTTGGCTTGCACAATACCGCCAAACGCGTGCTGGAGCAGCGCAAAGAAATGGCGGAAGGCAAACAGCCGATTGATTGGGGCATGGCGGAAACCCTTGCCTATGCCAGCATGGTAACCAACGGCACCGGCGTGCGCATTTCGGGCGAAGACTCCGGACGCGGCACGTTCTCGCATCGCCACGCCGTGCTGCACGACACCAACCGCAGCACGTCCGACACCGGCATTTACACGCCGCTGCAACACATGGCGGACAACCAAGCCCACTTCACCGTCATCGACTCCATCCTGAACGAAGAAGCCGTCATGGCCTACGAATACGGCTATGCCTGCTCCGCACCGAACAACTTGGTGATTTGGGAAGCGCAGTTCGGCGACTTTGCCAACGGCGCGCAAGTGGCCATCGACCAATTCATTTCATCGGGCGAAACCAAATGGGGACGCTTGTGTGGCCTGACCGTCATCCTGCCGCACGGTTATGACGGACAAGGCCCGGAACACTCTTCCGGCCGTCTGGAACGCTGGCTGCAACTGTGTTCTGAGCACAATATGCAGGTCGTGATGCCGTCTGAAGCATCGCAAATGTTCCACATCTTGCGCCGCCAAGCCCTGCGCTCATACCGCAAACCTTTGATTATTTTCATGTCCAAACGCCTGCTGCGCTTCAAAGAATCCATGAGCCCGCTGGAAAACTTCTTGGAAGGCACTACCTTCCGTCCGGTGATTGGCGATACGGTTCAACGCGCAGACAACAAATCCGTACAACGCGTGATTATGTGTGCCGGCCAAGTGTATTACGATTTGGCCAAAGCGCGCGAAGATGCAGGCTTGCAAGACAAAGTGGCGATTATCCGCACAGAGCAGCTTTATCCGTTCCCTTATGCCGAAGCCGAAGCCGAGTTGGCAAAATTCCCGAATGCAACGGAAATTTTGTGGGCTCAGGAAGAGCCGAAAAACCAAGGCGCTTGGTATCAAACACGCCACCGTTTGGAAGCATTGGTAAAAGACGGCCAAAAAGTCCGCTTTGCTGGTCGCCCAGCCAGCGCATCGCCAGCCGTGGGTTACGCCAGCAAACACAAAGCGCAGTTGGAACAACTACTGGCTGATGCCTTGGCATTCGAATAAAATCTGCAGGCTGCTTTTTGCCCCGCCGAAAAGCAGCCACACATTCCACCGACACTACCCTATTGGAGACCATTATGATTATTGAAGTAAAAGTACCTGTTTTTGCAGAAAGTATTACCGAAGGAACGCTGCTGTCTTGGCATAAAAAAGTGGGCGATGCCGTGACCCGCGACGAGACATTGGTCGATATTGAAACCGACAAAGTCGTTTTGGAAGTGCCTGCGCCGCAATCCGGCGTATTGGTTGAAATCGTGGTGCAAGACGGCGAAACCGTTACCTCCGAACAATTCCTGGCCAAAATCGATACCGAAGCCGCTGCCGCTACCGCCGCGCCTGCCGCACAACCAGCTCCGGCTACCGCACAACCAGCTCCGGCTACCGCACCTGCCGCCGAAGCAGCGCCAAGCGCCAACACACAAGCCGGCGTTGCCCTGCCTGCCGCTGCGAAACTGGCCGCAGAAACCGGCGTGGACGTTGCTTCTATTCAAGGTTCTGGCCGCGACGGCCGCGTATTGAAAGAAGACGTGAAAAATGCCGCTGCCAAAGTGCAGGCTGCTTCTGCCGCGCCCGCACTGACCGGCCCACGCCCAGAACAACGCGTACCGATGAGCCGCCTGCGTACCCGCGTTGCCGAACGCCTGCTGGCTTCGCAACAAGAAAACGCCATTTTGACCACGTTTAACGAAGTCAATATGAAACCGGTAATGGATTTGCGCGCCAAATACAAAGAAAAATTTGAAAAAGAACACGGCGTGAAATTGGGCTTTATGTCGTTCTTCGTGAAAGCGGCGGTGGCTGCGTTGAAAAAATTCCCCGTTGTGAATGCTTCGGTGGACGGCAAAGACATTGTGTACCACGGCTACTTCGACATCGGTATCGCCATCGGTTCTCCGCGCGGCCTGGTTGTGCCCATCCTGCGCGATGCAGACCAAATGAGCATTGCCGAAATCGAAAAAGCGATTGTGGATTACGCCGTGAAAGCCAAAGACGGTAAAATCGCCATTGAAGATTTGACCGGCGGCACCTTCTCCATCACCAACGGCGGCACATTCGGCTCGATGATGTCCACCCCAATCATCAATCCGCCGCAATCCGCCATTTTGGGCATGCACGCCACCAAAGAGCGCGCCGTGGTGGAAAACGGCCAAGTTGTCGTGCGTCCGATGATGTACCTGGCATTGTCCTACGACCACCGCATCATCGACGGCCGCGAAGCCGTGCTGACTTTGGTCACCATCAAAGAGCTGTTGGAAGACCCCGCTCGTTTATTGCTGGATTTATAATCTGACAAGCAAAAAAGCAGCCTGCACCCCTCTCCAAAGTGCAGGCTGCTTTCAACCGTTTCATTATTTTGTATTTCCGAAAGAACCCTATGCACACCTCCCGCCTTTCCACACTGGCCCTATGCACCCTGTTGGCCGCACTTGCCGCCTGCAAACCAGAGCCCAAAGAAACCGCCGCACGCACGGAAGTTTCCCAATCGGCCGCCTCGCAGGAATTTGTGCGCCAAACCGAAGCACCGAAGGCGGACGGCACCGTGGGCATGCTGCTGCCCGATTTCGCCCAACTGGTGGCGCGTGAAGGCGGCTCGGTGGTCAATATTCAGGCACTGCGCGACACCAGCAGCAAACGCAGCGCGCAGGAAAGTGCCGACATCGATGCCTTTTCCGATTTTTTCAAACGCATCATTCCCGATGATTCGGACGGATTGGACAGCGATAACGAAGCCAACTTCGGCTCCGGCGTGATTATCAGCGAAGACGGCTATATCCTGACCAACACCCACGTCGTCAAAGACATGGACAACATCAAAATCACGCTGAACGACAAGCGCGAATACCCTGCCAAACTCATCGGCGCGGACGAAAAATCCGACATTGCCCTGCTGAAAATCGATGCCGCCGATTTGCCCGTGGCCAAGCTGGGCAATCCGAGCGAGCTGAAATCCGGCGAATGGGTGGCCGCCATCGGTGCGCCCTTCGGTTTCGACAACAGCGTTACCGCAGGCATCGTGTCGGCCAAAAACCGCACCCTGCCCAATGAAAACTACACGCCATTCATTCAAACCGACGTCGCCATCAACCCCGGCAATTCGGGCGGCCCGCTGTTCAACCTGCGCGGCCAAGTGGTCGGCATCAACTCACAGATTTACAGCCGCAGCGGCGGATTCATGGGCATTTCCTTCGCTATCCCGATTGACGTGGCCATGAATGTGGCCGATCAGCTCAAAGCCACCGGCCGTGTGCAGCGCGGACAACTGGGCGTGATGATTCAGGAAGTCAGCTACAATCTGGCAAAATCGTTCGGCCTGGACAAGCCCACCGGCGCGCTGATTTCCAAAGTCATGCCCGACAGCCCTGCGGCCAAAGCCGGTTTGCAGGTGGGCGACATTATCCGCAGCGTGAACGGCGAAGAAGTCCGTTCGTCCGGCGACCTGCCTTTGACCATCGGCTCGATTGCGCCGGGCAAAGACGTGCAGCTGGGCATTTGGCGCAAAGGCGAACAGCTGAACCTGACCGTTACCTTGGCACAGCAGGACAACACTGTGGCGGAGAACGAGCACAACCGGGCAGACAGCGCGGAAGCGGATAACGACGCCAGCTTCACGCTGCCCGATGCAGGTTTGGGCTTGGTGCTGCAAACAGGCGCTTCGGGCGAATCGTCGCTGGTCGTGACCCGTGCGACAGGTGCGGCGGCGCGTGCAGGCTTGCGGCGCGGCGATGTGATTGTCGAAGTGGGCGGCGTGCGCGTGAACAGTCAGGAAAGTTTGGCGGCGGCATTCAAGCAGGCCGGCAACCAGATTCCCCTGTTGGTGCAGCGCGGCGGCAATTCGCTGTTTTTGGCGTTAATGCTGCCTTAGCATTTCCATGAGCAGCATTTCGGGCTAAAATAAGAACATGATTTGAATGTTACAAAAGCAGCCTGCATTTTCTTTCAGCAGGAAAGTGCAGGCTGCTTTTAGCATTGATTTAATTAAAAAATATGACAAGGACAACCACTATGAAAAAACTCTGCTCCGCCGACCATCCCGTCTGGGCGATGGCATTCCGTCCGTTTTATTTGTTGTGCGCGCTATACGGCGCATTTTCGGTGTTGCTATGGGGCTTCGGCTTCACGGGCACGCGCGCCATCTCGGGCTATCTGTGGCACGCGCACGAAATGGTGTGGGGCTATGCGGGCGGCATCGTCGTGGCATTCCTGCTCACGGCGGTGGCCACTTGGACGCAGCAGCCGCCCATCCGCGGCAAGTTTTTGATGTGGCTGGTGGGCTTGTGGCTGGCGGCGCGGCTCACGGCGTTCCTGCCTTGGGGTCTCCCGACCGGTCTGCTGGGTACGGCATTTTTCTGGCTGGGCGCATACGGCATGTGGCAGTCGGTTTGGGCCAGCCGCAACACGCGCAACTATATCGCCGTTGCCGCCATCGTATTGCTGGGTTGCAGCCATCTGGCGTTCCACTATTACGCATGGGCCGGCGAAACCGAAACCTTGCGCACGGGGCTGTCGGCAGGCATTGTGATGGTGGCAGGCTTTATCGGCTTAATCGGCAACCGCATTATCCCGTTCTTCACCGCGCGCCGTTTGAACACGCCGCAAGTGCAAACCCCGATGAATGCCATGTTGGCCGCATTGGTGCTGCCGATGGCCGCCACCGCGCTGATGATGACACACACCGCCGTCGCACTGGCCGCATGGTTGATTCTGGGTGCAGGCTGCTTGGGCTGTATCCAAAGCTACCGCTGGTTTAACCGCGGCATTTTGGGCGAACCCATGCTGTGGACGCTGCATTTGGGCTATGCCGCTTCATCGCTCGGCATGGTGGTGCTGGCCGTTTCCTTTGCCGCCCCTTCGCTGCAAAGTTTGGGCGTGCACTTGCTGGCCGTCGGCGGCATCGGCTTGCTGACCATCAGCATGATGGTGCGTACCGCGCTGGGACACACCGCCCGCCCGCTCTACCCCGCACCCGCCGGCATGGGCACCGCGTTCTGGCTGATGGTCGCCGCCACCGCCGTGCGCGCATTGGCCGCCGTCATGGCCTTTGTCAATGCCACGGCATACACCCACAGCATCCGCCTGTCCGCCTCCTTGTTCGCCGCATCGCTGCTGCTGTATTTCTGGCGTTACCGCCCATGGCTGACGCAACCGCGCCTTGACGGTAAAGCAGGGTAAAGATAAGTGCAGGCTGCTTGAATATCCGCCAAGCAGCCTGCAGTTTTTATCCATCACACCATTCATAACGGGCACACTCATGACAGCACTCATCCTCCTCGCCATCCTCCTCATCCTTATCGGCGTATCCGGCACCCTGCTCCCCGCGCTGCCCGGCCTGCCCTTTCTGTTTGCCGGCACATGGCTGCTGGCCTACAGCCAAGATTATTCGGTCATCGGCTCGTTTTCCGTGCTAATTGTCGGCGTGATTTGCGCCTTCGGCATGGCGATGGACTTTATGGCCGGCGTGCTGGGTGCCAAATACACCGGCGCCAGCAAAGAAGCGCTTTGGGGTGCGGCCATCGGCGGCGTGGCGGGCATATTCTTCAGCATTCCCGGCATGATTTTCGGGCCCCTTTTGGGCGCGGCTCTCGGCGAATTTCTGGACAAACGCAACCTGCTGCTGGCCGGCAAAGTCGGTATCGGCACGCTGATTGGCTTCATCTTGGGCACGATTGCCAAAATCGGCGCCGCGCTGGTGGTGCTGCTTATTATTTTGGCGCAATATATCGGCCATTGGGTAGCATAAATACAGTGTCTGCCAATCAAAAAGCAGCCTGCACTGTCCTGAAACGGGGTGCAGGCTGCGTTTGTATTGAAGATATTGCACCCAAACGGCTATCCGTTCGGATCGTTTTGTTTGCAGCCTTTAGAAAAACATTAACGGGAACTAACCGTTCAAATATTGGAATTATTCCTAGTGAGATACGAAATAAAATGGAGGTAACATGATATTTGGGAACAAAGATAAATTTGCGATCGAAATAAAAAAACCAACTATCCCATATGATAAGGTACTGATGCCATTAATTATCTGGTTAAATGCCAATCCCGTTGGGACTTTTGAGGATTGGACTTACATTCCAGTATTTATCGGCAGATTAAAACGAGCTATCAATACTCCATTAAAATTACCAGAGAAAATAAAGAAATGTAAAGTACCTAAGATATTTAATTATCTGAACGACTCCGATATAGCCAGTCAGTATTCACTAGGACTGGGTGATTCTTTTGATGATTACCATATGTATTTTTACCATATAGAGGATGATATTTTTCTTATTGCTAAGCTCAAAAAAATTACTGTATTTAAATATAAAGACAAAGATAAAAGCAATATATATTTTTTATGTATTAATAAATATGTTCTGGAAAAAATCGTGCTTGAATTTGAGAGGGGGTTACATATGGATTAAATAGTGCAATTTCATGAATAGGATAATGATTTACAAGAGTTGGTTAATACTGATCATTCATTGCCAAAGAGTGTGCGCATGGATAATAACACCAATACAGTGCCACCAAGGGGCGGAAAGATGGAAGCGAGAATGGCCCGGTTCAAAGACCGCAACACCCAGCTCATTCCAACAACATCGGTAGAAACAACTTAAACTACAATGTGGGGCTGCAACAAAGGGTTAGTAATAATAATGGTACGCCTACGCGATCTCCGAATCCATTGGATAATCCGAATGCTAGACAAGTATCGATAAGAAAGTTTCCTAAAACAGGCGAAAAGTCTGATGCGATTCTTTATCGTGCGGATCATGATGGCAGCATTACCAGCTATGCTACGTATGATAATAAAGGCATGATTGTCAAGAGAGTAGATATGAAGAGGAAAGCGCATAATGATATTACAACTCCACATGTTGTTGAATGGGGTAGGAATACCAAAGCTTCTGATGGTGTCGAGAGAGTAACCTCTCCAAGGGAAAACCCAAGAAAACCTCGCCCTAATGAATTACAATACTAAAAACCAAAAGGAAATAACTGATGAACTTAAATTGGAAATACAAACAATGGAGAGATTCTCAACTTCCAGGTTCTGAGTATCTAGGAATAGATGACTATATTGGCCAAGAAATATATATGGAAGATATTGAAATAATTGGAAATATTTTATATCCATATACTATTGAACATAATGGCGGGGTTATTTTTGCAGGATTAGCTTTAACAGAACAAGATTTTGAGTTAAAGAAACACAGGTTTGATAAGTTTCTTTCGCATAGCCACTCTGTTTCTGATGCCGAAAAAATTATCAATGAATTCCGGTTATACGATATTTTCTTTGGAACTTCAGACAATTCTAGCGATGAAACTTATCAAAATGTGGCTGAAATGATTAAAAAATGCTGGGAGTACCATTTGTTAAGGACATATCCAGATAAAAAATTCATTGTTGAAATTAGTGGAGAATATGAACAGTTTGGTATTACGTTTTATCAAGAACCCTAAGCAAACGTAGGATAGGTACTTGCTGCTCACGCGTTCCATTCCCTAAAGCAGTAGCAACCACGGTAAGTCAAGTCTTTACCGAGTGGAAGCAATCATATATTGTCGGGTCTAGAAACAGAGTTACGACAATTGAACGTTTCTTGGTTGAACGCAATCCCGGCCCGGAAAACAAAGAACCGTGGGCGGGCAAACGCAATCCCAATCACCCGAATTACGACCCCAATTATGTGCCGTATCATATGCGCGACACCAATGGTAAGAAAGGAAATAACCTATGTTTATTGGAATTGGAATGCAATGCGGCTATAAAACTGATAAACGTTTTGGGCAATATCATATTTTATTAAATAGAATATTCAATCAAAATAAAGAAGAACCATGCATCCATTTTAAAACCCTGCATGAATTTTCCATTATATTCAGGGTGGCAGGGGGGAGAGATTGATTTTGATGGTGGTGAGAGGCCGGAACGTTTAAGAAAAGGACGCAATCAGCCTTACTATACAATCGACTTGGTCATTCCCGAAAAAAAACTGGCCTGAAAAAACCGAAACCGAACTGCGCGAATATGTCGCAC
Source organism: Kingella denitrificans ATCC 33394 (assembly GCF_000190695.1). Lineage (GTDB taxonomy): Bacteria > Pseudomonadota > Gammaproteobacteria > Burkholderiales > Neisseriaceae > Kingella_A > Kingella_A denitrificans. Next base: position 822,924 of record NZ_GL870929.1, read on the forward strand.
AAGGCGTTCGGGACTGCTTTGCCTTGTTGCGGGACAAAGCGGTTAAAGCCGGCAAAGTCAAAGATGTGGCAAAGCTGGATGCCGATTTTGAACAAGGCATGGTGCAATTTTTAACCCTGCCTTTGCCAGAACTACCAAAATATTGACCAACAAGCATAGATTAGCTATTTGTAGCGGCATATCCTGTATCTGCAAAAGCAGCCTAAAAATCTCTCTTCGGCAGCCAAACAAGTAGATTCCAATGCCATCAACAGACGGGTTGGTCGCCGTTCATAACTCATCCTTGTATTTCAATACCTTTACTGCGCAGATTTGCCAAGCATTCGGCAAGGTAATCATCGTCATGTTCGTCATAAATCGGGCTGCCGACAGGTTCTTCCGCCAAATCGGGATAGGACGGGCAGGTGTTGCCGCGATGGTTTTTATCGCGCCACGCGGGATCTGGCCGGTAGCCGCGCTGCTGCATTTCGTCCATGATGAGAACGTGATAGGCGTAGAGCAGATAGGGGCTGTGGGCGAAGACGTAGTTGACGGTGGCGTGCGGCCGGCCCCAGCCGTTGCCGCGCAGGGCGGCGCATTCGCGGTGTTGGCCGAGTAGTTGGGCGCGGGGGAGTTGGGGAATAAGGGCTTGGTGCCACAGGCGCATAAATGGAGTCTCTGTAAAAAGTGCAGGCTGCTTTTTGGCAATGGAAAAGCAGCCTGCACATTATTTTCAATCGATGGCGCGGTATTCGCCCGTCCATTCGCCATTGGGCGCGGCGGCATCGGTTTTCATTTTTCCGCTGCGCCGGTCGATTTCATAACTGAACAAACGCGGAGCGGTTGTCGGGTCGCCGCCACATTGGGCATCGTGTTTTTCGCGCACGTCTACCATGTAGCCGTTTCTAGTTTTCTCGGCCATAAACATCAAGCATTCGGTTTTCAGGCTGGTCAGCCGATTGCGTGCCACGGATTCGGACACGCGCTGAATCGCCTGCTCTTCGCTGCGAACGCTTTTGGCATGTGTGGGCAGAGCGGTAATGGCCGACAGGACGGCGAAACAATAGATGTAGATGGATTTCAATTTCATCGTATTTCCTTATCTTGCACTGCAAAAGAACAGGCAGCCTGCACATTGGACATGCAGGCTGCCTGCCGATTCAGCCGTTAAACAGCCAAGGCTGGCTTTGGCGGCGTTGCGTTTCAAACGCCTTGATGTCATCCGCATGCTGCAAGGTCAGGCCGATTTCGTCCAAACCGTTGAGCAGGCAGTGTTTGCGGTGTTCGGTAATGTCGAACTCAAAGGTTTCGCCGCTCGGTGTGGTTACGGTTTGTTGTTCCAAATCAATGCTTAGCTGATAGCCCTCGGCAGCATACACTTCTTGGAACAGCCGCTCCACCTGCTCTTCGGTCAGCACAATCGGCAGCAGGCCGTTTTTGTAGCAGTTGTTGAAGAAGATGTCGGCAAAGCTGGGGGCGATGACGGCGCGGAAGCCGTAGTCGTCGAGCGCCCAAGGGGCGTGTTCGCGCGAGGAGCCGCAGCCGAAGTTTTTACGCGTGAGCAGGATTTGCGCGCCTTGGTAGCGCGGTTGGTTCAACGAAAAATCGGGATTGAGCGGGCGCTTGCTGTTGTCCATGCCCGGCTCGCCGTGGTCGAGATAGCGCCATTCGTCAAAGCAATTCACGCCAAAGCCGCTGCGTTTGATGGATTTGAGGAATTGTTTGGGGATAATCGCATCGGTGTCCACATTGACGCGGTCGAGCGGTGCGACGATGGCGGTAAGTTGGGTAAAGGCTTTCATGGGAATCGTGCTTTGCCATCGGCATTATTGCTGGTTGGAATATTGGACTTTTTCCCAAGATGTGGCATCGCTGCTGATGTGCGCGCGGGTGTCGGCGCAGGCAGCCAAAATCAAAGCGGCAACGGCAAGAATGATGGTTTTTTTCATGTTAAACTTCCTTATATTTCAAAATATTAAAAGTGCAGGCTGCTTTTATCCCCGCACAGTAAAATGCCCCGCGCAAACGGGACATTCTACATTCGCATCACAAATGATTAGTGGCTCATTTTTTGTTGCACGTTTTCAGCACCGCTGCTCACAGCACCGCCCAGCGCGCTTACATCACGACCTGCACCAGAAATGGTGTTACATGCAGACAAAGCCATCAGAGAAACAATAGCCAACAAAGTCAATTTTTTCATTTTGAGCTCCTTAAAAAATATAAATAATATGCAGAAACTGCGCGCCTATCATAAAGGCTGACCGTAAAAAAGACAAGTTTATTTTGGGTGCAGGCTGCTTTTTGGGTTTTCCGGTGGCAAAAAAGCAGCCTGCACACCGTTTATCCGTGTATTGCAGGCTGCTTTGCCGGTTTACGCGCCTTCTTTTTTACTCAATGTCAGCCCCGTGAAGCCGAACAGCAAGGTCAGCAGCAGGCTCAAATAGCAGAAGAAGGCATAAGGCAGATATTGCCAAACGGGCACGCCGAGCGCATGGCTGATGAACACGCCGCAGACGCTCCACGGCACGAGCGGATTGATGACCGTGCCCGCGTCTTCCAGCGTGCGCGAAAGATTGCGCGAATGCAGTCCGAGCTTGTCGTACACGGGTTTGAAGGTTTCGCCGGACAGCAAAATGCTCAAATATTGTTCGCCGATCAGAAAATTCACGCCGACCGATGTGGCGGCCACGCTGAAGGTGGCGCGTCCGGCGGTGGTCAGGAACGCGCGGATGGCGGAAAGCAGCGACGGAATCACGCCGAGCGTAAACAGCAGCCCACCCAAACTCATGCCGAGAATCACGATGGTTTGTGTGAAAAACATGCTTTCCAAACCGCCACGCGAAATAAGTTTGGCAATGTCTTGGAAGGTGTCGCCTTCGAGTTTGTAGCCGCCGTAAAACCATGCGCCGAGCTGCTTCAAATCGGGCGTGCTGTGCAGATAAGTCACGGCAAGCGCGGCAATGATGGTGAAGAGCATGGCGACGACGGCGTTGATACGCAGCAGCGCCAGCACCACCAACAGCGCAAACGGAATCAACGAATAAGCGTGTACCAAGCCCGTTGCTTCCAGCTGGCTGCGGAAGGATTCGACGCTGTTCAAATCGTGGGCAGCCACATTGGGCAAAAGCCACAGCATCAGTGCCGCGCTGATGAGCCACGCGGGAATGGTGGTGTACATCATGTTTTTGATGTGTTCGAACAAATCAATGCCGACGATGGAGGCGGAAATGCCCGTGGTATCGGAGAGTGGGGACATTTTGTCGCCGAAGAACGCGCCGGACACAATCGCCCCCGCCGTCATCGCCAAATCGGCATGAAACGCCGCTGCCATGCCCATAAAGGCAACGCCGACAGTGGCGCAAGTAGTCAAACTGCTGCCGATGGACACGCCAATGACGGAACAAAGCGCAAAGGCGGAGAAATAGAAATAAGTGGGGGAAATCAGCCCGAAACCGTAATACATCAGCGTCGGAATCGCACCACTCATCATCAGCGCGCTCACCATCAGCCCGATGAAGAAAAACAGGTAAATCGCGCCCATGCCCTGCCCCACCGCGCCGACCATGCCTTTTTGCATGTCGTTGTATTTCAACCCGCGCGCCAAGCCGTACAAAATCAGCACGGTGATGGCGGCGATGATGGACATGTGCGGCAGCCATTCCAGCGAGATAATCGTGTAGCCCATGGCGCCGATAAGCGCGATAACGACGGCAAGCGCCTCCGCACGCGGCATTTCGAGCAGTGATTTGAATGCAAACATATTGCTTTGCCTTAATTCGGTATGAAATTTAACGGATTTTAACACAAAGACGGCCGGAACGCGCGGTTTCGGCAAAAAGCAGCCTGCACTTTGTTTTTGATGGTGCAGGCTGCTTTTCAGCCTTCAAACCCGTCGCCCGACAAAAAAACAGCAGAAGTTTCAAACCTCTGCTGTTTCGGTATTTTGGTAGGCACGATTGGATTCGAACCAACGACCCCCACCATGTCAAGGTGATGCTCTAACCAACTGAGCTACGTGCCTGTGCGAAAGCGCGGATTATAGCCGATTTTGCGCAGTTTGTGAACGCAATCCGAAAGCAGCCTGCACCTTAACGGCACACGGGCAAATCCCGCACCTGCTCCCACACGGTTTCGTTTTGCAGGCGGATTAAAATGTGTATTTGGCGCACACCCATCTGGTTCATGGCCTCCGCTATCTTGCCTGGGAAACAAGGCATGCTCTGCTCCACGCCCGTTTCCACTAATTGCACAAACCGCTCCCTATTCCTATCCAGCACTGTGCGAAACGCAGGCTGCAACTGAAACGTGTACGTTAGCTGCGGTTTTTCCGGAAAATTATGGCTCAAACGCATACTTTGCACCACTTCTGTTTCCGGGCGCTGCGCATAGCGCTCATTGACTTGGCTCACCATTTCGTCCAGCAACTGTGCTTTCTGTTGCTGATTCAACGTTGGCAGCGCCTGTATAAATGAGTCCAATTCCCTGTCGTTTTGCTGCGTTTCCGCCCGTGCAGGCTGCAATAGCAAGACTAATGACAGCACCGAAAAGGCCAATATCTTGTTCAACATACGTATTTCCCTCTAATACATCAATAGTTTAAATCATAACAGCATCCCTGCCGCCCACTCCATCGTTCAAAAGCAGCCTGCACCTTAACGGCACACAGGCAAATCCCGCACCTGCTCCCACACGGTTTCGTTTTGCAGACGGAACAGCAGGCGCACTTGGCGCACGCCCAGCCGGTTCATGATCTCCACCGTCTTACTTGAGAAACAAGGCGCGGCCAGTTCCATGCTCGTTTCCATTAATTGCACAAGCAGCTCCCTGTTCCTATCCAGCACTGTGCGAAAAGCAGGCTGGAACTGAACCGTGTACGTTATCTGCTCCTTTTCCGGAAAATCATGACTCAAACGCATGCTTTGTAGGTTATCGACACCCGTTTCCGGCAGCTGCGCATAACGTTCGTTGACTTGGCGCACCATTTCGTCCAGCAACTGGATTCTCTGTTGCTGATTTAATGTTGACAGGGTCTGCATAAATGAGTCATCCCCCCTGTCGTTTTGCTGCGTTTCCGCCCATGCAGGCTGCAATAGCAAGACTAACGACAGCACCGAAAAGGCCAATATCTTGTTCAACATACGTATTTCCCTCCAATACATCAATAGTTTAAATCATGCAGGCATCCCTACCGCCCACTCCATCGTTCAAAAGCAGCCTGCACCTTCAAAACCAAAGTGCAGGCTGCTTTTTTATCCGTCAACGTGTTTACGCTTCTGCCGCCGCCATCAGGCTGGCGTTACCGCCGGCGGCCGTCGTGTTCACGCTGCACGAAATTTCTTCGTACAACGGCAGGATGTCCACGCCGTTGCTGGCATCGATCACGCGCAAAATCGCACCGTCGCGTTTCGCCATCGTGGTTTTCAGTGCTGCGCTCGGTTTGTCCAAGCTCACCAAATGCACCACTTTGGCTTCCTGTTCGGGATACGCGCTCACTTTCAGCAACTGGCCGGCAGCCTCGGCCAATGCGGCCAGCGGATGGTCTTGCGACACCACCACTTGCGCGCCGGTGGCGGCAATGCGGATAAAGCCTTCCAATGCCTGTTGCAGGCTGCCGCCTTCCAGGTAAACCTGTTTTGGCGCGTGCCAAGTCAGCTCGTTGCATTCGCCGGTCGGGCCTTGCAGCAGGGCAACCGCCTGATTCAGCGTGTGAATCCGCGCCTCGCCCAAAATGCCGCCCAAGCGCACTTTTTCTTCGTGCGATACCGGCAGCTGCTGAATCATGCCTTCCAAAATGTGCAGGCTGCCTGCATCTGCCGCGCCCAATTTGGTCAGGTTTTGCGGCAATGTCCATGCTTTGCCTGCGCTCAGTTTTTGCAGGTAGAACGGGCCGCCCGCTTTCGGGCCTGTACCGGACAGGCCGTGTCCGCCAAACGGCTGCACGCCCACCACCGCGCCGACGATATTGCGGTTCACATAAATATTGCCCGCTTCAATGTTTTTCTGCACAAATTCCACGGTGCGGTTGATGCGGCTGTGGATGCCGTGCGTGAGTGCATAGCCTTTGCTGTTGATTTGTTTGATTAATTCGCCCAGTTGGTCGGCGCGGAAGCGGACAACGTGCAGCACGGGGCCGAACACTTCGCGCTGCAACTGGTTCAAGTTGTCCAATTCAAACAGCACGGGGGCAACAAAAGTGGCTTTGTCGGCATTTTCCGGCAGTTTGATTTGGTGATAAGACTTGGCGGCCGTTTTCATTTTCTCAATGTGCGCCAACAAGTTGCCTTGCGCTTCTGCGTCAATCACGGGGCCGACATCAGTGGTCAGCTCCATCGGGTTGTCCACGCGCAATTCGTCCATCGCGCCTTTAATCATCGCCACCATGTGGTCGGCAATGTCTTCCTGCAAGCACAGGATGCGCAATGCGGAGCAGCGTTGTCCCGCGCTGTCGAATGCGGAGTTGAGCACGTCGGCGCAGACTTGTTCCGCCAATGCGGTACTGTCCACAATCATGGCGTTCTGGCCGCCGGTTTCGGCAATCAGCACGGGCAAATCTTCGCGCGCGCTCAGGCTTTGGTTGATGAGTTTCGCCACTTCGGTAGAGCCGGTGAAAATCACGCCGTTGATGTTCAGGTTTTTCGTCAAGGCCGCGCCCACATCGCCCGCACCCAGCACCAGTTGCAACACTTCTTCCGGCACGCCCGCTTCATGCATCAGCTGAACGGCACGGTGGGCAATCAGGCTGGTTTGCTCGGCAGGTTTGGCAATCACGGTGTTGCCCACTGCCAATGCGGCCACCACTTCGCCGGTGAAAATCGCCAGCGGGAAGTTCCAAGGGCTGATGGCCACCAGCGTGCCCAAGGCTTGGCGTTCGGCGCAGGTGGTTTCGCATTCGTTGGCGTAATAGCGACAGAAATCCACGGCTTCGCGCACTTCGGCAATGGCGTTGTTCAGCGTTTTACCGGCTTCGCGCACGGCCAGCATCATCAGTTCGGGCGCGTGCTGTTCGTACAAATCGGCAATGTTGCGCAGGATTTCGGCACGTTGTGCAGGCTGCTTTTGCGCCCATTCGGCTTCTGCTTTTTTGGCATTGGCCACGATTTTATCGACTTCGGCCGCCTGCACGAACGCTGCTTTGCCCACCACATCGTCGTGATTGGCCGGGTTGCGGACTTCGTGCGCGTTTTCGTTTTTAATGCGGCCGACCACCAAGGATTTGGCTTGGTAATCTTTTTCCGCCGCTTTGTTCATGGCAGCCTGCAAATCGTTCAGCACGGTTTCGTTCGACAAATCGAAGCCTTGCGAATTGAGGCGTGCATCGCCGTAAAGGTGGCGCGGCAACGGCAGGATGGCGTTGGGTTTGCCGCCGGTCTCCGCCGCGGCATCCAGCGGGCATTTGAGCAATGCGTCCACGCTCACATGCTCGTCCACAATCTGGTTCACGAAAGACGAGTTCGCACCGTTTTCCAGCAGGCGGCGCACCAAATAGGCCAGCAGGGTTTCGTGCGTGCCGACTGGGGCGTACACGCGCACGCGCCGGCCCAGGTTTTGTTCTCCCACCACTTGGTCGTACAGCGTTTCGCCCATGCCGTGCAGGCATTGGTGCTCGAAATCTTTGCCTTTGCCAAAGTTGTAAATGCAGGCGAGTGTGTAGGCGTTGTGTGTGGCAAATTGCGGGAATACGGCGTCTTGCGCTTCCAGCAGTTTGCGCGCGCATGCCAAATAGGAAACGTCGGTGTGCACTTTGCGTGTGTACACAGGATAGCCGTCCATGCCGTCCACCTGCGCCCATTTGATTTCGCTGTCCCAGTATGCGCCTTTCACCAGGCGAATCATGAGTTTTTGGTTGTTGCGGCGCGCCAAGTCCACCAGATAATCAATCACGAACGGGCAGCGTTTCTGATACGCCTGCACCACGAAGCCGATGCCGTGGAAGCCGGCCAAATCGGGGTCGGACACCAAGGCTTCCATCAAATCCAGCGACAATTCCAAACGGTTGGCTTCTTCGGCGTCGATGTTCAGGCCGATGTTGTATTGTTTGGCGAGCAGGAACAGCTCTTTCAGGCGCGGCAGCAATTCTTTCATCACGCGTTCGTGTTGCGCGCGCGAATAACGCGGGTGAATGGCTGAGAGTTTCACCGAAATACCGTTGCCTTCGTACACGCCTGCACCGTTGGCATCTTTGCCGATGGCGTGAATCGCCTGCACATAATCGTTAAAATAACGTTGCGCGTCGGCTTCGGTCATGGCTGCTTCGCCCAACATATCGAACGAGAAGCGGTAGCCCATTTTTTCGCGTTCTTTGCCGTTGGCCAATGCTTCTTCAATGGTTTGGCCGGTCACGAACTGTTTGCCCAGCATACGCATGGCCGCATCCACGCCGGCGCGGATCAACGGTGCGCCGCCTTTGCCCAACAGGCGGCTCAAACTGCCCGACAAAGCTTCTTCATTTGGTTTGTCCTGCGTGAGTTTGCCGGTAATCAGCAAGCCCCATGCGGCGGCATTCACAAACATGGAAGGGCTGCGTCCCAAGTGGCGTTTCCAGTCGCCGTCTGCCAGTTTGTCCTGAATCAGTTTGTCGCGCGTTTCTTTATCGGGAATACGCAGCAGGGCTTCGGCCAGACACATCAGCGCCACGCCTTCTTCGCTGGACAATGTGAACTCCTGCATCAGCGCGTCCACACCGCTGGCTTTGCTGCGGTCGGCACGCACTTTTTTTACCAGCGAGCGTGCCAGTTGGTCTGCAGCCTGCTTTTCTTCAGCGCTCATCGCCGCACGTTGCAGCATGTCGGCAACGGCTTCCTCCTCGTCGCGGCGGTAGGCGGCGGTAATGGCTTGGCGCAAGGGGTTGGTTTGGGTTTGGGCAAAGGCAAACATGATTTTTTTCCTTAATCCTTTATATAGATTGATCAAGTTGTGGTTAAAATGCTTATCGGTCATTGAGAGTCAACGTGTGAACGTGTAATTTTGCGATAAACTCCGCAAAATATTATATTAGTACAACACTCATCGAAATGCAAAGAATGCAGGCTGCTTTTGAACGGGATTTGCGCCAACGCAAAATCAAAGCAGCCTGCACTTTCCGTGTGCCGAAAGACAGTGCCCGTCCAAGGTTTCAGATTGACAGCGGCACCCCTTGCCCTTACGATTACGAATTGTCCGTTTGACACAGTGTTTATACCCGACATGAAAAGCATTAAATCCATTGCAATTGCCGTCAGCAGCCTTTTTGTTTTGCCCGCCGGCATGGTGCAGGCTGCTTCTGCCGCGCCGTCTCCGTCGCCCAAACAAACCGGCTTGGCAATCATGCGTTTATACCAATCCAACTATTCCGCCCATGCGCCGAAAATGGGGGGCGAAATTTGGTTGAGCCTGCGCCAAGACTTCCGCTTGAGCGAAGTGAACGCAAATTTAGTGCGCAATCATGAAAGCCGCTTCGTAGCCAACCGCAGTTATTTCAACCGCACTTTAGCACGCAGCGCGCCTTATATGTACCATATTGTCAATGAGGTGCAGCGACGCGGCATGCCGGCCGAAATCGCCCTGCTACCCTTCATCGAAAGCGCTTATGTGACCAAAGCGCGCTCCCATGTCGGCGCGTCGGGTTTATGGCAGTTTATGCCCGCCACCGGCCGCCACTACGGCTTGGAGCAAACCCCGATGTATGACGGGCGGCACGACATTTCCGCTTCCACCAATGCCGCATTGAACTATCTGCAATACCTGCACGGACTCTTCGGCGACTGGACGCTCGCGCTGGCCGCCTACAACTGGGGCGAAGGCAACGTGAGCCGCGCCATCCGCCGCGCGCAAGCCGCCGGACTTGCCCCCACATACGAAAACCTGAACATGCCGGCCGAAACGCGCAACTACGTCCCCAAACTGCTGGCCGTGCGCAATTTGGTCAATAATCCGCACATGTTCGGGCTGCAACTGCCCAGCATCAAGCACGAACCTTATTTCCGCGCCGTTACCGTGAGCGCGCCGTTGGACATTATGGCCGCCGCGCATTTGGCCAACATTTCCGAAAGCGAATTTTTGGCGTTGAATCCCGCCTTCAAAACACCGGTTTTCATCCCCAAAGAAAACCGCCAAATGCTGCTGCCTGTGCAGGCTGCCAACACATTTGAAGCCAACTACCGTGAATCCGACCCGAAAACCCTGCTTTCTTGGGACGTATTCACGCCCACGCAGCGCATTTCAGTGGCTGATTTGGCCAGCCAAACCGGCAGCAGCCCCGCCGAATTGCGCCGTCTGAACGGCATTTCGGGCAATTATGTGAACGCCGGCCGCACCGTTTTGGTAAACCGCAACACCATGCAGGGCATCGGCAATGTGAACGCGTTTGTGAAAGCCGATTTCGACCCCGTGCCGGATACGTTTGTGGAACAGGCACCGGTGTTGGCACCGCCTGTGGCTGCCGCGCATACGCCGCGCCCTTCTTTAGCCGCCAACACGTTTGCCGCACCGCCCCAAGCGGCCGATGTCGTCATCGTTACCCCACCCTTAAACCTGACACCGCCTGCGCCTGAAACCCCGCCACAAAATACCGTAGTCGCCGAAAAGCAGCCTGCACCTTTGCCGACAACGCAAACCGCATCGGCCGAAACAGCTGACACGCCGACAGAACACATCAGCGCGCCTGCGCCTGCCGAAGAGCCGCCTATCCGCATCGCACAAGCCGATACCGAAACAGCGGCCAAAACACCCGAACCAGCCGAAAGCGCACCCAAAGTGCAGGCTGCTTTGAACGAACCAGCCGCCGACAAAGCGCCTGAAGCACCGAACGTTGCCGCCAACCAGACAGACAGCAGCGCCCAAGACGACGATGACGAATTATGGGTTGTCGCGCAAGCCGCACAAGCCAAAATGCAGGCTGCCGAAACCGTCCGCGCCACCGTTGCCCAAAGCGATGCCGCCGCAACACGCGAGCGCACGGCCGCCGAAACGCGCCGCCGAAACGCCAACACAGCAGCAACTCCAAAACCCGCACCACAGGAACGCGTGAGAACGGCGGAAAAACCAGCCGCAGAACGCACACGGATGGCAGAAAAACCCGCTGCCGAGCGCAACCGCCCCGCCCCCGCGCAAACGTATAAAGTCGAGCAAGGCGATACCGTATACAGCATCGCCAAACGCTACAACATCAGCACCGACGAACTGATTGCCGCCAACCAAATCCGCAATAACCGTTTGAGCGTCGGACAAACGCTGAAAGTGAGCGGCAATGCGGCCGCAAATGTGCAGGCTGCCCGAAACGGCAACGCGCCTCGCAGCAACAGCGCAGCCAAACCTGCCGAGCAGAACGCGCGCCACGGCAACCAGCGCGATGCCAAACCCAATGCACAGCCTGCACATAACGGCCGTGCCGAAAAACCGGATACGCCGGCTGCGCGAAACAACAGCCGCACCGAAAAAGCCGGCACGCCCGCGGCACGCAACGGCAGCCAGCGCAACCAGCAAGCCGAGAAGCACCACGCGCCCACCACGCGCAATGCCGACCGCCAAACCGAGAAACCCAACGCGCAGCCTGCCCGCAACAACCAACGCGGCAACAGCGGCCAAAGCAAACCCGCACAACCTACCAAACGGCGTTAAAAGCAGCCTGCACCCTGGCAAAACCACGTTCCCCGCCCAGCAACGTGGTTTTGCCATGCCTTGTCTTGTCGCTTGAACAAAAACGCACTAGAATTGCCCGAACCAAAGCCCCCTAATCGCCCACCCAACCCGCATGGAACAACATTATGCCGTGGAATATTCCCATCCTGCTCACATGGTTGCGGATTTTGCTCATCCCCATCTTCACCGCCCTCTTCTACCTCCCCCAGACCTACATTTCGCAAACCCACGTCAATATTGCGGCGGCGCTGATTTTCGCATTGGCGGGCATCACCGACTGGCTGGACGGCTTTTTGGCACGGCATTGGAAGCAAACCTCCGATTTCGGCGCATTCCTCGACCCCGTCGCCGACAAACTCATGGTGGCTGTGTCGCTGATTTTATTGGTCAAACTCGACCGCACGCTCGCCATCTACGCCATGATTATCATCGGGCGCGAAATTACCATCTCCGCCCTGCGCGAATGGATGGCGCAAATGGGCAAGCGCAACAGCGTCGCCGTCGCCTATATCGGCAAACTCAAAACCGCCGCACAAATGGCCGCCATTTTTGCACTGCTGCTCAACTTTCCCGACTTTTACGGCATCAATTTCAACCAAGCCGGCAACCTGTTGATGTTTATCGCCTCCGTGCTGACCATTTGGTCGATGTTTTATTACCTGAAACTGGCGTGGAAAGAATTTCAATAAATTTGGTACAAACTGCTTGACAATATTTCCGCAAGCATTATAATGCCGACTTCTTTTGCTGGATTTGCAAAGCATGCGGGAATAGCTCAGTTGGTAGAGCGCAACCTTGCCAAGGTTGAGGTCGCGAGTTCGAGACTCGTTTCCCGCTCCACAATTCACACAGCAAACAAATACGCGGGAATAGCTCAGTTGGTAGAGCGCAACCTTGCCAAGGTTGAGGTCGCGAGTTCGAGACTCGTTTCCCGCTCCACTTACATTCAAACAGCAAACAAATATGCGGGAATAGCTCAGTTGGTAGAGCGCAACCTTGCCAAGGTTGAGGTCGCGAGTTCGAGACTCGTTTCCCGCTCCATTTTTTTATGTGGCGAAATAGCATAGTGGTAATGCAGCGGATTGCAAATCCGTAGACGCCAGTTCGATTCTGGCTTTCGCCTCCAATCATTTCCGGCGGGGTGGCAGAGTGTTTATGCGATAAGGGGTGCAACCCTTATACAGGCTGGTTTGATTCCACGCCCCCGCCTCCATATCGATACCGGTTTCAATGTGCCCGAGTGGTGGAATTGGTAGACACAACGGACTTAAAATCCGTCGCTCCTAAACCGAGCGTACCGGTTCGATTCCGGTCTCGGGCACCAAGATTTAAGAAAACAGCCTTGAACGGCTGTTTTTTTATTGCCCACCAAAGCCAAAAGCAGCCTGCACTTCGGTCATTCGAATAGAAAATCACAACGTGCAGGCTGCTTTTTGCTTTCGGTTTTCACGCTGCACAAAAACCGTTAAAATTCACGAGTCTGAACACGAATAATGCGATTCGGCAGCCGCTGCAACCGCACGGCAAAACACGAAAACACGCACAGCCGATAACGGTTACCCGATATCGCAAAGCCATTAACTTTCGCCCGAAGGCGCGCCAAATCCGAACGAAAGCAAACGGCCGCCACAAAACCAACCGATATTTCAAAGAGCGATGATTATGCTGTATTTAACGATGATTTTACTGATTGGTGCGCTGGCCGGATTGGCCTATTGGCAACACCTGCAAGAAAAGGAATGGCTGGAAAATTGGTTTCGGCACAACCAGCACGCACATAAGGCGGCGGCACCTGAAAATACCGTAAACGAACCCACCGGAACCGCAGAACAGGCAGATGCAGAAAATGTCGGCGCAACCGACCCTTCCGCCGACAACGCCGCCGCAGACAAGGAAGCCAAAACTGCCGAACAACCGGCCGACGCGCCGACCACCCCATCGGAAATTGTCTTTATGGATATGGCGCAGCAGAAAACCGCGCCGCCCGACATCATTTCCACGGCAGAAGTAACGCGCTTGGTTTCGCGCCCTTTGAAAAGCAGCCTGCACCCGAGCTTCCGCCCCGATGCCATTATTGAAGAGCAGCAAATTGCCGCGCAAACCATCACCCCGAACGACCCCGCCTTGCACCGCGTCCGCACGCGCACATTGACGGAATTGGAGATGCTGCGCGAACGCGGTGGCCTGCCCGACACCACCGTCACCGCGCCGTTTCCAAGCAATGAAAGCGTGCAGCTGCCCGAGCCGTCTGCCGAATTGGAAACCATTGAAATTTCAGATATTCAAAGCAGCCTGCATCGCCAACGGCAGGCGCGGCGGCAAGTGCAGGCTGCTTTGAGCCATACGGCAGACCAATATAACAATGCCCTGCCCGTCATCCCGGAAGACGAACTGTGGGCGAATTTGGCGAACCGTCGGCCGCATTCCGCACGCCTGCTACGCCAAAACCGCAGCCAAACGACAGCCGCACCTTCACCGCTGGCCGACACGCCCGCCGCGAACACCAGCCCCGTGTCGATTGCGCCGGTGCCCAGCCTCCCCGCCTCCATCATCCCCGAACCTGAAATTGCCGAACCCGTGCATTTTCAAGCGCAAAGCCATACCGACGAATTGGCGAACCGCCTGTCCTCGCCCGAAACGCCGCCCCGCCGGCACACCAAGCTGGACCGCGCCGCCATCGCCGCACAAGTACAGGCTGCCACCCTGCCCGCCGCCCAAGCGTCCGGCCACATTGAATTTGACGATACCAGCGATGTGCTGACCGAAGCCGATTTCGCCGCTTACTACCAAGAGCAAAACGACAGCGCTGCCGATGTGCTGGACGATTCGTGGGAATCCGCCTTCTCCGCAGAACCCGCTTTGCCGCCGCTGCAACTGCTGCAACCGCCGCAACACAATCCTCAGGCCGTGCAAAGCCCTGAAGAACTGCTGGAAAACAGCATCATCATTGAAGAAAAGCTGGCGGAATTCAAAGTGAAAGTGAAGGTGCTGGACGCTTATGCCGGCCCTGTGATTACGCGCTATGAAATCGAACCCGACGTGGGCGTGCGCGGCAATTCCGTCATCAATCTGGAAAAAGACTTGGCGCGCTCGCTCGGCGTGGCCGCCATCCGCGTGGTGGAGACGATTCCGGGCAAAACCTGCATGGGATTGGAACTGCCCAATCCCAAACGCCAAACCATCCGTCTGCGTGAAGTGTTCGATTCGCCCGAATTCTCGCAAAGCACGTCCAAACTCACGCTCGCACTGGGGCAGGACATCAGCGGTAATCCGGTCGTTACCGATTTGGCCAAAGCGCCGCATTTGCTGGTGGCCGGCACCACCGGTTCGGGCAAATCGGTGGGCGTGAACAGCATGATTTTGTCGATGCTGTATAAAGCCACACCCGAAGAAGTCCGCATGATTATGATTGACCCGAAAATGCTGGAATTGTCCGTCTATGAAGGCATTCCACATTTGCTCGCGCCCGTGGTCACCGACATGAAGCTGGCCGCCAACGCGCTCACCTGGTGCGTGAACGAAATGGAAAAACGCTACCGCCTGATGAGCCATGTCGGCGTGCGCAACCTGGAAGGCTACAACCAAAAAATCGCCCAAGCCGCCGCACAAGGGCGCAAAATCGCTAATCCGTTCAGCTACACGCCGGACGACCCGGAACCGCTGGAAAAACTGCCGTTTATCGTGGTGGTGGTGGACGAGTTCGCCGATTTGATGATGGTGGCCGGCAAGCAAATCGAACAGCTTATCGCCCGCCTTGCCCAAAAAGCGCGCGCCGCCGGCATCCACCTGATTCTGGCCACCCAACGCCCCAGCGTGGACGTGATTACCGGCCTGATTAAAGCCAATATCCCCACGCGCATTGCCTTCCAAGTGTCCAGCAAAATCGACAGCCGCACTGTGCTCGACCAAATGGGTGCGGAAAACCTGCTGGGACAGGGCGATATGCTGTTCCTGCCGCCGGGCACGGGCTATCCGCTGCGCGTACACGGGGCGTTTGTGGCAGATAACGAAGTGCATAAAGTCGCGGATTACTGGAAGCAGTTCGGCGAACCCAATTATGTGGACGACATCCTTTCCCCCGCTTCCGAAGACTTCCAATTAAGCGGCGGCAGCGAACGCGACCCGCTGTTTGACCAAGCGGTGGAAGTGATTCTGCGCACCAAAAAGGCCACCGTATCGTCGTTGCAGCGCCATTTGCGCATCGGCTACAACAAAGCCGCCACGCTGATTGACCAGCTCGAAGCCGAAGGCGTGGTGTCTGCCCCCGACCATTCCGGCAAGCGCACGATATTGGCACGCAAAACGGAATAACGCTTCCCGTTGCCGCGCCCTATTAACTGTGCAGGCTGCTTTTCCCACCCCGCCAAAACAGCATTCAAAAGCAGCCTGCACTTTTTTCATCATCAAAATCAAAGCTGCCCATGGACAAAATCTTTCTGCACGGCATGAAAGCCGAAACCCTTATCGGCGTGTACGAATGGGAACGCCAACAACCGCAAACCCTCGTCATCGACCTCGACATCGCCCTGCCCGACAACGCAGGCGCGCAAGACGACATCGCCCAAACTATCCACTACGGCGAAGTCTGCCAAGCCCTCCGCAGCGAACTGGCCAAACGCAATTTCCTGCTGCTGGAAAGCCTGGCGCAATCCATTGCCGACTTCATTTTCGCGCAGTTTCACGCCGCATGGGTGCGCGTCCGCATTACCAAGCCCGGCATTTTGCCGCGCGTGGCCGCAGTCGGCGTGGAAATTGAACGGCACAATCCCCAAAAGCAGCCTGCACCCTGATTTCTGCAATTCAATTACAGAAAATTCAAAACAAAAACATATTCCTACAAACAAACAGGCTGAAAGCGTATCATCTCCCTACCTAGCCTGTTTTAATCTTTCAAAACACCAAAATTCAGAAATAATATAACCAAAATCGCCCCATTTTCCCATCCGGCAACTTAACACTTTGTTTGCATTTTTTAACATTTCCATTATATTTTCTGATACCCGCCATCAAAAACACAAAACTCTAAAAATGGTTTCATTATTGATTGAAAATAATCTGTTTTTTACCCGACCAAACCCATCGCACGCAGCGTCATTACGGTATTTCCAAATATTTTCAGGCAATTTATCCGCGAAAATATCCGCCAAACCCGCATTTATTTTTACAAGCCCCTTGACCGTCCAAAATCATATCGCGTAAAGTAATGCAAATTTGCCGCCGATACAGGCTGCACCTATTCTTACAATAAACATAAGAAGCATTATCATGAACACCAACCAAAGCACCCCACACGGCGGCAAACCCGCCGATGTTTACTTTTTCGGCACCTGCCTTTTGGATTTGTTTATGCCAGAAGCAGGTATGGACGCCATCACGCTGTTGGAGCAGCAAGGCATTAAAGTGCATTTTCCGATGGAGCAAAGCTGCTGCGGGCAGCCTGCATTCTCATCGGGCCACCGCGAAGAAGCGTTCGACGTGGCCAAGGCACAGCTTGATTTGTTCCCCGAAAACTACCCCATCGTCGTGCCTTCCGGCTCTTGCGGCGGCATGATGAAGCACCATTGGCCCAAATTGTTCAAAGGCAGCGAATACGAACAGCGCGCCAACGAATTGGCCGGCCGCGTGGTCGAGCTGACCAATTTCTTGGTGGACATCGGCTACGAGCCCAAAGACGTGGGCGCGCCGGTGAAAGTGGCGGTGCATACTTCTTGTGCAGCGCGCCGCGAAATGGGCGTGCACATCACCGGCTGGAAGCTGATTGACAGCCTGCAAAACGTGGAACGCATCGTGCACGACCACGAAAGCGAATGCTGCGGCTTCGGCGGCACGTTCTCCGTGAAGCAGTCCGATATTTCCGGCGCGATGGTCACCGACAAAGTGGCTGCGCTGAAAGAAACGCAGGCCACGGAAATCGTGAGTGCGGATGCAGGCTGCATGATGAACATCGGCGGCAAAATCGCCAAAGACGAGCCGAACATGCCCAAACCCAAACACATTGCCACATTCTTGCTGGAACGCACGGGAGGTAAAGCATGAGCGCGCGCGACAATATTTTGGCCAAACTCCGCAAAGCCAACGCCTATCCGATGGCGGAACCGCAAACTTTCGATTACTACCAAGAAATGTCGCCCGAATGGGAAAGCGAAACCGCCCGCCTGCGCCATTGGGCGGCCACCATGCGCGCGGTGAAAACCGAGATTTTCTGGGTGCGCGAACACGATTGGGAGCAAAAACTGGTGGAAGTGGCGCAGCAAAAAGGCCTGCAAAACATGCTGCTTTCGCCGCAAACCGAACACGGCCGCCGCGCCCAAGCGGCCTTGCAGGCTGCTTCCGTGGAAACCCGCGCCTTCAACAAACCGATTGACGATTGGAAAGACGAATTCTTCGCCGACGTGCAGGCTGGTTTCACTTCGTCTGTTTGCGGCATCGCCCACACCGGCACGATTATGCTGGTTTCCTCCCCTGAAGAACCGCGCAGCCAAAGCCTGGTTCCCCCCGTACACATCTGCCTGTTCGATACACGCAAAATGTACGACACCTTTCATGCGGCACTGCATGGCGAAGCCTTAATCGATGCCATGCCCACCAATATCATTTTGGTGTCCGGCCCGTCAAAAACCGCCGATATCCAATTAACCCTTGCCTACGGCGCACACGGTCCGCGCGATATGGTCGTCTTGGCCATATTGCCCGAGAATATCGACCCCGCCGATTTGGAGAATGCCGCATGAGAACCGAACAAACCGTACACTTCCATCCGCGCCCCGAAACCTTCAAAGCCAACGCGCGCGAAGCCCTGGCCGACAAACCTTTGCGCAAAAGCCTGCGCACGGCTATGGACATGCTGATGACCAAGCGCAAAATCGTGCTGTCGGACGAACAAGAACTGCAAATGCTGCGCACCCTGTGCGAACACATCCGCCAACGTTCGCTGTCCAAACTACCCGATTTGCTGGAACAGCTGGAAAGCAACCTGACCCGTTTGGGTGTGAAAGTGCATTGGGCGGAAACGCCCGACGAAGCCTGCCGCATCATCCACGGCATCATCATGCACCATCAGGGCAAACTGATGGTGAAAGGCAAATCCATGGTGAGCGAAGAAATCGAGCTGAACCATTATCTGGCCGACCGCGGCATTAAAGCCGTGGAAAGCGACTTGGGCGAATACATCGTGCAGATGGCCGGCGAAAAACCGACCCACATCGTGATGCCCGCCATCCACAAAACCAAAGAGCAAGTGAGCGAACTGTTCCACAACAACATCGGCACGCCGCTGACTGACGACGTGGACCAACTCACCGGCTTCGCCCGCCAAGCCCTGCGCGACGTGTACCGCACCGCCGATGTCGGCTTGAGCGGCGTGAACTTTGCCGTGGCCGAAACCGGCACGCTGTGCTTGGTGGAAAATGAGGGCAACGGCCGCTTGTCCACCACCGTGCCGCCCGTGCACATCGCCATTACCGGTATTGAAAAAGTGGTGGCCAAACTGTCCGACATCCCGCCGCTGTACAGCCTGCTGCCGCGCAGCGCCATCGGCCAAAACATCACCACCTATTTCAACATGATTACCGGCCCACGCCGTTCCGACGAGCTGGACGGCCCGCAAGAAATGCACCTAGTGCTGCTGGACAACGGCCGCAGCCAGGCCTACGGCGAAGAACAAATGCGCCGCACCCTGCAATGCATCCGCTGCGGCGCGTGCATGAACCACTGCCCCGTGTACACCCGCATCGGCGGCGCGGCCTACGGCACTACTTATCCCGGCCCGATTGGCGAAATCCTGTCGCCGCACCTGCTCGGCTTGGAGCCCACCCGCGACCTGCCCACCGCCTGCACCATGTGCGGCGCGTGCGTGGAAGTCTGCCCCGTGAAAATCCCGATTACCGAGCAAATGCAGCGCCTGCGCGAAGAAGCCCAGCGCGCGCCCGACGAAGCCGTGCCCTACCCGATTAAAGGCCAAGGCGCGTCGCACACCTTGGGCGAGCAACTGGCTTGGCGCATGTTTGACGGCATCTTCGCCGGCAAAACCGCCTACCGCATGTTCGGCGCGCTGGCCACCAAATTCCGCGGCCTGACCCCGGGCAAACAGCTGACCTGGACCGACAACCACGTGCCGATGAAGCCCGCGCCCAAATCGCTGCACCAGCTGATGAAGGAAAAACAGCAGAAAAACGGCGGCTAAACCGAGTGCAGGCTGCTTTTCGGACATAGGAATAAGAAGGGCAGCCTGCAAAGCTGGAACGGTTTTGGTTTGGCAGAAGCCGAAGCTTCCGGCCGGCCTTTTTCAGGTAGCCCGAACGCCGCAAAGGCTCGCCGCACAAACCAAAGTGCAGGCTGCTTTTGCATCGTCCGAACCGATTGAAAAATCAGGAAAAACAGTTTTCAGGTGGCCCGAAACACACGGATTCGCGCAACCCCATCCCCTCTCCCATGGGAGAGGGTTAGGGAGAGGGCAGCAAACCTCAGGTTTGCCGTTTCAACATCGCCCGTTCCGCCAATCCTGAACAGAATCAGGCAACCGCGTTTTCAGGTAGCCCCAACCTTCGGCACGGCTTAACTTGCCTTTGCCCATGTGCAGGCTGCTTTTTCATCGTCTGAACCGATTGAAAAATCAGGAAAAATAATTTTCAGGTAGCCTGACTGACGACAAACCCAATCCGCCGCCTGTTTTCAGGCAAAACCCAAAAGCAGCCTGCACCCCGGGCTGCCCCTTTTTACCGACACACACGGAGACATCATGAGTATCGCCCTTTCCGTCTTTCCCATCTTATTGCTGATTGTTTTGATGATCGGCTTCAAAATGCGCGGCGACCGCAGCGCCATCTTGGCCGCGTTATCCGCTGTTTTGATTGCCATTTTTGCCGTGCCCAACGTGGGCGGCTTCACGCCCCCCACAGGATACGGCGTCGGATACGTCGGCTGGGCGTTTGCCGAAGGGGTGCTGAAAGCCATCTTCCCCATCCTGATTGTGATTCTGATGGCTTTGTTCAGCTACAACGTGCTGCTGGAAAGCAAGCAGATTGAAGTGATTAAACAACAATTTACCAACATTTCCAGCGACAAGCGCATTCAGGTGCTGCTGATTGTGTGGGGCTTCGGCGGCCTGCTGGAAGGCATGGCGGGCTTCGGCACGGCAGTGGCCATTCCGGCGGCTATCTTGATTGGTTTGGGCTTCAGCCCGCGCTTCTCCGCGCTCGTGTCGCTCATCGGCAACAGCGTGGCCACCGGTTTCGGCGCGGTCGGCATCCCCGTGATTACCTTGGCCAAAGAGGTATTCGGTTCGGCGCTAACGGCCGAGCAGACCCATGCCGTTGCCGGGGACGTGGTGATTCAGCTGGGCTTCTTGATGTTCTTGGTACCGTTCGTCATCCTGATGCTGACCGACACTTCTAAAAAATATATCGTGCCCAACATTATCCTGTCGGCCGTAGTGGGCGGCTTGTCGCTGGGTGTGCAGTTTGTAGCCGCTTATTTCATCGGCGCGGAAACGCCTGCCATCTTGGGCAGCATCGCCTGCATTATCTTCATCGTGCTGTATGCGAAAATGACCGAGAAAAAAGATACGCCTGCCGATAAAGCCATCAGCATGGGGCAAATGGCGAAAGCATGGGCGGTGTACGGTTTCATCCTGTTCTTCATCATCATGGCCAGCCCCTTGTCCGGTCCCGTCAGCGCGTTTTTGAAATCCACGCTGGTGAGCAAAATCCACCTGCCGATTTATGAGAAAGGCATATATTTCTCCTTCGGCTGGTTGTCTAACGCCGGCTTGATGCTGTTTTTGGGCGCGTTTATCGGCGGCTTGGTGCAAGGCGTATCCGCAGGCAAGCTGTTCCGGATTTTGGGGCAGACTTTGGTGAAAATGAAGGCTTCGGGCATCACCGTCATCTGCCTGGTGGCCATGAGCGCGATTATGAGCCACAGCGGCATGATTGCCGTGATTGCCAAAGGTTTGGTGGACGCCACCGGCACGTTCTATCCGCTGGTTGCACCGCTGGTGGGCGCCATCGGCACATTCGCTACCGGCAGCGACACTTCTTCCAACATCCTGTTCGGCAAACTGCAAGCCTCCGTGGCCGACCAGCTGGGCATGAATAAATCATGGCTCGCCGCCGCCAACACGGCCGGTGCGACCGGCGGCAAAATCATTTCGCCGCAAAGTATCGCCATCGCCACCGCCGCCTGCGAACAGCAAGGCCAAGAAGGCGCCTTCCTGCGCTCCGCCATGCCTTATGCGATTGCGTATGTGATTATTGCGGGCATTACGGTGTATTGCTTTACTGCATTAGCACTGTAATCCCATGGCATCAAAAGCAGCCTGCACCCCGAATTTCCGAAGTGCAGGCTGCTTTTTCGTATGAATAAACCATTTAATTATTTGAATTATAAAAATTAAATTTAAACAGGCAAACGTAGAAATACTACAGAAAAATCAAAATTTGATTGCAATTTTGCCCATGAAAAGGCAAAATAAATCCGCGAAATCCCACCACCATCCATTATCTTATCCAGGAGCAGAGCCATGTCCATCAAAAACGTTGTACAAATGATTGAAGACAACGATATCCGTTTTGTCGATTTGCGTTTCACCGACACCAAAGGCAAGCAACACCACTTCACCATTCCGGCGCGCATCGTACTGGAAGACCCCGAAGAATGGTTTGAAAACGGGCAGGCTTTTGACGGTTCTTCCATTGGCGGCTGGAAAGGCATTCAAGCATCCGATATGCAGCTGCGCCCCGACCCATCCACCGCATTTATCGACCCTTTTTATGACGATGCCACCCTCGTACTGACCTGCGACGTGATTGACCCTGCGGACGGCAAGGGCTACGACCGCGACCCGCGCTCCATCGCCAAACGCGCCGAAGCCTATCTGAAATCGTCCGGTATCGGCGATACGGCATTTTTCGGCCCAGAACCCGAATTTTTCGTGTTCGACGGCGTGGCGTTTGAAACCAGCGCGCACCAATCGCGCTTCAAAATCACTTCCGAAACCGGTGCTTGGTCGAGCGGCAAAGATTATGACGGCCAAAACACAGGCCACCGCGCCATGCTCAAAGGCGGTTATGCGCCCGTTGCGCCTGTGGATGCAGGGCAGGATTTGCGTTCCGCCATGGTGCGCCTGCTGGAAGACATCGGCATTCCCGTGGAAGTGCACCACAGCGAAGTCGGCACAGGTTCGCAAATGGAAATCGGCACAAAATTCGCCACTTTGGTGAAACGCGCGGACTGGACGCAGGATTTGAAATATGTGGTGTGGAACACAGCGCACAATTTCGGCAAAACCGCCACCTTCATGCCCAAACCCATCATGGGCGACAACGGCAGCGGCATGCACGTCCACCAATCCATCTGGAAAGACGGCAAAAACCTGTTTTCTGGCGACGGCTATGCCGGTTTGAGCGATATGGCGCTGTATTACATCGGCGGCATTATCAAACACGCCAAAGCCCTGAACGCGATTACCAATCCGTCCACCAACTCTTACAAACGCCTCGTGCCGCACTTTGAAGCACCGGTGAAACTGGCGTATTCCGCCAAAAACCGTTCTGCTTCCATCCGCATTCCGGCGGTGAACAGCCCGAAAGCCGTGCGCATTGAAGCGCGCTTCCCCGACCCGGCCGCCAATCCGTATTTGGCGTTTGCCGCGCTGCTGATGGCGGGCTTGGACGGCATTCAAAACAAAATCCACCCGGGCGACCCGGCCAGCAAAAACCTGTACGACCTGCCGCCTGAAGAAGACGCGCAAGTGCCGACCGTGTGCGCCTCTTTGGAAGAAGCATTGCAGGCATTGAAAGCCGACCACGAATTCTTAACGCGCGGTGGCGTGTTCAGCCAAGACTGGATTGACAGCTACATCGCGTTCAAAGAAGAAGACGTGCGCCGCATACAGATGGCGCCGCATCCGCTGGAATTTGAAATGTATTATTCGCTGTAACGAATATCGCGGATGAAAATAAAAGTGCAGGCTGCTTTTGGAAAGTTCTCAAAAGCAGCCTGCACTTTATTATTGGTGATAAGGATTTATTCTTCGTCGCCGTCGTTCAGCGCGTTGATGCTGTATCCGCCGTCCACATAAGTGATTTCGCCGGTAATGCCCGAAGCCAAATCCGACAGCAGGAACGCAGCCGCATTGCCCACTTCTTCAATGGTCACATTGCGGCGCAACGGATTTTGCGCGGCCACATGTGCCAACAGTTTGCCAAAATCGGCAATACCGGCGGCCGCCAAAGTTTTAATCGGGCCGGCCGAAATACCGTTGCAGCGGATGCCTTCTTTGCCCAAGCAAGACGCGGTGAAACGGATACCCGCTTCCAGGCTCGCCTTCGCCATGCCCATCACGTTGTAGTTCGGAATCGCACGCACCGCGCCCAAATAGCTCAATGCCAAAATCGACGCATTGCGGCCCTGCATCATCGGACGGGCGGCTTTAGCCAACGCAGGCAGGCTGTATGCCGAAATTTCATGCGCCGTATTGAACGCCTCGCGCGTAATGCTGTCCAAAAAGTCGCCGCTCAACGCTTCTTTCGGCGCAAACGCAATGGAATGCACCAAGCCGTCCAAGCCATCCCAATGTTTGCCCAATTCGGCAAACGCGCCTGCGATTTCTTCATCGCTCTGCACATCGCAATGGAACACCAAATCCGAACCCAAACCGTTGGCCAGCTTGCGCACGCGCTCTTCCAGCTTGTCCACGGCGAACGTGAACGCCAATTCCGCGCCCTGTTCATGACACGCCTTGGCAATGCCGTATGCAATCGAACGGTCGGAAATCATGCCCGTAATCAAAATCTTCTTGCCTTGTAAAAAAGCCATATCGTATTCCTTTACTTCTGTCGTTATTGTGCCGTAAAAACCTGCCATTATATCCGTATTTTACCCATCGGGCATAGAGCTTGCGCAACAAAAAGGCAGCCTGCACCCCAAGCCCCCGAAGCGCCCTGCCCCGCGCAATGATTTTTAATGCCCGAAGTGTGGTTTTATGTTAAAGTTCGACTTGTTTTGTTAGGGTTTGCCCGCCCGTACCGCCAAAGGAAAACGGCACAGGTTCGGCGGCAATCCCGATACGATTTTTCCAAAGCAGCCTGCACTCCCTTGCTTCAGGCTGCCCGAAAGCATGGCCTGCCCCCACCAAAGCAGCCTGCACCCCATTCCATTAACCTCAAATCCAAAAGGTAACACCCATATGGCACAAAACGTAATCGTCATCGGCTCGCAGTGGGGCGATGAAGGCAAAGGCAAAATCGTGGACTGGCTGGCCGAACAGGCCACCGGCGTGGTGCGTTTTCAAGGCGGCCACAATGCGGGGCACACGCTGGTGGTGAACGGCAAAAAAACCGTCCTGCGCCTGATTCCCAGCGGCATCCTGCACGAAAAACTGGACTGCTTCATCGGTTCAGGCGTGGTGGTTTCCCCCGAAGCCCTGCTCGGCGAAATTGACGAACTGATGGCGGCAGGCGTGCCGAACGTGGAACAACGGCTGCACATTGCCGCCACCGCACCGCTGATTCTGCCGTACCACATTGCCCTCGACCAAGCGCGCGAAGCTTCCAAAGGCGACAAAAAAATCGGCACGACCGGCCGCGGCATCGGCCCTGCGTATGAAGACAAAGTGGCGCGCCGAGCCGTGCGCGCAGGCGATTTGCTGAATATGGACGCGGTGGCGGACAAAGTGCGCGCCAATTTGGAGCTGTATAACGTGCAGTTGCAGCACCTGCACAACGCCGAACCCGTATCATTCGACGACGTGATGGCCAGAATCAACGGTTTCCGCGCACGCATGTTGCCGATGATTGCCGATGTGCCGCGCACCTTGTACGACAAAAACCAAAAAGGCGAACGCCTGCTGTTTGAAGGCGCGCAAGGCACGCTGCTGGACATCGACTACGGCACTTATCCCTTCGTTACCTCGTCCAACTGCATTGCCGGCGCGGCATCGGCAGGCGCGGGTGTGCCGCCGCAAATGCTGCAATATGTGCTGGGCATTGTGAAGGCCTACACCACGCGCGTAGGCAGCGGCCCTTTCCCGACCGAACTGTTTGACGACATCGGCGCAGGCCTGGCGCAACGCGGCAACGAATTCGGTTCCGTGACCGGCCGTCCGCGCCGCTGCGGCTGGTTTGATGCGGCCGCGCTGAAACGCTCGATTCAAATCAACGGCATCACCGGCATGTGCATTACCAAGCTGGACGTGATGGACGGCATAGACGAAGTGAAAATCTGCACGGGCTACACCCTGCCCGACGGCAGCACCACCGACATCCTGCCGTTCGGCTCGGACGCGGTGGCCGCCTGCACGCCGGTTTATGAAACGCTGCCCGGCTGGAAAGAATCCACTTTCGGCGTGAAATCTTATGACGCGCTGCCCGAAAACGCGAAAAAATACCTGAAACGCATCGAAGAAGTGTGCGGTGCGCCGATTGCCATCGTGTCCACCGGTCCGGACCGCGAAGAGACGATTTTAGTACAGCATCCGTTTGCTTAATCAAATCGAAAAAGCAGCCTGCACCTGGGAAACAAGGTGCAGGCTGCTTTCTTTGTATTGACGCCGCGCCCAAACCACTGCCGTGCTATAATTTTCCGCGCATTTCGCACAATCCAAACAAGGAATCCATGATGAAAAAACTGCTCCCCGCCCTGCTGCTCTGCCTGCCCCTCGTCACCATTGCCGAGCCGGTGCGCCAAATCAACAACCAAAGAGACATGTGCCAAGCCATACTGCAAGGCAGCGCGTTCAACCTTTATCTGGAAAAAACCTGCGGCTTCAAGGGCGGGGTTTCCCGCAAACTCGCCCAAATCGGCGCACGCCAATGTGCGGACATCTTCACTGACAGAGAGGCCCTTGCCCTGTCGGAAGAAGCCATACATGAAGGCACGATGCGCTTTGAAGGCTTCGACAAAAGCCGATTCTGCTCTGCCAACCGCCAGGGCTACAACGACGCCGGCAGACTGGCGGACGATTTTCTCAAACGCAACCCATAAACCGACAGCCGCCAAAAGCAGCCTGCACCCCGTTCCCCAAAGTGCAGGCTGCTTTTTATAGTGGATTAAAATTGCAATGATACGGCGTTGGCTCGCCTTAACGTACTACTTGTACGCCTTGCGGCTCGCCGCCTTGTCTCATTTTTATTTTAATCCACTATATGCCACACAATCTTTACCAAACCTTTACCCAGCTTGACAAAACATTGCCGCGGCAAGACAATTTTCCGTGGATTCATCTCCATCTTCCACAAGGAACACCATGAACCACACCCTCTCATTACTGCTCGCCTGCCTGCTCTGCACCAGCCTGTGCGCCTGGGTTTTGCAGCGGCTCACTCCCGCCCCCGCGAAACCCGACGCACGCAGCCGCCAGTTGGACGGCTTGCGCGGCGTTTTGGCGTGCCTGGTGGTCACCCACCATTTTTACTACAATTTCTCATGGCGCGAAGGCGGCATGTGGGGCGCAAAAAGCATTCCCATCATCAATTTGGGCGCCATTTCCGTTTCCCTGTTTTTCCTGATGAGCGCGTACCTGCACATACTGAAAGTCTGCCGCTCGCCCGACATCTGCTGGCGCGAATTTTACATTTCCCGCATCAAACGCATTTATCCGCTGTACATTGCCGTTTTCCTGCTCGTGGTCTGGATAACGCTTTCCTTCAAACCGCTCAATGCCGACAACTGGCGCGACTTCCTGCGCTTCACAATGGAATGGCTGCTGTTCCAAAACACCAGCTTCCAAGGCTTCCAATCCCACCTCGTCATCGCGGGCGTGCAATGGACGCTGGTGTATGAATGGGCGGTTTATGCCGTCCTGCCGATTATCCACATGATTTACCATCGGAAAATCAACTTCCAATGGGCGGCATGGGCAGCCTTCGCACTTGGCTGCTGGATTATCGGCTTCCATTCGCAACTGCGCTATTACTGGCTTTTCCTGCTCGGCATGCCCGCCGTCTGGTTAGCCAAACCCGTCAAAGCCCTGCTGCAAAAGCAGCCTGCACTCGCCCACCTCATCATGATACCGCTCACCGTGTACCTGTTTGCCGCCACCAAAGCCTATTCATGGGAACAACGGCTTTGGCTCGCCCTCTGGTTCACCATTTTGGCGCACGGCTACAGCTTCGGCGGCCTGTTGAACCTGCGCGGCCTCACCAAACTGGGCGACTTGAGTTACGCCGTCTACCTGATACACGGCATGGTGATTTTCATGTGGTTCGGCGTGTGGAAAATGTTCCCCTTCGGGCACGGCAATTTCGCCGCCTACCTGCTGCACCTGCCGCTGATATTCGCCGCCGCCGTGCTGCTGTCGTGGCTGGGCAACCGCTTTATCGAAATGCCGTTTGCGCGCAAACACTGAACGCAAACGCCGCCCGCGCAAAAGCAGCCTGCACCTCCAATCGCCAAAGTGCAGGCTGCTTTTGTAAAAACAGGTTTATAAAACCCCGCAAATGCGCTATATTTAGCCCGTTTGCGCTTGTGTTTCCAACAGCGCCGCATTCACTCTCCCACAGCCGCAAGCCAAAACGGCCTGTATATTCCAAACCATTCAATTTAAAGAAAAGATTATGTCTAAATTCCTAATCCTCCCCGTTACGCGCCATGTCAATGCTGCCGCCGTCGCCCAATCCGTTGCCCAAGCCCTGCCGCAGGCTGCCGTGTTCAACCCCGTGCAGGACGCATGCGCCGTGGAACAACTGCTGGCTGCCGGCAAAGGCGACGACTGGCTGGACGACTTAATCGGTAAAACCGCCGCCCTGAACGCGCAAAACCTGGTCATCCAAGGCATCACGCCCGATGCCGACCACCTGCTGCTGTCCGGCAAAAACACCGATTTGGCCACTTCCTTCAACACGCAAATCATCTTTGCCGTGACCGGCGACAATTCCGCCGAAGTCGCCAAACGCGTGGAGCTGGCCAAACAAGCATTTGCCGGTAAAACGGTGACTTTCGCCGGCGTGATTTGCGACAATCCGAAAGTGGCCGAATTGACACAGCTGCCTTATTTGGGTTCTGCCGCACAAGTATCGGGCTTGAACCCCGCCGCCGGCGAAACCGACCGCGTGTCGCCCGCCCAATTCCGCTTCAATATGATGCAAAAAGCGCGCGAAGCCAACAAACGTATCGTGCTGCCCGAAGGTTCAGAACCGCGCACCGTGCGCGCCGCCGCCATCTGCCATGAAAAAGGCATTGCGCGCTGCGTGCTTTTGGCCAACCCTGCTGCCGTGCACGCCGTGGCCGAATCGCTGAACATCACATTGCCCGACAGCTTGGAAATCATCGACCCGGAAACCATTGCCGAGCAATATGTCGCGCCGATGTGCGAACTGCGCAAATCCAAAGGCATGACCGAAGAACAAGCCCGCGAGCAACTGAAAGACACAGTGGTGCTGGGCACGATGATGATGGCGCAAAACGATGTGGACGGCTTGGTTTCCGGCGCGGTACACACCACGGCCAACACCATCCGCCCTGCTTTGCAGCTCATCAAAACCGCACCGAACGCCAGCATTGTTTCCAGCGTGTTCTTCATGCTGCTGGAAGGCCAAACCGTGGTGTATGGCGATTGCGCCGTGAACCCGAACCCGACTGCCGAACAACTGGCGGAAATCGCCATCCAGTCGGCCGACAGCGCCAAAGCCTTCGGCATCGAGCCGCGCGTGGCGATGATTTCTTATTCCACCATCAATTCGGGCAGCGGCCCCGATGTGGATTTGGTGATTGAGGCGACCAAGCTGGTGAAAGAAAAACGCCCCGATTTGCCCGTGGACGGCCCGCTGCAATACGATGCCGCCGTGGTGCCGAGCGTGGCGAAATCCAAAGCGCCGAACAGCCCCGTGGCTGGCAAAGCCACCGTGTTTATCTTCCCGAACCTGACCACCGGCAACTGCACCTACAAAGCCGTACAGCGCAATGCCAACGTATTGAGCGTGGGCCCGATGCTGCAAGGTTTGCGCAAACCGGTGAACGACCTGTCGCGCGGCGCGCTGGTGGAAGACATTGTCTATACCGTCGCCCTGACGGCCATTCAGGCGCAACAGCAAGCGGCATAAGCTGAAGAGCGCACAACCAAAAGCAGCCTGCACTTTGAAATGGAAAGTGCAGGCTGCTTTTTCATGCAAAAAACATAGGCGCACGCCGCCATCCGAAAGCCGACGCTGCGGCAAAAGCAGCCTGCACCCTGCGGCGGCTTTACGTTATAATTTGCGCTTTTCCGCTTTGCGTGCAGGCTGCTTTTCATGCGTTTAACCCAAATCAAACTGACCGGATTCAAATCGTTTACCGACCCGACCACCATTCATGTGCCCGGGCAGCTGGTGGCCGTTATCGGGCCGAACGGCTGCGGCAAATCGAACGTGATTGACGCGGTGCGCTGGGTGCTGGGCGAGGCTTCGGCCAAGCAGCTTCGCGGCGAATCCATGCAGGACGTGATTTTCAACGGTGCCGCCACACGCCGCCCCGCGCCGCGCGCTTCGGTGGAACTGGTGTTCGACAACAGCGACCACAGCCTTCAAGGCGCATGGGGGCAATATGCGGAAGTTTCCATCAAACGCCAGCTCACGCGGCAGGGCGAATCCAGCTATTTCATCAACAACCAACCCGTGCGCCGCCGCGACATTACCGATTTGTTTCTGGGCACGGGCGTGGGCGCGCGCGGTTATGCCGTCATCGAACAAGGCATGATTTCGCGCATTATCGAAGCGCGGCCGGAAGAGTTGCGCGCCTATATCGAAGAAGCCGCCGGCGTGTCCAAATACAAAGAACGCCGCCGCGAAACGGAATCGCGCCTAAAAGACACGCGCGAACACCTGCAACGCCTGTCCGACTGGCAGGGTGAATTGTCGCGCCAAGTAGGAAAATTGGAAAAACAGGCCGTTACCGCCGAAAAATACCGCGAATTGCAAGCCGAACTGGCGCACAGCCAGCAACTGGCGGACTATCTGCAATGGCAGGAAGCGCTGGCGGAAGCGGATTTGCGGACACAACAGCACGAAGAAGCGCAAATGCAGGCGGAAGCGGTACAGCAGCAAATCCACACGCTGAACGAGCATTTGCAAACCCTGCGCCAGTCCGAACACGAACAGCAGCAACAGCAGCACGCGCTGAATCAGGAATATGCGCTGCTGCGCGAACAAATGGCGCGCGTGGAAGAACAGTTGCGCGCACGGCAGGCACAACAGCAACGTATGCAGCGCGACCGTGTGCAGGCGCAAGCGCAGGTGCAGAAAATCATGCAGGAGCAGCAGCAGCTGGACGATGAAATCGCCGTGCTAGACGAAGAAGTGCAGGCGCAACAGGCGGAGCTGGCGGAATGGGCCATGACGGTGGCGGAGCGCGAAATGCAGTTGCCCGAAGAAGAGCAACGCTGGCAGCAAATGCAGGCTGCACATCAAAACCAGCAGGAAGAATACAACCGCATCCAACGCGAACACGCACTGAAACAGCAGCAATATCAGCAAAAGCAAGATGCATTGCGGCAACACGAAGCGCGCCTGGCGCAACTGCGCGAACAACTGGAACAACTGCCGCTGCCCGACCAAGAAGCATGGCAAACGGAGGAGCAGGAAGCGGAAATATTGCAGCAGCAATACGATGAAAGCGAAGCGGCTTTGGGCGGCTTGGAAGAACAAGTGGCCGACACACAGCGGCAAGTGCAGGCTGCCGAACAGCAATACCGCGCCACCAACCAACATTATCTGACCTTGCAAGCGCAACACGACACGCTGGCGGATTTGCTGCGGCAGCACAATGCACAGGACGTGTGGGCGGACACACCATTTGCCGACACGCCGGTGCTGTGGCAGAACGTGCAGGCGCCCGAAGAATGGCAGCATGCTTTGAGCGTGGTGCTGGCACAACGCCTGCATGCGCGCGCGTTGCCGAACGATGCCTCCGCCGACCCCGCCGCATTGCCGGTGCAGGCTGCTTCTTGGATTGACACGCCCATTGCCGTCAGCCGGAAAATGCAGCCTGCACAAGCCCTCATCCACCAAATCCGCAGCAGCGACACCTTCCAAGCCGCGCTGCATTATTGGCTGGACGGCGTGTTGTGCGCACCCGATTTGGCCTATGCGCTGGCGCACCGCAACCAGTTGCAGGGGCAGCAAGTTTGGCTCACACCCGAAGGGCATTGCGTGGACAAAGTCGGCGCGGTGCTGTTTGACGCGCACCAGTCGCAGCAATGGATTCAGCAGCAAAGCCGTTTGGACGCGCTGGCAGAGCAACTTGACTTGGCGCGGCCGCAGGCGGAACAATGCGACCAAGAAGTGCAGGCTGCCCGCGAAGCACAGCAAAATTTAACGCAGCAATACCACGCCGCGCAGGCACAGCACCGCCAATACGCGCAACGCCTGCAAGCACTGCACCACCGGCTGCACGAATACCTGTCCCAGTCCAACCAGCGGCAGTTGCGCGTGGAGCAAATCGAACGAGAATGCGCGCGCATCGAACAAGACATCCGCCAATGGACGGCGCAATGCAGCGGTTTGGCGGATGACATTGCCGCATTGGAAGAAAGCAGCGCCGCCCTGCAACAGCAAACGGCGCAAGGCGCAGACGCGCAACAGGCGCAGCAGCAGGCGGTAAAGCAGGCGCAGCTTGCCCTTTTGGAAGCCAACCGGCAATATGGCATGGTGGAACTGGCGCACCACAAGCAGCAGCAGCGTTTGACGCATTTGCAGCAGCAGCGTGCCGAATGCGCCGAGCAGTTGGCCGAATGGCAGGAACGGCAGACCGAGCTGGCATTGCTGGACGAAAACGATGTGGGCTTGGACGAATTGCAGCGCGAACAATGGGAAACTTGGAACGACAATGCAGGCAGCCTGCAAGAGCAGCTTGCCGTCGGCCAGCAGCACTTGGCGGAGATTCAGGCGCAGGGGCAGGAAGGTTACGCGCAGCAGCAGGCCTTGTCCGCACGGCTGCCCGAATTGCAGGCGGCGGCGCAGCAGTTGTTGCTGCAACAGCAGGAGGCTTTGCTGAACGCACGGCGTTTCCACGACAGTTTGCAGGCTGCTTCGGCAGACGAGGCGGCTTTGGCGCAGGAAGCGCGGCAGCGCAATGATTTGGACGCTTTGCAGCAGGCCATCCGCCAAACGCAGCAGGCCGTGAGCAGCTTGGGCGCAGTAAACCTGGCGGCATTGCAGGAATTGGAACAGGCCAAAGAGCACGACGATTATTACCGCCGTCAAAGCGAAGACGTGCAGGCTGCCATCGATTTGCTGGAAGAAGCCATCGCCCAAATCGACCATGAAACCAAAACCCGTTTCCAAGCCACGTTCGACGCGGTGAACGACAAAGTGAAAACCTTTTTCCCGACCCTGTTCGGCGGCGGCGAAGCAGGCCTGCACCTGACCGACGACGATTTATTAAGCGCGGGCGTGTCCATCATGGCGCAGCCGCCCGGCAAGCGCAACAGCAGCATCCACCTGCTTTCCGGCGGCGAAAAAGCCCTGACGGCCATGAGTTTGGTGTTTGCCCTGTTCAGCCTGAACCCCGCGCCCTTCTGCCTGCTGGACGAAGTGGACGCGCCGCTGGACGATGCCAACACTTCGCGTTTTTGCAAACTGGTCAAGCAGATGTCGGCACAAACCCAGTTTTTATACATTTCCCACAACCGCCTGACCATGGAAATGGCGGAGCAGCTCATCGGCGTGACCATGCAGGAAAAAGGCGTGTCGCGCATTGTCGCCGTCGATATCCAGCAGGCGTTGCAAATGGCAGAGCAAGTGCAGGCTGCCTGACCCTTTAACCCACTTTCAGAAAGAAGGCCGATATGGTTTACCAAATCAAACGTCCCGACGGCAAAACCGACCCCCAGCCGCAAACCGAAGAGCAATGGGCGCAAAGCACCCTGCGCGAAGTGCTTTTTGCCGCCTACCGCGAACAAAAACGCGCCCGATTGTGGCGCAACATCTGGCGCTTCGTCGCCCTGCTGGTGTTTATCGCCTTCATTGCGGGATTGCGCGACAGCGGCACGCAGGAATCCGAGCAGGCGGCATTTTCCGCCGCGGCCGCCCGAGGGCCGCACACCGCCGTGATTGATTTGAACGGCACGATTGGCGGCGACAACCGCATTAGCCAAGTGGACATGCTGCGCCAAGGCATGGAGGCGGCCTACCGCAATAAAAACGTGCGCGCCATCATCATCCACGCCAACAGCCCCGGCGGCTCGCCCGTTGTGTCCAACACCGCGTTTTCCGAAATCCGCCGCATCAAGGCGGAACACGCGAATATCCCCGTGTATGTCGTCGCCAAAGACATGTGCGCATCCGGCTGCTACTACATTGCCGCCGCCGCCGACAAAATCTTTGCCGACCCGTCCAGCCTGGTGGGCAGCATCGGCGTCATCGGCAGCAGCTTTGATGCGACCGGCCTGATTGAAAAACTGGGCATCCGCCGCCGCGTGCGCATTGCGGGCGACAACAAGGGCATGGGCGACCCGTTTGTTCCCGAAACGCCGGAACAGCAGGCCATTTGGCAGAACATGCTCAACCAGATTCACGGCGAGTTTATCAAAGCCGTGCGCGAAGGCCGCGGCAAGCGGCTGATGGAAAAAGAATTTCCCGATATGTTCAGCGGCCGCATCTTTACCGGCATCGATGCGAAAAAAGCCGGCCTAATCGACGATTTCGGCAATGTGTATTCCGTGGCGCGCGACGTGGTGAAAGCGCCGAACCTGGTGAACTACACGCCGGAGAAAAACGATTTGGCCAGCCTGCTCAACCGCCATTTGAACAACCAAATGGAAGAAACGGTAGATCATTGGCTGCAACGGATTTGGTAAACGGCACAAAAAGCAGCCTGCACTTTGGGAAACGGAGTGCAGGCTGCTTTTATAATAAGTATTGGGTCGGGAATCCGCCGTTCTTCGTTGGGATACCGCCCTTGTATTGCGCCGCGCGGTTTGCCTGCTTCGGAACGCACAGCACGACAGGAATGGCGCAGCGGCATGAAAAAGCAGCCTGCACTTTAAAAAACACAGTGCAGGCTGCTTTTCACGTTGGATAAACCAAAGCGTATAGGATCGTTACATTTATCGGCACAAGGCCATCCGCTCGATTACGCTGTTTTTTCATCCACTTTATAGCCCTTCAGCGCGAAGAACACGATGTAGGCATAGCAAATGGCGGAAACGAAGTATGCCGGCAGCAGACCGATGGTATCGGCAAATGCGCCCTGCGCCACAGGAATCAGCGCACCGCCCACGATGGCCGAACAGATAATGCCCGATGCCTGGCTGGTGTATTTGCCCAAACCGTTCGTGCCCAAAGAGAAAATGGTGGGGAACATGATGGAGTTGAACAAACCGATGGCCAGCAGCGACCACATGGCCACTTTTCCGCCGGACACAATCGCCAGCACAATCAAGGCCACCACAACAGAAGCGTTAAATGCCAGCAGTCGGTTGGCTTTGATTTTGTTCATGATGAAAGTGCCTGCAAAACGGCCCACCATCATGCCGCCCCAGTATAAGGCCAGATAATTGGCGCCTTTTTCATGGTTGAGGCCGGCCACTTTTTCCAACACGTTCACCATCATCGAACCGATGGCCACTTCGCCGCCCACATAGCAGAAAATGCCCACGGCGGCCAGCACCATATGTTTGTATTGCCACACGCTGTTTTTGCCGTCGCGGTTGTGTTCGGTTTCCGCTTGGGCGATTTGGCGCGCGTCAGGCAGCTTAATCATGGCCACGGTAATGGCCAGCAGAATCATGAAGCCCGCCAGTCCCAAATACGGCATCTGCACCGATGAAATACGTTCGGCCAGCGATGCGTTGGCATCCACAAAAATCATTGCGGCACCCAAAGGCGGCGCAATGGTGGTGGCCAACGAGTTAAACGCCTGAATTCGCGTGAGCGTGGCGGATTCTTTGCCAGGTTTAGCCAGCAGGGTGACATACGGATTGCCCGCCACTTGCAGCAGCACGATGCCGGTGGCCAGAATGAAGAGTGCGCCCAAGAAGATGGGATAAGACGCGCTGCTCGCCGCCGGATAAAACAGGATGCAGCCGAAGGCGGCAATCAGGAAACCGCCAATCACGCCGCCTTTATAGCCGATTTTTTCCACCAGCTTGCCGGCGGGAATCGACATCAGCGCATACGCGGTGAAGAAGCAGAACTGCACCAGCATGGCCTGCGTATAGCTCAGGTTGAAAATGCCTTTCAGGTGGGGAATCAAAATATCGTTCATGCAGGTGATGAAGCCCATCATGAAGAACAGCGAGGTTAATACGCCCAATGCCAGATTGTTATTGGGTGCAGTGCTTGGGTTTTGAGCGGACATACGAGACCTTTCAAAAGAGGGTGGAACATGGGTGTTGCGTGAAAAATGACCATCTTGCGATGATGTTCAGCGGCAACGGATAAAAAGAGGCGGATTGTACTGTATTCCTGCGGGTTTGCCTATGCGTGGCGCAAGAGTGGCACAATGGGCAATAAAACGGGTGCAGGCTGCTTTTTCGGAGGAGGCAAAAGCAGCCTGCACATCATGCCGCAGCTTCTTGCAACGCCTGCCGCAAAGCGTCTGCCACAAAGCGCTGCTCTTCATCGCTCAAACTAAAATACATCGGCAGGCTTACGGCTTGCGCGTAATAGCGTTCGGCATTCGGGAAATCGCCCTTGGCAAAACCGAAGCGCTTGCGGTAATACGGCTGTGTGTGCACGGGGATATAATGCACGTTCACGCCGATGCCGTTGGCGCGCAAGGCATTGAAAATACGGTTGCGGTGTTGCGCCGGCACCAACACCGGATACAGGTGCAGCGCGGAACGGTTATCGGGATGGCGGAACGGCAGGCCGACGGGCAAATCCGCCAATAATGCGTCATATTGCGCCGCCAGCACATGACGGCGCGCCACAAATTCGTTCAGCCGCTGCAACTGGCTCAAACCCAAAGCAGCCTGCATTTCGGTCATGCGGTAATTGAAGCCCAAATCGATTTGCTGGTAATACCACGCGCCGTCGCTTCCGCCTTCCATTTCGTCCGCATTGCGCGTGATGCCGTGCGACCGCAGCAGCGCGATTTTGTACGCCAAATCCGCGCGGTTGGTCAGGCACATGCCACCCTCGCCGGTGGTGATGATTTTCACGGGGTGGAAACTGAACACGGTGATGTCGCTGTATTGCCCGCCGCCCACCGCACCGCCGCGATAACGTGCGCCCACCGCGTGCGATGCATCTTCAATCACGGCCACGCCGTATTCGTCCGCCAGCCACTTAATCGCCACCATGTCGCACGGCTCGCCGCACAAATGCACCGCCACCAGCACTTTGGGCAGCCGTCCTGCGGCTTTGGCGCGCGCCAGTTTTTCCGCCAATGCGTCCGGCGACAAATTCCACGTTTGCGGGTCGATATCGACAAAATCCACGTCCGCGCCGCAATACAGCGCACAGTTGGCCGAAGCGACAAACGTGGTCGGCGTGGTCCACAGCAGGTCGCCCGGCCCCAAGCCCAACGCCAAACACGCCAAATGCAGCGCGGCAGTGGCATTGCACACGGCAACGGCATGTTGCGCGCCGCAATAATCCGCCAGCGCCTGCTCGAACGCGGGCACGCGGCTGCCTTGCGTTAAAAAATCGGATTGCAGCACCGATACGACGGCTTGAATATCGGCTTCGGAAATGGTTTGTTTACCGTAGGGAATGGTCATGGCTGGCTTTCGGAATGGATGGGGTAGCAACGGGTGCAGGCTGCTTTCGGACGGCGGCCGAACCCGAATCGGCAAATAAACGCATTTTAACGCAAATCGAACGACGTGTCGGTCGGCAAATGGCGGCCATATTTTAAAGTGCAGGCTGCTTTTTCCTTCTTCAAAAGCAGCCTGCACTTTTCTGCACACAGTGTTTATGCACCTTCCGGCACTGGATACGTCCCTTTTACCAAAATATCGCGGGTTACTTCCTCAATATTGCGGCAGCCGGTGAACGCCATGCTCAAATCCATTTCCTTATACAAAATTTCCAGCGCACGGCGCACGCCGTCTTCGCCATACGCGCCCAATCCGTACAGGAACGCACGCCCAATCATCACGCCGCGCGCGCCCAAAGCCCACGCCCGCAGGATATCCTGCCCCGTGGTAATGCCGCCGTCCAGCCACACTTCAATTTGCGAACCGGCAGCCTGCACCACGTCGGGCAGCGCACGGATGCTGGAAGGCGCGCCGTCCAACTGCCGTCCGCCGTGGTTGGACACGACAATCGCATCCGCGCCGTGCTGCACCGCTTTTTCCGCGTCTTCCGCCGTCATAATGCCTTTGATAATCAGCTTGCCGCCCCACAAATCCTTAATCCGCGCCACATCGTCCCAGCTCAGGCGCGGGTCGAACTGCTCCGCCGTCCACGAAAACAGGGACGAATTGTCCTGCACGTTTTTCGCGTGCCCCATGATATTGCGGAACGTGCGCCGCTCCGTGTGCAGCATGTGCCAGCACCATTCGGGTTTGCACAATAAGTTCAGCAGATTCAACAAGGTGGGTTTCGGCGGTGCGGACAGGCCGTTTTTAATGTCTTTGTGCCGCTGCCCCAAAATCTGCAAATCCGCCGTCAGCACCAAAGCCGAACATTTGGCCTCTTTGGCGCGGGTAATCAGGTTCTGCATAAATTCGCGGTCGCGCATCACATACAGCTGAAACCAGAACGGGGCGGTCGTATTTTCCGCCACATCTTCAATCGAACAAATCGACATGGTGGACAAGGTGAACGGCACGCCGAATTTTTCCGCCGCCTTCGCCGCCAAAATCTCGCCGTCGGCACGCTGCATGCCTGTCAACCCTGTCGGCGCCAACGCCACCGGCATGGTCACGTCCTGCCCCACCATTTTCGTGGCCAGGCTGCGGCCTTCCATATCCACCAACACCTTTTGACGAAATTTGATTTCGTTAAAATCGCGGCTGTTGGCACGGTATGTGCTTTCTGTCCAAGAGCCGGAATCGGCATAATCGTAGAACATTTTAGGCACTTTGAATTTTGCGACGCGGCGTAAATCTTCAATACACGTCATTTTGTCCAATCCGAAATTCATGGTCTTTCCTTTCTATGGTTCAATCGATACGGATGCCTGCATGGAAGGCAAAAGCGCAGGCTGCTTTGACAGCATAATTTTTTGAGAATGATTCTATTTTGCGCCTATTTACGCCAATATGCAATAAAAGCAGCCTGCACATCGTTAAAGCAATGAATTTTATGTTAAACTATAACGAACTGAAACGATTTTATCCGGATGCCCAGCGCCGCCCTATCCGAATTCCAAAATAACCGTTGAATCAAGGCTATATCACATGCGATCGAACAAACATAATGCCGCCCTCCCGCCCGACTATATCCCCTATCAGCTACGCACGCGCATCACACAAATCGACCCGAAATTAGACGTGTTTTGGCAGCAGCACCTGCATGAGATTTTTACCAGAATCACGCCGCAAGAGCGCAAAAACATTGCCGAACAGCTGCTGACGCCGAACAATATCTTCTGGAACAGCGACAAAAAAGTCTTCGAATACCGCGACAGCCTCAACCTGTCCTTTTCGCAAATTTGCGCCAACATTCCGGCAAAATTCAAAAATTTCAAATCCATGGCCAAAAAAGTTCAGGCCAGCCTGGAAGATTTGGACATTGAACGCGACGCATTGAAAATTGCGGATTACCTGGAACAAACGCTGCACACCATCGCCGAATTCAACACCGAAGACGATTTGGAACTGCAAATCCAGAAACAACGCTTCCGCCGCGCGTTTATTTATGTGGCCGGCGACATTATCCGCCACAAACGCGAGCTGATTCTGCCCGACAATGTGCGCAAATTGTCCAGCGACGAGGTGAAAGTCTTCATTAACGAAGTATTCTTGAAACACCAGGTGTTGGGCTATTGGTTCAAAACCATGCGCCAACGCCAACTCAAAGAATTCCGCCAGCCTTTGATACGCGAATATTTGGCAAGCGTGCAAAAATCGCTGCAACTGGAAGTGGTGCCCGCTTCCGGCTATATTTTCATCATCGCCCCGATGGCCGAATATTCCGCTGATTTGTTCACCATCCGCCGCTTCCTGCTGGAAGATTTGCTGTTTGACCGCACGCTGCTGCTCAACGGCATTGCCCTGCCCACCGCCAATTTGGATAACCCCACACCCGCTTTTGAAGACGCATTCAAACGCCAAATCCAATGCATCGTGACTTTGGAAGGCATGGTGCGCCCCACGGTCATGGATTTCGTGGAAAAACTGAACGATTACCACGAAGACCATTTGCTGCCATTGCTGTTCGGGCCGTTCATTTTGAAAGAAAGCCTGGAAAACGAAATTGCCAACCGCCTGAAAAAATACGAGCAGCGTTTGTGCTACGGCATTTTGGAACCGCTGGCACAAACCATGCGCCGCCTGCCCAACAGCCCGGAAGAGTTTGATTACCTGTATATTTCCATGCGCCA
This sequence comes from Kingella denitrificans ATCC 33394, assembly GCF_000190695.1. Classification (GTDB taxonomy): domain Bacteria; phylum Pseudomonadota; class Gammaproteobacteria; order Burkholderiales; family Neisseriaceae; genus Kingella_A; species Kingella_A denitrificans. The sequence continues at coordinate 862,929 of NZ_GL870929.1, forward strand.
ACTGATGGGCAATATCGTATCGACGTTCCAAGACTTCCAAACCCAGCCGGCCATTGCCAACAGCCCCGCTTCCGCCAAACGGCAGGCCGCCATTTTGTTTGCTCGGTTGGTGGCCTATACGGCATTGCTGGAAAAACGGCGCAGCGACATCTTTGCCAAAATGGATGATTACGAGTGGAAAGAAAACCACAAAAAAACCTATACTTGGATTAACTACGCCCGTTCGGTTGCCAAAAAATACATTAAAGATTATGTGCAGCGGTACGATGCGGTAGTTAAGCAAGAAGCCTTGGTCAAAAAACCGGAAAATTTCTTCGATAAAATATTTAAAAACAAGAAAAAACAGATCGATGCTTTGAACGAAAAGAAAAAAGCCCTGCGCAAAATCCAATATGCCGCGCACATGAAGCTGCTGTACCTGCCGGATGAAATTAAAGCGCAAACCGTGAATATGGAGTTCGACACGCAGATGGTGGGCGACGGCACTATGCGCACTTATGCGTTCCCGAGCGGCGACAACGGCATTTCCGCATTGCCCAGCACGTTTTCGCTGCCTGAAAACCGCCTGCAGTTCGATTTGCGCGCTTTTGCCCGCCAATTCGGCATCTCGCCCGATGGAAAATCATCCGGCAGGGATGACGATTAGGACGACGACGAATAAATCCGTTATGCCACCGTTCAGCCGTTAAATTGAAGTGCAGGCTGCTTTTGCACAGATAAAAAAGCAGCCTGCACTTTGTTGTCCACCCCAATCCCGCAAGATTTCCCATGCCCCGTTTCCATACCGATAAAACACTGGAACACGCCGAACGCATCATGCTGGTATCCGCCCATTTCGCCAACAGCCACACCGGCAGCAGCGAAACCCGCGAGCGTGCCTTTCAAGCAGCCTGCACCGAAGCGGCCGAACTGGTGCGTGCCACCGGCGGCGAATTAGTCTGCCAACATACTGTCAAGCGCGACAAAGCCCATCCCGCGCTTTTGGTCGGCACGGGCAAAGCCGAAGAATTGGCGCAACTGGTTCGGCAGAACGATATCGAACTGGTGGTGTTCAATCACGAATTGTCCCCCACCCAGGAACGCAACCTGGAACGCGCCCTACAATGCCGCGTGCTTGACCGCGTCGGCCTGATTTTGGCGATTTTCGCCCAGCGCGCCCAATCGCAGGAAGGCAGGCTGCAAGTGGAACTGGCACAACTGACCCACCTGGCCGGACGGCTGGTGCGCGGATACGGACACCTGCAAAGTCAAAAAGGCGGCATCGGACTGAAAGGCCCTGGCGAAACCCAGCTCGAAACCGACCGCCGCCTGATTCAAACCAAAATTACCGCTCTGCGCCGACAACTGGCGCAAGTGAAAAAACAGCGCGAAACACGCCGCAAAGCACGCCAGTCCGGCCGCATGAAAACCTTTGCCATCGTGGGCTACACCAACGCCGGCAAATCCACGTTGTTCAACCGCCTCACCAAAGCCGACGTATTGGCCAAAGACCAGCTTTTCGCCACGCTCGACACCACCGCGCGCAAACTTTATCTCGCGCCCGAACACAGCATCATCCTGACCGATACCGTCGGCTTCGTGCAGAACCTGCCGCACAAACTGGTGGCCGCCTTCTCCGCCACGCTGGAAGAAACCGCGTTGGCAGACGTGTTGCTCCACGTGGTCGATGCGGCCGACCCCGAACACGAACGCAAAATCGAAGACGTGAACAATGTGCTGGCCGAAATCCATGCCGACCACCTGCCGCAAATCCTGCTGTACAACAAAATCGACCTGCTGCCCGAAGCCGAACAAAATGCAGGCTGCCTGCGCAACCACAACGGCCAAATCACCGCCGTGCGCCTCTCCGCCACCCAAGCGCAGGGGCTGGATGATTTGCGCCAAGCATTGTTGGAAACATTGACCGCATGACACGGAAACATAAAAAGCAGCCTGCACCTTAATTTTTCAAAGTGCAGGCTGCTTTTTGGCAACCGATAATTGACTGGAATAGATAACGGCATTACCAGAAACAACTGTTGTAGCGGCCGGATTTCAGTATCCGAATTTTTCCCTGACGACACCCACATCAACACCAAATTTAACCGCTACGGTGCATTGTTCCTCATAATTTACCTCCATAAAACATTATTTCGGAACAGATGATCTGAAAAAAATCAGCTTAACATCCACTTGTTTTGTTAAATTTAATTTAGCCTCATAATTTAATACCACCTCCCCTCTTTTTAAATTAACATAGAATGTACTATAGTAATTTTTCTTATTAATACTGCTGACAACATACGGCGTCAAGAAATCACCACCTTGAGTAATAACAGAATTATTTTTCTCATTGATTAAGGAGTAACTAATAAAAACTTCTTTTGGGAATTTAAACATAAGATAATTTTGATTAGCATCCAAATAATCACCCTCTAGCCCATCTAGCTCTACACCAAATCTATAAAATCCATCTTTAGGTATTAATATTTTTTCAGAGCGACGAACATTAGAATCCTTACTGCTATTTATTACTAACGAATAGACCGGTGTAGAAAACTCATCAGAATCACCCTTATCTGTGATTTTCTTATACAGAAAAATACATATCGCAGAAGAAATTAGTATAGATAATGTTATGAAAGACACGATAATTTTCATTTTTCTCATTATGATTTCACCCTATTGAACATAAATGTACGATTATACAGATACTACACTACATATACCTATGATATAAATACAAATAAACTGTAGTTAATTACATCTCCACTTTGCACTCATACATAATTAACAACGTACTTCATCTTTCAAATTCCGTCAAGAACCGCTTATTATCTTTAAATTCACTTAAGAATATGAATCATATTTAAGCTATCAAAATACAGAAATTACATTGTGTCCATGCCCCATAGTGGGTAACAGCATAACTAGGCATCGTTGCATCAGTCTGAAAGATCACACGGAACCCAGCTCAAAGCACATCATTTTAACCGCATAACGCGGACACATAAAAAGCAGCCTGCACCTTATTTTTCAAAGTGCAGGCTGCTTTTGCGTTGAGTGCGCAGGCTCAATGCGTTTCGGACAACACGGCCGCAATCACTTCCCGCGCCCCGTCGTCCGACAGTTTTTTTGCCACCGCCCGTCCCAGCGCGTCCGCATAAGGCGCGGGTGCTTGCGCGTTTGCCGTCATCACCACGGAACCGTCGGGATGCGCCACCAGGCCGTGCAGCGTCAGCAGGCCATATTCGTCTGCCGTGCAATACGCGCCCAGCGGCACTTGGCAGCTGCCGCCCAACGCCCGTGCCAGCGCACGCTCGGCGGTAACGCAGGCGGCGGTTTGCGCATGGTTGAGCGGCAAAAGGATGTCCACCAAATCGGTGCGGTGCGCGGCAATTTCGATGCCCAACGCGCCCTGCCCCGCTGCCGGCAAACTGTCGGACGGCGGCAGCAGGTTGCGGATGCGGCCGTGCAACTGCAAACGTTCCAAACCGGCGGCCGCCAGAATAATTGCGTCATAATCGCCGTTGTCCAGTTTGGCCAGACGGGTTTGCACGTTGCCGCGCAATGGTTTCACTTGCAAATGAGGGAAACGCGCGCGCAACTGGGCTTCGCGGCGCAGGCTGGATGTGCCGACCACCGCGCCTTCGGGCAATTCTTCCAGCCGTTCGAAGCGGTTGGACACCAGCGCGTCAAACGGGTTGGCGCGCTCGCCCACCGCCACCAGAACAAAGCCTTCGGGCAAATCCATCGGCACATCTTTAAGCGAATGCACCGCCAAATCGGCACGGTTTTCCTGCAATGCGGTTTCCAGCTCTTTGATAAACAGGCCTTTGCCGCCGATTTTGGACAGGGTTTTGTCCAAAATCTGGTCGCCCTGCGTGGTCATGCCCAAAATATCGACCGTGCAGCTTGGATACAGCGCCTGCAATTTTGCCTGAATGTGTTCGGCCTGCCACATGGCCAATGCGCTTTCGCGGCTGGCAATGGTGAGTTTTTGCGGAATGTTCATGGTGTTTCCTGTGGGATTTCAAACGGTGCCGCAAAAAGCAGCCTGCACGCCGGTGGGGAAAGTGCAGGCTGCTTTTTTGGCGTTAAATTAAATGGATGACGGTTATTCCGGCTGAATCGGCATGTCGATGCGATACAGGATTTTCTGCGTGCCGGCATTGAGCAAATCGGCCAGCGTATAATTGTCCAAATGCATAAGGAAAAGTTTCAGGCCGGAGTTTAAAATATTGGCCAGGCGGCAATGCGGCGAAATGATGCATTCGTTGTTTTCGCCGAAGCATTCGGCAATCACCATCGGCTCGGTCAGCCGCACCACGTCGCCCACGCGTATCTGTTCGGGCTCTTTGCCCAAGCGCAATCCGCCGCCTTTGCCGCGCACGCTGTGCAAAAAGCCGCCTTTCACCAATGCGGTCACCACTTTCATTAAATGGCTTTTGGAAATGTCGTAGGTTTTTGCAATTTCGGCAATATTGACCAAGCCTTCGTTGTTGATGGCGGTATAAATTAACACGCGCAGGGCATAATCGGTTTGTTGTGTCAGGTGCATGATAATGGTCTGTGATGTAAAATCATTCAATATAGCGAATCCGCTATACAATATGCAGGCTGCTTTTGGAATCCGGACGCGCCTGTGCGCCCTTTTGGCCGCTATTATACTTTAAAGAAACGAATCACAATCCAGAAAGAAGAGTAAAAAAATGAAACGCCATCCTTTGCTGATTGAACTTTCCCAAGAACACCACCACACGCTGGCTTTGTGCGTGCGGATTCTGCGCGCGCCGGAAACCGACCACCGCCACGACATTACCGAGCATTTCATCGATTTGGAAAAACATTTCGCCAAAGAAGAAACCATGTTTGCGCCATTGTGGGACAAGCTGGACCGTGCCGATTTGCGCAGCCGATTCGAGCAGGAACATGCACGCCTGCGCGAACTCTTCCACCACGCCCAATGGAACGATGCGGCATGGAACACCGAATTTGCCACCTTGCTGCGCGACCATGCCCGCTTTGAAGAACGCGAACTCTTCCCCGCGCTGGAAGAACACGCCCTGCCGCCCGCCTGACGGCAAAAAGCAGCCTGCACCTTTGACCAATCCGACCGAAAGCCGCCCATGACCCGCCGCCGCTGTTTTTTATTGCTGACCATCCTGTTTTCCCTGCTGTTCATCGCACTGGTGGCCGCAGGCAGCTACCTGCTGTCGATTTACAGCAAATCGTTCGGCGTGGCCGCCTTCTTGTTCGCCTTTGCCGCCGCCTTCGGGCAAATCACCTCGTTGGCCTTCTACATACGCCAAGTGGCACGCGATAAAATGCTGCCTCCCACCAACCCGTCGCCCTAAACCGCCATGACCGAAGCCTTCTTCCATACCGACTGCCCCAGCTGCGGCGCACCCGTCGAACTCCACTCGGCCACCGCCGTAACCGTGGTGTGTTCATATTGCAACAGCATGCTGGTCTATCAAGACAGCAGCCTGCGCGATACGGGGCGCGACAGTGCCGTCCTGCATGATTTTTCGCCCATACAAATCGGCACAACCGGCGTTTGGCAAAAAATCCCGTTTGCCGTCATCGGGCGACTCAAAGCGCAATACGATGCCGGCGAATGGAACGAATGGTGGATACGCTTCCAAGACGGCAGCGACGGCTGGCTGTCCGAAGCCGGCGATTTATACGTCCTCGTCCGCGCCGTTCAGCTTTCCGAAACCCTGCCCGAATTTGACAGTATCCGCGCCGCCGAAACCCTGCTCACCATACAAGGCAAAAATTTCATTGCCGCCGACGTGCGCGAAATCGTGCTGGAACGCGCCCAAGTACAGGGCGAACTGCCCTTCGCCGTGCCGGAACGTTTGGAGAACCGCGTGGCAGACTTCCGCAGCGGCGAACATTTCCTCACGCTGGACTATGCCGACACGCCGCCCGCCGCATTCTTGGGCAGCACCGTATCACTGGATAATTTATCGCTCCAATTCACGCGCGATGCCGAACAAATCCGACAAAGTGCAGGCTGCCTGCGCGGCTCGCGGCAAGCGGAAAAATGTCCGCACTGCGGTTCGAGTATCCAGTGGATTGGCGGATTGACCAACCACGTAATCTGCCCCAGCTGCCGCAGCGAAATCGAAATGAGCGAAGGCAAGGTGCAGCTGCGCGCCGCCGGCATCATGCGCGATGCCCAACAAGAAGCCCTGCCGCTGCCCTTGGGCACGAAAGGCACGCTGTACGGCAAATCCTATACCGTAATCGGCGCGGTGTACCGCGATGAAATTTCCGGCGACGACGCACGCCTGCTCATGGGCGGTTTTTCGCCGCGCAACGGCATCGTGCCGCAAGGCTGGTGGCGCGAATATCTGCTGTATTCGACACAACACGGCTTTGCATGGCTGGTGGAAACCGAAGACGGCTGGAAACTGTCGCAAACGCAGGCTGCTTTTCCGCCCATGAACCAGCACGGCGAGCCGCAGCAAGGCCGGTTTTTATACGATTACGGCGGCCGCGTCGGCTTTGCGGCAGGCGCGTTTTACTGGCAAATCCACGCGGGCGATACGCAGATTTACCGCGACTACGAAACCGGCAAAGGCATTTTGTCCGCCGAAATTTCCAACCACGAGATGGCATGGAGTTTAAGCACGCCCGTTCCGCGCAATGTGCTGGCCAACGCGTTCAATTTGAAAGTGAACAACCTGCTTTCCCGCGACCAAACGCCCGTGGACGAGGATGACGGAACCGTCTCCACCACCCTGCGGCTCACCGCCATCGGGTTGTTTCTCTTCTGGAATTTGGGTGCATGGACGAATATGTTGCCTGCACAGCTCGTGCCTTCGCTGATTTGTTCCTTAATTATTGTGATTTTGCTGTGGCGCATATAATAGCCAAAACGAAAGTATTTATTTATGAGTAGATTAACTTATATCATCTGCGCCATTCTTCTGATATTACTGGGTACGATAATCAACTATATGATGATTACGGATGGCGACAACAGCAGCGGTAGCCGCGGATACAGCGGTAGCGGCAGTGGAAGCAGCAGCTCCTACGGCGGATACGGCGGCTTTTCGGGCGGGCACAAATAATGGCCGAAACGCTGTATCTGCCCGGTCAGCACGGCTTGCTGGATTTGTACGGCTGCCCGCCGGAACTCCTGTCCGACCCAAGCAGCCTGCAACGCGCCCTTGAACACGCCGCGCATTTGGCCAACGCCACCATTTTGTTCAGCCACTTCCACCATTTCGGCGAAGGCGGCGGCGTGACCGGCGTGCTGCTGCTGGCAGAATCGCACATCAGCATCCACACCTGGGCGGAGCACCGCTTTGCCGCCGTCGATATTTTCCTGTGCGGGCAAAAAAATCCGCAAACCGCCGCACAATTCCTACAACAGGCATTACACGCCGAACACGCCGTCTGGCATTGCCGCGCACGCGGCACACACATCACCGCATCATGACCCGAAACCGTTTCTGGCTGCTTCTGTGCTGCTTAATGCTCAATGCCTGCCGCAGCCTGCCCAACTTGGATGACCGCGAAACCAGCCTTTACATCCCCACCCAAAGCGCACCGCGGCTCGAACAAGCCCTCAACCTGCCTGCCGCCGCTTCCGAAGCATCCGCACCCCAACCGACCGAAACAGAACCGAACGACGACCAGAACACTGTCTATCCAAACACCGCCTATCCGGCCGACGTGCAGCTGCTCAATGGTGCACGCGCCGCCTATCACGCACGCGCGGTTTTGCTCGACAACGCCGCCGTTTCGATTGATGCGCAATATTATATTTGGCGCGACGACACCTCCGGTCTGGCATTGCTGCAAAAGCTCTGGCAGGCGGCAGAACGCGGCGTGCGCGTGCGCCTGCTGCTGGACGATAACAACACGCACGGCATGGACGCCATTCTGTCCGCGCTCAACAGCCACCCCAATATCCAAATCCGCCTATTCAACCCATTTTTATACCGCAAATGGCGGTTTATCGGCTATCTGACCGATTTTTCGCGACTGAACCGCCGGATGCACAACAAAGCCCTGATTGCCGACAACCGCGTCAGCATTATCGGCGGGCGCAATATCGGCGACGAATATTTCGACATCCACCGCGAACACACCTTTGCCGACACCGACGTGATGGTGAGCGGCGCCATCGTGCCGCAGATTTCGCAGGACTTCGACCGTTATTGGCAAAGCCATTCCGCCTATCCGTTGGAACGCATCGTCCGCCGTGCAGATATCTCTGCCGGGCTGGAACGGCTCAAAAGCAGCCTGCACCCTGCCGCCGCCAACAATGCCGATGACGATGCGTCCGCACTGCGCCTGATTCCGCATATCCGCGCCACCACCGAACTGATTAGCGACGACCCCGCCAAAGCATTGAACCGCAGGACACGGGTCGATATTGCCGAAAGCATGCAGGCTGCTTTGGGCGAACCCAAACGCGAAATTTATCTGGTCAGCCCGTATTTCGTACCCACCCGCACCGGCATCCAAGTCTTCCGCCAACTGAGCGGGCAAGGCGTGCGTACCACCGTGTTCACCAATTCGCTGAACGCCACCGACGTGGCCGCCGTGCATTCGGGCTATACCCGCTACCGCCGCGCCCTGTTGCACGCCGGCGTGCAATTATATGAATTCAAAGGCGACACCGCCGTCAAAGGCCTGCGCGACCGGGGCCTGACCGGTAGCTCCATCACCAGCCTGCACGCCAAAACCTTCATCATCGACCAAGAACGCGTCTTCATCGGCTCGTTCAACCTCGACCCGCGCTCCGCCCGACTCAACACCGAAATGGGACTGGTCATCCACTCCCCCGCGCTGGCGCAACTGATGCAGGGCGAATTGCAGCGCACCGCCGAATCCGGCGCCTACCACGTCCGGCTCGACCCGCAAGGCCGCATGCAATGGTACGACCCGCAAACACAGTCCGCCAGCCCGAAAGAACCCGACGCACCGCTGTGGAAACGCCTGTTGAGCAAAATTTTCTCCTGGCTGCCGATCGAACGGCTGCTGTGAATGCCAAAAGCAGCCTGCACCCTTGGCAAAACCCGAAGCGGCAGCATTGCGAAACCGCCGAATGAAAATAGACCGAAAGCAGCCTGCACGTCCGGATAACGCATCCGCAAGGTGTTCATGGCGTTGCGCCGCCATACCCACGCTTGGGGTAGCTGCCCGCCCCGCAGGCTGCTTTTCCAAGCCCGCAGCCCGACCTCCCCCGCTTCTGAAAGAGAGTTTTCTGCGGGCAGCGCAAACCCCATTGCCGAACAGCGGTGGTTTTGTCCCGCAGCGGATTGGAACGTGCAGGCTGCTTTTGCCATGTGCGGCCGCCCCCAAGCGCGGGTATGGCGGCGCAACGCCATGAACACCGCCCGAACACAGCCCCTTCGCCAAAAGCAGCCTGCACCCCGAAACCGAACCCCATCCCGTTATGATGCCCACCCTGCTCCTCGTCCGCCCCGAAAACCGCCAAGCCGAAGACCGCCGCATTGCAGAGCGCGCCGGTTGGAACGTGCTGCCCTTCGCCCCCGTCCGCCTGGCCGCCGACCCAACCCTGCCCGAACAACTCGCCGCCTGCCTGCCTGATGCCGCCGCCGTGTTCTGGGTCAGCCCCACCGCCGTGGAAATGGCCGCGCCGCACCTCCGCACGCACACCGGTATCGTCGTCCATATCGCCGTCGGCCAAGCCACCGCGCGCGCATTGGAACGTGCAGGCTGCTTTCCCGTTCACGCGCCCGCACAACAGAACGACAGCGAAGCCGTTTTAACCCTGCCCGTGTGGCAGCAACTGCCGCCGCATTCAGGCATCGTCATCATCCGCGGGCAAAGCGGCCGCGAATATCTGGCCGAGCAACTGCGCCTGCGCGGCTTCCGCGTACACGCCGCCGCCGCCTACCAAAGCATTGCCCTGCCGCTGGATTGGCCGGCCTTCATGCGGCAAAATGTGCAGGCTGCCTGGGTTACCTCCTCTGAAATGGCGCGCGCACTCTTTACACAAGCACCGTCAGCGTGTACGCAAAAGCTCAAATCCTTGCTATACTTAACCCATCATGAACGCATTGCCCGAACATTGCAGCAATACGGCGCGGCCAAAGTGTCGGTTTACCCGAATCTGGCCGCCGCCTTACACGGCAATGCCCCAAACGTTTACACGGAGACCCTCCCATGACCGAAGCGCAACAACCCCAAAAACCTGAAGAAAACGCTGAAAACACACCGACAATGCCCAACGAAAACGAATCCTCCGCTGTGCCTGAGGAAGAGGTGCAGGCTGCTTCTTCTGCCGCACCCGCGCCAACCTCCGCACCCATTGTGATTGAGCAAAAAGCATCCGGCGGCAAAGGCTTGGCGGTGGGCGCGCTGGTGCTGTCCTTGCTGGGGCTGGGCGCCAGCGGCTTCCTGTTCGTGCAGGGGCAAAATCTGCTGAACACGCAAAAACTGCAACTGGAACAAGAATTGGACAAAGCCGGACTGGGCAACAGCCAAAATGCCGTCCTGCTGCAAAACACCTTGTTGCGCCAAGAAAAAATCGAACAGGAACTGGCCAAAATATCCACCATGCAACAGCAAAGCCAGCAGTCGTTGGAAAGCGTGCAACGCGCATACGGCGAATTGCTCAAAGGCCGCGTGAACTGGCTGGTGGACGAAGTGGAAGTGACGCTGAACCTCGCATCGCAACAACTGCTGCTGTCGGGCAACATCCCTGTCGCCATCAACGTGCTGGAAAGCCTGGAACAGCGGTTGAGCCGCTTCGAGCAACCCGAACTGCTGCCGATTCAACAAGCCGTCAGCCAAGATTTGGCGGCATTGAAAAACCGCCCATACCTGAACATCCCCGCCACCACGCTGCACTTGGAACGCCTGCAAAATGCAATTCCAAGCTTGCCTTTGCTGGTGGACGGCACGCTGAAAGAAGGCAATACCGCGCCCGAACCCGTTTCTCAAGCCGGCAACTGGTGGACGCGTACGGTGGACAGCACCGTGAGCCTGCTCAAAAGCATGGTGGAAGTGCGTAAATTAGACAACAACGATGCCATGCTCATCGCCCCCGAACAAGCCTATTTCGTGCGCGAAAACCTGCGCCTGTACCTGCTGGATGCGCGCTTGGCACTGTTGCAGCACAACGGTGAAATCTACCAAAACGATTTGAACGCGGTCGAAGCCACCGTGAAGCAGTATTACGATGTGCAGTCTGCCGCCACCCAAGCATGGCTGAAAGAGTTGAACGAACTGAAAAACCTGGAAATCCGCATGATTGGTGATGACGTGCTCAAAGCCAGCATTTCTGCAGTACGCACATACCAAAACAATGCCCGCACCGCCATGCCTGTGGACTTGCCGGCCGTTGAACCGCGCGCCGCTTCAACGCCTGCCGCAACACCAGTGCAGGCTGCTTCTTCCGCTGCCGCACAAACACCTTCCCAAGCCAGCCAGCCGGCACCGAAAGCCGCCAGCGAAGCCGCTTCCGCACCCGCCGCCGCGCCTGCCCCTGCAAAATCGGCCAGCCAACCTGAAACTGCCCGTAAAGGGGGTGCGGTATGAAACAGCTGCTGTGGATTATCATCTTATTCGCGCTGGCCATCGGTGTAGCCATTGCCACACGCACCTACACGGGCAACGTGTATCTGGTCATCGAACACACCATGATTCGCGTGAACCTGCACCTGTTCGTGCTGGGTTTGGTGGCTTCCGTGGTGGCGCTGTATATATTGGTGCGCCTGATTGCCGGCATTTTGAGCACGCCCGACAAGCTGAGCCGCTTCGGCGTGGGCAGGCGCAACCGCAAAGCCACCCAATCGCTCAACGCAGCCGGCTTGGCGTATTTTGAAGGCAAATTCCAAGAAGCCCAAGCGCAGGCCGATAAAGTGTTGGCCAACAAAGAAGCGGGCGACAAACGCATTTTGGCATTGATGCTAGCGGCACACGCGGCCGACCAAAGCGGTAATGCCGAAGCACGCGACCAATACCTGCACGACATTGAAAAACTGCCCGAAAAAACACAGCTGTCGCGCCATCTGCTGCTGGCGGAAAGCGCCATCAACCAGCAAAATGACGAAGAAGCGGAAAACCACCTGAAAGCGGCGGCGCAAATCAATCCGCGCCTGACCCGATTGGTGCGCCTGCAACTGCGCCATGCGCTGGACAAAGGCAACGCACTGGAAATTCTGGACAAAGTGGACAAACTGCGCCGCGCGGGGGCAATGAACGACAACGAGGCCGAGCAGCTCTCCGAACGCGCCTATGCCCAATTATTGTCGCTAGCGCAAGATGCGGCCGGTTTGAAAGCCTGCCTGAAACGCATTCCCGATTCGCTGAAAGCAGGCGCGCTCAGTGCCGCCATCGCGCAAAAATACGCGGAATTGGGCCTGTACGACAAAGCAGTCGCCTGGGTAAACCAATATTATCCGCAAAACCACCGCGCCGATTTGCTGTCCGTTTTTGTGCAAAGCGCGCAATATTTGGACGAATACGGCCAGCAAAAAGCCATTGACACGGCCGATGCCTGGCTGCGCCAAAATCCGAACGACCCGAAACTGTTGGCCGCGCTGGGCGATTTGGCCTACCACCGCCAATTATGGGGCAAGGCGCAAGGCTATCTGGAAGCCAGCCTGCGTTTGGAACCCACCGTGCATGCGCGTTTGACGCTGGCCAAAGTCTTCGAGCAAAGCCAGCGCCACAACGACGCGCAAGAACAGCGCCGTTTGGCATTGTCCGCCATGGACGAAACGGCCGAACACTAAACGGCCCATCGGGTGCAGGCTGCTTTTTCGTTGCCGCGATAAAAGCAGCCTGCACTTTTTTCACTATCCCAAAATACTCATAAAATCAGAAAGAACACCATGTCCGAACCCATCCGACTCTCCAAACAAATGGCGCAACTGGGCCTGTGCTCGCGCCGCGAAGCCGACCACTACATCGAACAAGGCTGGGTGAAGGTCAATGGCGAAGTAGCTGTGCTGGGACAGAAAGTGCTGCCCGGCGACCGCATCGATTTGGACAAAAACGCCCACCAACAACAGGCAGGGCGCGTGACCGTGCTGCTCAACAAACCCGTGGGCTACGTCAGCGGGCAGCCGGAAAAAGGCTATAAGGCGGCCGTGGAACTGATTACGCCGGAAAACCATTGGGAGGGCGACCAAAGCCGCATTGCCTTCCAACCGCAGCATTTGCGCGGATTGGCGCCGGCCGGCCGGCTGGACATCGACTCGGTGGGGCTGCTGGTGCTGACGCAAGACGGCCGCGTGGCCAAGCAGTTGGTCGGCGAACAAGATTCGCGCGAAAAAGAATATCTGGTGCGCGTGCGCGGCAAAATCATCGAAAACGGCTTGAATTTGCTCAACCACGGCCTGCATTTGGACGGCCAGTCACTGCGCCCCGCCAAAGTGAGCTGGCAGAACGAAGACCAACTGCGCTTTATCCTGACGCAGGGCAAAAAACGCCAAATCCGCCGCATGTGCGAACTGGTGGGGCTGCGTGTGGTCGGTTTAAAGCGCGTCCGCATCGGGCGGATTAAGCTGGGCGCGCTGCCGCCGGGCAAATGGCGTTATCTGTCGCCCGACGAGCGGTTTTAACGGCATGACACGGATACAAAACAGAATATTGCCCGACAACCGCGCAGAAACGAGTGAAAAAGCAGCCTGCACTTCCATCCTTCCAAGTGCAGGCTGCTTTCGTTTGCCCGCTGCTTATAACTTCGGGCAATTTCCCATAAAATGAATCGTTCTTTCACAAAAAACCGCGCATTTGATACAGTCCGTCAATTTTATAGCGGATTAAAATAAAATGAGACAAGGCGGCGAGCCGCAAGGCGTACAGGTGGTACGTCAAGGCGAGCCAACGCCGTATCATTGCAATTTTAATCCACGATAACCATCACCCACAAGGACGGCCCATGAACCCAGTCAAACCCGAGCATTTGCGCGACTTTTATCCCCATGAAATCTTGCAGGATTCCTTGCAGAAATCGCAGGCCAAATCAGGCTCAAGCCTGAAAACGCTGGCCATTTTGAGCTTTTTGGGCGGCGGTTACGTCGGCTTCGGCTATCTGGCGTTTTTAAAAGTGGTGACCGGCATTCCGCCCGAATGGTCAGGGCTGGGCAACCTGCTGGGTGCTTCGGTATTCCCCATCTGCCTGATTTGCATCCTGATTGGCGGCGGCGAGCTGGCCACGGGCAACATGATGCTGATGGGGCTGGGCTGGTTCGGCAAAAAAATCAACATCTCCCACCTGATGCGCAACTGGCTGATTGTGAGCCTCGGCAATTTGGCCGGTGCTTTGTTTATGGCGTATTTCCTCGGCCATTACGTGGGTCTGACCGAAGGCGTGGCGGCCGCCAAAACCATCGCCATCGCCGAAGCCAAAGTCGGCATGAGTTTCGGCCGTTCGTTCATCTCCGCCATCGCCTGCAACTGGATGGTGTGCATGGGCATTTGGTTTTATTTCGGCGCGAAGCAGACTTCCGGGCGGATTCTGGCCATGTGGTTTCCCGTGATGACGTTCGTGCTGATTGGCCTACAACACTTTGTGGCCAATATGTTCATCATTCCCGCCGGTATTTTTGCGGGCGCGAATGTGTCATGGGGGCAGTTTTTCGCCAACATGATTCCCGTGTTTTTGGGCAACGTGGCGGGCGGTACGGCGTTTGTGGCCGCGTCCTATCTGCATGCCTACAAACATTTGCTGAAAGACGATTACTCCATCTGACCAACACGAAAAAGCAGCCTGCACCCCATGTTCAAAGGTGCAGGCTGCTTTTTTCACCGTATTTTCAACGAATCTGCCAATCAATCGGCGCCAATCCGTGCGCCTGCAAATACGCATTGGCCTGCGAAAAATGGCGGCAGCCGAAAAAGCCGCGATAAGCCGACAACGGTGAAGGATGCGGCGCTCGCAGCACCAAATGGCGCGATTCGTCCAGCCAGGCCGCTTTTTTCTGCGCGTGGCTGCCCCAAAGCAGGAACACCAAATGGCTGCCGTATTCGTTCAGCGCACGAATCACCGTGTCCGTGAACGTTTCCCAGCCCAAGCCAGCGTGAGAATGCGCCTGATGCGCGCGCACCGTCAAAACCGTGTTCAGCAGCAAAACGCCCTGCTCCGCCCAATCCGTCAGGCAGCCGTGCGCCGGCATTTGAAAACCGGCAATATCGTTCGACAACTCTTTGTATATATTCGCCAAAGATGGCGGAATATCGCAGCCTTTCTGCACCGAAAACGCCAAACCGTGCGCCTGATGCTCGTTGTGGTACGGGTCTTGCCCCAAAATCACCACCTTTACCTTGTCCCACGGCGTGTAGCGGAACGCATTAAACACCTCTTTTTCGGGCGGATACACGGTCTGCCCTGCCGCGCGTTCCGCACGCACCTGCTGCAACACGGCCTGGAAATACGGCTTTTGCTTTTCCTGCCCCAATACGTCTGTCCATGTTTTCATCCTGTCCTCCTGCTGTTTGGCCATTGAAAAGCAGCCTGCACTTCCGTTTTCAAAGTGCAGGCTGCTTTTTGTGTCGGGCGGCAGGACATTGCTAAAGTGTGCCCTGCCGGTTCGGACAGACGGTTAGAAACCGCCCATGCCGCCCATTCCACCCATGCCGCCCATATCAGGCATTGCAGCAGGTTTGTCTTCTGGAATATCGGCAATCATGCACTCGGTGGTCAGCATCAGACCCGCGATAGACGCAGCGTGTTGCAATGCGGAACGCGTTACTTTGGCGGGGTCGAGCACGCCCATTTGAATCATGTCGCCGTAAGTATCGCTACCGGCGTTGTAACCGAAATTGTCTTTGCCTTCCAAGACTTTGTTCACCACCACGCTTGGCTCGCCGCCGGCATTGGCCACGATTTGGCGCAGCGGCGCTTCAATCGCGCGCAGCACGATTTTCACGCCGGCTTCTTGGTCGGCATTGGCAGTTTCCACCGATTTCAACGCCGCACGCGCACGCAGCAGAGCCACGCCGCCGCCGGCCACCACGCCTTCTTCAACGGCGGCACGGGTGGCGTGCAGCGCGTCGTCCACGCGGTCTTTTTTCTCTTTCATTTCCACTTCGGTGGCCGCGCCCACTTTAATCACTGCCACGCCGCCGGCCAGTTTAGCCACGCGCTCTTGCAGTTTTTCTTTGTCGTAGTCGCTGGTGGCCACGTCAATTTGTTTGCGGATTTCGCCCACACGCGCTTCAACAGCGGATTTGTCGCCGTATCCGTCGATGATGGTGGTGTTTTCTTTGGAGATTTCAATGCGTTTGGCTTGACCCAAGTGTTCCAAAGTTGCCTGTTCCAAAGTCAGGCCGATTTCTTCGGCAATCACGGTGCCACCGGTCAGGATGGCGATGTCTTGCAGCATGGCTTTGCGGCGGTCGCCGAAGCCCGGTGCTTTCACGGCCACGGTTTTCAGAATGCCGCGGATGCTGTTCACCACCAAAGTCGCTAAGGCTTCGCCTTCCACGTCTTCCGCAATAATCAGCAATGGGCGGCTGGTTTTCGCCACTTGTTCCAGCACGGGCAGCAAATCGCGGATGTTGCTGATTTTTTTGTCAAACAGCAACACGAACGGGTTGTCCAAACCGGCGATTTGTTTTTCCACATCGTTCACGAAGTAAGGCGACAGGTAGCCGCGGTCGAACTGCATACCTTTCACCACTTCCAATTCGTTTTCCAGCGATTTGCCGTCTTCAACGGTAATTACGCCTTCTTTGCCCACTTCCTGCATTGCGTCTGCAATGATTTTGCCGACTTGTTCGTCAGAGTTGGCGGAGATGGCGCCCACTTGCGCGATTTGCTCGTAGGTTTCGCAGGGTTTGGAAATGTTGGCCAATTCGCCCACCAGTGCGTTCACGGCTTTGTCGATGCCGCGTTTCAGGTCGGTCGGGTTCATGCCGGCGGTAACGTATTTCATGCCTTCGGACACAATAGCTTGTGCCAAAACAGTTGCCGTAGTCGTACCGTCGCCGGCCACATCGTTGGTTTTGGACGCCACTTCTTTCAGCATTTGCGCGCCCATGTTTTCAAATTTGTCTTTCAATTCGATTTCTTTGGCTACGGTCACGCCGTCTTTGGTGATGTGCGGGCCGCCGAACGAACGGTCAAGCACCACGTTGCGGCCTTTGGGGCCCAGGGTAACTTTCACCGCGTTGGCCAACACGTTCACGCCGTTGACCATTTTTTGACGCACTTCTGTGCCAAATTGAACTTCTTTTGCTGCCATGATTGGTTTCCTTATGAAATGAAAAAATGAATGTTTACAAAAAATCAGATGCTTTCAGGCTGCCTGAATGGTGCAGGCTGCTTTTCGTACAGCGCATAAATTGGGTTGCCGAACGTGATATTCAAGTTCCGCAACGGCAAACTTTATTGCGCTGCGCCCACCATCGCCAAAAATTCGGCTTCGGTCAGCTTGGGCGTGTCGTTTGCCAAATCGTAATACGGGGCTTTGCAGTCGATGAAGATTTGCGACGCGGTGCGGAAGCCTGCATTGTCGGCAAACAGACCGGCGTTGATGTAGTAATCGTTGCCGACCTGCACGAACAGGTGCGTGCCGCATTCTTTGCAGAAGCAGCGTTGCGCCCATTCGGACGATGCGTAACGCCCGATGTGTTCGCTGCCTGAAATTTCGGGCGACTGTGCCGTCAGCGTGAACGATGCGCCGCCGTTCCAAGTACGGCATTTGCCGCAGTGGCAGGCGTGCAGTTCGTGTGTTTCGGGCACTTCCAGCGTTACCGCGCCGCATAAACATTGTGCGTGCATAGTGTGTTTCCTGTATTAAAACTGGGTCGAACGGGTGCAGGCTGCTTTTATTCCAAGCCCATCTGTTTCGCGAGTTCGGCATCCAGCGCCTGTGATTTGGCAAAGGCGGGACGTGCCGCGTGGCGTTTCATAAACGCGCCCAATTCGCTGTCCATATCCAACACCTGCGCCCGCATAATGCCCCACGCAATCAGGCCGCTCAAATACAGGTCCAGCGCGGTGAAATGGTTGCCCAATGCATATTCTTTGCCGTGCAGAAACTTAGTTAGCGTGGCGACAACTTCGTCAAAGCTGCCGTAGCCGATGCTGCGCTTGCGTTCCGGTGTTTCGGGAATGCCGTGCCATTTGTCCATGAAGGCGTATTCGGCGTGCATGGCGAACATCAGCCAGCGGTAAAACTCGCCGCGTTCTGCGGTACCGACAGCGGGAATCAGGTTTTTCTCGGGGAAGAGTTCCGCCAGAAAAGTTATCAGTGCGGCGGTTTCGGTGATCACCGCGTCGCCGTATTTCACCGCAGGCAGCTTGCCCATGGGATTGACGGCGAGATAGTCGGCGGATTTGGTGCCGTTTTCGCCGAAAGGCACGGGGACAACTTCATAATCCGCGCCGCATTCTTCCAGCAGCCAGCGGATAATCCGGCCGCGCGAATTGGGGTTGGTATAAAGCGTGATTTTTTTCATTTCATAAACTCCTGATTAAATTTTGAAACAGACGTGCAGGCTGCCTGAAACTTATTCCACGATGCCGAAGATGTCTTCTTCGCGCATCACCAGCAGTTCCACGCCGTCGGCTTTCACGGTTTGGCCGCTGTATTTGCCGAAAATCACTTTGTCGCCCACTTTCACGTCCAAAGCTCGGCGGCTGCCGTCTTTACCGATTTTGCCCGCACCCACGGCGATGACTTCGCCCATGTCGGGTTTTTCGGTGGCGGAAGGGGCAAGGATGATGCCGGACGAGGTTTTTTCTTCGGCTTCCAAGCGTTTGATAACGACGCGGTCGTGTAACGGACGAATGTTCATAAATAGCTCCCAAAAATAAAATTGACGAAAAAAAGTACAGTAATACACTGTATGGCTGCTAGATAAAGGCAGCCTGCACAAAGTTCAAGACAGGCGGCGCATTTTTTTTGCGATGGATAGGTAAGCATTTAAACCAAAAGGAAATATTAAAGTGCAGACTGCTTTTTCAGAGCCGAAAAGCAGCCTGCACCCGCCCAAAATCGCTTGCATACCGTTTCCTACTGTATAATCCCGCGCAATCTATTGAATTAAAGGAATCACCATGAAACTGGACAACGAGCGCAGCAGCAACAACATCGAAGACCGACGCGGTTCCGGCTCGGGCGGCGGCGGTGGCGGCGGAAAAATCGGTGGTATTGCCGGCCTGATTATCATGCTGGTCGGCGCGTATTACGGCATCGATTTGAGCGGTCTGGCCGGCGGCATGGCCGTACAGCAGACACAGCCGCAACAACAGCAGAGTCGCCCCGTTTACGCCAGCCGCGAAGAAGAACAACTGAAACAATTTACCCGCAAGATTCTGGCCAACACGGAAGACACATGGGGCGAATATTTCCGCCGCCAAGGCCGCCAATACGTGCAGCCCACCATGGTGCTGTATCGCGGCAGCACCTACACTTCCTGCGGGCAAGGCCAAGCGGCCATGGGCCCGTTCTACTGCCCTGCCGACCAAAAAATCTATTTGGATTTATCGTTTTACGATGACATGAAAAACAAACTCGGCGCGGCGGGCGATGCGGCGTTCGCCTATGTGATTGCCCACGAAGTCGGCCACCATGTGCAAAACCTGACCGGCTCGATGGCACAGGTGAACCGCGCGCGCCAATATGCCGGCGAAAGCGAATCCAACCGCTTGTCGGTCAAGCTCGAATTGCAGGCAGACTGCCTGGCCGGCGTGTGGGCCAACCGCGCGCAAGAACGCCAACTGTTTGAAGAAGGCGATTTGGAAGAAGCCTTTAACGCCGCCGAAGCCGTGGGCGACGACCGCCTGCAAGAGCGCAGCCGCGGTTATGCCGTGCCCGACAGCTTCACGCACGGCACATCCGCCCAGCGCCTACAATGGTTCCGCCGCGGCCTGCAAAGCGGCGACCCCGCGCAATGCAACACGTTCGATTCGTGAGCAGCCGAATCCCCCGATGCCAAAAGCAGCCTGCACTTTGGTTCACGTGCAGGCTGCTTTTTTATCGGCACGCCCCATTGGTGAAAGGCAGCCTGCCGCCGTAAAGAAAAGTTAAACCGTTTTACTCTGCCGATATAAACAGTTACAGTGTCCGCTTCCTTAACACACAACCCGGGAGCATGAAAATGAGTAATTTCGATGAAATCGTAGGCAACGTGAAAAAAGAAGTCGGCGACGCTATCGGCAACAGCAAACTGCAAGCCGAAGGCCTGATTCAAGAAGGCGTGGGCAAAGCCAAAGAAGTTGCCGCCAACTTGGAAAAACAAGCGGCGGATGCACTGGAAAAAGGCAAGGAAACTGCCGAACATCTGGCCGCCGAAGCCAAAGAAAAAGCCGAAAATTTGGTGAACGACATCAAAAGCAAATTTTAATTGAACGGGCAAACCGCCCTGCACAATACAAACAAAGACCACTTGAAGAGATTCAGGTGGTCTTTCTTTTGCCTGTGCGGCGGGATTACAGTTTCCAATCGAATTTCAACACGAAATTGCGTGGCTCGATCAGATAGTTGTTGATGCCGTTCTGCCGGGTTTTCTGGTTTTCATACACGCGCCGGCCGGTCAGGTTGCTGCCAATCAGGCTAAGCTTCATGTTGTCGTTAAAGCTGTATTGCACATTGGCGTTAAGCAGCGCATAACCGCCCTGCTTCACATTGGCCAGGCTGGAGGTTTCGCTTTGTGCGGTTACGCCGCCGCCAATCGTCCATTTATTTGCCGCACCGGGCAGGCGGTAGCTGGTGTAGAGGCGGAACATATGGCGCGGCGTGTGTTTGCTGAAATTGGTGCCCGCAGGAATCGCGCCGCGGTTTTCGGCATCCAGATATTTGCTGTTGTTCAGCGTGTAGCCTGCAAACAGCTGCCAATCGTCCGTCAGCTTGCCGGAAATTTCCATATCCACGCCGCGGCTGCGCACACGGCCCACCGGCTCGTAATACCAGCGCGACATGATATTGTCGTACACCTGAACGCTGCGGTTTTTCTGCACAATGTTGAACAAGGCCACGGAAGCATTCAGTTTGCCTTGATACCATTCACCCTTCCAGCCGATTTCATAATTGTTGCCCAATACCGGCGGAAGATAGCGTTCGTGGCGGTCTTTGTAGCCGTTCGGTTTGAAAATGCTGGTGTAGCTGGCGTATATGCTGTGATGCGGCGTGATGTCGTAAGTGATGCCGAAATACGGAATAAAGCGGTGGTGTTTGCGGCGGGTCACACTATCCGGATCGTTATCCACCGCGCCACTGGTATAGTGGTAATCCACCACGGATTTGGTGGTCATATTGGTATAGCGCGTGCCGGCCAAAATGTGCAGTTTTTCGGTGGGGTTGAAGCGTGTGCCGGCCATGAGGGAATGGCTGCGCTCGGTATTATCGTAATCCCACAACATCCACGGTGTGCCCGCATACCAGTTCGGCTCGGCCACTTCGTTGCCCCGGAAAGCAGACGGGTCGTAAGACTGAAGATGGCGGAACTGGCGGCGTTCGCCACCGCCGCTTTTGTGGTTATAGGTATAGCCGAAGAACACATCGTGTTCCTGCCCCAACAGGCGGTATTTGCCGTTCAGATTGGTTTTGATGGTGAACTGCTTTTCGTTGCGGTCATACCGGCCGAGCCAGCCGGAAGGCAGAACGCCGCCGGTTGTCCAGCCTGCATAGGAAGTATTGCCGCTGTAAATGCCGCCGTTGCGTTTCAAAGAATGGTTGTTGTTGTAATTGAGTGCTCCGGTCAGTTTCCAATCATCGGAAAAATGGTGCTCCACTTCGGCAAACAGGTTGATTTTACGGGCCCTGTTACGGCTCCAATCATAGCTGAGGAAAGTGTCGCGCGGCAGGCCGGAATCGCTGCCGTTCACGCCCATCGGAATGCCCCAGTCGTCTGGTGTGGATATTTTGCGTTGATACAGCCCGCCCCAAGTGAGCTTGGTATTCTCGCCCAACTGTGCATCCATCACGCCGTATAAAGTGAATGTGTTGCCCGCCGCGCTGTCTTTGAAGCTGCCGTCTCTACTGGCCACACCCACCACTCGGCCGCGCAGGGTTTTTGCTTCGTTCAGTGAACCCGAAGCGTCAATCGTGGCGCGTGCCGTGCCAAAGCGGTTAAACATCAAATCGCCTTGAATTTGGGTTTGCGAAGTTGGGCGTTTGCGCACGGCATTGACTGTACCACCCGGCTCGCCGTTGGCTTGGGTAAGCCCCGTGGCACCGCGCACCACTTCGATATGGTCGTACACCGCCAAATCGGTCGATGACTGCGCATCGTACATCGGGTTGGCTACTGCACCGGGCACTACGCTGCTGATGCCGTCTTCTTCAATCTGGTCAATATAGAAACCGCGAGATTGGAAGCGCGCCGTACCGGTATCGCGGATAACGTTGATGCCCGTGGTGGTTTTCAGCGCATCTTCCATGCTGGTGATGCCTTGGTCGCTCATCTGCCGTTTAGTAATCACACTCACCGACTGCGGCGTTTCCTTGGGCGACAGCGAAAGCCCCGTGGTGGTGCGCATGGCGGAAGTGGTGTAGCTGTTTCGGTTTTCAGTGCGCGTGTTGCGGTTGCGGGCGGTCACTTGGACGGTTTCCAAGCTGGTGGCTTCCGCCTTGCTGCCTGCATTAATGGTTTCATCTGCGTATGCGGATACCGAACCGGTCAGCATGGTGGCAATCAAGGTCAGTTTGAATGAATGTTGCATGAAGATTTTCTCAAAATAAATTTGCAAAGGTTAAAAGAACGCGGGCAATTATATTTCTTTGTTAATTTAATGCAAATGATTTTTATTTTATTAAAGAATAGGCCATGATTTAAAACGAAAATACAACACAGCCCAGAAAATCAATCATTTCTCCCAATGCTGTTAATGACCAAGCGAACGCAATATATAGCGGATTAAAATAAAAATGATGCAAGGCGTACAAGTAGTACGTCGAGGCGAGCCAACGCCGTAGCATTGCGATGTTAATCCGCTATAAAAAGCAGCCTGCACACTCGGAAACCAAGGTGCAGGCTGCTTTTGAGTTTATGAAATGAAAACGGCGGCGTGCTTTAAAAAGCAGCCTGCACCGCCTGCCGCTGCAATTCGCTCAATTCGCGGATGCCTTTCTGCCCCAGCGCAACCAGTTGCTGTAATTCGTCCATGCCGAACGCCGCGCCTTCCGCCGTGCCTTGGATTTCGATGATTTTGTCGGCATTGAGCATGACCAGGTTGATGTCGCTGTCGCAGCCGGAATCTTCGGGATAATCCAAATCCAGCAGCGGCACGCCGCCCACCACGCCCACGGAAATGGCGGCCACGCTGCCCACCAGCGGGTTTTCAGCGATTCTGCCATCGGCCAGCAGTTTGCGTACGGCGATTTGCAGTGCGACAAATGCGCCGGTAATGCTGGCGGTGCGCGTGCCGCCGTCCGCCTGAATCACGTCGCAGTCGATTAGGATTTGCCGTTCGCCCAGCTTCGTCATGTCCACGGCGGCGCGCAGGCTGCGTCCGATGAGCCGCTGGATTTCCTGCGTGCGCCCGGACTGTTTGCCGGCGGCGGCTTCGCGTTTCATGCGCGATTGGGTGGAGGCGGGCAGCATGCCGTATTCTGCCGTGACCCAGCCCTGCCCTTTGCCGCGCAAAAACGGTGGGATGTTTTCGTCTATCGTGGCGGTGCAGATGACTTTGGTGTTGCCGCAGGCCATCAGCACGGAGCCGTCGGCGTGCGGCAGGAAGTTCGGTGTGATGGTGATGGGGCGCAATGCGTCTGTGGCGCGGTCGGTGCGTTGGTATGCCATGATATGTCCTTGGAATTGCGAATGAATGGGTGGATGAATGAAAATGGAAACGGTGCAGGCTGCTTTTTTCGCTTTCAAAAGCAGCCTGCACTTTGGAATGGGCGGCAAACGGTGGGCTGCGGCGGCGTGGGTATGGCGGCGCAACGCCATGCCAACCGTCAAAGTTCAGCCGGATTGGAGGGGCGGAACGGATGCGGTCATGTCAAAAGCAGCCTGCACACCGTTGGGCAAAGTGCAGGCTGCTTTGGCATTACAAACCCAGCAGCGCGGTGTCGCCTTTGCCCTGCCGCACAAGTTCGATGCCGTCCGTCATGTCTACTACGGTGGTGGGCTCGCTGCCGCACCAGCCGCCGTCGATGATGATATCGACCGCATGGTCCAAGCGGTCTTGGATTTCGTAGGGGTCGGTCAGCGGTTCTTCGTCTTCGGGCAGCATAAGGGTGCAGGAGAGTAAGGGCTCGCCCAATTCGCGCAACACAGCCAATGCGATGGCGTTGTCGGGCACGCGCAGGCCGATGGTTTTGCGTTTGGGGTGCAGCGTGCGGTTGGGCACTTCTTTGGTGGCGGGCAGGATGAAGGTGTATGCGCCGGGCGTGGCGGCTTTGAGCAGGCGGAACTGGCTGTTGTCCACTTTGGCATAAGTGCCCAGTTCGCTCAAATCGGCGCACAAAAGGGTAAGGTGGTGTTTCAGGTCAATCTGCCGAATCGCCAAAATGCGTTCCATGGCGGTTTTGTCGCCCAAATGGCAGCACAAAACATAGCAGGCATCGGTGGGCAACACCAGGATTTTGCCTTGTTTGATTTGCCCGGCCACTTGTTTGACCAGCCTTTCCTGCGGATTATCGGGGTGAATGGCAAATAGTTGCGCCATGTGTGTTCCTTTGCTGTGCCGGCCCAAAAGCAGCCTGCACTATATCAAGCATTTGTTTTCAAATAATGTTCCATAATGGCCAGGGCGTATTGCACGGCTTGGCGGCGGATTTCTTCGCGGCTGCCGGAAAATTGGTAATGTTTCGCCCAAATCCGCTGCTTGGTGGCAAAGCCGAACCACACCAAGCCCACGGGTTTTTCCGCCGTGCCGCCGTCCGGTCCGGCAATGCCCGAAATGCTCAACGCATAATCCGATTTGGCGGCAATCAACGCACCCAACGCCATTTCGCGCACCGTTTCCTCGCTCACCGCGCCATAATGGCGCAGCGTTTCCTCGGTCACGTTCAGCAACTGCTTTTTGGCCTGGTTGGAATACGTCACGAAACTGCGCTCAAAAAATGCGGAACTGCCGGGAATGCTGGTCAATGCGGCCGCCAGCAAACCGCCCGTGCACGATTCCGCGCAGGTAACGGTCTGTTTTCTCTCGGTAAGGGCTTGGGCAATGTATTCGATTCGGCTCATTTGGGCTGTCTTCTCCATGGGTCAGGCAACTGCTTCGCTGTCAAAACTGCAAATCATCATCTTAAATTCCAAATCTTTTTCCACCGGTTTGCCGCGCATACTTTCCTGATTGGCCTGCACGAAGCGGATGTGTGTGAAATATTTGTTGGCGGAAACTTCCGGCAAAACGCCGGCCGCCTGCGGGATTTCAACCGTCAGCAAATGGATATTTTTCGCCAGGCTGGTGTGCTCGTAATTGGCTTTTTGGGTTTTGCACATCATCACACGCTGGTTGCTGCGCAAAATCTCCAGCAGCAGCTTGGTGGCGTGGTATGTCGGCATCATGACTTGGCTCCAACGCTGCAAGTCGGCGCGGCGCAGGTCTGCAGGCTGCTTTTGCCAATAATAATAGCTGGGCAATTCGACAGGTGTTGTGCCGCCCGCCATCACAATACGCTGTTTCAGCGACATCAGCCACTCATTCTCGCGGAGGTGCTGCCCGAATTTCTGCTGCACATCCTGCAAATCCTGCGATGCACGCTGGATTCTATCCAAAATATCGGGATTGTCGCGATGGCGAACGGCCTGCCGCTGCCGTTCCAATTCCTGCAAAATATCCAATTTCAATTCGGCGCGCGACGAGCACTCCATAATTTCAAACAAACTGCTCAATGCCACATGGTGCGACCATTTGTCATCACTGTCCGTGTTGTGATTGAAACGGTTAAACAGATGGTCAATCCGAATCAAACTGCGAACACGTTCAGACAAAGGGTGGTCAAAACTCAACATGAAAACTTCCTTAATGCGTGCAGTGCAGGCTGCCCTTCGGGCAAGGCGCGGTCTTTATGCGGCATCAACGGAATATCCAATGCCTTGATTTTAAAGCGACCAACGCTGCAAATAAATGCGGTGCTGCCTTTGCACTGCCTGTGATAAATCTTCCGGCGAACCTTGATTGACCAGACAATCGTCTGCCAATGCAAGCCTTTGTTCATCGCCGGCTTGGGCTTGCATAATGGCGCGAACTGCCGCTTCTGTCAAACCGTTGCGCGCCATCACCCGCTGCACGCGCGTTTTTTCATCGCACTGCACCAGCAAAACACGCTGCACCAAACGGCGGAAAACCGGGTGTTCCGCCAAGGTCGGCAGCTCGATAATGCCGTATGGCGCAGCAGTGCAGGCTGCTTTTTGCCGTTCGATTTCGCGATAAATCAACGGATGCAGAATCGCTTCCAAACGCTGGCGCGCCTGTTCGTCGGCGAACACATATTCGCGCATGGCGGCACGGTTCAGGCAGCCTGCACTGTCAATGACCGAATCGCCGAAGGTTTCCCGTATCCGGCGCAATGCTTCGCTATCCGGCGTTTGCGTCAATATTCTGGACACCGCGTCCGCATCAATTACCGGCACGCCCAATAAGGCAAAACAGGCAGCGGCCTGTGATTTGCCGCTGCCGATACCGCCGGTGAGTCCCACCCACGCTGTCATTGTTTAAAATCCCGATTTCGCCAAATACCAGGCCATGCCCCGCATCACGGAATCGTGGAACAGGAACACCACCCAGCCCGCCACGGCCAAACAAGGCCCGAACGCCATCGGCTGCTGTTTGGCCACGCGTTTGATTAAGGCCGCAACAATCCCCACAATGGCCGCTGAGAACACGATAATCGGAATGGTCGAAACGCCCAGCCATGCACCCAAAGCGGAAAGCATTTGAAAATCGCCGCCGCCCATACCGTCCACACCGCGCAGCAGTTTGTAGGTTTTGGACATCAACCACAGGCTCATATAACCCACCAACGCGCCCCAAACGGCTTGTTGCAGCGAAACGAACCCGGTCAACAGATTGAACAGCAAACCCCAACGAATCAGCGGAACAGTCAATTCATCGGGCAGCAACTGCGTATCAGCATCGATAAACGTCATCGCCACCACATATGCCGTGAACAGGCAAGCACCGACCGTGTACCACGTCCAACCGTACCGCCAAGCCACCAGCGCAAACAAAATACCGGTAAGCAGTTCGACCAACGGATAGCGGATGCTGATTTTGGTATGGCAGCCTGCACATCGCCCGCGCAACAGCAACCAACTGATAATTGGGATATTCTGCCATGGTTTTACACGCGCACCGCAATGACCGCAACGCGACGGCGGCGTTACAAGATTAAATGTCGGTAATGTTTCC
Organism: Kingella denitrificans ATCC 33394; assembly: GCF_000190695.1. Classification (GTDB taxonomy): domain Bacteria; phylum Pseudomonadota; class Gammaproteobacteria; order Burkholderiales; family Neisseriaceae; genus Kingella_A; species Kingella_A denitrificans. Next base: position 890,167 of record NZ_GL870929.1, read on the forward strand.
ACCGGTAGCCCCAAGTATTCCTGCGCCGCCTGACGCGACTCTTGATGCAGCATGACCGGTAGGCGGTAAATCACGACATTGAGAAAACTGCCGATGAGCAGCCCGAAAATAAAGGCCAAAACAATGGCTGGTACGTCCATATTTTGCTTCGATTCTATCAAGGATGGTTTCAAGATAAATTTCGCATGAATGTTGATTTCTCCATTCATGCGAAAACCCAAGCAGCCTGCACTCTAAGAATGCGGCTGCCCTTTAATAACGGTTAAGCGACTACGTTACCCAAATTGAACAACGGCAAGTACATCGCCACCAAGATGGTACCAATGATAACGCCCAGTACCACCATGATGACCGGTTCCATCAAAGAAGACAAGCTCGCTACCGCAACATCCACTTCTTCTTCATAAAACTCGGCGATTTTATTCAGCATATCGTCCAGTGCACCCGATTCCTCACCAATGGCCGCCATCTGCACCATCATATTGGGGAACATATCAGTACCGGCACCTTGCAAGCCTGAAGTCAAAGAAAGACCTTGATTCACTTTGGAACGGATGACCATCGTGGCCTCTTCGTAAATAATATTACCCGAAGCACCTGCCACAGATTCCAATACTTCCACCAATGGCACACCTGCCGTAAACAGAGTTGCTGTGGTCCGCGCCCAGCGTGCCAGCGTTGCTTTCCGTACAATGGCTCCGAAAATAGGTAATTTCAACAACCAAGAATCGACTTTTTTCTGGAATGCCGGAGAGCTTTGGTGGAATTTAATCAAACCAACCACACCACCGATCAGGCCAAGAATAATCAACCAACCATAAGCCACAAATGCGTTAGAGATATTCATCATAAACTGTGTCAATGGTGGCAATTCAGCGCCCATACTGCTGTATACCTTACCAAATTCCGGCAGTACGAACATCATCATCACAATGACCAAAACCACGGCCACCACCACAATGGCAATCGGGTAAGTCAACGCCGATTTTACTTTTTTCTTGATGGCTTGGGTTTTTTCTTTATAAAGTGCCAGCTTATCCAACAGTCCTTCTAATACACCACCTGCTTCACCTGCGGCAACCAAATTGCAATAGAACTTATCGAAATATTTTGGGTGTTTGGAAAACGATGTGCCTAAAGATTCACCTTGTTCCACATCATTGCGGATTTCCGTCAGCAATCGGGTAACAGCAGCATTACTATGGCCTTTCGCCACAATATCGAATGCCTGCATCAACGGAAGGCCAGCTTTCATCATGGTAGACAATTGGCGCGTGAACACAGTAATGTCCTGTTGCGTGATTTTTTTCTCACGGGCGCTTTTCATTTTGTTCAATTGCAAAACACGAATCTGACGGCGCGCCAATTTTTGACGTGCATCCTCTTCGTTTTTGGCAACCACCTCGCCGCGAACAATGGAATCCGTGCTTAAATTGCGGCCTTCAAACTGATAGCGGTTACCCTTTTCTTTCTTCTCCGGTCTTGCCGCTTTTTTCACAGGTGCTTTTTTAGAAGCCACCTTTCTTGCTGGTTTTCTTTCAGCCATTGTATTTCCTTATAAATAAATTATCTGTTCCAAACAACCGAAATTACTCGTTGGTTGTGGCAATCACTTCCTCTAACGTCGTAATGCCCTGCATGACTTTCAACAAGCCTGAACGACGCAAATCACACAATCCTTCTTCATAGGCGATATTCGCAATATCAACCTCAGTACCGCCTTTCATAATAACGGCTTTCATTTTTTCCGTCATCGGCATAACTTCATACAAACCTGCACGCCCTTTATAGCCTTTACCTTTGCAGGCATCGCAACCTACGGCGCGATACATGGTCCAATCTTTCGCCAAGTCCTCGTCGGTAAAGCCCGCTTGACGCAATGCCTGCTCCGGCGGACGTTCCATTGGCGCTTTACAGGCTGAACACAAGCGGCGCGCCAAACGTTGCGCCATAATCAGATTAACTGCCGATGCAATATTAAACGGCGCCACACCCATGTTCAACATACGCGACAATGTAGCCGGTGCATTGTTCGTGTGCAAGGTAGAAAACACCATGTGGCCTGTTTGTGCAGCTTTAATCGCAATATCGGCAGTGCCCAAGTCGCGAATCTCACCAATCATGATGATATCCGGGTCTTGTCGAAGGAATGCTTTCAGCGCCGCTTCAAACGTCAGGCCTTGTTTATCGTTCACGTTTACCTGGTTGATACCGGGCAAGTTAATCTCTGCCGGGTCTTCTGCAGTCGAAATATTCACATCGTCCGTGTTCAGAATATTCAGGCAGGTATAAAGCGATACGGTTTTACCCGAACCGGTAGGTCCTGTTACCAACACCATGCCGTACGGACGGTGAATCGCCTCCATAATCATCTCTTTTTGGAAATCTTCAAAACCCAATTGGTCGATATTCAAGCTGGCGGCATCGGAATTCAGAATACGCATCACGACTTTTTCGCCAAACAGGCAGGGCATGGTATTCACACGGAAGTCGATGGCTTTGGTATTTTTGGAAAACTGCAACTGGATGCGTCCATCCTGAGGTACGCGTTTTTCAGAAATATCCAGCTTCGCCATTACCTTGATACGCGATGCCAACTGGCTGCGCAATGCCAAAGGCGGCTGTACGATTTCGCGCAACTGGCCGTCGGTACGGAAACGCACGCGTGCCATAAATTCGTAAAACTCAAAGTGAATATCGGATGCACCGGAAGTGACGGCATCATGCAGGATTTTTTGGATGAAACGCGCTACCGGACCATCCTCTTCCTCTTCGCCATCCACAATCATGGTTTGCGCAGACTCTTCTTTCTGCACATCCATGCCCATTTCTTTCAACAGAACAGAGCGGTGTTGCTTTGACCAAACCATTCCAAAACGGTGCTTAACTGATCATCACGTACCACAACCAAATCGGCCGACAAACCGGTACTGAAAACCGCCTTTTGGATATTTTGCAGATTGGTCGGATCGGAAACGGCCACATACAGTTTTTTACCGCGTTTATGCAGCGGTATGCAGCGCAATTCCTGCATTTGCTCTTCGGTCAATACGTCGGGAACAATGCGCGAACGCGGGAAAAAATTCAAATCCAGCATCGGATAGTTGAAAACGTCGGAGCACAGTTGCGCCAACGCATCCGGCGTAATGATTTTGTCGCTGAACACCAGGGGCAGAATCGGTTTTTCTTTTTTAATAGCTTCTTGATATTTTGCGAGGTTTTCTTGTGGAACTAATTTTTTCTGCACCAATACGCGCAATAAGCCGACGCTCATACAATATCCTATTTCTTTGCCCAAACGGCTGCAATGCAGCTGCCGATACGGGACTATATCGTCAATAATCTTACAATTATACAAGATTATGTGTGTCTAATTAACGGAATGCAACAAATGTAAAGTTTTTGCTTCGTTCGCGTTTCATCTACACAACACAATCGCAGTGCAGGCTGCTTTTGACGCACGAAAAGAAAGCAGCCTGCATTTTTACCGTTCACGCCAATACGCTTTTTTCCGAAGCGAATACATCTTCCCACGTTTCACGCGGTCGAATCAGGCGCACCTTATCGCCCGATACCAGCACTTCTGCCGCCCTGCCGCGCGTGTTGTAATTGCTGGCCATGCTGGACGCGTATGCACCTGCGCTGCGCACCAGCAGCAAATCTCCTGCTTGGGCGGAAATCATGCGGTCGCGCGCCAAAAAATCGCCCGTTTCGCAAATCGGGCCGACAATATCCGCCAAAAACACGGGCTGCCGTTCGGAGGTTTCGGCATTTTCGATATTGTGGTATGCCTGATACAGCGCGGGTCGCATTAAATCGTTCATGGCGGCATCGACAATCACAAAATTTTTCTCTTCGCCGCGTTTCACATACTCCACGCGTGTCAGCAGCGTGCCGGCATTGCCGACCAAACTGCGGCCGGGTTCCAACACCAGCGATTGCGGCCGACCGGCCAAAAGCGTTTGCACAGCGGCGGCGTATGCGGCTAAATCGGGGCTTTGTTCGTTTTGATAAGCAATACCGATGCCACCACCCAAATCGATGTGTTCCAATACGATGCCCTGCCCTGCCAAGCGGTCGGTCAGTTGCAGCAGGCGTTCGCAGGCTTCAATTAAGGGCGACAAATCCATCAGCTGCGAACCGATGTGGCAGTCAATCCCGACAATGCGCAAATGGTGCAGGCTGCCTGCATGTCGGTATGCCTGCTCTGCGTCCGCCATGGCGATGCCGAATTTGTTGGCTTTCAGGCCGGTGGAAATATACGGATGGGTTTTGGCGTCCACATCGGGATTGATGCGCAGCGAAACCGGTGCGGTTTTGCCCAGCCGTTGCGCCACGGCGTTGATTCTGTCCAACTCGGGCAGGCTTTCCACGTTGAAGCACTTAATGCCGGCATTCAGCGCGAATTCGATTTCGACCTCGCTTTTGCCCACGCCCGAAAAAATGATTTTGTCCGCGCTGCCACCCGCCGCCAGCACCCGTGCGATTTCGCCGCCCGACACGGTATCGAAACCGCTGCCCAGCCGTGCGAAATGCCGGATGATGCTCAAATTGCTGTTGGCTTTGACGGCATAGCAAATCAGCGGGTTGAGCGCGACAAAGGCGGTTTGGTAACGCGCATAGGCCTGGGTCAGCTCGTTTTCGCTATACACATACAGCGGCGTGCCGAATTGTGCCGCCAGTTGTCCGAATTCAATATTTTCAATGGTTTTCATGCGTATTTTCCTTGGGTTTCGCTGTGTCCTGCGGCGGCGTGCGTTTGAAATCGATTCCGGTTTGGACCACGCCGAAGCGGGCATGGTCTTTTTCGCGTGGCAAATACAAATCGCCCTTGAAGCCGCAGGCGCCCACGCTGCACAGCAGTGCCATCATCATTATGTTCTTCATATCCTTTATCCCACAATAAAAAGGTGCAGGCTGCTTTTAAAACTGGCACAATATGCGCCGATTTATTTTCAAAGAGGCACACACCATGACCGAAACCGAGTTCCTGCAACATTCCGACACCTTGTTCGCCCATATCGAAAACGAATTGGACGCATACGATTTTGACTGCCTGTATGCCGGCAACGTGCTGACGATTGAAGCCGAAAACGGCACGCAGATTATCGTGAACCGCCACACGCCCAATCAGGAACTGTGGATTGCGGCCAAAAGCGGCGGCTACCATTTCGCCTATCGCGAAGGAAAATGGCTCGCCACTCGCGACAACAGCGATTTCTTTACCGTATTGAACACGGCATTGAGCGAAGCGGCGGGCGAAACCGTCTGCATTCCGCCGTTTGCCGGATAATACGACCGTTTCCAAAAGCAGCCTGCACCCCTGAAAACGAAGTGCAGGCTGCTTTTTTACCTCTTTACACGCCCTGCTTCAGGCTCGCTTCAATGAATCCGTCCAAATCGCCATCCAACACCGCTTTGGTATTGCCGACTTCATAACCCGTGCGCAAATCCTTAATGCGCGACGAATCCAGCACATACGAACGGATTTGGCTACCCCAACCCACGTCCGACTTGCCTTCTTCCAGCGCCTGTTTTTCCTCGTTGCGCTTACGCATTTCCAGCTCGAACAATTTGGCGCGCAGCATTTCTTCACAGACGCGGCGGTTTTCGTGTTGCGAGCGGCTGTTTTGCGACTGCACCACGATGCCGGTCGGGATATGCGTCATACGCACGGCGGAATCGGTTTTGTTAATGTGCTGGCCGCCCGCACCCGATGCGCGGTAAGTGTCGGTACGCACGTCGGCCGGGTTGATTTCCACTTCAAAGCTGTCGTCCACTTCGGGATATACGAACACGGACGCAAACGACGTGTGGCGTTTGTTGTTCGAATCGAACGGCGAATAACGCACCAGACGGTGCACGCCGGTTTCGGTACGCAGCAGGCCGTAGGCATATTCGCCTTCCAAACGGATGGTGGCGTTGTTGATGCCGGCAATTTCGCCGTCGTCCTGTTCCACCACTTCCACTTTGAAGCCTTTGCGCTCGGCATAGCGCAGATACATCCGCAGCAGCATGCCTGCCCAGTCTTCGGCTTCCGTGCCGCCCGCGCCTGCGGTGATGTCGATAAAGCAGTTGTTCGGGTCGGCAGGCTGGTTGAACATGCGCTTGAATTCCAAATCCGCCATTTGTTTTTCCAGCCCGGCCACATCGGCAACGATGGCGGCAAAACCGTCTTCGTCATTCTCTTCCACCACCATGTCGATGAGTTCGCGGTTGTCGGCAATGCCGTTTTCGATGTTTTCCAACGTCAATACGATGCCTTCCAACAGTTTGCGTTCTTTGCCGATGTCTTGGGCGCGCTTGGGGTCGTTCCACAGCTCCGGGTCTTCTGACAGGCCGACCACTTCTTCCAAGCGTTCTTTTTTGCCTTGGTAATCCATATAGGCGCGGATATCGGTGTTGCGTTGCGCCAGGTCGTCCAGCTGGTTGTTCAGTTGGTTGATTTGTTCGGGTTGCATATAGTTTCCTAAATTTTTCAATTAATTATTCTTATGCGGCGGTGTTTTTTAAAGTGCAGGCTGCTTTTCGGTTCAGGCAGCCTGCACGTTACCGATGATTAAAGTGCAGGCTGCTTTTTCTGCCGGCGGATGCACTCTGCCAAAGCGGGCAAATCGCGTTGCATCAAACCCGTGCCGGCGGTGCAGAAGAAGACTTTGCCGACATGGCGGTCAAAATAGCTGCGGCAGTCGTCCAGTGCCAGCCACGGCTCGTGTTCGCACAGATGGTCTTCCAGATAGCACAAAATTTCCTGTTCGCGCTCGGCAATAGGCGATGTGGCGACATATTCGGGCGTTTTGCCGACAATGCGGCCGTGGAAATCGGCGGAAAACGGCGCGCGGAGTTCTTCCAAGCTGCGGTTATGCCGCCAAGTGGACGAGACGACGAATTGGATGTCGGCAAATTCCGGCTGCCGGAAAAACGGCTCGAACACGGAAAGCTGGCTGAACATTTGCTCGGCGCGGAATGCGTGGGCGGAGTGCAGCACGCCGTCGAAATCTAAAAAAATCAGCATGGTGATGCGGCGTTTATTCGCGGTGATAAGGGTGGTTCTGCAAAATGGAGACGGCACGGTACAGTTGTTCGGTCAGCAGCACGCGCACCATGCCGTGCGGCAGCGTCAGGCTGGAGAGGCGCAACATCAGCCGCGCTTTCTGTTTGAGCGCGTCGGTCATGCCGTCCGCCCCGCCAATGACAAAGCAAACGTGTTCGCCGTCCTGCTGCCAGCGCTGCATATATTGCGCCAGTTCTACCGATGTGGGTGCTTTACCACGTTCGTCCAGCACCACCAGAAAGGCGTTGTCCGGCAGGGCTTCCAAAATACGTTTTTCTTCAGCGGCCATGCCTTGTGCGGCATTCACGCCGGCGCCGCGTTTTTCGGGTTTGATTTCTTTGAGCGTGTATTGCACGTCGCGGCCAAAGCGTTTGGCATATTCCTGCACGGCTTCGTCCACCCAGTGCGGCATTTTGTTGCCCACGGCCAATACGGTGATATTCATTCGGCTTTATTCTTCTCGGTGCAGCTGCTGCACCCAATAGGTGATTTGGCGGAGGATATAAGTGCTGGCGGGATGCTCTTCGTCATAGCTTTTCAGGCAGACGAACAGGGCTTTGCCATAAGCGGACAAGGCGACTTCGATTTGCCCTTGAGCGGCACAGTGTTCCGCCGTGAGCAGCCAGAAATCGAGCCACAACGGATGCATTTCGCCCACACAGTCGCGCAAAATGCGCTCGGCTTCGGCCAAATGTGCCTGCGCTTCGCCGTATTGCCGCTGCATATCGCAACATTCGGCCAGCCGCCATTGCGCCACGGCCACATACGGGTGCAGGCTGCCCAGTTGTTCGCGTAAAACCGCATCGGTGCTGCGCAAAACGGATTGCGCTTCGGCAACATAGCCCTGCTTGGCGTATTGTTCGGCAATTTGGGTGTAGGTATAGGCGGTTTCCGCGTGGTGCATACCGTGCAGGCGTTCGAACATGGCGGCGGCCTGCTCCAACAGCGGCAGTGCTTCCCCAAGGGTTGCAGGCTGCATGGCATTGATGTTGCCCTGCAAACGCAAGGTGTGGGCAATATCGTCGTGGTCGGCGTGTTCGCCATAATATTGGCATTGTGTCGAATACACTTCGGCGGCCTGCTCGGCGGCCTGCTGCCATTTCCCTTGGCGGCACAAGGCTCTGGCGTAATAAAACTGTGCTTTCAGCGCTTCGGTGGGTGCATCGGCGCGGTGGCGGCGGAACAGTTGGGCGCTTTGGCGCATCAGGGTTTCAAACGAGGCGTATTCGCCTTGCGCTTCGTGCCACAAGCCCAAGTTCATCAGGCAGCCTGCACTTTCCCGACTGTTGTCGCCATATTGTGCCTGCACTTGGCGATAAGTCTGCATGACGGCTTCTTTGGCTTCGTCCAAACGATATGCCGAAATCAGGCGGCGTTCATGCTGCCATTGCGCTGAAAGTTCCGTAGTGTCCATTGTCCGCGTTGCGCATCAGTTGTCGGCGGCGTGCCAGGGCTTGGTGGCGCCTGCGTGGAAAGACGGTTTTTCGCCGCCCCACAAGGCTTCGATGTCGTAAAAATCGCGCACGGCGGGCAGCATCACATGAACCACCAATTCATCGGCATCCACCAGCGCCCATTCGCCGCTGTCCTGGCCTTCGCTGCTCAAAATGGCGAAACCGGCTTCTTTCAAATCCACGGCCACATTGTTGGCCAAGGCTTTCACTTGGCGCGTGCTGTCGCCGCTGGCAATAATCATGCGCGAAAACAGCGAGGTTTTTTCGCTGGTATCCAAGACGATAATGTCTTTGGCCTTCACGTCTTCCAATGCGTTCACGGCAATATCGACCATTTTCTGTATGGCCTGCAATTCTTGTTCAGTCATCATTATTCGTTAAACTTTTGAGAAAATGGCGCATTATAGCGTATTTATATCAAAGCAGCCTGCACTTTGTTGCGGCGGGGAACGAAAAGCAGCCTGCACCTTTATTTATAGTGGATTAAAATAAAAATGAGACAAGGCGGCGAACCGCAAGGCATACAAATAGTACGTCAAGGCGAGCCAACGCCGTATTCATTGCAATTTTAATCCACTACCCGATACAGCCCGTGTTGCAGGATATACTGGCGCACGGCGGACGGCACATCGCCCGATATATCTGCGCCCGCCTGAATTTTCCGCCGTATTTCGGTGGAGCTGACTGCCATTTCCGGCGCATTCAGAAAGTGCAGGCTGCCTGCTTTGAGCGCATCGGCCGCATAATCCTGCAACACCGCAGGCAGCTGCCGCAACGACTGCCCCGGCCGCGCCGCCACAGCTATCGACACCTGCCGCACTAAAGCCTGCCAGTGTTTCCATGTGTGCAGCGTCATAAAGCTATCCATGCCCATCAGCCACCACCATTGTGCATTAGGATAAATCTGTTTGAAAATCTGAACGGTATCAATGGTATAGGTTTTCCCTTCGCGCACCAAATCCACATCGCTGGCCGCAAAACGCGCGTCCAACTCCGTGACGCATTGCACCATCTGCCAGCGGTGCTCCCTGCCCACATCGGCATGGGCTTTATGGTACGGATTGCCCGCCGGCACAAACAGCACGCTGTCCAACGCCAATTCGTCGGCAAAGGCGCGCGCCATCGCAACATGGCCGCAGTGCAGCGGATTGAAGCTGCCGCCGAAGAGTCCGATTTTCTGCATTCGATTCATTTCATTGTCAAAAAAGAAAAAATAAGCCGAACCAAGTTCAGCTTATCGGGAATCCTGCTTATTTTTCCACAAACTGGCCATACGCCATAATGCGGTCGAAGCGGCGTGTCAGCAATTCGTCCACCGGCATGTCCTGCGCGGTACGCAACTGCTCTTCCAGCACTGCTTTCAGGCGTTTCATCAGTTCGGGATAATCGCGGTGCGCGCCGCCCAAGGGCTCTTCAATCACTTTGTCCACCAGATTGAGTTTTTGCAATCGGTCTGCGGTGATGCCCAACGCGGCGGCGGCATCGGCGGCTTTTTCGGCAGTTTTCCACAGAATCGATGCGCAGCCTTCGGGCGAAATCACCGAATAAGTGGAATATTGCAGCATGTTCACATAATCGCCCACCGCAATCGCCAGCGCGCCGCCGGAGCCGCCTTCGCCAATCACGGTGCAGATAACGGGCACGCGCAGTTTGGTCAGTTCGTACAGGTTTTTGCCGATGGCTTCGGACTGGTTGCGCTCTTCCGCGCCAATGCCGGGGTATGCGCCCGGGGTATCGACAAACGTGAGCACGGGCAGGCGGAATTTTTCCGCCAAGTGCATCAGCCGCAGGGCTTTGCGGTAGCCTTCGGGGCGCGGCATACCGAAATTGCGGCGGATTTTTTCTTTGGTATCGCGCCCTTTTTGATGGCCGATTACCACCACGCTTTGCCCGTTAAAGCGCGCCAAACCGCCCACGATGGCGTGGTCGTCGCCGTAATGGCGGTCGCCGTGCAGTTCTTGGAAATCGGTACACAACGCGGCAATATAGTCCAGCGTGTACGGCCGCTGCGGATGGCGGGAAATTTGCGAAATCTGTGCGGGTGTGAGCTTGTTGAAAATGGATTTGGTCAAATCCATGCTTTTTTTCTGCAAACGGGCAATCTCATCGGAAATATCGACCGCCGAATCGTCATGCACCAGGCGCAACTCTTCGATTTTATTGTTTAATTCCGCAATGGGCTGTTCAAAATCCAAAAAAATAGGTTTCATAAAAATCTCGCAACGGTTCGGATAGGCGGATTATAACGCCTTATGCCGTATTTGGGTAATCACTCTATAAACATGTGCAGGCTGCCGCCCTATTGCCCTGCCCGACAATGGGGGCTATCATACGCCGCTTGCCCGTGTGCCGCACGGTTTCAGGCAAAAGCAGCCTGCACTTTCTATTGATATACGCACCATGAATGCCAACAACTCCAAACCCATCGGCGTTTTCGATTCCGGCGTGGGCGGCCTCACCGTCGTCCGCGCGCTGATGGAGCGCCTGCCCAATGAAAACATCGTTTATTTCGGCGACACCGCGCGCGTGCCTTACGGCGTGAAATCGCGCAACACGATTGAAGATTTCTCGCTGCAAATTGTCGATTTCCTGCTGCAAAACCAAGTCAAAGCCCTGGTGATTGCCTGCAATACGATTGCCGCCGTTGCCGGAGCAAAAGTGCAGCAAATGGCCGGCAACATGCCCGTGCTGAGCGTGATTGAAGCCGGGGCGCAGGCTGCATTGGCCACCACGCGCAACAACCACATCGGCGTTATCGCCACCAACACCACAGTGAACAGCAATGCCTATGCCCGCGCCATCCACGCCCACAATCCCGACACGCGCATCCTGTCGCAAGCCGCGCCGCTGCTCGTGCCGCTGGTGGAAGAAGGCTGGCTCGACCATGAAGTAACGCGGCTGACGGTGCGCGAATACCTGAAACCGCTTTTGGCCGACAAAATCGACACCTTGATTTTGGGCTGCACGCACTATCCGCTGCTCAAACCGCTCATCCGGCAGGAAGCGCCGCACATCGAACTGGTCGATTCGTCCACCACCACCGCCGAAGCCACCGCGCAGGCACTGGCCGCCGCGCAACTGCTCAACACGCAGCCCTGCACGCCCGACTACCGTTTCTACGTGTCCGACATCCCGCTGCGCTTCCAAACCATCGGTGAACGCTTTCTGGGCCGCAGTCTGGAACAGATTGAAATGATGCGGCTGGGCTGACCGGGCAACGCCTGCGCTTCAATGTGCAGGCTGCTTTTTCGGCAGCCGAATCTGCTTGCAAAAAGCAGCCTGCACATTTAAAATCCGATACGATTCTATGGCTTACATAGAATTACATCCCTCACGATTCATCACTGCAAAGGAAATCGATATGTTCGTCAAAACCCTTGTCACCATCGCCCTGATGGCCGCACCGCTGGCCGCACAGGCACACGGCCACCACCATTCCAAACCGCTGGCATTTGAAGAGCTGCCGCAAAACTGCCAAGCGCACTTCAAACGCGCCGAAGCCTGCTACGCCAAAGCCAGCGGCCCAACCGCCGAATTCCACCGCGGCAACACCAAAACCCTGCTCGATGCCATGCCTGCCGCCACACCGCAGCAACGCGAGCAATTATGTGCCATCGCCGACCGCGAATTTGCCGCCAAAGCCAAAGCGCTGCATTGCGAATAAGCCAAGCCGGTCAATATAAATTAAAGTGCAGGCTGCTTTTGAAGATCATCCAAAAGCAGCCTGCACTTTTATTGTATTTCGAATCAAACGTGGAAGCTTTCGCCGCAGCCGCAGCTTTCCTTCACGTTCGGGTTTTCAAATTTAAAGCCTTCCTGCAAACCGTCTTTGGCATAGTCCACCTGCGTGCCGTCCAAGTAAACCAAACTTTTCGGGTCCACAAACACTTTCACGCCGTCCTGCTCGAACACTTGGTCTTCGGGCTGGATGTCGTCCACAAATTCCAGCGTGTAGGCCATGCCGGAGCAGCCGCTGGTTTTCACGCCGATGCGGATGCCTTCGCCTTTGCCGCGTTTGGCGATGAAATTGCGGATGTGGTCGGCGGCATTTGAGGTAATCGTAATCATGGTGTTTTCCTCGTGATGATGAATGAAGTTACGGGTAGGTGCAGGCTGCTTTTGGAGGGCGTCGGCCTGCGGTTTATGCGTTTACAGGCTGGTAAAGAATGCCACAATGCCCAGTACCACGCCAGGTACGTTGGCAACGATAATCGGCCAGTTGCGCGGTTTTAAAAACAGGCCGTATGCCACCCACAGCGTGCAGTTCACGGCGGCGGCAAGCGGCTGCCACGGCGAGCCTTTCGCGCCGGCCAGATTGGCTTGGATTTGCGGGATATAGGCCACATACATGCACACGGCGGTGATGGTGGCGACAACGGATAGGATTTTAATGGATTTTTCGTTCATGATTTTTCCTTTCGAGGATAGTTTAAATTTGAATGATAACAGGTTTTGACAGTGCAGGCTGCTTTCGGCGCATTCAGGCTGCCTGCCGCCGCTTTGCCCAATCCACGGCAGCCTGCATGGCGGCGCGTGCCTGCGGGCTGTTTTTCCAGCAGGTGCTGCCGGTGAGCGCCGCGCCCTGTTGCAGCATATCGTCCACATCGGCGACGGCGAGCTTGGCCACGTCGTCCAAGCCCATTTGTTGCAGGCGTTGCAGCACGGTTTTGCCGATGCCTTTTTCGGCGAGCAGTGATTGGGTTTCTTCTTGGCTGAACATAGGTTTGCTCCTTATTCGTGTTTCGCAGGGCTTGGGGTGCAGGCTGCCTGCAACGGCTTATTGCCCCTGCGGCGTGATGATATGCACATCGCGCTGCGGGAACGGGATGTTGATTTTGGCGGCGCGCAGGTTTTCCACCACCTGCTCGTTCAGCCCGAAGCGGAACGCGCCCAAATTGGCTTCGTTCGTCCATGCCCACAGCGTGATTTCAATGGCGCTGTCGCCCAGATTGGTTACGTGTGCCACGGCTTCCCTGCCCGCTGTCTGCACGCATAACGGGTGTTCGGTGGCGGCTTTCAGCACGGCGGCTTTGGCGGCCTTCAAATCACAGGCGTAATCCACACCCACCACCACTTGGGCGCGGCACAGCGGGTCGGAAGAGCGGTTCACGATGCTGTTGCTCATCACCACGCTGTTGGGCAGGATGACTTCTTCGTTGTCCGGCGTGTGCAATGATGTCTGTACCATTTTGATTTCGCTCACCGTGCCTTCAAAGCCGTTCACTTTGATGAAGTCGCCCACTTTGAACGGGCGGAACAGGATAATCAGCGCGCCGGCGGCGAAGTTCGACAGTTGGTCTTTCAGCGACAGGGCCACCGCCAAGCCCGCGCCGCCGATTAAGGCGGTAACCGATGTGGTGGGGATGCCAAGTTTGCCCAGCGCGGCGATGATAACCAAGATAAGCAGGCCGACATTAGCCACGTTGCCGAGGAAGCTGACCAGCGTCCTGTCCACTTTGGCGCGGGTCAGCGTGGCCTTCATCAGGATGACGAGATAGGTAACAATCCATTTGCCGATAAGGAAAATGGCCAGCGCGGCCAGCAGGTTGGTGCCGAACGACATACCGATTTCGGCCAGCCGCTGCCAACCGGCAATGGATGAAAACTGGTCGAGGTTGATGTCCATATTGCCCATAATATATTACTACTCCATTGATGTGTATTGAAATTTTTTGGTGCAGGCTGCTTTTTATCCGCCCGTATAGGGATTTCAGCCTTCGTATTTCGTTATCGAGATTTTGCCGTCGTCGTATTCCGCCAAAAACACCGCGTCGACCTCTTCAATGCCCTGCGCTTTCAATTCCGCCAGCAGCCAGTCTTCGTCTTTGTCAATCATTTCCAGCGTGGCGTGCTGGATGCTGCCGTCCGTAACCAGCGGATATTTCGGATTTTCTTCGCCGAATGAGGTTACGATGAGCTGACCATCCTGCTCAAGGATGGCCTGTTTGACATCTTTCACCGTATAAATGCCCTGCATCCGCAGCTTGAACGCCAAATCGTTGGCCGAAAGGCCTATTTTACGCGCCGCCACCACATCGATTTTGCCGCGCGAAATCAGCAACACAGGCCGCCCGTCCACCAGCCGTTTGACCAGGCTGTTGTGTTTTTTCAGCCAGCGCAGCGACAGCACCGCCGCAAACCAAATCGCCAAAATCAGCATGAATACGGGCACGGAAATATCGGAATTGTAGATAACGCCGCCGACAATCCCGCCGAGCACATAGTTCTGCACTTGGTCGGTGGCGGAAGCGGGGGCGAGGTTGCCCTTGCCGGTCAGGTTGATGACCAACACCAGAGCCAGCAGGCCGAGGACAAGTTTCAGGGCGACGATGATGTAAAACATGGTGTATGTGTACCTTCGTAAAATTTTATTTTTTATAGGGCAAAGAAGTGCAGGCTGCTTTTGGGCATTGTTTTCCCGTTTTAAAAGCAGCCTGCACTGTTTATTTTTAAAATTTGCGCTTTCAGGCTGCCTGAAAACGCCCTGCCTACGCGCCGCCGTCCAACGCCAGCCGCATCACCGACACGGTTTCGCCGTTGTGCGGCCGCGTTTCGATTTCGTGCCAGCCGTATTTGGCGTACACCGCCTGCACGTCGGGCGTGTAAAGATAGAGTTCGGGCAGGCCGAGCCGCCGCGCTTCCAGCAGGGCGTGTTCCACCAGATGCCTGCCCACGCCGCGCCCGCGTGCTTCGGGCAGCACGAACACGTCGCCCAGCCAGTATTCGTATTGCGGCAGTGCGGCGATATCGTGCCGTTTCAGCGCGGCCGAGCCGAGCAGCCGCCCGCCGTCCACCGCCAGCCAGGCAAGCGGCAGGTCGTTGCCTTCCAAGCAGCGGGCGTAATAGGCGCGGATTTTTTCCACGTTCTGCCACGGAGCGAAGTCGTGCCATTCGGCGTGCAGGGCGTGCGCGAGGGTGTCGATGTGCTGCGGCTGTTCCGCCAGCGGGACGATGTTTATCGGCAAAATAGCCTCCAAGGGTGCAGGCTGCTTTTTGGGCTTTCGGACTGCCTGAAAATCATTAGGCAGTGAAGCGGTCATACACGGCATCGATGTCGGTGCAGGCACGTTGAACTGCTGCCTCCCAGTCGCCTGCCGTGCCTTCGGCATAAACAGTATCCACCGAAGCGAAGCCTAAGAAACCGCCGAGCAAGGTTTTCAGGTAGCTTGAAGCGAAATCCATCTGAGCCATCGGGCCTTCGGAATAAACGCTGCCGCTGGCCTGCAACAGCAGTACTGTGTGCGCGCCCATCAAACCTTGCGGCGCGCCGTCTTCGCCGTAGCGGAAGGTTTCACCGGGCACAACCAGATTGTCCAGCCAGTCTTTCAGGCGGGCGGGAATGCCGGAGTTATACATCGGATAGGCGATAACGAGGCGGCGGGCGGATTTCACTTGCTCCACCACCGACATCAACCGCGCCAGCAACGCCGCCTGTTCCGCGTTCGGCTGCTGCCTTTGGAACACGGTGGCGATAAACATTTCCACCGCGGCCTTGTCCAACGGCTGGATGTCGGTTTCCGCCAGATTGACGGTTTGCACGCTGCCTGCTGGCAGCTTGGCCAACAGGTGGGCAACCATGCGATTGGTGGCGGACATAGATGAATGCGGATTGGGATGGGCGTTAATAATCAGAGTATCGGTCATTTTGAATACCTTTCTGTAGGTTGAAAAAACTGGGTTGCTATGGATTTATCGGTTTCAGGCTGCCTATTTCAGCTGGCTGTCCTTGCTGCCGCGCCGGTTGTAGGCAGCCTGAAAACGCTGTTGTTTGTCCGCTTCTTCTTGGCAGGCAATACACAACTGCACGCCGCGCAGGGCACGGCGGCGGGCTTCGGGAATCGGCTCGCCGCATTCGGCGCATTCGCGGGCACTTTCGCCAGAGGGTAGGTTTTGCCGGGCGGCGGCGAGCGCGTCGTCCAAATTGGCGTCGATTTGCGCCTGCTCCGCGCCGTCGGGCGCCCAGCCGCCGGCCATGTTATACGCCTTTTTTCTTTTTGTAGTCCGCCACGGCGGCTTTCACCGCGTCTTCCGCCAAAATCGAGCAGTGGATTTTCACAGGCGGCAGTTCCAATTCTTCGGCGATTTCGCTGTTTTTAATCGCCAGCGCGTCGTCCAAACTTTTGCCTTTCACCCATTCGGTAATCAGGCTGGACGAGGCGATGGCGGAGCCGCAGCCGTAGGTTTTGAATTTGGCGTCTTCAATAATGCCTTGGTCGTTCACTTTGATTTGCAGGCGCATCACGTCGCCGCAGGCGGGCGCGCCCACCATGCCGGTGCCGACGTCGCTGTCGTCTTTGTCGAACGTGCCGACGTTGCGTGGATTTTCGTAATGGTCAATGACTTTGTCGCTGTATGCCATGATGTGTTTCCTTGTATTTTTAGCAGGTTAGTAAAATTTTTGGGGTGCAGGCTGCTTTTTGCGCCTACGGGTGCGGGGTAACGGTTTCCACCTTGATTTGCCCGTCCGGCTGCTTGTGCGTGCGCACATAAGGCGCGGATGATTTCTGCGTGTGGACTTCGGGGCGCGTATCCGTGTAGTCGGGCGTGGCGCAGGCGGCCAGCGCGGTTGCGCCGATAACTGTTAAGAGCAGGTGTTTCATTTCAGGCTGCCTTTAAATTTTGCACGCACCGCCTTCGCAGCCGTCGTCGTTTTCGGAATCGACACCGCCTTCCACGGTAACGCCGTCAAAGTTTTCGAAGAGCGCGTCCAAGTTGTCGAAATCGTCTGTGGTTTGGTCGTTCATGGTTATTCCTTTGTGTGTGCAGGCTGCTTTGGGGCGGGGCAGCCTTGCCCGCGTGGGTATCTGAATATGCCGTCAGGTGCAGGCTGCTTTTCAGGCCGCCTGAAAATAAATTTTCAACTTAAATCAAATACCTGTATCGTTAAAACCGTTTCGGGCGGCAGGTCGCGCAGCAATTCGGGGCCGCGCAATTCCAAAGGGCGGTAGCCGTACGACTGCATCAGCACGGTTTCGCCCTCGTCCGTTTCCATGAACACAGGCATGAAGTTGCTGTGCGGCACATCGCCCTTCGGTGAGATTTTGCCGTCCAGCAGCCACGGGGCGATGTGTTTCGCCTGCGTTTGGTACACATTGGGATAGCCGCCGTTGTTTTCGGTCTGCTCGGCGTGCCCTGCTTGACAAAGTTCGTCCAGCCAGTCCGCGCCGCCAATGCCGCACTCCCACAAGGCGATGAGGTGCGGCTCTTGCCTGTCCGCATCGCTAAAAACGGTTATCTGCCAACCGAGCATAGTTTGCTCCTTGTGTAATTGGTTTATCGGGTGCAGGCTGCCTGAAACGGCCTCACAGCCCATGTTTCCACGGCACTTCTTCGGCTTGGCCGTTTTGAATCCGCCACCATTTCTGGTTAGTGGTGGCGCTGCCCAGCCCGCCCAAATCTGCCTGCCAACGCCCTGTTTTCAGGTAATCCAGCAGCGGCAGCAGTTCGTTGCGGTATGCCAGCGTGTCGATTTCGCATAAATCCAGCCCGGTATAAAGGCAGGTTTTCAGGCCGTTCTGCTTGGCCAGCGCCAGATGTTGCAGCAGGGAGCGGATGTGCCATTCGCCACCCAAAAACAGCACGCAGGAAACCATATTGCGGTATTTGTCGATTTGCTGTTGCAGGTATTCCGCCGTCAGTTCCGTTTTGTGCGGCTGCCTGGCGGTTTCGCTCCAGCTGTCCGCGCTATGGCAGCCTTTGCACATCAGCGGGCAGCCTGCAATCAGAAACGACAGGGCGATTTCGTCCGGCACTTCCTGAAAGGTAATCTGCTCGCTAACGAACAGCAGCGGCGCATCGGGGGCAACGCCGCCCCCGAACGGCTGCACAAACTGCGTTTTATGCACGGTGGTAGTGCCGCATGGCGTGTTCTTTGCGCCGCGCCCTGCTGAACGAAGACACGCGTTTCAGGTAGCCGATGACCCTTGTGGCGTGGTCCACGTTTTCCGTGCCGCACGAAGGGCAGCGGTACAGCGTGCGCTTGTCAATGTGCCCGCATTCGTTGCAGATAGTGGTGCGGACGTTGATGCAGAAATAGTTGCACCCCGTTTTCGCCGCCACATTGACCAGTTTCTTGTAACCTTCCTGCGTCAGTTTTTCGTCCAGATTCAGGTGCAGCGCGGAACCGCCGTCCAAATAATCCACCAGTTCCCTGCCGTGCAGCAGGAATTTGTCCAGCGGATTGATAAATTCGTCTTCCACCACATAGAAATAGGAATTGTAGCAGTCGCGCTCTTCTTTCACGCTGTAACCATCTTTTTTGTCCCACTTCGCGTTTTTCGCGCCCAAGTTTTCGGCCGGCACGAATTCGGTATTGAATTTGTAGCCGTATTTTTTGGCGGCTTCCTGATTGGCGTGGTAGATGATTTTCAGTTTTTCCTGCACGAATTTGACGTATTCGTCGTTGTAGCCGACATGGATGCCCTGCGATTCCGCCGCTTCCACCATCCCGTTAATGCCGATGGTCAGGAATTGTTTGTCCAGCGTGATGAATCCCGCATCGTAAACAGGCAGCAGCCCGCCGGCTTTGAATTCTTCCATGATTTTGCGGTAGGCCACCTGATATTGGTGGATTTTTTCCACTTCCGTCGCCAAATCGCGCCCGTCCTGCACCAAACGGTTCATGTTGAGCGTAATCACGTTAATCGAACCCGTTGCCACGCCGCCCGCACCCAACGTGTAGGAAAAGGTTTTGTCGGTGATTTCGTTGCGCAGGCGGCAGCACGAAGCCAGCGAATCAGCGTTTTCGGACAGATACATGAAGAACGAGTTGCCGTTTGCCAGCTCGTCGGCCACCATGTCAGCAAATTCTTCGTCCCGGCATTGGTTTTTGTCGGTCAGCAAGGCACAGGTTACGACGGGGAACGTGAGCAAGGCTTTTTTGCGTTCTTCGTTAAACCATTTCAGGAAAAACACTTGCAGTTTTTTGACGGATTCCCATTTCGGCCGGCTGAATGCTTCGTCCGGAAAGGCGAAACTTTCAAACATCGATTCGAAATAATATTGGTCGTAAATGGAAATATTCCAAAATACGGACTGGTAATTGCGCGCGGCGGCAGGCTGGTTGATGGTGTACACCACCTGCTGGAAATAGCCCGCCAGTTGCGCGCCGACGGTTTTCCGTGCGATTTCGGTGCCGCTGCCGAATGCCGGATTGGCGGTTTTCTCGGACAGCCTGTCCATATAGTCTTCGCCGAACTCTTTGCGGGCGAAATAGTCGAAATAGGCCAAAAATTCCACCGTTGCCACCGCACCGGCAAACTGCGAGCTCACCGCAAATACCAGATTGACGAACGAACCGCAGAACGAAGCCAGATTTTTCGGCGCTTTGGATTCGCCGCCCAGCTGCGTGAGCCCGTTGAGCAGGAACGGATACATGGAAATGCTGGCGCAGTAGGGGCGCAGGCTGCTTTCGTCGTGTGCGTAGATTTCGTGGTTTTCCAGCTGGCGCACATATTCGTCTGCTAATTCACTGCCGAACAGTTGAGTGATTTTGTCCGTCATCAGCCTGCGGTTCACCTGGATGAAATAGTCTTTCATCAATTCGGTTTCCAGCGTGGAAATGTTTTTCAGGGTAACGTTGGCGTTAGCGTCCACCGTAGAACCGTCGGCGGGGTTGAACGCCTGTTTGTAGTTCTCGATAAAGTTGACTTTGTCCTGCAACTGGGCTTCGGACAATGAAGAAATCAACGACATTTTTAAATCCTCTTTTTTTACGAATTGCATCAACCGATATGCATCACGTCTCCTCCTTTTAGGATGGTGGCACATCTCCTCTTTTTTGGGCTGCCTGAAAGGAGAGAAGGCCGGGGATTTCAGGCTGCCCTGCTTTGGGGTTTCCCCAGCCTGTATCTGTTTTGGGTATTTCGGGGTTTGATAAAGGTTTTAAGTATGTCTTATTGTTAAAATATATTGTTTAGTAAAAGCAGGCTGCTTCAAAATCGGAGATTGTACAGTCCAAACTTCACGCCATTATTCCAATACTAAAAAATATCCTTATTCCTCTAGTAGGTTGTTCCCCCTATGGATATTGGTACACTCCATCCAATGACCAGCTTTGCCTGTTCTTTAATTTGAGCATAGACGAAATTTATCATCCATTAATTTTTTGCCGTAGTGGGTATGTAAAGACTTTTAATCAATTGCTCTTGCTTGGCTTTGAACTGCTCCAAACATTCGTCAAATTGCTTTTCAACAGTTTGACGAACCAAGGCATACCCATCTTTACGCCAATCCTCCAAGGAATGGCCGTCAGCTTCCTTAACACAAGAAAAATCCGGTTCTTTCACCCCACCCAAATTACTGAATGTCATGCGCAGATGTACTTCATTATGCAGCAAATATTTATCTCCTCCACTTAATTTTTCATACACCAAATAAAACCGACCGGGCTGGATATAGATATTTTTAGCTATCCTCCCCTCATCCTGAACAGGTATTCCCGACACCCATGCCCGTATTTTTGGGGATAAATAATCGAAAACAGGATTAGGAAACTTTGGTTCTACCTCGCTGCCACGCAATTCATGTTTAGAAAAACCGTCAATCGGTTGACTATTAAAAGAAAAAATGCTTGCAATGGTGGCCAGCGTCGCTAAAGCTGTAGTACCAACTGTGTTCGACCTTCGGATAATCACCAAATTAGGTTCACTGACTTCGCCTATGCTGAAACGGCTATTCCTAATATCATGAGGATGATATAGCCGATCGATTATCTTAACTTCTTGTCCCTTCAATGTAATGATATGAGTGGCAACATCAGTATAATCCTTGCGATATGCTGCCTCCCTACGCGCCTTTTCCTCTTCAGGTGACAGCGGTTTGCTCGGCATAACAGAACATGCAGAAAGAGAGAACGCGATTGAAAGAACGATTAAACTTGTTTTATTCATTTTGATCAGCATTTTGTAAACGTTTTTAAACTAATAAATAATGTCCCAGGCTGCCTGAAACGCGAATCTAAACATCCGCGCTCCATTGCCAAAATGCAGGCTGCTTTTAATGCGCCGCCCATTCAATTGAGTTCAAATCAATCCCGTCTTTAAACATTTCCCACAACGGCGACAGTTCGCGCAGTTTGCCGATTTTGGATTTAATCAGCTCTGCGGCAAACTGCACTTCTTCTTCGGTGGTCATGCGGCCGAAAGTGATGCGCAGGGAGGAGTGCGCCAGTTCGTCGTTGCGGCCGAGCGCGCGCAGGACGTAGCTGGGTTCGAGCGAGGCGGAGGTGCAGGCGGAGCCGCTGGATACGGCGAGTTCTTTCACCGCCATAATCAGGCTTTCGCCTTCGACGAAGTTGAAGCTGACGTTCAGGTTGTTCGGGGCGCGGTGTTCGAGGTCGCCGTTGATATAGACTTCTTCGATGCCTTCGATGCCTTTGAGGAAGATGTCGCGCAGTTTGCGGTAGTGCGTCATGTCTTGCTCGAGTTCTTCTTTGGCGATGCGGAAGGCTTCGCCCATGCCGACGATTTGGTGGGTCGGCAGGGTGCCGCTGCGGAAGCCGCGTTCGTGGCCGCCGCCGTGCATTTGGGCTTCGAGGCGGACGCGGGGTTTGCGGCGGACATACAGCGCGCCGATGCCTTTGGGGCCGTACACTTTGTGGCCGGACATGGAGAGCAGGTCGATTTTGGCGGCTTCCACGTCAACAGGCACTTTGCCGCAGGCTTGGGCGGCATCGACGTGGAAGATGATTTTGCGTTCGCGGCAGATTTCGCCGATGGCGGGAATATCTTGCACCACGCCGATTTCGTTGTTCACCCACATCACGGAAATCAGGATGGTGTCGTCGCGGATGGCGGCTTTGAGCTCGTCCAAATCAATCAAACCGTTTTCCTGCACGCCGAGATAGGTTACTTCAAAGCCTTGGCGTTCGAGTTCGCGCATGGTGTCGAGCACGGCTTTGTGTTCGGTTTTGACGGTGATGAGGTGTTTGCCTTTGGATTGGTAGAAGTGTGCCGCGCCTTTGATGGCGAGGTTGTCGGACTCGGTCGCGCCGCTGGTGAAGACGATTTCTTTGGCATCGGCGTTAATCAGGGCGGCGATGTCGGCACGGGCTTTTTCCACGGCTTCTTCCGCCACCCAGCCAAATGCGTGGCTGCTGGATGCGGGGTTGCCGAAGGTTTCGGTTAAGTAGGGAATCATTTTTTCGGCAACGCGTTTGTCAACTGGGGTGGTGGCGGCGTAGTCCAAATAAACGGGGGTTTTAACGGTCATGGTGGTGTCCTTGAAGTATGTTGTTGTATCAATAAAATCAATGCATTGAAAAGTGCAGGCTGCTTTTGGCCGTAGTTTTGGTTTCCCGGCCGATGAGCGTGCCGATTCAATAAATATGCGTTATCTTGACGATTTGGGTGTTTTTGTCGGGCTGCTGCTGGGCAAGCAATCCGGCAAGCGTTACGCTGCTTAAATAAGCGTTAATGGTGTGATTCAGGTTTTCCCACAGATTATGGGTCAGACACGGCGCGCCGCTTTGGCAGTTGGCTTTGCCTTTGCACAGCGTGGCGTCCAGTTCGTCTTCGGCGGCGGCGATGATTTGGGCAATGTTGATTTCGCCCGCGTCGCGCCCCAAAATGTAGCCGCCGCCCGGCCCGCGTATGCTTTCGACCAAGCCGGCCCTGCGCAGTTTGCTGAATAATTGTTCCAGATAAGACAGCGAAATTTGCTGGCGTTCGCTAATGGAATTGAGTTTGACGGCATTGTTTTGCGCGTTAAGTGCCAAATCAATCATGGCTGTAACCGCAAATCGCCCTTTGGTGGTTAATCTCATGGTTCAAGCTCTGTTTAAGTGTTTTTCTTATGAGGTGCGATTGTGCAATATCCGAGTAATTTAGTCAAGATTAAAACGGGTGTCGAAAGCAGCCTGCACTTTGCCATATTTGATTTAAATCAATTATTTAATTTTTCAACATATTGATATTTATGAAAATATTTTATTGATGTTTTCTTATTCAGATTTCATCTATGATTTTTTCTCCGCACTCACCTACTCTTCACACAAAGGATTTCGCGCATGAAACAGGGCGGCCGATAATGGCGAAAAAAGCAAAAGCAACCTGCACTTTGCATTATGAAGTGCAGGCTGCTTTTTTGCCGTCCAAATCCGTCTTCACGCTTCTTCAAAGCCCGCTTCGTAGGCTTTTTTGTACCATTCGTCGGCCAATTTGCGGTTGCGTTTCGTGCCGAAACCGTTTTCATACATCATTGCCAAATTGTACATGCCTTCCGGGCTGTCGTTGCTGGCGGCAAATTGGTAATACAGAAAGGCTTTGCTGTCATCTTTCGGCGTGCCCTGCCCGTTGTAATGCAGGGTAGCCAATTCGTTCTGCGCTTGGCCAAGTTTGTTGCCGCCGGCCTGTTCGTAATATCGGCGCGCCAGCGCGTAGTCGTGCGGAATGGTTTTGCCGTAAGTGTAAATCAGCCCCAGTTCGGCATAGGCCTCCAAAACACTTTTTTCCGCTGCTTTTTTAAAGAAACCGACGGCTTTTTGCTCGTCTTTCTCCAGCAATCCGCCGTATGCGTATTCCCAACCCAAATTGTAATAGGCCATGCCATATTCTTGTTCGGCCGCGCGGTGCAGCCATTTCAGCGCTTCTTCTTTGTTTTGCGCCACACCCCGTCCTTCTGCATAACGTACATAAAGACTATTTTGCGCCTCGGCATCGCCTTGTTCGGCGGCGGCTTTGTACCACTTGAAGGAGGCTTCTGCATCCTCCTCCACCGCCTCGCCACGCATATAGGCCATAGCCAAATCTTTCTGTGCGGCCAGTTCGCCGCCCTCTGCCCGTGCCAACAGGTTTTCCCAATCGCTGCAGGCGGCATTTTGGCTGCGGATTTGTGCCAGTGTCGGAGCGTAATAGGCATTTTGTTCGGCCAATAATGCAAACAATGCTTCCGCTTTTGCCAAATCTTTCGGCACGCCGTCCAAGCCGTCGCGGTAAATCTATGCCAATTCAGACACCCATTCCTCCACACCGTATTCGGCCGCCTGTTCCAGCCACGCCACAGCTTTGCGCCCGTCCTGCGGCACACCTTTGCCCATTGCATACGCTTTGCCGACATAGTAATAAGCGTCAATCAAATCGTTTTCAGCGGCTTTGAGATACCATTTGAAGGCTTGTTTGTGTTCGCCTTTACCGGCATACAGATGGCCCAGGTTCAGCATGGCATGCGGCATGCCCATCTCTGCGGCTTTAATGAAGTATTTTTGCGCTTTTGGGTAATCGGTGGGGATGCCGTCATGAGTGTTGTAAAGCGTTCCCAGATTGTTATAAAGGTCGGTCAATTCAATGGTCGTCAGGTCTTGGGAATTCTTTTCGGCCAGCAGGTAATATTCCAGGGCTTTTTGATTATCCGGCTGGGGATTTTCGTCAAAATCGCCATCGTACCAAAACCCCAAAGTCAATGCAGCGTGTCCGTTTTGCGCCGCATGGGGTTCCAGCATGGACAGGCCTTTGGCCGTGTCAGGGGCAACTGTAATCCCGTTCAGATAAAACCGTCCCAAATTGGTTTCCGCCTGTTTGTCGCCTTGGCGGATGCCTTGTTCAAACCACTCCACGGCTTTCTCCGGCTCGCCGATGTTGTCATACAGCGCGCCGATACTATTGGCCGCCAGCGGATAACCCAAAGCATTGGCGCGACGGTACAGCAGCATGGCTTTTTCATCATCCGCTTCAACCAGTTCGCCAATGTGATACATCCGTCCCAGAAGATACATGGCTTCGGCATCGCCCTGCTCTGCGCGCCGCTGCAAATTTTCAAGATAGTTCGAGTGGTTCGTACGGAACAAACCGGCCAGTTTTTTCAACATATCGCGTTCCTGTCGGGTTGGTGGGAGAAGGGATTATATAGTAAATTAAATTCAAACTAGTACAGCGTTGCCAATGCCCTTATGTACTTGTACACGGCGGGCATTGCCACCTTATCCTAGTTTGATTAATCCTCTATACAAAACATCCGTCCTAATTACGCCAACGTTGGAAATAAGGCAGCCTGAAAAGCAAAAAATGCTTTTCAGGCTGCCTATTTTATGTGCAAATGCTATTGTCTTTTCGCACCGAATGAGCCGTTTACGTGAAGCAGGTCGCCACCTGGGATTGCATAAACGCCTTTGAACGTACCGCCCATTTCTGCGGCATTTGGGCCGTAGAAATTGCCCTGCATATTTAATGCGTCTTTTGTGCCGCTGAACGATGCGCCATTGATTGTGCCACCGAATTCCATAACAGCATTGGGCATGCCCAAACCACTATGGATTCTGCCATGGACGGTTTTTGCACCAAAGTCCACATCAAAATTGGCCGGCTGGGTTGTATAGGAGATTGCGGAGCTTGAAAACACGGAAGAGCCTGCGTAGCGCGCCGTGCCGCTGGTGGGAACATCGGCAATGGGGGTGAGGCTGCCGATGGCGAATGCACGGTACTGCAAAGAGTCAGTGTTGTCCATCTGCAAACCAAAGCGAGTATAACTCAGGCGGCTGTCGCCGATATGGGAGGCAACACCGCGTGCCCAAGAATCGTTCATGTGCAGCAGGGTTTGGCTTTCGGTGAAGGCTTCGGGGGTGGTGATGTTGATTTCGCGTCCCTGCACGGTAATGCTACTAAGATTGCCGTTAACGGGAACATTGCCTCTGCCTTGTGCGTATTCGTTAAAACTTCTGTCGTTTTCGGTGTAATACGCTGTACCGCCATATTGTGCCTGCGGAGCTGGGGTTGCAGGTGGTGTCGGCTGCTGGGGTGCAGGAGCGTTGTTACCGTTTCCGTTGCCACTGTTATTGACAACAGGTGGCTGGGGCGAGGGCGTGTTGCTGCTGAAATTTGGGGTATTATTTGATGAGCCGCTGCCGCCGCAGGCTGCCAATCCGAACAGAGCGGTGCAAAAAACGGTAACGGTTTTTAAGGCGGTTTTCTTCATAATCCTGATTCCTTTTTTTGAGAGGTTGCCCCCTGCCACCGAGTGGTACGCGGCAGATGGGGAATCGGCAGATACCGAGCGTGTGTATTATAACAGATTTTGCATTCAGGTTATGGAATTTTAAGATTTTTTTATTTAGTGAAATGGCGACACGATGGGGTTTCAGGCTACCTTTGTACACAAAACGCGTGGACAACGAGTGCCTATCCTACTTCTCCGTATAGCGGCCACACACGCATTCATTTTCTCTTCTGAATATTCCGTTTGATTTTCCTGCCGACCAACCACCCCAGCCCGCACGAACAAAGCAGAGCCGCAAAATAAACCCCGTCCCTTGTTGCTGCCGTCCATGCCGTTTTCGGCAAAAGCCGCATCACACCGTCTGCCAGCGCAAACAAAACCGCCAGCCATGCCGCAAATTGCAGCGCGCCCAGCAATGCGCCCACCGAATCAAGCAGATATGGCCGCAAGGTTTTTTGCGTGTAGTGAATACGCAGCTTGGCGAGCCAGAATAAAAATGCGGTGGCCAAAGCCGCGCCCACCGCCGCCGTGCCCCAAATGCCGGCGTTATCGTGCACAAAGCTGATGGGCACGACACGGTCGTTTTCAATCCGGTAACGCATCACGGCCATGCCCATGCCGAATTCGGCGGTGGCTTCAAAAGTGTCAGGGGCTATGCTTTCTACGAAATAAGCGCCGGTTTCCTGCGGCGGATTTTGCGGTTTTTCGCCGGGTCGGATTTGGTTTGGGTGGCGGAAGGCTAGCCCGCCTGCCTGCGTTTGAACCGGAACAAGGAAAAACGGCGACACGGCACCGTCCTGCGGATAATGCCGGGTCGCTGACCAACTCAGACATTCGTGCAAGGCGATAAACAGCGCAACCCACAAAACGCAGCCCAAAACGAATTTGAACAATCCGATAAAGGCGGCGCGGAGAAAAACAAGTAATTGGTGTTTCATTTGGTTTCAGCGCAGTGTTTGCAAAAACGGGTTAAACGCGATTTCCCACAAAAAGCCGTCCGGGTCGGCAATATAGCCGCTGTATCCGCCCCAAAATACTTTCTGCGGTGCTTTGACGATGTTCGCGTTTCGGGCGGCAAATGCGGCAAACAGCGCATCCACTTCGGCTTTGCTGCCGACATTGTGCGCCAGCGTGAAGCTTGGGAAACCGCTTCCCTGCGCCGATACCTGCGCGTCCTGCGCCAAGGCTTCCCTGCCGAACAGGGCCAACCGCAGCGCGTTTCCCGTTTGGAAAAACGCAATGTGTTCGTTGCCGTCTTCCGTTTCCCGCCAGCCGAATACGTTGCGGTAAAAACGGCGGGACGCGGCAAGGTCAGCCACGCCGAGCGTAATGTAGTTGATGTGCTGCTCCATAGCATTCTCCGTTTCATGATTGATTGGGTGTGCAGGCTGCCTGAAACACAAAGGGCGCGGGCTTCAAAAGCAGCCTGCACCCTTCAAAACGGCTTAATTATCCAGCCCTTCCTGCACCATCTGCGCCGCACGCAGCACCGCGCGCGCCTTGTTTTGCGTTTCCTGCCATTCGGCTTCTTCCACGCTGTCGGCCACGATGCCGCCGCCACTTTGCACATACAGCGTGCCGTCTTTAATCACAGCGGTGCGGATGGCGATGGCCAAATCCATGTCGTTGTTGAACGCCCACACGCCCACGGCGCCGCCGTAGATATTGCGTTTTTCGGGTTCCAACTCTTCAATGATTTCCAGCGCGCGTACTTTGGGCGCTCCGGACAATGTGCCGGCGGGGAATGTGGCGGCAAGGATGTCCATATTGCCGATTTCGGGTTGCAGGCTGCCTTCCACGTTGGAAACGATGTGCATGACGTGCGAATATTTTTCCACCACCATTTTTTCGGTGACGGACACGCTGCCGGTCCGGCTGATGCGGCCCACATCGTTGCGGCCCAAGTCAATCAGCATGGTGTGTTCGGCAATTTCTTTTTCGTCGGCCAGCAAATCGCGTTCGTTTGCCGTGTCCTGTTCGGGCGTTGCACCGCGCAGCCGCGTGCCGGCAATGGGGCGGACGACGACTTTGTCGCGCTCGCGGCGCACCAAAATTTCAGGCGACGAGCCGACGATGTGGAAATCGCCGAAATCGTAGTAAAACAGATAGGGCGACGGGTTGAGCGTGCGCAGGGCGCGGTATAGGTGCAGCGGTTTGTCGGCAAAGGGCAGGCTCATGCGCTGGCTGGGGACGACCTGCATGCAGTCGCCGTCCAGAATGTAGTCGCGCACGCGCTGCACGTAGGATTTGTAGCGCGCTTCGCCGGTGAGGTGTTCGAGCTCGGTTTTTTGACTGCCCAGCGACAGGGGGATGGCGACGCTCTGGCGCAGTTTTTCGCGTAATGATTCCAGTTTGGCGCGCGCGTGTTCATAGCCCTGCGGCTGGGACGGGTCGGCATATACAATCAGATAGATTTTGCCGCTCAGGTTGTCCACCACCGCCAATTCCTGCGACAACATCAGGAAAATATCGGGCGTGCCGAGCGGGTCGCCTTTTGCAGGCTGCTTCAAGCGGTGGGCGATGTGCTCGAAATGGTAAATGCTCTCGTAGCCGAAATAGCCCACCAATCCGCCGGTGAAGCGGGGCAGCTTGGGGATTTCGGGCGTTTTGAAACGGGCGTGGAACTGCTCGATAACGTGCAGCGGGTTGCCTTCGTGCGTTTCGGCGAGTTGGTGGTTGCGGTAGATTTCAGTGGTGCTGCCGGAAACTTTGAGGTAGGTGTCGCACGGCAGGCCGATGAAGGAATAGCGCCCGAAGCGTTCGCCACCCACCACGGATTCGAGCAGGTAGGAAAACGGGCGGTTGGCGAGTTTCAGGTAAAGCGACAGGGGCGTGTCCAAATCTGCCAGCAGTTCTTGGACGAGGGGGATGCGGTTATAGCCCTGCGCGGCTTGGGATTGGTATTCTTGTTTGGTCATCATGGCTGGTGTTCCTTTGTGTGGTGGGTGCAGGCTGCTTTTTCGTTATCGCGGCAACGGTTCAGCTGCCACAGCTGTGCATATTTCAAAAACGTATAAACCGCGTTCATGGCGGCAATCATCAAACCGGGCTGGCCGTCCAGAAAGCCGCGTTTGAGCAGGTAAAACCGCACGAATGCAAACACGGCGCGGCAGGTGGCGGAAAACGGCGTGGCGCGCTTTATGCCCTGCCGCTGCGCCGCCCAGGCAAACGCATATTGCTGCATTTTCGCCAAATGCTGTGCCAAATCGTGATAAGTGAAATGCAGCACGTCGCCCTGCAATTCGATAATGCGCGCACCTTGCGGCACACGCACGGATTCGTGCACTAAATCGTCGCTATATTGCGTGTGGGCAACGGGATAGCAGCGCACGATGCGGTCGGGATACCAGCCGCTGTGGCGGATTTCGCGCCCGTAGGCCACGCTCAGGCGGTTGATGGAAAACACGGTCTTGCCGTCGGCTTCGTGGGCGGCAAGCTGCCGGCGGATATCTTGGCGCGCGGCTTCGGAAAGCCGCTCGTCCGCGTCCAACCAAAGCACCCACGGCGTGCGGATAAAGGCGTGCGCACGGTTGCGTTGCGCGCCGAAGCCTGGCCAATCGTCAAAAACATGCACGTCGGCACCGTATTGGCGGGCGATTTCTGCCGTATTATCGCAACTGCCGGAGTCGATCATCACGATGTCGCAGCCCAAATCCTTCACGCTATCGAGGCATTGCGCCAGCACGCGCTCTTCGTTTTTGGTAATCAGGGCAATGGTCAGCAGGGAATGCAGGGGCAGCATGGGTTTCTCTAAATCAATCGTTCGGACGGCGCTTCGGGGCAAGGGTGCAGGCTGCTTTTCGGCAGGCCGCATAGCCAAAGCAAATTCGGCGTATAATACGCGCGTTTTCCTTTTTTCAAAAGCAGCCTGCACATGAAAATCCTCATTCTGGGCAGCGGCCAAGTCGGTTCCACCATTGCCCAAGAGCTTGCCGCCATGCCCAACCACGACGTGACCATCATCGACACCGACGAAGCCGCCCTGCGCAACACCGGCAGCCGGCTGGACGTGCAGACCATTGTCGGCAACGGCTCGTCGCCCATGATTCTGGAACAGGCGGGCGCGGCCGACACCGATATGCTGCTGGCCCTCACGCGCAACGACGAAACCAACCTCGTGGCGTGCAAACTGGCGGCGGAACTGTTCAACATCCCGCAGCGCATTGCCCGCGTGCGTTCGGTCGATTATCTGGAATACGGCCAAGACGAAAGCAAAGGCCTCGATGCCGACAAATCCCTTTCTGACAGCCTGAACGCCTTCGCCATCACCGACTCCATCCACCCCGAACATTTGGTGACGGAACACTTGGTCGGCCTGCTCAACTATGTGCGCGCGCTGCAAGTGCTGCCCTTTGCCAACGACAAAGTGCGGCTGGTGGTGGCGCAGGCAAAAGCAGGCGACGGCATCATCGGCAAGACCATTGAAACGCTGGTCGCCCTGCTGCCCGAAAACACCGACTGCCAAATCTGCTCCATCTACCGCGGCAACCGCCTGATTGTGCCGCAGTCCGACACCGTGATTCAGGAAGGCGACGAAATCGGCTTTGCCGTGGAAGCGCAATCAATGGCCACGGTGATGTATGTGCTGTTCCACTACAAACAGTCCAACCACCGCCTCATCATTGCCGGCGGCGGCAACATCGGCTACCGGCTCGCCAAACGGTTAGAAGACAAATTCAACATCAAAATTATCGAAAGCAACGCGGCGCGCGCGGAATGGCTGGCCGAAAATCTGGACAACACCCTGGTGCTGCACGGTTCGGCCAGCGACGAAGATTTGCTGAAAACCGAATACATCGACGAAATCGACGTGTTCTGCGCCATCACCAACGATGATGAAAACAACATCATGTCCAGCCTGCTGGCAAAAAACTTGGGTGCCAAACGCGCCATCAGCATCATCAACCGCTCGCGTTATGTGGATTTGCTGACGGGCAACCAAATCGACATCGTGGTGTCGCCGCACCAAATCACCATCGGCAGCGTTCTGTCGCATGTGCGGCGCGGCGATATTGCGGCGGTCTATCCGCTGCGGCGCGGCACGGCGGAAGCCATCGAAGCGGTGGTGCACGGCGACCGGCACACGTCCTCGCTGGTCGGCCGGCGTGTCGATGAAGTGAAATGGCCGGCCGGCTGCCACATTGCCGCCATCGTGCGCGGCGACGAAGTCATCATGGGGCGCGACCACAGCCAAATCCTGCAAGACGGCGACCATATCGTCTTTTTCGTGTCGCGCCGCCGCGTGTTGCGCGAATTGGAAAAGCTGATTCAAGTGAAAATGGGCTTCTTCGGTTAAGCGTGCCGCTAAAAGCAGCCTGAAAATATCATTTCGCATTATTAGGCAGCCTGAAAATGACCCCACGCATCTTTATTACCACCACCGTGCTCAAACTGCTCATCGCCATCGCCCACCTGATTGCATGGTGGCTGCTGATGATGGTGATGGCGTGGGGCTTTCGCCAACTGCCCGCCGAGCAATACGCCGAAGGCGACGCAATCAGCCCGATGTTCACCGTTTTGGTGCGCACGCCGCAGGGCAAGGTTTTGCCGCAGCGGCTGCAAAATCTGAAAAGCAACGAAACCCTGCTGCGCCAAGCGTTCAGCCGCGATGATGAGAACGGGCGTTTTTTCAGCCTAACGCCCGTTGCGCCCGATGCGTTTGAATTGTTTGTGAATTACGACACCGCGCAGTTCACGCAGCGATACCGCATTACGGCGGATGGCAAGGTGGTGCCGCTGTCGTTCAAATCATGGAGCGCGGGGCATGGCTTTATCTTGTTTTTGCTGTCGTTTCCGTTGTTTGCGTTGCTCAAATGGCTGCTACGCCGTTGGCTTTTCAGGCTGCCTTTGCGGCACAGCGATGCCGCACCGTCTCATTAAAAAAAACAGAGGCTTAGGAAGGAAAATCACCCAAATCAGTGATAAGCTTCTGAAATGAAATTAAAAAAACAAGTATCAAAAGTTCAGCAAAATTTCTGAACCACAATTTCGTCAAATTCTACGGCTATTTGCCTTGGATTTGACTGCTTCTGATACTGCCAGATTAACTGGCATCAGTGTCAGAAGTATCAACACGCTATTCTTAAAATTACGGCAACGGTTAGCTGCTGAATGTGAGCAGCTAACTCCTTTTGGTGGTGTTGTTGAACTTGACGAATCCTACTTTGGTGCGA
Organism: Kingella denitrificans ATCC 33394; assembly: GCF_000190695.1. Lineage (GTDB taxonomy): Bacteria > Pseudomonadota > Gammaproteobacteria > Burkholderiales > Neisseriaceae > Kingella_A > Kingella_A denitrificans. Next base: position 922,776 of record NZ_GL870929.1, read on the forward strand.
AGCGTATTCGTGGTAAACGCGGACGCAGTGCCGGTGGCAAAACCATCGTCTTTGGGGTACTCAAACGGGGAGATAAGGTCTATACGGAAATCGTACCCGACGCCTCCAAAGCCACGCTACAAAAGGTTATACGCGGACATATCTCCATTGAGAGCGTCATCAATACTGACGGATGGCGCGGTTATCATGGTTTGATTGATATGAGATTTGCAAAGCATTTTAGGGTGTATCACGGGCAAAATGAGTTTGCTCGTGGAGCGCAACACATTAACGGTATTGAGTCGTTTTGGAGTTATGCGAAACACCATCTGATACACAACATGGTGTAGCAAAACATACGTTTTACTTGCATCTGAAAGAAACTGAATTTCGCTTCAATCACAGGCATGATGATTTGTACAAAGTACTGCTGAAAATGTTGCGGAATGATCCTTTAAAATGATTTTTGCTTCCTAAGCCCCTTTGATTTTCTGCCGTGAAATCATTGGCGCGATACACTTATCCACACATTGCCCACACGCTTATCGCCAAAACACACCCATTCTCCCCAAAAGCAGCCTGCACCATGACTTCCCCCGCCATCCAATCGCCCCAAAACCCCCAGCTCAAACACCTTGCCAAGCTGCTCGGCCACGCCAAACACCGCCGCGAACACAGCCAGGCCGTCTTGGAAGGCGCGCATCTGCTCACGGCCTATTTGGACGCGGGCAACACGCCGCTGCAAGTGTACCTTCCGGAACACCGCCTGCACGAACCCGAAATCGCCGCACTCTTGTGCAGGCTGCCTGCCGATATCGTCCAACCCGTCAGCGGCAAAGCACTGGGCAAAATCACCCAACTGCACCAAGCCGAAGACCTGATGACGCTGATTGCGCTGCCGCCGCCCGTCGCGCCCGAATCACCCGATTATGTGCTGCTCGACCGCGTGCAGGACGCAGGCAATGTCGGCACGGTGCTGCGCAGCGCGGCGGCGGCCGGCATCCGCCAAATCGTCTTGGGCGAAGGCTGCGCCGATGCCTATTCCCCCAAAGTCCTGCGTGCCGGCATGGGCGCGCACTTCCTGCTTCACATCCAAGAGCGCGTCTGCCTGACCGAATGGTGCGCCCGCTATCCGCACGCCGTATACGCCACCGCATTGGACGGTAATCGCCCCGCCCTACTCTACCAACTGGATTTGCGCGCGCCCTGCGCCTGGATTTTCGGCAACGAAGGCAGCGGCGTATCGCCCGAACTCATCGCGCTGGCGGGCAGAAGCGTGAAAATCCCCATGCAGGGCGCGACCGAATCGCTGAACATCGCCCAAGCCGCCACCGTCTGCCTGTTCGAGCAAATGCGCCAACGCTGGCAGCAACAGCCATAACATAACGATGTGTTGCAGGCAGCCGCCAAATCGAAAGCAACCTGCACTTGCCGCTATACAATTTAGTATTTCTGTTCTAAAATGCACCACCTTTGATTTTGCGCAAAAATGCCCGATTTTTCGCACAAAAGCTGGATTTTTTGCAGCAAAATCGTCAAAATTACCCATTTGCAAAACGCCGTTGCGGCGCACATAGAATTTTTACTTTTTGACAATATAAACCGATAGGAAGAAACATGGACTTACGCAAATTAAAGAAACTGATTGATTTGGTTGAAGAATCCGGCATTGCCGAAATTGAAGTGACCGAAGGCGAAGAAAAAGTCCGCATCACGCGCTCGGTGGCGGCTCCTGCCGTGCAAACCGTTTATGCCGCCGCGCCTGCACCGGTGGCCGCACCCGCTGCCGCCGCACAAGCCGCATCCGCTCCTGCTGCCCCCGCCGCTCCGGCCGCCGCGCCCGCCAACCACGCCAATGCACAAAAATCACCGATGGTCGGCACGTTCTACCGCGCGGCCAGCCCCACTTCCGACCCGTTTGTGGAAGTCGGCCAAACCGTGAAGGAAGGCCAAACCCTGTGCATTATCGAAGCCATGAAGCTGATGAACGAAATCGAAGCGGAAAAATCGGGCGTGGTCAAAGCCATTTTGGTGGAAAACGGCACTCCGGTGGAATACGGCGAACCTTTGTTTGTGATTGAATAATCCGGGTGCAGGCTGCTTTTGAACCGTGCGCGCTCCGCCGGAAAAAGCAGCCTGCACACCAAAATCCGTTAGGAAAACAAAATGTTGAAAAAAGTATTGATTGCCAACCGGGGCGAAATCGCCCTGCGGATTTTGCGCGCCTGCCGCGAAATGGGCATTGCCACCGTTGCCGTGCATTCCGAAGCCGACCGCGAAAGCCTGCACGTCAAACTGGCGGACGAAAGCGTTTGTATTGGCCCCGCGCCATCGCCGCAAAGCTATTTGAACATTCCCGCACTGATTTCCGCCGCCGAAGTGACCGGTGCGGACGCCATCCACCCGGGCTACGGCTTTTTGGCCGAAAACGCCAATTTTGCCGAGCAAGTGGAAAAATCCGGCTTCATCTTCATCGGCCCGAAAGCCGACACCATCCGCCTGATGGGCGACAAAGTTTCCGCCAAACACGCCATGATTGAAGCGGGCGTGCCCTGCGTTCCCGGCTCGGAAGGCGCATTGTCGGACGACCCGGCGGAAATCCTGAAAACGGCAGACAAAGTCGGCTTCCCCGTCATCATCAAAGCATCGGGCGGCGGCGGCGGACGCGGTATGCGCGTCGTTGAAAAGAAAGAAGATTTGATTAAGGCCGTGGAAATGACCAAGGCGGAGGCCGAAGCCGCGTTCGGCAATCCGATGGTGTATATGGAACGCTTCCTACAACGGCCGCGCCATGTGGAAATCCAAGTGCTGGCAGACGAACACGGCAATGCGATTTATCTGGGCGAACGCGACTGCTCCATGCAGCGCCGCCACCAAAAAATCATCGAAGAAGCGCCCGCGCCGTTCATCACGCCCGAAGAGCGCGCCAAAATCGGCCAATCGTGCGCCGATGCCTGCAAACGTATCGGCTACCGCGGCGCAGGCACGTTCGAGTTCCTGTATGAAGACGGCGAGTTCTTCTTCATCGAAATGAACACGCGCGTGCAGGTGGAGCACCCGATTACCGAGCTGGTCACTGGAGTGGACATCGTGCAGGAACAGCTTCGCGTGGCCGCAGGATTGCCACTGCAATACCGTCAGGAAGACATCGTGCTGAAAGGCCATGCGTTTGAGTGCCGCATCAACGCGGAAGACCCGTACACCTTCATCCCCAGCCCCGGCCTGATTGAAAGCTGTCACCTGCCCGGCGGCTTGGGCGTGCGCGTGGACAGCCACATTTACCAGGGCTACAAAATCCCGCCGAACTACGACAGCCTCATCGGCAAAATCTGCGTACACGGCAAAACGCGCGAACTGGCAGTGGCAAAAATGCGCGTCGCCATGGACGAATTGGCGGTGAACGGCATCAAAACCAACGCGCCGCTGCACCGCGATTTGTTCCGCGACGAAGGCTTTATCAAAGGTGGCGTTTCCATCCATTATCTGGAACACTGGCTGGCGGAGCGCAAAGAGCGTTTGGCCAAAGAAAAAGCCTAAATCCGGCAAAGGCAAAAAAGCAGCCTGCACTTCGTTTTACAAGGGTGCAGGCTGCTTTTTACCAACCTATACAATTACCCGCACACGCTATACAATCCCCCATTTCCACACCGCATTTTGCTGTTGCCATGATGTATCCACAACTCTCGTTCGATTTTGACGAAACCGCCTATCCGCGCTTTGACAAACTCCTGGGCAACGCCAATGCGGAACTCATCTACATCTTGCAGCAGGAACACGACCAATTCCTTTATTTGTGGGGCGAACAAGGTTCGGGCAAAAGCCACATTTTGCAGGCATGGGTCGGGCAGGCGGCACATGCGGGGCACAGCGCCCTGTATATCGACGTCGGCAAAACCCCGCTGCACGACACCGCCGCCGAATACGATTTCGTCGCCATCGACCAAGTCGAACGGCTCAACGACCAAGAACAAGCCGTTTTGTTCGATATTTTCAACCATTTCCGCAACAGCCAAAAAGGCCACCTGCTCCTATCCGCCGACGTGCCGCCCGGCCGCCTGCACCTGCGCGAAGATTTGCGCACCCGCATGAGCTATTGCCTGGTTTACGAAGTGAAATCACTCAGCAGCGAAGAAAAAATTCAAGCATTGGCCAATATGGCGCAGGCGCGGCAACTGAGCATCGACCCCGACATCTACCGCTACCTGCTCGAACACTGGCGGCAGGATTTGAACAGCCTGCTCACCATGTTCAACGATTTGGCCAACTATTCCATCACGCAAGGCAAACCCATCACCCTGCCCCTGCTGCGCAAACTCTTAAAGCAGCAGGAAAACGCATAAAAAACCCTCCAACAGGACAACCATCATGACCACCAAACCTTTCAGCTTCGAATTCTTCCCCACCCGCACACCCGAAGGCCGCGCCAAACAGGTCATCACCCGCAAACAGCTGAGCCAGTTCAACCCGTCGTTTTTCTCCTGCACGTCCGGCGCAGGCGGCAGCACGCGCGAAGGCACCATGCAGACCATCGGCGACATTCTGTCCGAAGGCATTGCCGCCGCACCGCACCTGCCCTGCATCGGCATGACCGCAGACGAAGTGAAGGCCCTGCTCACGCAATACAAAGCCATGGGCGTGAAACACATTGTCGCCCTGCGCGGCGATATCCCCTCCGGCATCGGCTTGGGTATGGACGGCATGCGTTATGCCAACGAACTGGTGGAACTGATTAAAACCGAACACGGCAGCGATTTCCACGTCGAAGTGGCCGCCTATCCCGAATTCCACCCGCAGGCGCGCAGTGCCGAAGACGACATCAACCATTTCGTGCGCAAAGTCAATGCCGGTGCCGATTCCGCCATCACGCAATATTTTTACAACGCCGATGCCTATTTCCGCTTTGTCGATGACGTGCAAGGACGCGGCGTGCGCATTCCCATCATCCCCGGCATCATGCCGATTGCCAGCTTTGCCAAACTGGCGCGCTTCTCCGACACTTGCGGCGCCGAAATCCCGCGTTGGCTGCGCCTGAAACTGCAATCGTATGCCGACGACAGCGCCTCCATCAAAGCATTGGCCTTGGACGTGGTGACCGACATGTGCGAACGCCTGCTGCGCGAAGGCGCGCCCGGCCTGCATTTTTACACGCTCAACCAAGCGGGTTTGGTATCCACCATCTGCCAGCGTTTAGGCTATTAAACTGCTGCAAAAAGCAGCCTGCACCTTCTCGAAATGGAGAATTCTCATGAAAAACATTGTGTTGATATTTGCCGCCGCTCTCATCCTATCCGCCTGCCGTGCCACGCCGAAAGAATGCACACGCAAAGACATCGTGCCGCCCAAAGAATTACGCCGACCGTCGGTACAATACCCTCCGGCATCGCAAAACGACGGCGACGAAGGCACCGTTACACTGCTGCTCGCCGTGCAGACAGACGGCAGCATATCGGATATCCGAATTGCACGCAGCAGCGGCTATCAGCGCTTGGATGCCGCCGCAGTAAGAAGTCTCCGCCAAGCCAAATTCCAGCCGGCCACCTGCCACGGCAAACCCATTGCGGTGCGGATACATCAATCGTTCATATTCAAAATAGACTGATGGCAGCCCCTCACTGAAGCAGCCTGCACCTTCTCGAAATGGAAAATTCTCATGAAAAACATTGCCTTGATATTTGCCGCCGCCCTTGCCCTGTCCGCCTGCCGCGCCACACCGAAAGAATGCACACCCAAAGACATCCGGCCGCCGAAAGAGTTACACCGTCCCTCGTTGCAATACCCTTCGGCATCGCAAGACGTCGGCGACGAAGGCATCGTTACACTACGGTTTATCGTGCAGCCGGACGGCAGCGTATCGGATATCCAAATTGCGCGCAGCAGCGGTCATCGGCGCTTGGATGCCGCCGCGCAAAGAAACCTCCGCGACACCAAGTTCCAGCCGGCCACCTGTCACGGCAAACCCATTGCGATGCGGATGCATTACTCGTTCACATTCGAACTGACTGACGACAGCTAGTTTCTCCACGAAAGCAGCCTGCACTTTTTGCGACACTCCGCCGCCCCAAAGTGCAGGCTGCTTGCATTCGCCCGCATTTGTCATTAAAATGCGCCGCTTTCTTGCAGTATCTTTAACATCACGCCCGTTCCGGCATCCTTCCCCTTTCCATCAAAACCCGCGCCGCCGCCGCCCAAAGTGCAGGCTGCCTTTATTCTGAAAACACCATCCGTTATGCACGTTTCCGAATTACAAACCAAACACATTACCGAACTTTTGGCGCAAGCCGAACAAATGGGCATTGAAAACGCCAACCGCCTGAGAAAACAAGACCTCGTCTTCACCATCGTGCGCAAACTGATGGAAAACGGGCAAGAATTCATCTGCTCCGGCACGCTCGAAACCCTGCCCGACGGCTACGGCTTCCTGCGCAGCGCCGCCACATCGTATCTGGCCTGCCCGGACGACATTTACGTATCGCCGCACCAAATCCGCCGTTTCAACCTGCACACGGGCGACACCATCGAAGGCACCGTGCGCGTGCCCAAAAACGACGAAAAATACTTCGCCCTCGTACGGCTGGACAGCGTGAACGGCGACCATCCCGAAAAATGCCGCCACAAAATCCTGTTCGAAAACCTCACGCCGCTCTTCCCCGAAAAGCAACTGAAATTGGAGCAGGACAACCTCTCGGCCGAAAACATCACCGGCCGCATCATCGACTTGATTTCGCCCATCGGCCTGGGGCAGCGCGCGCTTTTGGTCGCCCCGCCCAAAACGGGCAAAACCGTGATGCTGCAAAACATTGCCCACGCCATCACCGCCAATTATCCGGATGTGGAACTGATTGTGCTGCTGATTGACGAGCGCCCCGAAGAAGTGACCGAAATGACCCGTTCCGTGCGCGGCGAAGTGGTGGCTTCCACCTTTGACGAACCGGCGCAACGCCATGTGCAAGTGGCCGAAATGGTGATTGAAAAAGCCAAGCGCATGGTGGAACACAAAAAAGACGTGGTCATCCTGCTCGACAGCATCACGCGGCTGGCACGCGCTTACAACACCGTGGTGCCGACATCGGGCAAAATCCTCACCGGCGGCGTGGATGCCAACGCGCTGCACCGCCCCAAACGCTTTTTCGGCGCGGCACGCAACACAGAAGAAGGTGGCTCGCTCACGATTATCGCCACCGCGCTGGTCGATACCGGCAGCCGCATGGACGACGTGATTTTTGAAGAATTTAAAGGCACGGGTAATATGGAGCTGAACTTGGAGCGCCGCCTGGCCGAAAAACGCGTGTTCCCCGCCATCAACATCAACAAATCCGGTACGCGCCGCGAAGAATTGCTGGTGCCGGCCGACCAACTGCAGAAAATGTGGGCGCTGCGCCGCGTCATCCATCCGATGGACGATATTGAAGCCGCCGAATTCCTGCTCGATAAAATCAAGAAAACCAAAAACAACGACGACTTTTTCGATTCCATGCGCGGCGGCTCAACCGTCGGAAAAACGGTGGCGAAAACCACGGTGGCGGCCAAAACCGATTCGCCCGTTGCCAAACCACGCATCCGCAAAACCAAAACGGCGGAATAATCAGCAAATAATTGTTTAAACAATATTTTTAAATGTGCAGGCTGCTTTTTAGCGCTCAAAAAGCAGCCTGCACCCCACCGACACGGAAAACCCATTATGAAGAAACCCCAACGCAACGGCTATGCCCGCATCGACCGCGTGAAAGAGCAAGTGATGCGCGAGCTGGCCGAGCTGGTACGCACCGAATTGAAAGACCCACGCGCCGGCTTTATCACAATTAACGACGTGGAAGTGAGCCGCGACTACAGCCACGCCACGGTTTACTACACCGTATTGAACGGCGACCGCGCTGCCAGCGCGCAGGCTTTGGAAAAGGCCAAAGGCTTCCTGCGCAGCGAGCTGTCGCGGCGCATCACCGTGTTCCGCACGCCGGAATTGCATTTTGAATACGACGAATCGCTGGAACGCGGCGTGAACCTGTCGCAACTCATCGACCAAGCCGCCGCCGAAAAACCGGTGCAGGATTAACCCATTTTGCAATGTGCTGGCTGCTTTTCGGGCATTCAAAAAGCAGCCTGCACCGCAATCCGAACACCACAGCCGCCATGACCACCATCGCCTTCTGCGCCGGTTCCGCCCGCCCTTACCTTGCCGCGCTTGACCAAATCCCTGCCGACGTATTGGTCGGCGTCGATGCCGGTGCCAACGCATTGGCCGAACACGGCCGCATTCCCGATTGGGCGGTGGGCGATTTCGACAGCATCGAGCCGCCTGCCGAATGCCGCCGTATCGTCCGCCTACCCGCGCAAAAAGACGACACGGATTTGGAAGCGGCATTAAGCCTTGTGTTGGCACATTATCCGCCGGAAAACATTGACCGAATCGTGATTTTGGGCGCATTGGGCGCCGGCAGGCTGGACCATTTGCTGGCCAATGTCTGGCTGGCGTACCAGCCGCGTTTTGCTCCGTATTTGACCAAAATGCTGTGGCTGGAGCACAACAACCGGATGCAGTTTTTCCAAGCGGGTGAGCATGTGTGGCAACGCGATGCCGATAAAAAATATGTTTCGTTCATCGGCATGACCCCGATTAAATCGCTCAGCCTCTCCGGCCTGCTGTATCCGCTGGACAACGCACAGTTTGCCCGGCCGATGGCTTTGGTCAGCAACGAATGCTTGGGCGGCGAAATGCGGTTTTCGTTCAAATCCGGCTTATTGTGCGGCATTCAAAGCTCGGATTTGCCGCCCTCCGCCGCTGCAAAATGAGCCGTGCCCGGCGCGGCAATATCCCCTTTCGCGAAAACGTGCTATGATTTGCGCCCTCGCGCTACTTGGCTCTATACAGTATTCCCATTATATTAACTCAATAAAAAGGACTATTTATGGCAACACTTACCGAACAGGACATCCTTGCTTGGAACGGCCCGGAAAGCGATTATATGAACGAACAGCATTTGGCGTTTTTCCGCGCTTTGCTGACCCAAATGCAGAATGATTTGATTTCCCGCGCCGATGCCACCGCTGTGCATCTGCAAGAGCACGAAACCGCGCCCGACCCTGCCGACCGCGCATCGCAGGAAGAAGAATACGCGCTGGAACTGCGCACACGCGACCGCGAACGCAAACTGCTGGTGAAAATCCAAGAATCGCTGCGCGAAATTGATTCGGGCGACTACGGCTACTGCCGCGACACGGGCGAACCCATCGGTTTGCGCCGCCTGCTGGCCCGCCCGACGGCGACTTTGTCGGTGGAAGCGCAGGAACGCCGCGAACGTTTGAAGAAACAGTTTGCCGATTAAATTCCCAGAAGCCCAAAAGCAGCCTGCACTTTGCACGGCGCGGTTTCGCAGCAATATGCAGGCTGCTTTGGGCGATACCCGCGTGTGTTGGCGGGTTTTTTTATATCATGGGCGAACTGTGCCTCCGCCGCACCTAAACCTAATGTGTATCGCCCTGATATCCATTGCCCCATCCTCCGACCGAATATGAATACCCACACTTATTTGCGCGCCGCCCAAGCTGCGTGGTTCGGCCTTATTTTCATCACCTTGGCATGGGACGGCTGGTATGCGCCGCTGCATACGGGCTACTGGCTGCCCGCCATCAAACTGCTGCCCCTGCTGCTGCCTTTGCGCGGCATCGTGTCGGGGCGGGTGTATACCTATCAATATTGCTCCATGCTGATTTTGGCGTATTTTGCCGAATCCATCATGCGTCTGTGGGACATGCAGCCTGCAAGCCGTCTTTGGGCGGCGGCGGCCATGCTGTGCACCATCGTGTTTTTCGTCTGCAACCTGGCGTATTTGAAACAGTTCAAAACCCCGCGCAAAGGAAAGTCTTCATGAAACACAATCCTCCCTCTTCCGTCTTCGGCCTGGCTTTGGGACTGTTTCTGATTGCCGTCGTACCGTTTTTGTCGATTTGGCGCGTGGGCCCGCTGCCCAGCTTTTTCTTGGAATCCGGCTCGCTGCTGTTTGCTTTGTGTTTTGTGGCCATCAGCATCGGTGCAGGCTGCCTGCGCGTGCGTTTGCCCGCCTCCAGCATCTATTGGCTGGTTTTGGCGGCATTTTGGTCGTTTCAGGCACGCTGGATGCACCTGACCTATCCCGGCATGAGCAGCATCGTGTCCTACACCTTTGTGATTTTGGCTCTAATGTGCTGGGCATGCAGGGGCTGGCTGCTGCGCGAAGGGGAAGAACGCGTGGTCAGCACGCTGGCCGCCGTGCTGGTGGTGGGCTGTGTCATGCAGTCCGTCATCGGCTGGCTGCAATACACCGGCTTGGCCAAGCATTTCACCGGCTACCTCATGTACCGTACCGGCATTGTGGAAGGCCAACTGGCGCAACGCAACCATTTCGGGCATTACCTGATGTGGGGCGTGCTCTCCGCTTCATGGCTTTGGGCGCAACGCCGTTTGCCGACCATTCTGGCCGCCGCCTGCGTTTTGCTGTTTGCTTCCACCATGTCGCTGACCGGCTCGCGCACCGTTTTGGCCTATGTTTTGATGCTGGCCGTGTGGCTGCCGATTTGCCTGCTGCTGGGCGGGCGCGAAAACCGGCGCACCGTTGTGGCGTTGGCCACGGGCGCACTCACCGTCCTGATTTGCCAATACACGGTCGAACCCGTGCTGGGCTGGTTCACCCAAACCGAATCGCTGCAAAGCGCGGTGGAACGCATGCACGGCGCGCAACTGGAAGGCTCTGGACGCGGTTACGAATGGCGCAAAGCATGGCAGATTTTCTTGAATGCGCCTTGGCTGGGCAACGGCTGGGGCAGCTATCCGCTGTACGGTTTTCTAGAAAACGTGTATCCAAACGGCTTCCGCCCTTATGAAAACAACGTGCTGTTCACGCACAGCCACAATTCGTTTTTGAACCTGCTGGCGGAAATGGGCATTATCGGCACCGCCTTGGTGCTGGGCGGCCTGCTGTGGGCAGTCAAAGGCAGCCTGCAACGCGCCCACCAGCCCGCAGGCGGCTTCCTGCTGGCGCTGATCGGCGTATCGCTGGTGCACAGCATGCTGGAATACCCTTTGTGGTACATCTATTTCTTAACGCCATTTGCCCTGTTTGTCGGCTTCACGCCGCCGGCGCGCAGGACAGATAAATATGCCTATTCAAAAAGCAGCCTGCACCTGGTTTTGCAGGGTGGCGCAGCCCTTGCCTGCCTGTTTTTCACCGTCGGCATCGTCCGTTTGGCGTTTGTCTATCAAGAGCTACGCCATTTCTCGGGCACGCCCAGCACGGAAGTCGTGAAACGAACGGAACAGATTGTCGGCCTGTTGCGCATCGCCAAAACCGAGCCGATGCTGCGTTATTACGCCCAATTCCAGCTCACCTCGTTCATCGACCCGAATTCGGCCAGCCAGCCTGATTGGGCATACGCCACCGCCCGCGATGCACTGCGCTACCGCCCGTATGCCAACGCCCACAAATACGCCTTTGCCGCCTACCGCGAAGGCAAAGTGGAAGAAGCGCGCGACTGGCTGCGGCTCATGTATCATTATTATCCGAGCAAAATGAACGCTTATGCCGCGCCCATCATGAACACGCCGTATTACACCAACTTGCGCGCCGATTTCGCCCGTTCCTGCCAGGCCTACCGCAAACGCGTGCCCGAAGCCGATTTCTGCGCCGAAGCCCTGCCGCCGCTGCCGCAAAAAATCACAGAGAAAAAGCGTTAAGACAAGGTATTTAATGCAAAATCGCGCAAAAGAGACAAACAAACCGCTATGAATGTAAAGATAATGCTGCTAATATAGGCGGCGTTTACATTTCATTTTAATGAGCAAAGGAGTGGCCATGAGTCGCGTATTATTGGTAGATGATGATGATTTGTTGACCGAATTGCTGACAGAATATCTGACTGCCGAAGGTTTGGAAGTGAACCGCATGCCCGATGGCGAAAAAGGCGTGCAGGAAATCCTGAACGGCCCGGGCTACGATGTGGTGGTGCTGGATTCCATGATGCCGAAAATGAACGGTTTGGACGTGCTGAAAACCGTGCGCGCGCAAAGCAAAATCCCCGTGATTATGCTGACGGCAAAAGGCGACGATATCGACCGCATCATCGGCTTGGAAATGGGCGCGGACGACTATGTGCCCAAACCTTGCCAGCCGCGCGAGCTTTTAGCGCGCATCAACGCCATCCTGCGCCGCGCACAGCAAACCACGGAAAACCCCAGCGTGGTCAATAGCATCAGCGCCAGCGGCATTACCCTCTTCCCGGCCAAACGCCAAGCCATGATTGGCGATGCCGCGCTGGAATTGACCAGCACCGAATTCAACCTGTTGGAAGTGCTGATGCGCCACGCCGGACAAGTGGTGAGCAAAGAGAACCTGTCACAAGAAGCCCTCGACCGCAAATTGGCCAAATTCGACCGCAGTATCGATGTGCATATTTCCAGCATCCGCCACAAACTGGGCGATGCATCGTTGATTCAAACCGTGCGCGGTTTGGGTTACCTGTTTGTGAAAAACTGATGAAGGCATAAGGGTGCAGGCTGCTTTTTAGAAACGGAAAAAGCAGCCTGCACTTTTTATATTTGCTATATAATCAAAACACTGCCAAACAGCCCAATCCTTATGAAACTTTTCCACCGCATTTTCGCCACCTTCTGCATGGTGATTATCTTGGCCATCTTCATCGTCAGCTTTTCCTTCTGGCTCATTCAGGAAAAGCTGGCGCAAAGCCAGTTCAGCCAACAGCGCAGCATCGAAATCAACCTGCTCTCCAACGCCCTGATGACCTTCCAATCGCAAGGCGAACGCGCCACACGCGAACTGTTGGACCGCTGGGGCAACAGCCCTGCCGGCCGCAACGTCTTAATCATCAAGGGCAACGACAAACTCGATTTGCTCAACCGCAGCATTACCAAAGAAGAAATCACCCACGCCTACGAATACGCCGTCAAGCACCCCAACTCCAATCTGAGCATGATCTATTACGATCCGTTTGGTGAAGAATACCTCTTCTTTATCCGCGATTTCGACCGCGAACAAGTCAAACGCCTGCCCAGCCTCATCATCCCTGGCCTGCCGCTGGAACCTGTGTGGCACGAGCTGATTATTTTTGCCGCCACGCTCGTGGTCGGGCTGATTCTGGCCTATATTCTGGCCAGCAACATCTCCAAACCCATCCGCATTTTGGAATTCGGCATGAACCGCCTGGCCGCCGGCGAATTGGATGCGCGCGTATCGCAGCAGCTGGACGACCGTAAAGACGAACTGGCCAATTTGGGCGTGCAGTTCGACAAAATGGCGGCGCAGTTACAGCAATTAGTGGAACGTGAGCGGCACCTGCTGCACCACGTTTCGCACGAAATGCGCTCGCCGTTGGCACGCATTCAGGCCATCGTGGGGCTGTTGCAGGCGCGGCCTGAGAAACAGGAACAATACATCGCCCGCCTGGAAGGCGAACTGACGCGTATGGACACGCTAGTCGGCGAACTTTTAACCCTGTCGCGCTTGGAAACGGCCAACATTCCCATGGAAAAAGAATCCATTACCCTGCTGCCCTTCATCGCCCAAGTGGTGGAAGACAGCCAGGCAGTTGCCGAGCAGAAACAGCACCACATTGCCTTGGATACCAGCCATCTGAACCCGAACACCTGCATCATGGGCAACGAAAGCTACCTGTACCGCGCCTTCGACAACGTTATCCGCAATGCGATGAAATACAGCCCGAACGGCAGCCGTATCCAAGTGCGCGCTTATGATGACCGCAAAACCGTCCATGTCGAAATCCAAGACAACGGCCCGGGCATCAAACCTGACCAGCTGCCGCATATTTTCACTGCGTTTTACCGCGCCGACAGCAGCAACGGACAGGACGGCACCGGTTTGGGCTTGGCGATTACCAAACACATCGCCCAGCAGCACGACGGCAAACTGATTGCCGACAATGTCGCCCCCAACGGACTGAAAATGCACTTTATTTTCCCCAAATACACCCCGCCGGCCGGCCATAAAAAAACCGCTGCCCAACATCGTTAAACCAACGCTTTAATCAAAAAGGAAACGGCATGTATTTTCTGCTTTCCCCCGCCAAAAACCTGAATGAAAAACGGGATTTCACACCCAAAATCTATTCCCAGCCGCCACTGTTGGAAGAAGCGGAAATCCTGATGAACGACGTGCGGCCGCTTGCCCCGCAGCAAATTGCCGAACTGATGCACGTTTCCGACAAAATCGCCCTGTTAAATGTGGAGCGCAACCAGCAATGGCAGACACCGTTCACGACCGACAATGCCAAACAGGCGCTGTTTATGTTCAACGGCGACGTGTACGAAGGCATTGACGCATACGGCCGCAGCGATGAAGAAATCAGCTACATCCACAACCATGTGCGGATTTTGTCGGGGCTGTACGGCATTTTGCGGCCGCTGGATTTAATACAGCCCTACCGCTTGGAAATGGGCACGCCGCTGAAAAATTCGCGCGGCAAAAATTTATATGAATTTTGGGGCAGCCGCGTTACCGAACGCCTGAACTACACGCTCGAATGCTCGGAAGACGGCATTGTGGTGAATCTGGCGTCACAGGAATATTTCAAAGTATTGCAGCCTGCACAGTTGAACGCGCGCATCATCACGCCCGTGTTCAAAGATGCCAAAGGCGACGGCGCATACAAAATCATCAGCTTTTACGCCAAACGCGCACGCGGCCTGATGGTACGCTACGCCGCGCAAAACGCCGTGGAAGACGTGGAGCAGCTGAAACAGTTCGATTTGGAAGGCTATGCGTTCAACGAAGCTGCGTCCACCGAATCCGAATGGGTTTTCCTGCGCCGCCACGAAGCATAAACAAGGTGCAGGCTGCTTTTCGTCCTTCAAAAGCAGCCTGCACTTTTCCGATTGGCCGAAAATGCCGAAATTTTTTTGCGTTATAATACGCACCGTTTCTTATTTCATTGTCTATCAGAAAGCGAACTTATGACGGCTCAAATCATCAATGGCAAGCAAGTTTCCGAAAAATGTATCGCCCGCGTCGCCGAACAAGTGGCACAGCGCAAAGCGGCCGGATTGCGCGTTCCCGGCCTGGCGGTGGTGCTGGTGGGCGACGACCCGGCCAGCGCGGTGTATGTCCGCAACAAGCAGGCAGCCTGCGATAAAGCGGCGCTTAAATCGTTTTCGCACATCCTGCCCGCCGCCACCGGCGAAGCCGAATTGCTGGATTTGATTGACCGTCTGAATGCCGACCCGGAAGTGGACGGCATTTTGGTGCAACTGCCGCTGCCCAAACACATCAACAGCCAATCCGTTTTGGAGCGCATCCACCCGCAAAAAGACGTGGACGGCTTCCACCCGTACAACATGGGCCGTTTGGCGCAGAAAATGCCGCTGCTGCGCCCCTGCACGCCCAAAGGCGTGATGACCTTGCTGGCGGAATACCAAATCGACATCCGCGGCAAAAAAGTCTGCATTGTCGGCGCATCCAATATTGTCGGCCGCCCGCAGGCTTTGGAAATGCTGCTGGCCGGCGGCACGGTAACCGTGTGCCACAGCGCCACGCAGAATCTGGCGGCGGAAGTGGCGGCGGCGGATATTGTCGTGGCCGCCGTGGGCAAGCCCGATTTTGTGAAAGGCGCGTGGATTAAAGAAGGCGCGGTGGTGATTGACGTGGGTATCAACCGCTTGGCAGACGGCAAATTGTGCGGCGACGTGGAATTCGACGCAGCCGCCGCACGCGCTTCCGCCATCACGCCCGTCCCCGGCGGTGTGGGCCCGATGACGATTGCCAGCCTGCTGGAAAACACATTGCAAGCCGCCCAGTTGCGCGATTGAGTTTGAAACGGCATGAAAAAGCAGCCTGCACTTTATCCATCAGAAGTGCAGGCTGCTTTTGTATCGGCCGTATAACCACAAAATCCGTGTTTATAGTGGATTAAAATAAAAATGAGACAAGGCGGCGAGCCGCAAGGCGTACAAATAGTACGTCAAGGCGAACCAACGCCGTATCATTGCGATTTTAATTCACTATATATTTATGGCATGAAATTCAAACGATTAGCCCGCCATCACGCCACGATGTATCGAATTGAATGATAAACATTATTTTTTATATTATAATGGCACGCAACAATAGCTTTTTATTGTTATTTAAGAATACTTGATTGATTTAAGAAATTTCTGAAAGGGAATAGAATGAGCGAAGCCCAACCTTTTGCGGCCTATTTAAAAAGCAACAGCACCGCCACACACGACAGCGTAGATAACTTGGTGATGTCGGTCAAACCGTTTTCAACGCCTGAAAACTACATCAAGTTCCTGCAACTGCAAGCCATTTTTCATAAAATTGTCGATTCGGTTTACAAAGACAAAGAGTTGAACCAAAAAATTAAAGATTTGGCTTCCATGGCGCGTTACGACGACGTTATCAAAGATTTGCAGGATTTGAACGCGAAAGAAGCCGAAGTGTCGCTGGAAATTCCAAAACCGCAAGGCGCAGAAGCCTTGGGCTGGCTGTATTGCGCGGAAGGCTCGAACCTGGGCGCGGCATTCTTGTTCAAAGATGCCCAAAACAACTTGGGCTTCGGTGCGGAACACGGTGCGCGCCACTTGGCACCACACATGGACGGCCGCGGCAAACACTGGCGCGGATTCGTGGCGCAATTCAACGAGCTGCCCGTTTCCGAGGAGGAAAAGGAAGCCGCGTTGAAAGGCGCGCTAGAAGCCTTTGCTTTCTATAAAGTTTTGCTGCGCGCTATTTTTGAAATCTAAGCATTTCGGCAACGAAAAAGCAGCCTGCACTCGGTTAATGGAAGTGCAGGCTGCTTTTTTATTTCGGCATCACATCATTTGCAGTCGGGCAATACGGTTGTCCAGACTGGGGTGCGTGCTCAACAAAGAATCCTTGGATTCGCTGGCAATGCCCATGGCCGTCATATTTTGCGGCAAACGGCTTTCGCCGCCTTTAAGCCGTTGCAAAGCGGCAATCATTTTGGCCGGGCCGACCAGTTTTGCCGCCCCCGCATCCGCACGGTATTCGCGCTGGCGGCTGAACCACATCACGATAATGCTGGCCAGGAAACCGAACAATACTTGCAGCACCATCGATACGACAAAATAAATGCCCTGATTATTCTCGCCATCACGGCTTTGCGCCACCGCGCTGGCAATAATCCGCGCAAAAAACACCACAAACGTATTCACAATACCTTGAATCAGCGTCAAAGTCACCATGTCGCCATTGCCGATGTGCGCCATTTCGTGTGCCAACACGGCTTCCACTTCATCGCGCGTCATGTTGTTCAGCAATCCGGTCGATACGGCGACCAGCGAGCTGTTTTTGGTGGCACCGGTGGCAAACGCATTAGGCTCGGGCGAATGGTACACCGCCACTTCTGGCATTTGGATATTCCATTGGCGCGCTTGGTTTTCCACCGTTTTCAGCAGCCATGCTTCCACTTCGGTTCTCGGCGAAGTAATCACTTCCGCGCCCACAGATGCTTTGGCCATGCTCTTGGAAAGCAGTAGCGAAATAATCGAACCGGTGAATCCGACCACGGCGGCATACGCCAAAACGCTGCCGGTATCGTGCGCACGGTTCAGCCCGGTAATGTGCAGGATAATATTGATCACGACCAGCACGGCAATATTGGTCGCCAAGAAAAGGAAAATGCGCTTCATGTGTGCCCCACTGTTTGGTTTATTAGAATAAAATTTTGAAGGCTGGATTATCGCAAAATTCACGGTAAAGAACAGCCAAACAAGCGTAAAACGTTGCAAAAGGCGGTGTCAAATCCGAAATTCTGTGCTTATAATCGCCGTTCAAGGGTGCGCTTCGGGCATCGTTTTTGAAACGGAAATTTAATTGGAAAGATGATGAAAATGAACAAATTGATTGTACCGGCTGCTGTGGCCGCTGTTGTGCTTTCTGCCTGCGCGCACACGAAACCCGCCCCTGATAACGCGCCGCAAATCGGCACGGCGAATCCCGCTTCCGCCTTCTGCGAGCAACAAGGCGGCAAATCCGAAATCCGCAAAAACGAAGACGGCAGCGAATACGGCGTATGCCATCTGCCCGATGGCAGCGTGGTGGAAGAATGGGAATATTTCCGCACGAATAATCAATAATTTATCTAAAAAATCAGCCTGCACTCCAAAATTCAAAGTGCAGGCTGCTTTTTTCATTCAAACGCGTTACACGTTCACTTTTTCCGCCACTTCATTGTATTCGGCAATTTCGTTGAAATTCATGTAGCGGTAAATCTGGTCGCCGTTTTCATTGATAATGCCGATGTTGGCGCGGTATTCCTCAACCGTCGGGATTTTGCCGAGTTTGGAGCAAATCGCCGCCAACTCTGCCGAGCCAAGGAACACGTTGGTGTTTTTGCCCAATCGGTTCGGGAAGTTGCGAGTGGAAGTGGACATCACCGTTGCGCCTTCGTGCACTTGCGCCTGGTTGCCCATGCACAGCGAGCAGCCTGGCATTTCCATGCGCGCGCCGGCACGGCCGAGTACGCCGTAGTGGCCTTCGTCCGAAAGCTGGTGCGCGTCCATTTTGGTGGGCGGTGCCACCCACAGGCGCACGGGGATGTCGCTCTTGCCTTCCAGCAGCTTGGAGGCGGCGCGGAAGTGGCCGATGTTGGTCATGCACGAGCCGATGAACACTTCGTCAATCTTCGTGCCGGATTTTTCGGACATGAAGCATACGTCGTCCGGGTCGTTCGGGCAGGCGATAATCGGCTCTTTAATATCGTCCATGTTGATTTCAATCACGGCGGCGTATTCGGCATCTTTATCCGCTTCGAGCAGCTCCGGATTCGCCAGCCATTTTTCCATGGCTTTGATGCGGCGTTCCAGCGTGCGCGCGTCTTGATAGCCGTCGGCAATCATGTTTTTCATCAATACGATGTTGGATTTCATGTATTCGATAATCGGCTCTTTGTTGAGCTTCACGGTGCAGCCTGCAGCGGAACGTTCGGCGGATGCGTCGGTCAATTCAAAGGCTTGTTCCACTTTCAAATCGGGCAGGCCTTCGATTTCCAGAATGCGGCCGGAGAAAATGTTTTTCTTGCCGGCTTTGGCCACGGTGAGCAAACCTTGTTTAATCGCGTAAAGCGGAATGGCGTTCACCAAATCGCGCAGGGTTACGCCCGGTTGCAGGCTGCCTGAAAAGCGCACCAGTACGGATTCGGGCATATCCAGCGGCATCACGCCCGTTGCCGCGGCAAAGGCCACCAAACCGGAACCCGCGGGGAAGGAAATACCGATGGGGAAACGGGTGTGGCTGTCGCCGCCGGTGCCGACAGTATCGGGCAGCAGCAGGCGGTTAAGCCACGAGTGAATCACGCCGTCGCCCGGACGAAGCGACACGCCGCCACGCGTGGAAATGAATTCGGGCAGCGTTTTGTGGGTTTTCACGTCCACCGGTTTCGGATAGGCGGCGGTGTGGCAGAACGACTGCATCACCAAATCGGCAGAGAAGCCCAAGCAGGCAAGGTCTTTCAATTCGTCGCGCGTCATCGGGCCGGTGGTGTCTTGCGAGCCGACGGTCGTCATACGCGGTTCGCAGTAAGTGCCCGGTCGCACGCCTTTGCCTTCGGGCAGACCGCAGGCACGGCCGACCATTTTTTGCGCCAATGTGTAGCCCGCATTGCTTTCAGCAGGGGCTTGCGGCAGTCTGAACACGGTGGAAGCAGGCAGCTTCAAGGCTTCGCGTGCTTTGGCAGTCAGGCCGCGTCCGATAATCAGGTTAATGCGGCCACCAGCCTGCACTTCGTCCAACAGCACTTGCGATTTCAATTCAAATTGGGCAACGGTTTCGCCGTTTTTCACGATTTTGCCTTCATAAGGCAGGATGTCCACCACATCGCCCATTTTCAGCGCGGAAACATCGACTTCAATCGGCAGCGCGCCGCTGTCTTCCTGTGTATTGAAGAAAATCGGTGCGATTTTGCCGCCCAGGCACACGCCGCCGAAACGTTTGTTCGGGATAAACGGGATGTCTTCGCCGGTATGCCAAATCACGGAGTTGGTGGCGGATTTGCGCGAAGAACCTGTGCCGACCACGTCGCCCACATACGCCACGGGATGACCTTTGGCTTTCAATTCGTTCAGCAGTTTAATCGGGCCGATTTCGCCGGGTTTGTCGGGGGTAATGCCTTCGCGCGGGTTTTTCAGCATGGCCAGCGCGTGCAGCGGAATATCGGGGCGCGTCCACGCATCAGGCGCGGGCGACAAATCGTCCGTATTGGTTTCGCCGTCCACTTTGAACACGGTAACGGTAATTTTTTCGGGCACTTTGGGGCGCGAAGTGAACCATTCCGCATCCGCCCAAGATTTCAGCACGGCTTGGGCGTGTACGTTGCCTTTTTCGGCTTTTTCCTGCACGTCGTGGAAGGAATCGAACATCAGAAGCGTGTGTTTCAGGCCGTTTGCCGCAATCGGCGCCAGTTTTTCGTTGTCCAAAAGCTCAATCAGCGGATGGATGTTGTAGCCGCCCAGCATGGTGCCGAGCAGTTCCACCGCTTTTTCGGGCGACACCAGCGGACTTTGCACGCTGCCTTCGGCCACGGCGGCCAGGAAAGAGGCTTTCACTTTCGCCGCATCGTCCACACCCGCAGGCACGCGGTGGGTCAGCAAATCCAGCAGAAACTCGCCCTCGCCGGCAGGCGGATTTTTCAGCAGCTCGGCCAAATCGGCGGTTTGCTGCGCAGTCAAAGGCAGGGCGGGAATGCCCAAGGCTTCGCGCTCGGCGGCGGCTTTACGGTAGGCTTCTAACATTTCTTGGTTCCTTTATGTTTGAGGGTGGATTTTCTTCTTGTGTTGGCGTTGTCCGACGTTGTTTTTGGGTCGGCAACGGTGAAATCATAATCGAATTTAACGTTTGGCGGTAAATTTTTTACACTGCAAAAGCAGCCTGCACGTGAATCGTGTCGGCGGCGATAGGGGTTGCCAATGGCAAATCGTTGTATTGATTCAATAACCGCACAAATTCCTCCAACGGGAGCAGTTCCGAACCGAAACGCTGCATATGCGCGGTATCTTGTTGGCAATCAATCAGTTGTATGCCGCATTGCGCGAAATACGGCACGGCGCGGGCAAAGGCGATTTTGGATGCGTTGTTTTGGCGGCTGAACATGGATTCGCCATAAAACACCTGCCCAAGTTGCACGCCGTAAAAGCCGCCGGCCAGTTGAAAGCAGCCTGCACGGTCGGGATACCAGCATTCGACCGAATGGGCTTTACCCTGCCGGTGCAGCTGCGTGTAGGCGGCGATGAAATCCTCGCCAATCCACGTGCCGCCCTGCCCTTTCCTCGGCGCGGCGGCGCAATGGGCGATGACGTCTTCAAACGCATGATTCACGGTAACGCGGTAGGCGCGGTGGCGCAAAATTTTCTGCAAACTGCGGCCGATGTGCATTTTGTGCGGGAAAATCACGGCGCGCGGGTGCTGCGTGAACCAGTAAAAATCATGTTCGTGCTTCATCCACGGGAAAATGCCCTGCCGATAAGCAGCCTGCACCAGCTCTGCGTTCAAAACGCTGCTGACGGCGACACAGCCGTCACCGCGCAGGTTTTGGGACGGAATGCACGGGAATTCGGGATGTTCCGCGTCGATATAAAAAATGGGGTTCATGGTTCTGGGTTTTCGGCCAATGTATTGTTCAATGCGGCAATAGCGGCAATATATGTCTAAACAAAGTGCAGGCTGCTTTTCACGGGGAAGCCTTCCTTCCGCAAAAAGCAGCCTGCACTTTTTATTCTGCGTGATACTGCCGCACCAATTCCACTTCTTCCGCGCTGCCCAGCACCACCGCCACACGTTGGTGCAGGCCTGTCGGCCGGATGTCCAACATATTTTCACGCGCATTGGTGATTTTGCCGCCCACCTGTTCCACCACCAGCCCCAAAGGATTGGCTTCGTACATCAGCCGCAGCTTGCCTGCTTTGGACGGGTCGCGGTTATCTTTGGGATACAGGAACACGCCGCCGCGCGTCAGGATGCGGTGCACTTCCGCCACCATGCTCGCCACCCAGCGCATATTGTAGTTTTTGCCGCGCACGCCGTCTTTGCCCGCCAGAAGCTCGCCGATATACCGCTGCACCGGCGCTTCCCAATGGCGTTGGTTGGACATATTGATGGCAAATTCCGCCGTTTGCGCGGGAATGCTCATGGATGATTGGGTTTCCACCCATTCGTTGTCATGGTTCAGCGTGAACACGTTCACACCGTGCTTGAACGTGAGCACCAGCAGCGTCTGCACGCCGTACAGCACATAGCCCGCCGCCACCTGCTCGCTGCCTTTTTGCAGGAAACTTTCCGCGTGCAGGCTGCCTTGCGGCTTTTTCAGCACCGAAAAAATCGTGCCGATGGAAATGTTCACGTCAATATTGGACGAGCCGTCCAGCGGGTCGAACAGCACCAAATAGCCGCCCGATTCAGCCGCCGCCACAAAATCGTCTTCCTCCTCGCTCGCCAAACCCGCCACATTCGGGTTTTTGCGCAATGTGTCCATCAGGATTTGGTTGGCAATCACGTCCAATTTCTTCTGCGCCTCGCCCTGAATATTGCCCGTGCCCGCCTCGCCCAGCACGCCCGAAAGCGCGCCCAGCCGCACATTACGGCTGATTTCGACACACGCCGCCACGATGCTCTCCACCGTGCTGGTCAATTCGGGCGCAATCCCGTGCTGTTGGCTGTGCTGCTGCAAATATTGCGAAAATGTCGGCATTTATTGTCTCCCTGTGTTTTTTATAGCGGAACATATTAGTTGGATAGTTCGCGGCTTCACGGCATGATGCCGCCACGTCCGCACAAAAAGCAGCCTGCACCCGTTTGCCCTGCAAATCAATGTGCAGGCTGCTTTTCAATCATGAAAAATCAACGCGTTACCGGTTTATATTTAATCCGTTTCGGTTTCGCGCCCTCTTCGCCCAAACGGCGTTTCTTATCGGCTTCGTATTCCTGATAGTTGCCGTCGAAGAACACCCATTTCGAATCGCCTTCGCAAGCCAAGATATGCGTAGCGATGCGGTCGAGGAACCAGCGGTCGTGAGAAATCACCATCACGCTGCCGGCAAATTCCAGCAATGCGTCTTCCAGCGCGCGCAGGGTTTCCACGTCGAGGTCGTTGGACGGTTCGTCCAGCAGCAACACATTGCCGCCGCTCAACAAGGTTTTCGCCAAGTGCAGCCTGCCGCGTTCGCCGCCGGAAAGTTGCCCCGCGATTTTGCTTTGATCGCTGCCTTTGAAGTTGAAACGACCCAAATATTGGCGGGCGGGAATTTCAAACTGTCCGACCTGCAAAATATCGCGACCTTCGGCAATGTTGTCGAACACGGTTTTGTCGTTTTGCAAACCTTCGCGGCTTTGGTCAATCAGGCTCATTTTCACGGTTTGCCCGATTTTCACTTCGCCGGAATCAGGCTGCTCCTTGCCCGAAATCATTTTAAACAGCGTCGATTTACCCGCGCCGTTCGGGCCGATGATGCCGACAATCGCACCCGCAGGCACTTTGAAGCTCAAATCGTCAATCAGCACTTTATCGCCAAACGATTTGGAAACATTCACAAATTCAATCACTTCGTTACCCAAACGCTCGGCGACGGGAATAAAGATTTCCTGCGTTTCATTGCGTTTTTGGTATTCGTAGTTGCTCATTTCCTCAAAACGCGCCAAACGCGCCTTGGACTTGGCTTGGCGGCCTTTGGCATTCTGGCGCACCCATTCCAATTCCTGCTTCATCGCTTTCACGCGCGCGGCTTCGGATTTCGCCTCGTTTTCCAAGCGTTTTTCTTTCTGCTCCAGCCAAGACGAGTAATTGCCTTTCCACGGAATACCGTGTCCGCGGTCGAGTTCTAAAATCCATTCGGCGGCATTGTCCAAGAAGTAGCGGTCGTGCGTTACCGCGACCACCGTGCCGGAGAAGCGCACGAGGAATTGCTCCAGCCATTCGACCGATTCCGCATCCAAGTGGTTGGTCGGCTCGTCCAACAGCAGCATATCCGGCTTGCTCAACAAGAGTTTGCACAAAGCGACGCGGCGTTTTTCACCGCCGGACAGATTGCCGATTTTGGCATCCCATTCCGGCAGGCGCAGCGCATCGGCGGCGATTTCCAATTCGTGTTCCGCACCGCCGCCCGTGGACGAACCTGCCGCAATAATCGCTTCCAAGCGACCCTGTTCTTCCGCCAACGCGTCAAAATCCGCATCGGGATTGGCGTACTCGGCATATACTTCTTCCAAACGTTTCTGCGCGGCGGCCACTTCGCCCAAACCGCTTTCCACTTCCTCGCGCACGGTCTTTTCCGGATCAAGCTCCGGCTCTTGCGGCAGATAGCCGATTTTGATGCCACCCATCGGCACGGCTTCGCCCTCAAATTCCTTATCCACACCCGCCATAATCCGCAGCACGGTGGACTTGCCCGCGCCGTTCAAACCGAGCAGGCCGATTTTCGCGCCGGGGAAGAAGGAAAGGGAAATATCTTTAATAATGGTTTTCTGCGGCGGCACAACCTTGCTCACGCGCAGCATGGAATAGACGTATTGTTGGGACATGGTTTCGGTCTTTCTATCTGAAAATGGAAATAGCGTAATTTTAACGGAAATCAGGCGGTGCAGGCTGCTTTTTGCATCATTCTTCTGCTAAAGATGCCGTTTTGCGCCGCAGCGCACGCACGAACAGGCTGCGGGACACGGGAAAGCTGCGCAACGTTACCGAAGCCGCACCCTTCCAGGTGTAGTAATACCGTCCGTCAATATCGGGTTCCGCCCGCACCAAGCCCATTTGCGCCAAATATTCGCGCTGCCGCCCCAGCCAATACAGTATGCGGCGGCTGTACGGCTCGTCATCGTTCGGAGCAAGCGGTTCGGCGGGGCGCGTTTTGCGGCAGATGGCCTGGTGCAGGCTGCATAGTTGCGCCACCGTACTTTTGTGTGGCTCGGCGTTATATATCGGCAGTTGCGGAATCAGCGGGTGTGCGGCTTGGGGAATATTGCTCACCGTCAGGCTGCTGCCATCCGCATATTCTTCGAAAATGTCCGTATAACACGCCTGCTGCCCGTTCAACGCATACAGCACGCCGACCAGGCTGCGCCGCCCTTCATGCCGGTACACCGCCATGGCCGCCTGAAATGGCGGATTGGCGCATTTCAGCCGCATGGTCTGCCACACGGAAAACCCGTTGTCCAGCATTTCCGCGTGGCGTGCGGCAAACGCGCGGTTCTGCTGCGCCAAAAATTCATCGGCAGGCACATCGTCCGCCCGAAAATAGGTCATAAACGCCTGCTGGTATTTGATGCTCGCCATTGCAATCAACATGAACATAACGACCAAAAATGCACCCCACGCCAGTATTTCCCCGACCAACAGCCTTTCGGCGGCATAGGCATTCCACCATTCCTGCATCATCTTCCTCCTTGTTTTCGAACAGTTTTTGCACGGCGACCTTTTCGGGCATACCACGTCAATACCGCATAGCGCGTTGCCAGCATGGCGATATAGACCGGCAGTATGGCGGAAGCAAAATAGCTGTACATCTCGCTGCGGTATATCTGCACCCACGCGTTCCTGCCGAACCATTTGACGGACAGCAGCGTCAGTTCCGCCGTACCAAATATCAACACCAGCGTTGCCGCCAGCTGCACCCACCCCGCGTTCGCCTTTTGGCTGATTTGTTTCAGGCGGTAAATTTGGCGGTCGGCCACGCCCCTGCGGCGCAGCAGCCCTATCGGCAGCCTGTTGAACAACGTTGCGCACAGCAAAACCAGCCCGACAAAAACCGGAATATCCACATCAAAATTCAAGCCGCCGCCCTGCCCTTTGCCCTTGGGCGTGTACAGCCCGAGCGACACGGACAGCACCAGCAGCAATACGCACAACAGGATGACGGAAAGCTGTGCGGCCGGGAAATATCGGGCGAGCGTGTAGCGTTCTTTTCGTGTCGGCATGAGTATCTTTCGGTTGTTCATCGGGTTATATAGCAGATTAAATTCAAACCGGGGCAAGGTGGCAATGGGTGTCGTGTGCGAGTAGTCCATAAGGATATGGGTAACGCCGTACTCATTTGAATTTATTTAATTGACTGAATTTAATTGACGATATTAAAGTGCAGGCTGCTTTTTGGCGGCCGAACACCTCAAAAAGCAGCCTGCACCCTGTTTTTATTGCAACTGCCGCGCCACATCGTCCAAGCCCTGATTCAGGCTTTCCAACATGGCCGCATAACCATCGCCCTTCTGCGGCGTAACCGCATGGAACGCGCGGATGCTCCCGTTCGGCAGCCGCGCATAACCGCGGATTTCCGTCTGCCCCAGATAGCTGCCTTGAAAACGGTCGATGAACAGCGTGATGGCGGGCGATTTGGCCGCACCCTCGGCGGGGCGGAAGTGCAGGCTGCTTTGACGGTTCAACTTGTTCGCCACGGCCGCCGCCAACCCGTTGGACAGCGGCGCCGCCCACAGGTTGTGCTGCGTCATCTGCACCGTATGCTCATCGCTTTGATACAGCAGGCTTTGGCGGTTCAAAGGCTCCGCCAGCACCACATACACATTCGTCCACACCGTCTGCTTGGGCGTGTTGGCCGACACAAACGCACTGTCGGGCAGCTGGTAATACACGGTCGGAGTGCTGCTGCACGCCGCCAGCGCCGTCAATGCCGCCAGCATCGGCACCGTCCGTTGCCACATCGTTTTCATCATCTTATTTTCCTCTCGGTATCGGATCTTTGCCGTTTTGGTTGAAAATCAGCGCGTTGGGTTTTTCGTTCAGCGTGCGCACCAAAGGTTGGACGTCTTGCAGCGTGCGGTTCAGCGCGGCCAACGTTTGCTGGATGTCTTGATACATCGGCGATTCGGGCGACACGCCTTGCAGCGTTTTACGCAATTCCTGCAACGTGGCATTCAATTCGGCCGGCATTTTCTGCGTGCTGTTCTGCCCCAGCAGGCGGTTGGCGGAAGCCAGCGTTTGTTTGAGCTGGTTCAGGCTGCCGTTGAGTTCGCCCAACGTTTTGTCCAGCGGCAGAGAATTGAATTTGTCCAGCAGGCGACCAACTTTGTCTTGCAATTCGTCCAAGCCGCCGCTGCCTTTGCTGGCAATGACCGTGTGGCCGTTATATTGCGCGTGCGGTTTGAGCAGCGCGTCGCCGGACGAGCTGTCCACCAATTCCACCATTTTGCTGCCCAGCACCAAATTGTTGCTCGACAGCGTGGCCACCAGGCCTTTGCCGAATGCAGCCTGCATGGCGTTCTGCCAATATTCGCGCGTTTGCGGTTCGTCGCCGCGCTCCATGCTGTCGGGGTCGAGCCGCAGCCGCACGGGCACCCAGCCGTTTTCAAACAGCTTGGCGCTGTCGCCGTCTTGGAAATACGGCACTTGCGCCACCGTGCCGATACGCATTCCGCGGTATTCCACCGGCGCGCCCGCCTCCAAGCCGCGCACGGAGTTTTTGAAAAACACCACGTAATACAGCGTCCGCTCATTGGGTTTGTTTTCCAATTCGGCACGGTCGTTGAACACGGTAAATTCCTGATTGTTCGCGGCAGCCTGCACTTTCTGCCCCACGGCGGCGGTGGGTGTGTTGAACGCAATCGCGCCCGACAAAATGGCCGGCAGCGGTGCAGAATCAATTTTCACGCCGCCGCCGTCCAAACGCACGCTCACGCCGCTGTCCAACCAAAACTGGCTGTTGCTTTTCACCAGCACGTCGTTCGGGCTTTGAATGAAAATGCTATATTCCACGTTCTGCGTCTTCGGATTGAATTTTGCGGTTTCCACCGAGCCGACCGTCAGGTTTTCAAACATCACGGGGCTGCCTGCACCCAGCATTTTGGAATTGTGCCCCACCAGTTTCAGGCGCAGGCCGTGTTGCCCCATGGCCGAAATGGGCGGCAGCTCGGATACGGTGAACGTGCTGGCTTCTTCTTGGCTGCTGCCGGGCGCGAACGAAATGTACGAACCCGAAAGCAGCGTGTTCAGACCGGTCACGCCGTTTTGGTCGATGCGCGGCTTCACCACCCAAAACTGCGTGTCTTCGCGCATCATTTCGCGCGCGTTCGGCTGCAGTTTGGCGACGACTTCCACGCCTTTGTGGTCGGGGCGCAGGCGGATGCTGCTGACGCGCCCGATTTCCACATTCAAAAGGCGGATGGTGGTGGTATTGACTTCGATGCCTTCCGCATTGTCCATCAGCAAGGTGATTTCGGGGCCCTGCTGGCGCGAATAGTCCACCAAAAGCCAAATGCCGGCAATGGCGGCAATCAGCGGGATAATCCACACGGTGGAAGCCAGCGTTTTGCTTTGGCGGACGTGTGCGTGTCGGTGTTTTGAAGATTCTGTCATGATGTTTGTTCTGTGGTAGGTCGGATAATGGATTCTGGCGGCGCTGCGTCTTCCCGGTATTTGTCCCACAGCAGGCGCACATCGAAGAAGTGGGCGGAGAGCATGGTCAGGATAACGACCAGGCAGAAATAAATGGCGGCCGGGCCGGGGGTGACGCGGGCGATGTGGCTGTGGAACGCGCTCATCATAATGATGATGACGAAAATATCAATCATCGACCAGCGGCCGACGGCTTCGGTAATGCGGTATTGCAGCGACAGCACGCGAATCGGCAGGAACAGCCCGAAGCGCGCATTGGCCAGCAACACCAGCATAGAGACGATTTTCAGCGTGGGCACAGCAATGCTGGCGGAAAAAATAATGCTGGCGATGAGTTTGTCGCCGTCGTTCCACATATAGAGAATGCCGCTCATGATGGTGCTGATTTCCTTGCTCATGGGGTTTTCGGAAATCATGATAGGCAATAGGTTGGCAGGGAAATACAGCACAATCGCAGCCAACAAAAAGCAGCCTGCAACGTGCAGACTGTACGGCCGGCGGTCGAACAGTTCGGAATCGCACACGCTGCAATAGCTTTCGTTGGCCGGGCGGAAAAACAGGCAGCGCGAACAGCAGATGTGGTGCGGGTCTTCGTGCAGGAGTTCGTGGCTGCGGCGGCGGATTTGGTAATACACCCAATGGCTGGGCACGGCCACGGCGGTACGCAGCAGCAGCACCGCCCACACGGGCATCAGCCAGAACGCCTGCCCGAATTCCACCGTTGCCACCGTGCGGATTTTGATATACGCCACCAGCATGGAAATGAAGAACACATCGACCATAATCCATTCGCGCAGCCGCACCAGCCAGCGCGTCAGCCACAAAACGCTTGCAGGCTGCTTTTGCCACAGCAGCGCGCCATACACCCAAATGCAGGCACACAAAAACACGGCCGGCGTGCCAAAAGTGAGCAGCAGCATCACCGTGCCCAGAAACGCCCAATCGCCTTGCAACAGCGATTGCAGCATGCCCGGCAGCGTGAGCGGCGAAAACACCCCCGTCATCTGCACCGTCACAAAGGGCAGGCTGTACACCAAAAACATCAGCATCAGCGCGGCCGATGCGCACGCCAACGGTAGCAGGAACGGCTCGTTTTCAACGCGCACCAAATGGTGGTGGCAGCGCGGACATTCCGCCCGTTGCCCTTGGCGCAGCTTGGGGATGCGCGTGCGCAGGCCGCATTCGGGGCAGTCGATGGTGTGCGCAGGCAGCGTGGCAGAAGGCATATAGGCTTTCCGCCACACTTTTTGGGCATGTTTGACGAACCAGGATGAACGGCGCATGGGTTTGAAACGGCAACAAAAAACGCCATTATAGTGGATTTGGCACGGCTGCTGTGGCAAACGGCGGATTTTTTGGCGTGCATGCTGCTTTTGTGTTGGGGATTCGCCGCCGAAACGGGTTTGCGCAATCAAAAAGCAGCCTGCACTTGATGCCGCGCGCATTCGCGGAAAATGATTCGGTAAAGCGCGGATTCGGCAGGCTGTGCTTCCCTTTCAGGCACGGAATTTCCGGCGGTGTTCATGGCGTTGCGCCGCCATACCCGCGCTTGGGGTCAGCTGCAATCGCCCTATTCCACAGAACAAGGACGGATGGGCTGTACATCCGAAAAAAGCAGCCTGCACTTTAAATGGGAGATTGTCCGACAAAGTGCAGGCTGCTTTTGGGATGCGGTGAAACCGAAATAAACGCGGGCGGCGCGGCTTTTTGCATGGCAACACTTTGTGCCACGGGCTGCCGCCCCAAAGCGTGGGTATGGCGGCGCAACGCCATGAATACCGCCCGATTACGGTGTGCTTGGATTTTGGCGGCCGTCCTGCGCCCAAAACGCCTGCATCACATCGGGGCGGACTTTGCGGACGAACCAGAAGCCTTGTTCAAAAGCAGCCTGCACCTGCGGCAGGGTTTGCCAATCGGGGTGGTTCGCGCCGTGTGCGAAGCGGATGCAGCGATGGTTGTCGTTGTGCAGGGCAAGCTGCGCGGCGTGCCGTTGGGCGATGAATTGGAAGAAATGTTCGTCCGGGCAGAGTTTGTGCCGGAAAAATGGCCGCATGTCGGCGGTGGCATCGAGCAGCAGTTGCAATGCAGCACGGTCAGCGGAAAACCATTGGCTGCCGGCCCATGCGGTTTGGCGGCTCGGCAGCAGTCGGTCGGCGCATTGGGCGGCTTTGGTCAGGCATTTGCCTGTCAGGCTGCGCTGCCACGATGTGTCGGCGTGCGGCAAGGAAAAGCGGACGCGGTAACGCAGGCGCGGCACGTTTTCGCAGGTCAAAAACAGGCAGCCTGCACCGGCCGCCGCCATTTGCCGTTCGATGGTTTCGGGCGTTTGCAGCGGCAGGCAGTCGCCGCTCATCAGGTGGAAACATTGGTGTTGCGGTTGCGCCAAGGCCGCCTGCATCAGGGCGAGCGTGGCTTCAATCATGCTGAAGCCGCCCCAGCGAACGTCGATGCGCTGCGGCAGCACGGACACATTGGGCAGCCCGTTCAAAAAGGCAATGCCGCCCGCATCGGATTTGGCATCGTAATGCACATAAAAATGGTGCTGCGGCGCGCGTTGCGCCATCAGAGGCAGGTGGTGCGGCGGCGTGTGGCAAAGGAGAAGATGGGCGGTACTCATGATGCGCAGGCTGCTTTTGGCAATGTGGGAGAAATGGGTAATGAATGGCGCGGCAAGACAAAATGCAGGCTGCTTTTCGGTGATAAAAAGCAGCCTGAACTCAGTTTACTTGCCGTCCTCGCTATCCAAAAAACTTTTCAGTTTGTCCGAACGGGTCGGATGGCGCAGCTTGCGCAACGCTTTGGCTTCGATTTGGCGGATGCGCTCGCGCGTCACGTCAAACTGTTTGCCCACTTCTTCCAGCGTGTGGTCGGTGTTCATATCGATGCCGAAACGCATACGCAGCACCTTCGCCTCACGCGGGGTCAGGCTTTCCAGCACGTCGGCGGTCACCTCGCGCAGGCTGGAATACATGGCCGCTTCGGCCGGCGCCACATTGTTCACGTCTTCGATAAAATCGCCCAAATGGCTGTCGTCGTCGTCGCCAATCGGCGTTTCCATCGAAATCGGCTCTTTGGCGATTTTCATGATTTTGCGGATTTTGTCTTCCGGCATATCCATCAGTTCCGCCAGTTTTGCCGAATCGGGTTCTTCGCCCGTCTCTTGCAGGTATTGGCGCGAAATGCGGTTCATTTTGTTAATGGTTTCAATCATGTGCACCGGAATACGGATGGTGCGCGCCTGGTCGGCAATCGAGCGGGTAATCGCCTGGCGGATCCACCATGTCGCATATGTCGAAAATTTGTAGCCACGGCGGTATTCGAACTTATCCACCGCCTTCATCAAACCAATATTACCTTCCTGAATCAAATCAAGGAACTGCAAACCGCGGTTGGTGTATTTCTTGGCAATGGAAATCACCAGGCGCAAGTTCGCCTGAATCATTTTCTGTTTGGCCGCAGCGGTTTCTTTTTCGCTTTTCACCATGTTTTTGCTGATTTCTTTCAGCTCGGCAATGGAAATCCGCGCGTGCGCTTCCAATTCCGCCATTTTGGCCTGCTTTTCCAAAATATCGTGTTTGAAACGCGCCAAGGTTTCGCTCCACACGCGGTTTTTGCCGATTTCCTCTTCCAGCCATGCCAAATTGGTGGCGTTCGGCATGAAGTGTTCGATGAAATAATCCCTGTCCATGCGCACGCGGTCTAGGCAGATGTCGCGGATTTCGCGTTCCAAACGGCGGATTTGCTCGACACGGCCGCGCAGGTTTTCGCTCAGGTTTTCAATTTGGCGTGTGGAGAAACGCACTTCCAACAGTTTTTGCGCAATATTGTTGCGGTGTTTCAGATACGTATCGTGCTTGCTGTGATGTTTGTCCAAAGCCTTCACCATCAGGCCGTAGCTTTTTTCGATGTGTTTGAAGTGCTCCAGCACCTGCGCCTTAAGCTCTTCCAGATTTTGCTGGCTTTCCAGGCTGCCGGAATCGGCATCTTCGTCGTCTTCGCCGCCGTCTTCGTCATCTTCGCCGCCGTCGCTTTCTTCGGCCGGATGCGCGCTGTTGTTTTCCAAATGCCCCAAGCCCAGTTCGTTGAGCAGCACTTCGTTCGGGTCGATAATGGCTTCGACCACTTCATCGACACGGATTTCGTCTTTTTTCACTTGGTCAATCAAGGCCAAAATTTCGCCCACGGAACCCGGGCAGGCGGAAATGGCCTGAATCATGTTTTTCAGGGCATTTTCGATTTCTTTGGCAATTTTGATTTCGTCTTCGCGCGTGAGCAGCTCCACCTGACCCATTTCGCGCATATACATCCGCACGGGGTCGGTGGTGCGGCCGAATTCGGAATCCGCCTGCGACAACGCGGCTTCGGCTTCGGCAACGGCGTCTTCGTCCGTCATGGCGCTGCTGTTGTCGCTCATCAGCAGTGTGTCGGCATCGGGCGCTTCTTCGGTCACCTGAATGCCCAAGCCCTGAATCATGTTCACCACGCCGTCAATATGCTCGGCATCGGACATATCGTCCGGCAGTGCGTCGTTAATTTCGGCATAGGTGATATAGCCGCGCTCTTTGCCCTGCAAAATCAGGCGGCGCAGGCGCTCGCGCTGCTCTTCGGGCGACAGGGGGCGGTTGTCGTTGAGTTGGTCTTCGGTTTCGTTATCGGGATAATCTTGTGGTTCGGACATGGGCTTCTCGTTTTCAAAGGATTGCAGGCTGCTTTTGCGATATGCGTGTCGGTTTGGCACTCACTCGGCGGGGTGCGTGAAATAATAAAGCAGCCTGCACAGTTGGTTTCTGCAATAGCGCGTGCCGGCTTTCAGAACGGTGTTCGTTTATTTGTTAAAACATAGCGGATTGGCTATGTGCGTGGATATGGTGGCGGCACCTTGCGTTTGCAAGGCTGAAAGCACGAAATTATAGCAAATTTTCTGTGGGATTTGAGTAGGCGCATGCAAACCGGGCGGGAAAAGCGCAGGCGGGAATCTTCGTAAACCTTCGGATTTGAGCGCGGTTCAAAGCGGCGACATTTATTTTCAATGAATTGATAAATTTATTCAACGCAATATATCTCAAACGGAGTTTTGCAAAAGGGTGCAGGCTGCTTTTCACCCGTTCAAAAGCAGCCTGCACCCAAATCATTTGCCCAAACAGCGTGTCCCTACCTTGCCCCATCCTTCACCAGCACAATCACCAATTCGCTGTCGTCGGTTATTTTGATGGCAACGTATTCGCTACCATCCGCCTTCAGGACGCTGCCCGGCCGCAATTCCTGCCTTTTTCCGCCATCAAACAAAAATACCGAGCTGCCTTTGGTTTGGGTAACCAGCAGGGTGTGGCCGGGGTGGTTGTGGCGGGGGATTTCCTTGCCTTTGGGCAGGGTTTCACGGATGACGGTGTAGTTGACGCCTTCAAAGACTTTGCCCGTGCTTTGGGCGATTTCGGCGGCAGGCACGGCTGCGGCAGAGAGACTGATGAGGATAGCGAAAAGTTGGGTTTTGATGTTTTTCATGATGGTTTTCCTTTGGTTGCAGACAAAATTTATGGCAGATTAAAATTGCAATGATACGGCGCTGCCAACGCCCTTATGTACTCTAGCTGTACACAGCGGACATTACCGTCTTGTCTCATTTTTATTTTAATCCACTATATGTTTCGGTTGGTTTAGGTCGTCTGAAAGCGGAATATGGCCGCGTTATTCGTTTTCGTAACCGGTTTAATTAGACTCCGTATGGCGGTTTTCGTTTCGTTTCGAATGCAAGCCTGCGGCTTACTGCCCTCTCCCTAACCCTCTCCCACGGGGAGAGGGGACGGGTTGCCGTAGCCTTGCTGTTTGCCGCATAAACTCGGGTGCGGACTGCCATTGGTCTGAATCTTTGACTCAGCCGCTCGATGCGTGTGCCTGTGGTGTTCCAAAAGGTCGTCTGAAAACGGAGCTTCTGAAAGTACAGCTTCAACAAGAGTTAAAAATTGCCTGAACCTTAAAAGCAGCCTGCAACCCCATCCCCGTGGGAGAGGGCTAGGGAGAGGGCGGCAAACCAAAGGTTTGCTTGGGTGGCATTTTCAACGTGCAGGCTGCTTTTCACTTCGTTGAAACCGCGTTTTAGCTTCGCAGAAACCCCGCTTCCTTCAGAAGCTCCGTTTTCAGACGACCTTTCTGTTTTCAGCGCACAGGCTTTGTGAAAGCGTTATCGGCTTTGATGCAAGCCTGCGGCTTACTGCCCTCTCCCTAACCCTCTCCCACGGGGAGAGGGTTAGGGTTGCCGTAGCCTTGCTGTTTACCGCATAAACTCGGGTGCGGACTGCTATCGGTCTGAATCTTTGATTCAGACGGTCGATGCGTGTGCCTATGGTGTTCCAAAAGGTCGTCTGAAAACGAGGTTTCCGAAGGAAGTCGAGTTTCTGCGAAGCTAAAGTACAGCTTCAAAAAGAGTTAAAATTTGCCTGAACCCTAAAAGCAGCCTGCGACCCCATCCCCTCTCCCCGTGGGAGAGGGCTAGGGAGAGGGCGGCAAACCGTAGGTTTGCTTGGGTGACATTTTCAACGTGCAGGCTGCTTTTCACTTCTTTTGCAGCTTCGGTTTTAGCTTCGCAGAAACTCGACTTTCTTCGGAAGCTCCGTTTTCAGACGACCCCTATTCTTTCCCCGCCGAAACGGGTTCGGCCTTTTCAAACGCCGCCTTCAACTGTTCTGCCGCCTGTATCAACTGCCGTGCGCCGCCCGCGACAATGTAGTTCGCGGCAGGCATGACGATGATTTGCTTGCGCTTCCAAGCGTTCGTGCCGCGTACCAGCGCGTTATCCAACACTTCCATAGCCGCCGGCCCTTCCTGCCCGATGGCGGCGGTACGGTCGATGATGAAAATCCAGTCGGGGTTTTTCTCTTTGATGTATTCGAAGGAAACGGGCTGCCCGTGCCCCTCGTTGCGTAAAGATTCGTCCACGGGCGGCAGGCCGATGTCGCCGTGTATCCAACTTGCCAACCGCGACTGCGTGCCGAAGGCGGACACCTTGTTGCCCGTAACCGACAGCACCAGCCCGCGCCCTTTGCCTTTGGCGGCTTCGCGCGTTTGGGCGAACAGCGCGTCAATCTGCGCCTTCAATTCCGCCGCGCGCGCTTCCTTGCCGAAAATCCGCGCCAGGGTTTCCATCTGTTTTTCGCCGCTGGTGCGGATATTGCCGTTGTCCACCGTCAGGTCTATGGTGGTCGCCTTTTTCGCCAACTGTTCATACGCTTCCGCGCCCGGCCCGCCGGTAATGACAAGCTGCGGATTGTAGCAGTGCAGGGCTTCGTAATCGGGTTCGAACAGCGTCCCCACCGTTGCCGCCTTGTCAAATGCAGGCTGCAAATAATCCACGCGCACCGGCGCGGTGGTTGCGCCCACATTCACGCCCAGCTCGGTCAGCGTATCCAACGCCGCCCAGTCGTAGACGGCGACGCGTTCGGGATTCTTCGGCACAATGGCATCACCCCGCGCGGTCGGCACGGTCAGCGTGGCGGCAGATGCAGATGCGGCTTGGGATGCGGCGGATACAGTTTTTTCGGCGGCAGGTTCGGGCGAACAGGCGGCCAGCAGGACGGCGCAGGCTGCCCAATAAAAACGTGGCTTCACGGTGTGCGGTTCCTTTGCATACGAATAAGAATGTTTATTATTAAACAAATAATCTGCAGAAACCACGCCGCAAAACGCAAAATTCCCGAAACGGCAAAACAAATTCCCGAAACGGGAAAGGCCGTCTGAAACACCCTTTCAGACGGCCTTTTCCGTTTCAACCAATCCCTGCGCTTGATTATTGGCAATAATTCCTATTTAATCCGCTTATCAGACAACCCGTTCCCATCCAAACATGAACACCGCCGCCATCTACCGCCAGTACCAAACCTATGTCCGCTCCGATAAATCCGGCTGGGCGTTGGACGGCTGTTCCGACAACGCGCTCATGGCGCAGGTAAAACAGCCCGGTTTGCATCTGGAAATGTGCATCAACCGCTTCGACTCGGGCATCACCCTGTCGCGGATGCGCGGCGGCGGAACGGGCGCGTTTCCCACCGAAATCCACAATTTCAGCCACAACTGCGCCCTGTTCGTCATGGTGTCGGGGCAGAACCGGTTACAAATGGGCGGCAGGGAATACCGCCCGTCTGCCGGAGAAATCTGGCTGGTACGCGGCGAACTGGCGGACGTATCCGAAACCCTGCTGCCCGACAACGGCGGCATGTGCGCGCTGCATTTGGATTTTTCGCTGGAAAAACTGCGCCGCTGGCACGATGAAGGTTTACTGGACGAACGCCTGTTTTCGCCGCAAACGATAGGCCGATTCGCCCTGCAACGGCTGGCGCAAAACGCGGCGGCACTGACGGCGGCGGCCTGCCCCCTGCTCCAACGCCCGTTCGAATCGGACGGCTTCGGCCTGCTCGCCGACGAAGCCGCCGCGCTGGAACTCTCCGCCCGATTATTGCGCTTCACCTTCCGCCGCCACGACAACGGCTACCGCCGCCGGCGCATAGACGAAGCCGCCGACATCCTGCAAAACGAATTCGCCCGCCCGCTGACCATCGCCGAAATCGCCCGCCGCATCGGACTGAACGAATGCTACCTGAAACGCTATTTCAAAGCGCAAACCGGCGAAACCGTCGCCGGACGCCTGCGCCGCCTGCGGCTGGAACACGCGCTCGCCCTCATCGAATCCGGCAGCACCGTCCAAGCCGCCATGCACTTTTGCGGCTACCGCCACGCGGGACGGTTCAACGAAGCGTTCAGGCGGCATTACGGATTTTTGCCGTCCGATATCAAAAAAATGCTTTGACGATAAAATGCTTTGACGATTTCATCTTTAATCAGATGGCTCGGAATGCAAAAGCCGGCTCTCCATAATAGTGGCCGCACAACCCAAAAGCAGCCTGCACCTCAGTTTTCAAAGTGCAGGCTGCTTTGATAACGCCGCGGCATTCCCCAAAATCCATACGGCGGCATTGCAACGGCATAAAACATTCACAGTCCCAAATTTCAAACCACAAAAAAGCAGCCTGCACCCTCCCAAACCGAGTGCAGGCTGCTTTTCCGTCCTGTTGCGCCTTTACAAACGGCTCACGCCGCTCACGCCTTTCACTTCCGCCAAATTCGCCAGTACGCGTGGCAACTCGTTCACCTGCCGCACTTCCAGCGTGAAGCGCATGCTGGCCTCCAGGCCGCGCGTCTGCGTGTGCACCGCCGTCACATTCACCTTATGCCGCGCCAAGCAGTCCGACACATCGCGCAGCAAACCGTTCCTGTCCTGCGCGCGCACTTCGATGTCGATGGCGAAAATCTGCCCGCTGTCCAGTTCCGCCCAGCTGGCCGGCACCACTTTTTCAGGCGATTTCCGCGCCAAGTGCTGAAAATCCGGGCAGCATTCGCGGTGAATCGACACGCCTTTTTCGCGTGTGACAAAGCCGGCAATCAAATCAGGCGGCGCGGGTTTGCAGCAGCGTGCCAATACGGTCAGCAGCCCGCCTTCGCCGTCCACCAGCACGCCGTTTTTGCTGCCGGAGGCGATTTTGGATTTTTTGACAATGGTGTTTTCCGACACCGGCACCGCCTGCGGTTCAATCAGCGTGCCGGCTGCTTTCTGAACCGCACGCAGCGACACTTCGCCCTGACCGATGGCGGCATACAGTTCCTCCAGCTGCTTAAAGCCGAGTTTTTCGCACACCTGCTGCTGGTTGGGCTTGGGATTGATTTTGGCGATGACTTTGTCGAACTGGTGCTTGCCTTCCTCGCGTACGGCTTCGGCATTTTGCGCGCGGATATAGGCGCGGATTTTGCTGATGGCCTTCGACGATTTGACCCAGCCTTCGTGCAGCCAGTTCACTGACGGCTCGCCTTCTTTGGCAGCGATGATTTCCACGCGCTGCCCGTTTTCCAGCGGCGTGGACAGCGGCACAATCTGCCCGTCCACCTTCGCGCCGCGGCAACGGTTGCCCAAATCGCTGTGCAGCGCATAGGCAAAATCGATCGGTGTGGAACCCGAAGGCAGCGAGAACACTTTGCCGTGCGGCGTCAGCACATAAATCGTGTCGTTGAACAATTCGGTTTTGAAGGCGGCGGCCAAATCTTCTTTGCCGCTTTGCGCCATGTTTTCACGCCAGTCCAGCAGTTGGCGCAGCCAGGCGATTTTCTGTTCGTAGGCCGAATCGCCCTTGCCACCTTCTTTATACCGCCAGTGCGCCGCCACGCCGAATTCGTTGAATTCGTGCATTTCGTTGGTGCGGATTTGCACTTCGATGCCCTTGTCTTCCGGTCCCACAATCACGGTGTGCAGGCTTTTGTAGCCGTTGCCTTTCGGGTTGGCGATATAGTCGTCGAACTCGCCCGGAATCGGCTGCCACAGGCTGTGGACGATGCCGAGCACGGAATAGCATTCGGGCACGGTATTGACCAGCACGCGCACGGCACGGATGTCGTACAGGCCGTCAAAATCCAGCTTTTTCTTCACCATTTTGCGGTAAATGGAATAGATGTGCTTGGGGCGGCCGGCCACGTCGCATTCGATGCCGGCCTGGCGGACGGCGGCTTTCAGTTGCACCAAAAAGCGTTCGATATATTCCAGCCGCTCATCGCGTTTTTCATCGAGCAGGCAGGCGATGCGGCGATATTCTTCGGGATTGTAGTGGCGGAAGCCCAAATCTTCGAGCTGCCATTTGAGCTGCCACACGCCCAAACGGTTGGCCAACGGGGCGAAAATATCCAGCGTTTCTTTGGCCAGGGCGCGTTTGGCCGGGCTGTCGGGCGTTTGGCTGAGAAACTGCATGGTGCGGGTGCGCAGGGCGAGCTTAATCAGGACGACGCGGATGTCGGACACCATGGCCAGCAGCATTTTGCGCATGGTTTCGGCTTGGGCGGCGCGCTCTTCGGGCGTGGCCAGGCTGTCCACTTTGGCAAAATGGGTGAGCTTCTGCACTTCGTCGATACCTTTGACCAGATTGGCCACGGCGCCGCCGCACGCTTCGGTCACGCGCTCTTCCCAGTTGTCCGCATGCGCCGGTGCGTCGGTCAATACGGTGGCGGCGACGGATTCGGGCAGCAAATCCATATCGGCCACCATCAGGGCAGCCTGCAACAGATGCGGCAGCAGCGGTTCTTGGGCGGTGGTGGCGGCACCGGCTGGGTAAATCTGTTCTGCCAACTGCAAAGCAGCCTGCAACATTCGGGCTTCGGCCTGCGGTTGGCGTTGTGCATAATCCAGGTATTGCTGTATCGGCTGTTGCTCCGTCATCATGTCCTCCGTGCACGAAAAGAAAGATTGAAGGTAAAGATTGATTTTAGCCCCGTCTTTCGCAACGGGCTAGCAGTTTCGTCAAAAAAACGCGAGAAGCCGGATTCGGGCGCGCATTGAAGCGATACCTTCAACAAAGCCATCGATTTTCGGCAAAAGCAGCCTGCACCCTGATGACCGTTTTTAACGCTATAATACCGACTTTTTCAACCGTCCACGGAAGACCATCATGAGCCGCATTGCCCAAACATTCCAATCGCTGCAAAACCGCAAAGCCCTGATTCCCTACATCACCGCCGGCGACCCAGATTTGGCGGCCACGGTGCAGCTGATGCACGGCATGGCGGACGCGGGCGCGGACATTTTGGAACTGGGCGTGCCGTTTTCCGACCCGATGGCGGACGGCGAAGTGATTCAGCGCGCCGTCGAACGGGCGCTGGAGAACAAGGTGTCGCTGCAAGGCGTGCTGGCGGCGGTGCAGGAATTCCGCCAAAAAAACCAACACACGCCCGTGGTGCTGATGGGCTATCTGAACCCGATTCACAACATGGGTTACGAAGCCTTCGCCCAAGCGGCGGCGGATGCGGGCGTGGACGGCGTGCTGACGGTGGACAGCCCCATCGAACACATTTCGCCCTTGCAGGCTGCTTTGGCGGCGCGCGGCATCGACTGCATTTTCCTGATTGCGCCCACCACCACGCCCGAACGCATCGCCGCGATTGCCGAAAAGGCCAGCGGTTTCATTTATTACGTGTCGCTCAAAGGCGTGACCGGTTCGGCGCGGCTGGACACGGAAGCCGTGGCGCGCCAGATTGCGCTGCTGCGCCAATACACCGATTTGCCGATTGGCGTGGGCTTCGGCATCCGCGACGCGCAAAGTGCCGCACAAATCGCCCAAGTGGCGGACGCGGTGATTGTGGGCAGCCGCATTGTGCAGGAAATCGAAAAGCAGCCTGCACAGGCCGTGCGCGCCGTGGCCGATTTGGTGCGCGAATTGAAAGCCGCCGTT
Source organism: Kingella denitrificans ATCC 33394 (assembly GCF_000190695.1). Classification (GTDB taxonomy): domain Bacteria; phylum Pseudomonadota; class Gammaproteobacteria; order Burkholderiales; family Neisseriaceae; genus Kingella_A; species Kingella_A denitrificans. The sequence continues at coordinate 963,356 of NZ_GL870929.1, forward strand.
TAAGCCGTGTCGAAAAGCAGCCTGCACATGAAGTTTTCGGTTTTAATGTCGGTTTACCGGCGCGAACAACCCGCGTTCCTGCACGAATGCCTGCAAAGCCTGCACGCACAGACGCAGCCTGCACACGAAATCGTGGTGGTGCTGGACGGCGAAATCACGCAGAATTTGCAGGCTGCATTGGATGAATGGCGGACGCGCCTGCCGCTCAAAATCGTGCCGCTGCCGCAGAATGTCGGCTTGGGCAAAGCCCTGAATGCGGGCATCGAACACTGCACGCACGACTACATCTTCCGCATGGACAGCGACGACATCGCCCATCCGGAACGTTTCGCGCTGCAATGCGCCTTTTTGCGGCAGCATCCGGAAACCGACCTGCTGGGCGGGCAAATCGCCGAATTTGACCGGCACATCCCTGCGGACGGCAGCCGCATGAACATGCGCCGCGTGCCGCTGACCCATGCGGACATCGTCCGATTCTCCCAAAAGCGCAACCCGTTCAACCACATGACCGTTGCCTACCGCAAAAGCAGCCTGCACCGTGTCGGCGGTTACCAGCACCACCTGTGGATGGAAGACTACAACCTGTGGCTGCGGATGCTGGCCGCCGGCATGCAATGCGCCAACCTGCCGCAAACCCTCGTGTACGCACGCACGGGTAGCGGCATGATTGGACGCCGGAAAGGTTGGCGGTACATCCGCAGCGAATGGCAGCTCTACCGACTCAAACGCCGTCTGGCACTGCAAACGCCGCCGGCCGCCTTCGTCTGCTTCGCCCAACGCGCCCTGCCCCGCCTGCTCCCGTCCGCACTCCTGCAATTCCTCTACAACCGCTTGCGCCGAAACCCATGAAACCCACACCATCGCTCGCACTGCGCCTGATTAACGGCATTGTGCTGATTACACTGACCACAACGCTGTATCTCTCGCAAAAAAACATCGCCCTGTTCCATATCAAAATCATCAACAGCGCGCTGATTTGCCTGATTGCCTACGCATTGGCCGCCGTCTCCATCAACAAACTTTTGTATTTTCCCGGCAAACAAAGCTGGCTGCACATCCTGCCTGCCGTCGGATTGTCGTACGGCAGCGTATTTTTCATCAGCGGCATCCTGTTCATCACCTTTTCCAACAGCTTTGTCCTCATCAACAGCCTGCTGGCCACCCTGTTTTTCGTGGGCGACTTCATCCGCCGCAACCGCCACCTCCCCAACATGGCCTACATCCCGCACGGACGCGCCGGCAGCGCCGCACAAATCCCCCATGCAAACTGGATTTGCCTGAACGCGCCCGAACTGCCGCAAACCCCCGTCCAAGCCGTGGTGGCCGATTTGCATTGCCCTGATTTGAGCGCGGACTGGCAACGCTTCCTGGCAGCCTGCACTTTGGACGGCATCCCCGTGTACAACATCCGCCAAATCGAAGAATCGCTCACCGGCCGCGTGAAAATCCGCCACCTTTATGAAAACGATTTAGGCTCGCTGCTGCCGCCCGCAGGCTACATGCTGGTCAAACGCCTGCTCGACATCCTGTGCGTCCTCGCCGCCCTACCCTTTGCCCTGCCGCTGATGCTGCTCACCGCCATCGCCATCCGCCTGGAAAGCGCCGGCAGCGTGCTGTTTGTCCAAAACCGCGTCGGACAGGGCGGCCGCGAATTTAAGATTTACAAATTCCGCAGCATGCGCACCGATTCCGAGCAAAACGGCGCCCAACTTGCCCAAGTCGGCGACAGCCGTATCACGCGCGTCGGCAGCTTTATCCGCAAAACACGGCTGGACGAACTGCCGCAGTTTTTCAACATCCTCAAAGGCGACATGAGCCTTATCGGCCCGCGCCCAGAGCAAAAAGTGTTCGTGGAACAATTCGAAAAAAGCATCCCTTTTTACCAATACCGCCACATCGTCAAACCCGGCCTGTCCGGTTGGGCGCAGGTAACGCAGGGCTATGCCGGCAACACCGACGAAACCCAAGTCAAAATCGAACATGATTTTTACTACATCAAACACTTTTCGTTTTCGCTAGACGTGCTGATTATGTTCAAAACCGTGAAAATCATTCTGACCGGATTCGGCGCACGATAACCCGATGAAAATTATTTTTATAGAAAAAACAAGGAAACTATGCGAAATACGCTTTTTTAAGACCAAATGCCGCTTGACGGCACAACGCGCAATCTGTATAGTTAGGTTCTTCAGTCGGGGCGTAGCGCAGCCCGGTTAGCGCATCTGCTTTGGGAGCAGAGGGTCGTGAGTTCGAATCCCACCGCCCCGACCACAAATTACTTAATGATACGCCAGATAGTACGCGCCCGTAGCTCAACTGGATAGAGCACCGACCTTCTAAGTCGGGGGTTACGGGTTCGATTCCTGTCGGGCGTGCCATTTTTCCAGATATTAGTTTCTGGTGGTTGTAGCTCAGTTGGTTAGAGCATCGGATTGTGATTCCGAGGGTCGTGGGTTCGAATCCCATCTGCCACCCCAAAATTTTAATTATCATACCGCACTCATTAAATTTAAAATGAGTGCGGTTTTTGCATGGGGATTTTGCATGAACCACCCAACACCGCCATCGGTTCTTATTTTCGGCATGGGTTTTGTCGGCAGGGCTTTGGCAGAGTCGCTGTATCAACACCAATATCCGGTGGCGGCGATTAAGCGGCATTGGTCGTCGGACGATGTCTGCCTGCCGATTGAAGTGTCGTGCATGGATTTGAACGAGCATTGCGCAAACGCCGATTGGGCGGATTACGGCACTTGGGTCATTGCCCTGCCGCCCGCCGCATTGGCCGATTATGTCGCTTCCATGCGCTGGTTGGCCGAACAGGCGAAGAAAATGCAGGTGCGGCATATTGTGTATTTGAGCAGCGTGGGCGTGTTCGGCGCGCAGCAGGGTTTATGCGACGAAAATACATTGCCCGAACCCGATACGGCATCCGGACGGGCGGTTTTGGCGGCGGAGCAGATTTGGCAAACGTCTGGGGTGGCGCATGTGGATATTTTGCGCTTGGGCGGCCTGTATGCGGCGGAACGCCATCCGATTTTCGCTTTGCTGCGGCAGGAGAAGCCTTCGGCGCAGGCAAAGCAGCCTGCAAACCGCATTCACCGCGATGCCGCGGTGGCGGCCATCGAACGTGCCATTGCCTGCCCGTCGTCGGTGCGCGTACGGCATATTGTGGAAGCGGATTATTTGACCAAACAGGATTTTTACGCGCGGGAAGCCGCTAAATTGGGCGTGCCCGTGCCGCGTTTGGCGGACGATATGCCCGAACATTCCGGCAAACGGGTGATTTCTTGTTGGAAAGACGGAGAATAAATAGGATGAAAAAGCAGCCTGCACTTTCGGTGGCACATTGCCAAGTATTGCAGCAGCCGTTTTACCAGTTTGCGCAAATGAAGCAGTTTGCGCCCGAATCGATTGAGGGCGTGAAGGCGCAATACCGTGCGGCATGGACGGATTGGCGCGATTTTGTTTTGGCGGTGCAGGCTGCTTTAGCGGCGCAAGGCATCGTCTTTGCCGCGCCGCATATCGAGCGTTGGTGCAACGGCTGGCAGGTGCGCGCGCATTTTTTCGCGTTTTTCAAATTGCCCGGCTTTGAACGCGATGCGCCGATTCTGTCGCTGATTCTGAACCGGCAGCGTTTCACCGTGAGCTTGGATTGGCATGCGTACAAAGCCGCGCAATCGCATATTTCGCTGGCGCAATACCACCAGTGGCTCGACCAAATCGGCCACCCGCAATGGGCTGACTGGGATTTATGGCGCGGCAAAGACAGCGAATATGCCGAACACAAAACCGTTGCCGCATGGCAGCCTGCACCTTCCGAATGGCGCGAACCGCAGGATTTCTACCGCATCGGCCGCCATTTGCCGCGCGACGAATTGGCGGAACACGACACTTTGGCATGGACGGTGGCGCGCCTGATGGATTTACTGCCGCTTTACCGCTTGAGTTGCCAAAACTGAACCACGCATTTTTTGTTACAATAACACCTTCCGATTATTTCAACGCAAAGGCAGCCTGCACATGGCTTCACTCGAAACTTGGATTGGTTTGCGCTATTTGCGCGCCAAAAAACGCAGCGGCTTCATGTCGTTTATTTCCGTGATGTCGATTGTCGGCATCGCATTGGGCGTGATTGCACTGATTGTGGTGTTGTCCGTGGTGAACGGTTTTCAGAAAGAAATCCGCGGGCAGCTGCTCAACATCGCGCCGCACGCCGAAGTGGGCTATCTGATCGACAGCCAAAACGGCACGCCGGCCACCTGGCAGGCATTGCAACAGAAATTCGCCGGCAAACCTGAAGTCTTGGCCAGCGCGCCGTTCATTGCCGGACAAGGCTTGCTGGCCAATTCCGGCGAAGTCCGCGGCACACAGTTGCGCGGCATCCTGCCCGACCAAGAGAGAAAAGTCATCGATTATGCCGACAAAATGACGGCCGGTTCGTTTGACGCGCTAAAAGCGGACGAATTCGGTATTATTCTGGGCGAAAGCCTGGCCGAAACGCTGGGGGCGAAAGTGAACGAGAAAGTAACCGTCATTACCCCCGAAGGCAATGTAACCCCTGCCGGCGTGGTGCCGCGCCTGAAGCAATTTACCGTGGTCGGCATCGTGAAAACTGGTTTTGACGAGGCCGACAGCAGTTTGGCCTTAATCCATCTGGCCGATGCTCAAAAACTCTACCGCACCGACGATGCCGCCATCGCCCTGCGCCTGCGCCTGGCCGACCCACAAAACGCCCCCGCCGTGATGGAACGGCTGCTGCCTGCGGAACAGCGGAAAGATTTGTGGACGCAAAACTGGACGGACAACAACCGCAGCTATTTCAGCGCGGTGGAAATGGAAAAGCGCATGCTGACCCTGCTGCTGACCTGTATCATCGTCGTGGCGGCGTTTAACCTGGTGTCGTCACTGGTGATGGCGGTGAACGAGAAACAGTCCGACATTGCCATTTTGCGCACGCTTGGGCTGTCGCCGCGCGGCATTATGAAGATTTTCGTGGTGCAGGGCATGGTGGCCGGCGTGTTGGGCACGATAACCGGCGTGGTGTTCGGCCTGCTGCTGGCGTGGAAAATCGGCGTGATTATCCATTGGATCGAAACCCTGTTCAATGTCCAGTTCGTTTCGGCCAAAGTCTATTTTATCAATTACCTGCCCAGCGATATCCAACTATACGATGTGCTCGGCATTACCGTTATTTCACTGCTGCTGTCGTTTATTGCCACGCTTTATCCGAGCTGGAGCGCGGCACGCACACAACCTGCGGAGGCATTGCGTTATGAGTAATTGGGTCATTGACTGTCAAAAAGTCTGCAAAACCTATCAAGACGGCGGCCTGAATGTGGACGTGCTGCATGATTTGACGCTGCAAATCCAAGCGGGCGAAAGCGTGGGCATTATCGGCTCTTCAGGCAGCGGCAAATCCACGCTGCTGCATCTGCTGGGCGGTCTGGACGAACCCAGTTCCGGCAGCATTACGCTGATGGGGCAGGAAATTGCCAAGCTTTCCCAAGCCAAACTGGGGCAGCTGCGCAACCAATATTTGGGATTCGTGTATCAATTCCACCATCTGCTCACCGAATTCACGGCGCTGGAAAACGTGATGATGCCGCTACTGATTGGCCGCATGAGTGCAAAGGATGCCAAAGTGCAGGCTGCTTTGATGCTGGAAAAAGTCGGGCTGGGGCAACGGATGATGCACCGTCCGGCCGAATTGTCCGGCGGCGAACGCCAACGTGCCGCCATTGCCCGCGCATTGGTCAAACGCCCCAAATGCCTGCTGGCGGATGAACCGACCGGCAATCTCGACCGCCGCAATGCCCGCCATGTGCTGGATATGATGCTGGAATTGCAGGCGGAACTGGATACTGCGCTGGTGGTCGTTACCCATGACGACGAACTGGCGCAGCGTTTCGGGCGCGTCCTCGTCATGCAGGATGGCAGCCTGCACCCCCAACCTACTGTTCAAACAAGGAATGAATCATGAAGATTTCCGCTCTGGCCCTCACCGCCGCCCTGTTCGCCGCCGCATTGCCGGCACAAGCCGCCGATTTCACCCTGCATCCCAGCCAAAAACCGCAGCAGCTAAACGACAAAGCCCCCGTCCAAGTGATTAACTTTTGGGCCACGTGGTGCGGTCCTTGCCGCAAAGAAATGCCGGCCATGAGCCGCTGGTACGCGCAAAAAGGCAAACGTCAAAACGTGCAAATGGTCGGCATTGCCGTGGATGAAACCGCGAATATCAGCAAATTCCTGCAAAGCACGCCCGTGTCGTACCCCATTTGGCGGTACACGGGCAATAACAGCCGCAATATGATGAAAGAATTCGGCAACCAAGTCGGCGTGCTGCCCTACACGGTGGTGCGCATTCCCGCCTGCCAACAGCAGCAGGCACTGGTCGGTGAAGTGGACGGCGCGAAATTAGATGCCGCCATTGCTGCCGTGAAAGCCAAATGTTCGCGCTGATTCATTGTTCCAACGTTTAAAAAGCAGCCTGCACTTTTCACAGCACCATGTGCAGGCTGCTTTTTCATTCCATTTTTATTCATGATACCGCACCGCATCAACCACCAACCCGCCTTCCTGCTCGCCAGCAGCCCGTGGCGCGAAAACAGCCTGCGGCTGGAAGTGTTCAGCCGCGACTATGGCCGAGTCGCACTATTGGCACGCAGCGCACGCGCACGCGGTTCAGAATTGCGCGGCATCCTTATGCCATTCGTCCCGTTAAGCATCTCCTGGTTCGGCAAAGAAGAACTCAAAACCCTGCACCGTGCCGAATGGGTGGGCGGCTGGCAGCAACCCAAAAACCTGCTCCTGTTCAGCGCCTTATACGCCAACGAAATCCTACTCAAGCTCACCGCCCGCGAAGACCCGCATCCCAACCTTTATCACGCCTTGGCGCAACTCATGCAGCACTTCGGCACAGGTCAGCACCATCTCGCCCCGTTGCGCCATTTCGAATGGCAGCTTTTGCACGAATTGGGTTACGCGCCATCTGCACAACACGACCGGCAGCAACAGCCCATCGAAACCCATGCCAACTATTTAATGCGGCCGGAAACCGCAGCAGAACGCATGGCCGAAGCCGAAAGCAGCCTGCACTCCGTGCCGAACAGCTGCATTATCTCCGGCGATGTTTTACAGGCATTGGAAACAAGCAGCCTGCAACCCCATCAACTCCAAGCCGCATTAGCCCTCAACCGCCTGTTCATCCAACATTATCTGCCCGAAGGCATCGTCAGCCGCCAAGCCCTGCATCAACTTCAGCAAATGAAGCAGAAGCTATCATCCGTAATATCCCCTTAATATTTCCCAAAGCAGCCTGCACTAATGCTCTATCCCAAATACAATAGAAAACACCATCCGAATTGGAAATCCAACTTCGGATGGTGTTTTAATGGCAAATTATCTATGCATTATTCGCATTTGAAATTAGCCAACTCTTCTTTACAAGAATCTGCCTGTTCATCAGCAGGTTCTTCCGCAATGACGCGCAAATCTTTCAAGTGAGCCTCTGCATCCACTTCATCTTTAGTACATGCAATCATTTTAGCTTTCAGCTCATCACATGCTGCGTGCAATTTAATGTTAGGAATTTCAGCTTTTGCTTTAGCAACAATATCTGATTCACGTTTCGCTTCAGCAGCATCTTCAGCCGCAGCAGTTTGTTCAGCCTTCGCAATTTCAGATGCAATTGCTTTTTGTGCAGCCTCAGGAGAAGAAGCAGAAACACCCATCATAGCTGATTCAGATGCAGCAGGGGTGCTAGCAGGTTCAGAAGCTGCCACCTCAGATGCAACAGCAGGTGTGGAAGCAGGTGCTGAAGCAGCAGATGCGGCAGGTTTGCTATCACATGCGCTCAAAGCCAAAGCAGCAGTCAAAGCCAAAAACAAAACATTTTTTTTCATCATCATTTTTCCTAGTACAAAAGTAGATTATTCGGTTTCTTCCGGTTGAGTAAACATCAAGTAGAGATAAACTAAAGTAGTTAAACCACCAAAAAATGAGGTAATCACAAAACCGGCACGGAACAACATAGCATCTTTGCCATAGCATTTTGCTAATCCGCCACATACGCCGCCCAACATTTTATCTGTTCTTGAGCGCAAGAATGGTTTTCCGTTAATATCCACGAAATTGCTCCTTAAATTTGAAATACAAAGTTAAGCATAGCATATAGCAATGCTACACATATAATAACGCAAACGTAATCTTTTGTCAAATAAATAAGTATAAATTTTAATTTATTTTATTTAAATATTAAAAGCACC
>NZ_GL870929.1:974900-1014292 GCF_000190695.1 Kingella denitrificans ATCC 33394
CTAAAAAAGATTGGCAAGTGCAATATTCACCGTACTTCTCAAAAATAAAATAATACCATGTTTATAATGGATATTTATTTTTACATTTTTTGTAAATATATTTCACTCTTCCGTTGAATCATACATGAATTGCAGCCTGCACACATCATCACCGGCAACATTTATCACATCATTACGCCATATTTCGGTACAATTTGCCCTTTAGCTTTGCACGATATATAAAGGATTCAAAATGACTCCACGCGAGATTTTATCTGCAGGCGCGGTGGTGCCTGTGATGGCGATTGACGATTTATCGACAGCGGTAGATTTGGCGCATGCTTTGGTAGCCGGCGGCATTCCGACACTCGAAATTACGCTGCGCACACCCGTGGGCTTGGATGCGATTCGTTTAATTAAAAAAGAAGTGCCGAACGCAATCGTCGGCGCGGGAACGGTAACGAATCCCGAACAGTTGTGCGCGGTGGCCGATGCAGGCGCAGTATTTGCCATCAGCCCGGGTTTGCATGAAAGCCTGGCGAAAGCGAGCCATGATGTCGGTATTCCGCTGATTCCCGGCGTGGCAACTCCGGGCGAAGTGCAACTGGCCTTGGAACACGGCATCGACACGCTGAAACTATTCCCTGCGGAAGTGGTGGGCGGCAAGGCAATGTTGAAAGCGCTATACGGCCCGTATGCCCATGTCCGTTTCTGCCCGACCGGCGGCATCACGCTGCAATCCGCGCCCGATTATCTGGCGCTGCCCAATGTTCTATGCGTGGGCGGAACGTGGCTGACCCCCAAAGACGTGGTGGCGAAGCGCGATTGGGAAACGGTAACGCGGCTGGCCAAAGAGGCATCAGCTTTGCGCCCCAAAGCATAAACAAATAAGAAATAAGTAAAATTCAAAGTGCAGGCTGCTTTTTAGAGGACAGAAAAGCAGCCTGCACTTTAGTTTGTATATTGTCCCAAATACATCATCTGCATTCATTCTCCGCAAACACATTCCCATTCCAAATCATCCATTCGAAAGCAGCCTGCACATTCACCATCTTTAAAAATAATTTTATATCAACGATTTGCATCGAAATATCGCCTTATTAATTTAACCCCTGCTTTACAATACATAACAAACAGATACAAATTTTCATAATTTATGATAGAATACGTTCTCATTCTTGTTTACCTCTAACTTATCAGGAATAGAATTGGTATGTCTGCCACCGCCTCCCCACCCACCATCCAAACCATCCGCTGGCCGTCGAAAGAAGCCGCGCCGCAAGTCTTTCCCGAAAGGCAGGCGTTGATGCCGATTTGGGGCGGCGTACCCGTGCCGATGCCGCAATGGCAGAAACTGTGGCAAAGCCAAATCGCCCGTTCGCTCGACACCGACGGCCTGGCCTACCTCCACATCCCCTTCTGCGCCAACCACTGCGTGTTCTGCGGCTTCTACCGCAACGCCTGGAAAGAAGAACAAGGCGGCGCGTATGTGGACAAAGTCATCGAAGAGCTGGCCGCCGAAGCCGAACAGCGCAGCGGCAGCGGCAAAATCCAAGCCGTGTATTTCGGCGGCGGCACGCCCACCGCGCTGGATACGCCCGACTTGGTGCGCCTCATCCGCGCCTGCTACCAATACCTGCCGCTGGCCGACAACTGCGAATTCACCCTCGAAGGCCGCATGAGCCATTTCGGGCTCAACAAAGCCCGCGCCGCCGTCGAAGCCGGCGTGAACCGCATTTCCATCGGCATTCAAACCTTCAACACTGCCATCCGCCGCCGCCTCGGGCGCAAACACAGCGGAGAAGAAGCTTATGGCTACCTGAAAGAGCTGTGCGGCCTCGATGCCGTGATTGTGGCCGACCTGATTTTCGGCCTACCCGGCCAAACCGACGACATCTGGGAGCACGACATCGAACGCGCCGCAAGCCTGCCCCTGTCCGGCCTCGACACCTACGCCTTCAACTGCTACCCCTTCCTACCCATCAACCGCATGATTGAAAAAGGCGCGTTCCCGCCGCCACTCGGCTTCGACGTGCAATCCCAACACTACGCCTATGCCGTGCGCGAACTCACACGGCTCGGCTGGCAGCAAGTCAGCAACAACCATTTCGCCTACCCCGGCCGCGGCGAGCGCAACCGCTACAACACCCTCGTCAAATCCAATATGCCCTGCCTCGCCTTCGGTTCCGGCGCAGGCGGCAACTTCGGCGGCTTCAGCTACCAAGTGCAGAGCGATTTAGAAGGCTACCTGAAAAATCCAAAAGGCCAAAAAGCCCTCTCCTTCATGAGCCGCCACGGCAAACACAAAACCCTGCTCGGCCAAGTGCAGCACGACATCGAACTCGGCCGCATCGACACCCGCCTGTTTGAAGGCAACGCCGAAGCACAAACCCTGCTGCACCAATGGCAGCAAGCCCAGCTTTTAACCATTCACGAGGACGGCCAAGCCCTCCTCAACACCAGCGGCCGCTATTGGTCGCCCACCCTCACCCGCAAACTCATGATGTCCCTCCCACCTGACGAAAAGGAAAACACAATGCAAAAACTCTCCAGCGAACAACAAACCGTATTGCGCAACTCACTGGCCGAAAACCCCGGCCAAATCCTCGAAATGCTGGCCGGGCAACACCAATGCAGCTTTGAAGACGTCATCAACTGCCTGCCCGCCCAACTCATCAAAAAAACCGAAGGCAGCCGCTTTGTCGAAATCATGCAGGCGATCGCCGGCTGGAACGAAGCCGTCACCTTCATCGCCCACACCCCCGACGTCATCGCCGAAGTGACCGGCAAAATCCCCAACGGCAAAGTCGGGCGCGGCTTCTACAATTTCGAACACGCCGAAGAAGGCGGCATCCACGGCCACATCTACTACGAAAACTGCGCCGCCATCTACCTGATCGAACGCCCCTTCATGGGCAAAGACACCGTGTCGCTCAACTTCGTCAACCGCAACGGCGGCGCCATGTTCAAAATCTTCGTCGGCCGCGACGAAGACGGCGAACTCAAACAAAACCAAATCCAAGCCATGCGCGCCCTGTTCGCCTAAACCCGCGCCCAGCGCCCAAAGGCTACCTGAAAGCAGCCTGCACCCCTTCAACCCCCAACAGGAGCACCCCCATGCTGATGATATTCGGCGCCAACGGCCCCAGTGGCCGCCAACTCATCCACCAATTAGACCGTCTCGAACGCGAAACCGCCGTCGCCGCATTAAGGCTGCCCGAACAGCAAGCCGACGAATTTTTCGCCGACCACCACATCCGCACCACCGTTGCCGACACACTTGACGCAGAAGCCGTCGCCCAAGCCGTGCAGCAATACCGGCCCGACACCGTCGTCAGCTTTGTCGGCGGCAAAAACGAACAAGGCATCCGCAGCGACGCCACCGGCAACCTCCACATCATCCGCGCCCTCGAACAGCACGCCCCCGAAGCCCACTTCATCCTCGTCACCAGCATGGGCTGCGGCGAACAATACGCGCTGATGAGCGATATGTTCAAACAAGCCCTGGGCGAAGCCGTGGCCGCCAAAACCGAAGCCGAAAACACCCTGCGCCAAAGCCCCCTCGCCTGGACCATCCTGCGCCCCTGCGGCCTCGCCAACGGAGACGACACCGCCTACCAGCTGCACGAACAGCTCCCCGCCATCCCCCGCCAATACATGACCCGCACCGCCCTCGCCGCCGCCGTGCGCCAAATCATCGATGAAGACGGGCACGAAGGCAAAGCGTATTCGGTCACTTCCGGGAACGCATAAACAGAACAAAATCAAACGACAAACAAAGAAGTGCAGGCTGCTTTTCACATTATCCAAAAGCAGCCTGCACTTTAATTTTCTTTTATATCAAACGATTAAACCAACATTATAGTGGATTAAAATAAAAATGAGACAAGGCGGCGAGCCAACGCCGTATCATTGCGATTTTAATTCACTATATTTCGCCGCCAACTTCGCCAGCAGCTTATCGTGTATGCCGCCGAAGCCGCCGTTGCTCATAATCAGCACATGGTCGCCGCTTTGGGCAAACGCCGCCAAATCGTCCACGAAACCGTCAAAATCGCGGCCGACATGCAGCTTGCCGCCCAGCGGTGCCAAAGCAGCCTGCACATCCCAATCCACGCCGCCGGCATAGCAGAACACCGCATCGGCCGCTTGCAGGCTGCCTGGCAGCGCGGCCTTCATCGTGCCGAGCTTCATGGTGTTGGAACGCGGCTCCAGCACGGCCACAATCCGCGCGCCGCCCACTTTCTGCCGCAATCCGGCAATGGTGGTTTCAATCGCGGTCGGGTGGTGGGCAAAATCGTCATACACGGTGATGCCGCCTGCCACCCCTTTTATTTCCATGCGCCTTTTCACATTTTTAAATTCGCCCAACGCGGCACACGCCTGCGCCACCGGCACGCCGGCATGACGCGCGGCGGCAATCACGGCCAGCGCGTTTAGGCGGTTGTGTTCGCCCAACAAATCCCATGCCACGCGCCCCAGTTTTTCGCCTTGGAAAAACACGTCGAAGCCGCCGTTTTCATCTGCCGCGCCGATTTGCCAGCCTTCCAGGTTGCCGAACCATTCCACCGGCGTCCAGCAGCCTTTATCGATGACTTCGCGCAACGGTTCGGCCTGCCCGTTCGCCACCACCAGCCCTTCGCCCGGAACGGTGCGCACCAAGTGGTGGAACTGGGTTTGAATCGCCGCCAAATCAGGGAAAATGTCGGCATGGTCGTATTCCAGATTGTTCAAAACCGCTGTGCGCGGGCGATAGTGGACAAATTTGCTGCGTTTGTCGAAAAATGCGGTGTCGTATTCGTCCGCCTCAATCACGAAAAACGGCGAACCGTCCTGCGGCAGGCGGGCGGATACGCTGAAATTCTGCGGCACGCCGCCAATCAGGAAGCCCGCGCCCAATCCGGCATATTCCAGCACCCAAGCCAGCATGGAAGCCGTGGTGGTTTTGCCGTGCGTACCGGCCACGCCCAGCACCCAGTATGGCTGCAACACGTTTTCCGCCAGCCATTGCGGGCCGGAAGTGTAGGGCAGGTTGCGGTTCAAAATCGCTTCCACCACGTCCATTCCGCGCTTGGCCACATTGCCAATCACATACATATCGGCCGGATAGTGCTGCAACTGCGCCGCATCGAAACCTTCGTGCACGTCCACGCCCATTTCGGCCAGCTGCGTGCTCATCGGCGGATACATTTTGGCATCGCAGCCCGTTACCTTGAAGCCCGCCTCTTTCGCCAAACGCGCCAAGCCGCCCATAAACGTGCCGCCAATGCCGATAATGTGGATGTGTTGCATGGTATTTTCCGTGTCAGTCAATTAAAACGGGCAAAATTATAAAGGAAAACGGCCGTTTTGACGTATTTTTCGGCAGCGGGACGGGAAATTGGACGCAACGGCGCGCGCCGCATTTAGAAGCAGCCTGCATTTTTTTGGGGCAACTCCCCCCAACGTGCAGGCTGCTTTTGCCTGTGCCAACCTTCCATCTCCCTACCGTTGCTTACATTTCCCAACAAGATAACACCGAAATACTGGAAATTTTACCTTCGCTGAATTAGAATCGAGTGTTTATTCTATGCCCAACACGCAAAAGCAGCCTGCACAGCAAGGCCAAAACCTTTGCAGGCTGCTTTTCACGCAACATAACAAGGATGAGCAACATTATGACAACCCAACGTTCCACTTTCAAAACCCTGCTGGCCTGCTGCATGGCCGCATGGGCGCAACACGCCGCCGCTTCCGGCTATCACTTCGGCACGCAGTCGGTTACCGCGCAAAGCACCGCCAATTCCTCCACCGCCGAAGCCGCCGACGCTTCCACGCTGTTTTACAACCCCGCCGGCCTCACGAATTTGGAAACGCACCAGATTTCCGGCGCCGTCAATTTGGTTATGCCGCACATTGATTACAGCGAAGGCAAAGCCAGCTACATCGGCACCAACACCGCCGTATCGGGCAAAACCAGCGGTACCATCACCGATTCCGTCGTGCCCGCACCCCATGTGTACGGTGCATATAAATTGAATGACCGTGTAACGCTGGGCTTGGGCGTTTACGTACCCTTCGGTTCTTCCACCGAATACGACCGCGATTCCGTGCTGCGCTATAACATGAACCAGCTCGGCCTGACCACCATTGCTGTCGAACCCGTGGTCGCCTTCAAAGCCACCGAAGACCACTCATTCGGCGCAGGCCTTATCGCCCAGCATTCCAGCGCGGAATTGCGCAAATATGCCGATTTCGGCCGCGCCGCCGGCAGACCGGGACAGGCGGACGGCTACGCCAAAGTCAAAGGCAGCGACTGGGGCTACGGCTACCATTTGGGCTGGCTGTGGAACGTGAACGACCGCGTGCGCGTGGGCGTGAATTACCGCTCCAAAGTGAGCCACAACCTGTCCGGCACCGCCAACTGGTCGTTCGACAACAGCAATCCTTCGTCATTGTTCAACACGCCGATGGGCGCGCCGCTGCAACAAAGCATCCGCAATAACGGTTATGCCGCCAGCGAAAATGCCAGCGTGAAAATCATCACGCCCGAATCGCTGTCGCTGCACGGCATGTACCGCGCCAACAGCAAATTAAACCTGTTCGGTGATATTACTTGGACGCGCCACAGCCGTTTCAACCGCGCCGAACTGCTGTTCCAAAACACCAAACAGCTCGGCGGCGGCCGCACTTCCAACCGCACCGTGCTCACGCCGAATTGGCGCAACACGTTCAAAGTCGGCTTGGGCGCGTCTTACCAATATAACGACCAACTGCAACTGCGCGGCGGCGTGGCGTTCGACCAAAGCCCCATCCGCAACGCAACCTACCGCCTGAACACCCTGCCCGACGGCAACCGCATCTGGTTCTCCGTGGGCGCGAAATATGCGTTCAACCAACACCACAGCATTGATGTGGCCTATTCGCACATCCACATCAACGACACAGTAGTGCGCAGCGCATCCGCCGACGGCACCACGGTGGACAGCAAAGGCGCATCTAGTGCGCGGTTTAAAAACTACGCCAATATTTTGGGCGTTCAATACAACTACAAATTCTAACGCCGACAATACGCCCAACCAAAAAAAGCAGCCTGCACGTTCATTTCCCAAGTGCAGGCTGCTTTCTCGTTAGCTGATTTCCGTTTAATTTCAATAAAAATCAAAATATTAACAATAAATTTCCCATTCCATATTGAAAAGCACCCAAGCGCCCCTATCTTGCACAGCAACACAGGGTTCGGCAGCCATCAGCAGCAATAAAAAGCAGCCTGCACTTGAAAAACACCAAGCGCGCCCTAACTTAACAATCAACCTCATATTTCTATTTTATTGATATTGACTAGGAGCTAAACAACATGGCAAAAGTAATCGGTATTGACTTGGGTACAACCAACTCATGTGTCGCTATTTCTGAAAACGGCACAACCAAAGTAATTGAAAACGCAGAAGGCGCACGCACCACGCCTTCCATCGTCGCTTATTTGGACGGCGGTGAAATCTTGGTCGGCGCGCCAGCCAAACGCCAAGCCGTGACCAACGCGAAAAACACCATTTATGCGGCCAAACGCTTAATCGGCCACAAATTTGAAGACAAAGAAGTGCAGCGCGACATCGAAACCATGCCGTTTGAAATCATCAAAGCAGGCAATGGCGACGCATGGGTGAAAGCGCAAGGCAAAGAACTGTCCCCGCCGCAAATTTCCGCCGAAGTGCTGCGCAAAATGAAAGAAGCCGCCGAAGCCTATTTGGGCGAAAAAGTCACCGAAGCCGTGGTGACCGTGCCGGCCTACTTCAACGACAGCCAACGCCAAGCCACTAAAGACGCAGGTCGCATTGCCGGCTTGGATGTGAAACGCATCATCAACGAACCGACCGCAGCCGCTTTGGCGTTCGGCATGGACAAAGGCAGCAAAGGCGACCGCAAAATCGCGGTTTACGACTTGGGCGGCGGTACGTTTGATATTTCCATCATCGAAATTGCCGATGTGGACGGCGACAAACAATTTGAAGTGCTAGCCACCAACGGCGACACCTTCTTGGGCGGCGAAGACTTCGACCAACGCATCATCAACCACATCATCGACGAGTTCAAAAAAGAACAAGGCATTGATTTGAAAAACGACCCGATGGCAATGCAGCGCGTGAAAGAAGCCGCAGAAAAAGCCAAAATCGAGTTGTCCAGCGGCCAACAAACCGAAATCAACCTGCCTTATATCACGATGGATGCGACCGGCCCGAAACACTTGGTGCTGAAAATCACACGTGCCAAATTCGAAAGCCTGGTGGAAGACCTGATTGCACGTTCTATCGAGCCTTGCAAAATCGCGCTGAAAGATGCAGGTTTGTCTGCAAGCGATATTGACGATGTGATTTTGGTGGGCGGTCAAACCCGTATGCCGAAAGTACAAGAAGCCGTTAAAGACTTCTTCGGCAAAGAGCCGCGCAAAGACGTGAACCCGGACGAAGCCGTGGCCGTGGGTGCGGCCATTCAGGGCGAAGTGCTGGGCGGCGGACGCACAGACGTGCTGCTGCTGGACGTTACTCCGTTGTCTTTGGGTATCGAAACCATGGGCGGCGTGATGACCAAACTCATCAACAAAAACACCACCATTCCGACCAAAGCATCGCAAGTGTTCTCCACTGCGGAAGACAACCAGCCTGCAGTGACGATTCACGTGTTGCAGGGCGAGCGCGAAAAAGCCAGCGCCAATAAATCGTTGGGTCAGTTCAACTTGACCGACATCGCACCCGCACCGCGAGGCATGCCGCAAATCGAAGTGACCTTCGACATTGACGCGAACGGCATCCTGCACGTTTCTGCCAAAGACAAAGGCACAGGCAAAGCGGCCAACATCACCATCCAAGGTTCTTCCGGTTTGAGCGAGGAAGAAATCGAACGCATGGTGAAAGACGCGGAAGCCAATGCGGAAGAAGACAAAAAACTGCACGAGCTGGTGCAAAGCCGCAACCAAGCCGAAGCCTTGATTCACTCGGTGAAAAAGTCGCTGGAAGAACACGGCGACAAACTGGACGCTGCTGAGAAAGAAAAAATCGAAGCTGCGTTGAAAGAAACCGAAGAGGCAGTGAAAGGCGACGACAAAGCGGCGATTGACGCAAAAGCCGAAGAACTGGGCAAAGCCAGCCAAAAACTGGGCGAAATGGTGTATGCACAGGCACAAGCCGAAGCGGAAAAAGGTTCTGCCGACAGCGGCGCAGCCTCCGACAAGAAAGACGACGACGTGGTGGATGCAGACTTTCAAGAAGTGAAAGACGATAAATAATCCGCCGTATAAAAAAGCAGCCTGCACATTCAATGAAAGATGTGCAGGCTGCTTTCGTTGGTTTGGCAGAACAGAAAGAATGGAAAACAGCGAACAATATAGTGGATTAAAATAAAAATGAGACAAGGCGGCGAGCCGCAAGGCGTACAAATAGTACGTCAAGGCGAGCCAACGCCGTATCATTGCAATTTTAATCCACTATATCAGTGCAGGCTGCTTTTGGCATGGAACCCATCCGTCAAAAGCAGCCTGCACTTTCTTCAACACAACATTATCCGAACAACCGACCCTGCGCCAACACCAGCTTTACCGGTGCAAAATCCGCACGGTGTTCCGGCAGTGCGCCAAACTGCGCCAACGCCGCCAAATGCGCTGCCGTGCCGTATCCCTTGTGTTGGGCGAAACCGTATTGCGGGTAACGTTCGTGCAATGCGTACATTTCCGCATCCCGCGCCACTTTAGCCAACACGGAAGCCGCAGAAATAGCGGCGATTTTCGCATCGCCCTTCACCACGCACTCGGCAGGCACGCCCAAATCCGGCGGCATGCGGTTGCCGTCAATCCACACTTTTGCAGGCTGCTTTTCCAAGCCCTGCACCGCGCGTTTCATCGCCAGCATAGTCGCATGCAGGATATTCAGTTGCGCGATTTCGCCCACATCGGCACGGGCAATGCAATACGCCGCAGCCTGCGCCTTAATCTGCACCGCCAACTCATCGCGCTTTTTTTCGCTGAGCTTTTTGGAATCCGTCAAACCGCGCAAATCAAAATGCGCCGGCAAAATCACCGCCGCCGCAAACACACTACCCACCAAACAGCCGCGTCCCGCCTCATCCACGCCCGCATGGCTCGGCAGCACCGCAAAACCCGCATTATTCATGATACAGCGCGTCCCATTCTTCCGGCGTTTCCGGTGCTGCCGGAATGGCCCGCGATTCGTCCGCCCACTCGCCCAAATCGACCAGCTTGCACCGCTCGCTGCAAAACGGGCGGTAGCGGTTTTCACTGCACCATTCCACCGGTGTCCGGCAAATCGGACAAGCCACCATCATCGTCATAACACATTGTCTTTCAAAAAAATATCTGAGTGCAGGCTGCTTTTTGGCCTGTCGCACGACTGCAAGCGTGCAATCTTCTCGTTCAGCCATTCGATTTCGTGCCGCAACGCTGCAATCAGCTGCTCTTTATTGGCAATGATTTCGTCTTTCAATTCAATAATCTGACGCGCCTGTTGCAACAATAATACATTTTCCGCACTGCCGCGCGCATCATCCGCATTGCGGCCTCCACACACATCCGCCAGCAATTCGCACAAACCGATGCCCAAAACCGCCGCCACCTGCTCCAAACGCCCTAAAGACGCGCTGGTTTCGCCGCGTTCGATTTTCGCGTAGCCGTTTTTGGACATGTTCAGTTTTTGCGCCATCTCTTCCTGCGACCAATGCTTCCCTTCGCGCAGGCGTTTAATCTTTTCGTTGATTTTCATAAAGCCCATTTTTCTGCCGTTAAACACACCAACTCGGTGGTTTGGCTACCCTATTGGTTGGTTGAACAAGATTTTAACAAAAAATAAAATTCGCCAACGAAATTTTGTCAAAAAGGACGTTCATTATGAAAAAAATGTTGTTAATTTGCTCCGTTGCGTTCGGTCTGGGCGGCTGTTTGGCCGGCGGCCCCGTTGATTTGTCCGGCAACGGCGACGTGAGCGCGGAAGAAGTAAGACAACGCCGTTCGCGCGTGCGCGCCTTGGAAGAAGAGGATTACCAAATCGAACGTCGTCGCCGCCGCGATGCCATTCAGGATTACGGCGATATGCGTATGCGTGAAGGCGAAGCCATTAACAAGGCTTACGAAAACCGCAGCCGCCAAACTATTATCATCAAATAACCTAACGTAACAGAAGGATACAAAATGTTGTCAAAAAAATTGGTTCTGATTGCCCTGTCCGCCGTTCTTTTGAGCGCTTGCCAAGCTATTGGCAGCGGTGAAGACAGCGCTTCCAACATCAACCGTGTGCGCGGCAAACGTGGCATGACCATCAGCGATGCCGAAGCGCGCCAACAACGCCGCCAACGCGTTTCCGAATTGGAAGAGTCTGCCACTCGCCACACACGCACCCGTATGAACATGGAAACCACGCGTGACGGTATCGGAACGGTTCGCGACGGTGTCAACCTGATTCAACAAATCCGCAGCATTTTCTAAGATTTCATATCTGTCAAACGGTTACAGAATTCTCTGTGGCCGTTTTTGTATTTCAAAAGCAGCCTGCACTTCATGTTCCAAAGTGCAGGCTGCTTTTGAATGAATACACCTTACGCTGCCTGTGCCAACACGGCATCCGCCGCCAATTTGTCGGTGTCGAGTTTCAGCATTTCGTGCAAATGGCGGAAATCCTGTTGCACTTGCGCCACTTTGTCGGGGCTGCGATACCAGTCGAGCATGGCGGCGGCCAATTTTTCGGGCGTGGCATCGCCTTGCAGCAATTCGGGCACGGCTTCTTTGCCCAGCAGGATATTCGGCAGGCCGACGTGCGCCACTTTAATTTTGTGCTTGACCAGCCAGTACGTCGGCGTGGAAATTTTGTAGCTGATGACCATCGGTCGCTTGCACAAGGCCACTTCCAGCGTGGCCGTGCCGCTGGTCACCAGTACGGCATCGGCGGCGGTGCAGGCCAAATCGGCTTTGGCAGCCTGCAAGCGGATGGGCAGTTTTTCAAATTGCGGCTGCGACAGATAATACTGCAAGCGTTCGCGCGTGGCGGCGGTGGCGTAAGGCGAAATGAATTGGGCGTTGGGCAGTTCGCGCAAAATCAGCCAGGCAGCCTGCAAAAAAACGGGTGCCATATAGTCGACTTCGCTGACGCGGCTGCCCGCCAGTATCGCGAACACGGGGCGGTCTTCGTCCAATTTCAGGCGGGCGCGGGCGGCGGCTTTGTCGGCCTCCATGGGCAATGCCTGAGCCAGCGGATGCCCCACAAACAGCGCGTTGCCGCCTTCCTGACGATACAGTTCAGGCTCCATTGGAAACAGGCACAGCACCTGATTGACCTGCCGCACGATTTTCTTCACGCGGCCGCGTTTCCATGCCCACACGGACGGGGAAACATAATGCACGGTGGGAATGCCGGCGGCTTTGAGCTGTTCGGCCACGCCCAAATTGAAATCGGGCGCGTCAATGCCGACAAACACATTCGGCCGGACGGCTTTGAGCCGCGCCACCAATTCGCGGCGGATTTTCAAAATTTCAGGCAGGCGTTTGATCACTTCGACATAACCGCGCACCGCCAGCCGTTCTTGGTCGAACAGACTTTGGCAGCCGGCGGCAATCATGCGTGGCCCGCCGATGCCGATGAATTGGGTATCGGGCCGCTGCGCCTTAATCGCTTCAATCAAATGCGCGCCGAGCAAATCGCCGGAAGCTTCTCCGGCACACAGGGCAATGGTCAATGGTTGGGACATGATGGGTTCTCGTGAATCGGTGGGGCGGATTGTAGCGCGAAAATGCCGGCCGCGTTAAGCCAAAAGCAGCCTGCACGCCGCCGTTTCCCGATACAGGCTGCTTTTCCGTAGCCGAATTGCCGCATCGGCACGGTTGGCACGGGCGCGGAAACCCAAAAAAGCAGCCTGCACCCGAACCGCCGAAGTGCAGGCTGCTTTTTATCCGCGGTTTACGCTAATCGGCTATAATAAACCCCGCCCTGCCCTACACCTCGGGCGCATTCCCTACATTGTCAAAACAGGAGCCATCATGAAATTCTTGAAACTAGCGGAACAAAACGTTCGCGGCAAAACCGTGCTGATTCGTGCCGATTTGAACGTGCCTTTGAAAGAAGGCAAAATTTCGGACGACACGCGCATCCGTGCTTCACTGCCCTCCATCCAATACTGCCTGGACAACGGCGCAGGCGTCATCGTGATGAGCCACTTGGGCCGCCCAACCGAAGGCGAATTCAAGCCTGAAGACGATGTCGCGCCCGTAGCCGAACGCTTGGGCGCGCTGTTGGGCAAAAACGTCCGCGTGTTGGACGACTGGCAGGCCAATCCGCCCAAAGTGGCCGCCGGTGAAGTTTACCTGCTGCAAAACGTGCGCATTAACAAAGGCGAAAAGAAAAACAGCCCCGAATTGGGCAAAGCCTATGCCGCCCTGTGCGACGTGTTCGTGAACGATGCATTCGGCACGGCGCACCGCGCGGAAGCCTCCACCGAAGCCGTGGCCGCCGCCGCACCGCTGTCGTGCGCAGGCATCCTGATGGCCGCCGAACTGGACGCTTTGGGCAAAGCCCTGAAAGAACCCGCCCGCCCGATGGCCGCGATTGTGGCCGGCAGCAAAGTCTCCACCAAGCTCACCATCTTGGAAAGCCTGGCCGACAAAGTGGATTTGCTGATTGTCGGCGGCGGCATTGCCAACACCTTCCTACTGGCGCAGGGCAAGCCCATCGGCAAATCGCTGGCCGAGCCCGATTTGGTGGACGAAGCGAAAAAAATCATGGCGAAAATGGCGGCCAAAGGCGGTGTCGTGCCGCTGCCGACCGACGTGGTGTGCGCCAAAGAATTTGCCGAAAACGCGGCCGCAGAGCACAAATCGATGGACGATGTGGCGGCGGACGATATGATTTTGGACATCGGCCCGCAATCGGCGCAGCAACTGGCCGGCCTGCTGAAAAACGCCGGCACGATTGTGTGGAACGGCCCGGTGGGCGTGTTCGAATTCGACCAGTTTGCCGGCGGCACGAAAGTGGTGGCACAAGCCATTGCCGAGAGCAGAGGCTTCTCGATTGCGGGCGGCGGCGACACGTTGGCGGCGATTGCGAAATTCGGCATCACCGACAAAATCGGCTACATTTCCACCGGCGGTGGCGCGTTCTTGGAATTTTTGGAAGGCAAAACTCTGCCGGCCGTGGCGGCATTGGAAAATTTTGCGAAATAACCGCAGCCGTTGTCTGACGGCATAAAAAGCAGCCTGCACTTTAAATTTCAAAGTGCAGGCTGCTTTTTTTGCCGTTCCGCCGCGATTATAGTGGATTAAAATAAAAATAAGACAAGGCGGCGAGCCGCAAGGCGTACAAGTAGTACGTCAAGGCGAGCCAACGCCGTATCATTGCGATTTTAATTCACTTAAGACGAGAACAAATCGCACGTTCCGTCCACCGCGCAGTTGGCCTTGCGGTACAGGCGGATTAGGTTCATGGTCGATGCGTCGTGCGTTTGCGGGTCAATCGCGCCCGTGAGTTCCGCCAAAATGGTTTTGGCCAGCTGCTTGCCCAGCTCCACACCCCATTGGTCGAAACTGTTGATGCCCCAAACCACGCCCTGCACAAACACTTTGTGTTCATACATCGCCACCAGGCCGCCCATGGTTTTCGGGTCGATTTTGTCCAGCAAAATCATATTGGTGGGGCGGTTGCCGCTGAAGGTTTTGTGCGGCACCAAGGCTTCGATTTGCTCGGCCGGCAAGCCTTGCTGCTGCAATTCGGCGCGCGCTTCTTCGGCGGTTTTGCCGCGCATAAACGCTTCCGCCTGCGCAAACACGTTGGACAGCAGGATTTCGTGATGGCCGGGCAGGTTGCTGCGTTTTTCCAGGCTGGCAATCAAATCAATCGGCGTGATGTGCGTGCCTTGGTGCAGCAGCTGGAAAAAGGCGTGCTGGCCGTTAATACCGGTTTCGCCCCAAATAATCGGGCCGGTTTCGGTGGCCACGGGCGTGCCGTCGCGCTGCACCTGTTTGCCGTTGGATTCCATGTCGAGCTGTTGGATGAATTTGGGCAGGCGGTGCAGATGTTGGTCGTATGGCGCAATAACATGGCTGCCGCCGCCGTAAAAATTGATATACCAAATGCCGAGCATCCCCAAAATCACGGGCAGGTTGCGCTCCAAGGGCGTACTGATGAAATGCCGGTCCATCTCGTGCGCGCCTTCCAGCATTTCGATGAAGTTTTCTTCGCCCAAATACAGCATAATCGGCAGGCCGATGGCCGACCATAAGCTGTATCGGCCGCCCACCCAGTCCCAAAACTCAAACATGTGGTCGGTGTCGATGCCGAATTCGGCCACGGCGGTTTTGTTGGTGGACACGGCAACGAAGTGTTTGGCAATGTCCTGCTCGCTGGCTTCGCGCAGAAACCATTGGCGGGCGGTGTTGGCGTTGGTGATGGTTTCCTGCGTGGTGAAAGTTTTGGAGGCGATAATGAACAGCGTGGTTTCGGGATGGACTTTTTCCAGCACGTCGCGCAGTTGCGAGCCGTCCACGTTGGAAACGAAGTGCATGCTCAGGCGCGGATGGCCGAAATTTTTCAGCGCGGTACACATCATCAACGGCCCCAAATCGGAACCGCCGATGCCGATATTCACCACGTCGGTAATCACTTGGTGGCTGTACCCCAGCCATTCGCCGCTGCGCACGGCATGGGCGAAATGCCCCATTTTGCGCAATACGGCGTTCACTTTGGGCATCACGTCTTCGCCGTCCACCATGATGGGCGTGTTGGCGCGGTTGCGCAGGGCGACGTGCAGGGCGGCGCGGTGTTCCGTCGTGTTGATTTTGTCGCCGTGGAACATTTGCTGCATGCGTTCGGGCAGGCCGGCTTCGCGCGCCAGCTGCACCAGGCTGTCCATCACGCTGTCGGTGATGCGGTTTTTGGAATAATCCAAATTGATGCCGCCCACCTTCAGCCAATAGCGTTGGGCACGTTCGGGATCTTGGGCAAACATTTCGCGCATGTGCAGGTGTTTGGTGTCGGCAAAATGCTGTTGCAGGGTTTGCCATGCGGGAAGATCGGTGGGGTGTGTCATTTTTTATCCTTCATTATCTGTTATTTATGTTATGCAGGCTGCTTTTGGGCATGGCCTAGGCATCAAAAAAGCAGCCTGCACTCCGTTGCCGAAAAGTGCAGGCTGCTTTTTACTGCACGAAGCGGCAGGCGTTTAATCATTGCAATGGTTTTGGGCTTCTTCGTCTTTGCGGTGGCTGCGCACGCTGCGTTTGCCTTTTTCCAGTTGCAGGCTGGCGGTTTCGCCCAACCGCAGTGCCAGGCCGATGGCCAGGATGTCGATAATCGCCAGTTGCAACAGGCGGGAAATCATCGGCGTGTAACGGTCGCTGTCTTCTTGCACCGCCATCACCAGCACGCAGTCGGCCAGTTGCGCCAGCGGGCTGCCGCCGCGCGTGATGGCGATGACCTGCGCGCCGTTTTCTTTGGCAATCCGCACCGCATCCAGCACTTCGATGGACGAACCGGAATTGGAAATCACCACCAGCACGTCCTGCGGGCTTAACACGGCGGCGGCCATCAGCTGGATGTGCGTGTCGGAATACGCCACGGTGGAAATGCCGAAACGGAAAAACTTGTGCTGCGCGTCTTGGGCGACAATGCCCGAATTGCCCACGCCGTAAAACTCGATACGCCGTGCGCGCATCAGCATGGCAATCGCCTTGTCCAATTCGCCTTCTTTGAGCGTGCGGCGCGCGCCGAGCAAGGCGGCAGCAGTGTTGCCCAACACTTTTTCCATCACGTCGCCCATGGAGTCGTCCGTGTTCAGCTCTTCATGGACGAATGCCAGGCCGGAATTGCTGATGCTGGCGGACAGGGCCAGTTTGAATTCGGGCAGGCCTTTGAATTTCATGCTGCGGCAAAACCGGATGACCGTAGGCTGGGAAACATGGGCGCACTCGGCAATTTCCGCCACCGCGGCGTGGACAAACCATTTGGGTTCGCTCAATACGCATTCGGCCACTTTGCGTTCGGCATTTGAAAAAGAACTGAGTTGCTCGCTAATTTGACTTAACATGGGTACAGCTCCGTAAAATTCAGAAAGATGCGCGTCAACAGCAGGGCGCAGACAATGCTTGCAAGGGCGTGAGTATAACGGATTCGCCCGACTTCCGCCATAAAAGCAGCCTGCACTCCGTTGCCAAAAAGTGCAGGCTGCTTTTTTCATTTGGCCGTGCCGATGGCGCGCTGCAACAGCATCAAAGCCGCCAGCGTGCGCGCATCGCCGAATTGGTCATCGTCAATCAGTTCGTCCAACCGCGCCAGCGGCACGCGGACGATTTCCAGCGGCTCGGGTTCGTCGCCTTTCAGGACGGACGGATACAAATCACGCGCCACGAACGCATACATCGGCCCGAACATGTGGCTGGGATTGACATAAAACATCCGCAGGGGTTCCAGCCGCCGCGCGCCCAAGCCGATTTCTTCCTGCAATTCGCGCAAGGCCGCCTGCTCGGGCGTTTCCCCCGCATCAATCAGGCCTTTGACGCAGCCCAGTTCATACCGCTCCGACCCGACCGCATATTCGCGCACCATCAGCAGGTTGTCGCCCTCAAGCGCCATCACCATCACCGCCGGGCGGCGCGAAGGCGTGAGCCGTTCGTAAGTGCGGTGCTGGCCGTTGGCAAACTGCAAATCCACCGACTGAATCTGGAACACTTTGGTCTGCGCGGTAATACGCACGTCCAAAATCTGCGGTTTGGGTTTATCGGTCGATAAAAAAGACATGATGATTTCCTCTCTGCCGCTTGTGCAGGCTGCTTTTTTCATTTTAATCACGTTTTAATCACGTTTATCGCGCTCGGCCAACTGCCGCCGCAATGCTTCAATTTCCTGCCGGCACGCGTCCAACTGCTGCTGCCATGCGGGTGCAGGCTGCTTTTCGCCCATCTGATCGGCATATTGCTGCAACCACTGCCCCACCATCTGCAACACACCGCCGGCACGTCCCGCCCATTGCGCCGTTTTGCGGCTGTTTTCATCGCCCAGCAAACGGCGGATGTCTTCGTGCGGCGAATAACGCAATGCCGCGCAACGCCACAAAATGCCCATACCCAGCGGCATATCGCCTTCAATCGCCACATCGTTGAAATCGGGCATCCGCCCCTGCATCATCTGCGGCAGCGCGTCCTGATGAAGCAGCAGCGTGCAGTCTGCCGCGCGGTGCGTCTGCGCCAACAGGCCTTCGGCATTGATGCGCCCGACAATGTGCAGGCTGCCTGTACGCACGCCCACCACCAGCCCGTTATAGCCCGACAACTGCTGCCGAACCTCCGGATTTTGCCGGACAATATGATTGATAATATTCAAAAATAACATGATTTCTCTATCGCCGCCCCATGCGCTTCCAAGGCGGCATCATCGTCAAAATATCGTGTAACGCCCCGCCGACCGATGCGGGCAAACCCGTGCGGCGGCCGTGATTGGAGGGGTGTCGCCGTGCGCATATCATACAGCATTCGGCCCGTTTCGGCGGTAGGATTTTGAATGCGCGGCCAAAATGAAAAAACCCTTTGCCGAAACAAAGGGTTTTTGGTATCTGGTGGAGGCGGGGGGGGGAATCGAACCCACCTAGCCCGTAACCAGTAGTATGTGTATAGACAAACGCCCTTGATTTAGGGCGTTTTTTATCTGTTCATATACTACTGGCTGCGGTCATTTGTGCCACGATTTGTGCCAAGGCCGATCCATCGCGGGTTCGAGCCGCTGCCATTCGACCTCCCCATCACGGCTACGCTGTTGCAGGCCGTGCAGCATCGCGGCCAGCGGAAGATCCCCATTGTCGAGCAAGGTCGACTTCAGATTGGCTGCTCGAACGGGGTACGCGATGTCCGGCAACCCGTACTTTGTTTGCCAGCGTCTCTGGCTTGAGATGAAGCTCTGCGAAATTTTGCATGACGCCCGTATCGATCCTTTTGCCGCTGCGCCGATTGTGGTTATCACAATACGACGAACACACAAATCAATCAAAATAAAGTCATGGACAAATTCTAGGGCAGACCATATACTTTCCGCAATAATCAGCACAAGCATTCGCTAACCCGAACGAGCCAGCCAGGATGTCGAACGAACAGCTTGCAGATCTCACCCAGCCACAACGCGACCGGCTCGTGTTTGCGGAGTTACGCGTGCGCTTCATCGGAGAGATACGCCGTCAGAACCTGGTCACGCGGTTTGGCATCCAGGGCTTTGGCGCTGTACAAGGAGTTAGCCCTGGGCAACATCGATTACGACTCCAAGGGCAAGTCCTACGTCCTGTGGCCAGACTTCCGGCCAGTCTTCGACTTCACCCCGGAGCGGGTGCTGTCGTGGCTGACTCAGGGCTTTGGCGATGGCGAGCCGATGCGGCTAAAGGCGTGGGTGACCAGCGAGAGCCCGTCACGGCTCACGCATCCGGATCTGGATGTGCTGGCGAGCGTGACCCGGGCGATCCACCAGGAGTATCCGCTCGGCATCGAGTACCACTCTATCTCCAGTGGTCGCACTGAGCGGGAGGTCCTCCCGTTCGCACTGATTGACAACGGCCTTCGTTGGCACGTCCGCGCCTTCGACCGGAAGTCCCAAGAGTTCCGAGATTTCGTCATCACTCGGATCAAGCGACCGGTGGTGCTCAAGGGGCAACCAGTGGCGCCTGATGAGATGAGTGATCAGGACATTCAGTGGCACCGGATCGTCGAGCTGAAGCTGGTGCCGCATCCCAATCAACCTCGGCCGGAGATTACCGAGATGGATTACGGCATGCAGGGCGGCGTGCTGCGAATAAAGCTGAGGGCAGCCACCGCTGGTTATATCTTGCGCCAGTGGGGCGTGGACTGTTCTCCGGACCACAGCCTGCGCAGCCACGAGTACCGGCTTTGGCTGAAAGATCACTTGGCGCTATATGGCGTCAATAACGCTATTTTGGCACCGGGCTACCGCTCGCCTAGCCAAAACAAAGGAGAGAAATAAAGTGGCCTACAACCCAAAACGCGCGTTGGAATTGCTCCGGATCGGTTCTGGACGTGCCGATGCTATTTTCCGCGATGGTCAAGAAGATGCCATTCGTCACATCGTAGATGGCAAGGGCCGCTTGCTGGTCGTGCAAAAGACCGGGTGGGGTAAGAGCTTCGTCTACTTTATTGCGATCAAGTTGTTGCGGGAAGCCGGAAGTGGTCCGGCGTTACTTATCTCGCCGCTGCTGGCGCTGATGCGAAACCAGATTGCAGCGGCAGAGCGGATGGGGGTTCGCGCTGCCACCATCAACTCCGACAACGTGGAAGACTGGACGGATGTCGAGGGCAAACTGGGCAAGGGAGAGATCGATGTTCTCTTGATCTCGCCGGAGCGCTTGGCGAACGAGCGCTTCCGGACGCAGGTTCTTGCCGGAATCGCTGCACAAGTTTCGATGCTGGTCATCGATGAAGCGCACTGCATTTCCGACTGGGGACACGACTTCCGTCCCCACTACCGCTTGCTGGAGCGGATCGCCAAGACACTGCCGCCAAACCTGCGCTTGCTTGCCACCACGGCGACAGCGAATAACCGCGTGATGGAGGACCTTGCTGCTGTGCTCGGTCCTAAGTTGCAGGTCTCTCGTGGCGACTTGAATCGGACCTCACTTACTCTGCAAACAATCCGCCTGCCTAGTCAGGCCGAGCGTCTTGCTTGGCTGGCGGAGCAACTGATTACGCTGCACGGGCATGGCATCATCTACACACTGACGGTTCGCGATGCCAATCAAGTTGCTCTGTGGTTGAAAGCTCAAGGCTTCAACGTGGAAGCCTATACAGGTGAAACCGGTGATCGTAGAGAGCAGCTTGAACAGGCGCTGCTAAAAAACCAAGTTAAAGCGCTGGTTGCCACAACAGCGCTAGGTATGGGTTACGACAAGCCGGATCTGGCATTTGTCATCCACTATCAAACGCCGGGATCGGTTGTCGCCTATTACCAACAGGTCGGTCGCGCAGGACGCGCACTGGAGTCTGCTTATGGAGTGCTCCTCAGCGGTGAGGAAGAGTCAGACATCACTGACTGGTTCATCCGGAGCGCCTTCCCGACACGGCAAGAAGTTGCGGATGTCCTGAGAGCGCTTGAAGGCGAGCCAAACGGGCTATCTGTTCCCGAGCTTCTAAGCCGAGTCAATCTAAGCAAAGGTCGTGTTGAAAAAACGATTGCACTGCTGTCCCTCGAAGCGCCGGCACCCATCGCCAAGCAAGGTAGCAAGTGGCAGCTCACGGCGGCTACGCTGAGTGAAGCATTCTGGGATCGAGCGGAACGCCTCACTGTGCTACGGCGAGACGAGCACCAGCAGATGCAGGACTACGTGAGCCTACCGTTTGGTGAGCACATGGGCTTTTTGATTGGCGCGCTCGACGGCGATCCAAGTGTTGTGACAGAACCAGCCTTACCGCCATTGCCTGCAACCGTGAATACCGAGCTGGTAAAAGCTGCCGTCGAATTTCTTCGTCGAACCAGCTTGCCCATCGAGCCCCGCAAAAAATGGCCCGACGGTGGAATGCCCCAGTACGGCGTCAAGGGATTCATCGCACCTGCCCATCAGGCTGAATCCGGCAAGGCGCTATGCGTCTGGGGCGATGCCGGTTGGGGTGGATTGGTTCGACAGGGCAAATACCACGACGGCTACTTTTCCGATGACCTCGTTGCTGCGTGCGTGAAGATGATTCAGGAGTGGAATCCGCAACCGAGCCCGACCTGGGTGACCTGCGTTCCTTCGCTTCGGCATCCCGAATTGGTGCCGAATTTCGCGCAACGCTTGGCTGCTGCGCTGGGTCTGCCGTTTCATATGGTCATCGCAAAAACAGACGCAAGGCCCGAACAGAAAACGATGGCAAACAGTACACAACAGGCGCGCAACATTGATGGTTCGCTCGCACTCAACGGCCAGCCCATTCCTCCCGGCCCGGTCCTCCTGGTTGATGACATGGTCGACTCGCGCTGGACGCTGACGGTGTCTGCATGGCTGCTGCGCAAAAGCGGTAGCGGCGCGGTTTGGCCTATGGCCCTTTCACAGACGGGGCCCGACGAATGACGCCAGTCCTCTCTCCCAACACCCAGGCGATCTTGCTGCTGACTGCGCCGCTCATTGCCGGACGAGGCTCTGCGTCATCGGATCTGCTCTCGCTTGGTGAATACAAACGTCTCGCGCGTCATTTGCGCGAGATCCAGCGTCAGCCTGCGGATCTCCTCTCGCCGGACGCAGCTGAGATCTTGCGCGCGTGCCAGCCGGTGATTGACGAGGGTCGCCTGCAGAAATTGCTGGGGCGCGGATTCCTGCTGAGCCAAGTGATCGAGCGCTGGCAAACGCGCGCCATTTGGGTGGTCAGTCGCGCCGACGCCGAGTATCCGCGTCGCCTGAAGACCCGCCTTCGTGAAGATGCGCCGGCAGTGCTCTACGGCTGTGGCGACATGGCTTTGCTCGAAACCGGTGGGCTTGCCGTCGTCGGATCGCGGCATGTGGACGACGCCCTCATCGACTACACCATGGCAGTTGGCTGGCTCGCTGCTCGGGCAGGCAGAACGCTTGTCTCCGGTGGCGCCAAGGGCATCGATCAGGCCGCCATGCGAGGTGCGCTTGAGGGAGGTGGAAAAGTTTGTGGCGTTCTGGCGGACAGTCTGGAAAAGACCACCATGAACCGCGAGCACCGCAACCTGTTGCTGGATGGGCAGCTGGTCCTGATTTCGCCCTACGACCCGAGCGCCGGGTTCAATGTGGGCAACGCCATGCAGCGGAACAAGCTGATTTATGCATTGGCAGACACCTCACTGGTGGTCAGTTCCGATCTCAACAAAGGTGGCACTTGGGCGGGTGCTGTCGAGCAGCTCGACAAACTCAAGTTCGTCCCGGTCTTCATTCGTTCGACAGGCAAGTCTTCAGCCGGATTAGATGGTTTGCGAAAGAAAGGCGCACTTCTCTGGCCGAACCCGCAAGACGTGGATTCGTTCGAGGACGTGTTCAACGTGGCGATGCCGACGCCGACGGCATCCCCACAGGTTGGTTTTGCGCTGTTCTCGAACGAAGACCCATCGTCGGCTGATACCAAGCCAACGACGCCTGTGTCACCCGACACCGCGCCCGCGCCCCAGGCCGCGAGTGAGTCATCGGCACCGGTCGACGTTGTTTTCGATGCGCAGCCACCCGCTGAGGCATCGGAAGAACTGCCGCCAGTCACACCAGAGGCCGTAGCGCCGATAGATGAGGCCAAGGAATTTCCGCAGCCGGAATCGACCCCTGCCGAAGTGCTCTTCGCTGCCGTGCGCACAGCGATTCAGCAACTCTTGAGTACGCCGATGAAAGACGCCGAAGTAGCGGCCGCGTTGGATGTTTCTAACGCGCAGGCCAAGGCATGGTTGCAGCGTTTGGTCGACGAAGGCGTATTAGAAAAGCAGAAGAAGCCAGCGGGCTACGTCGTGAAACAAAAGCGGCTGTTCGAGTAAACCATGACGATGCATCGATTTAATCACCGCGCACTGCACACATCCGGAATCACGGAAGACGGGAGGTGCACGTGATCGCAAAACTCGAACGACTCATCGGCGAAATCGGCGACCTCAACAGCAAGTTGATCCTGCTGGTCGGTCCCAGCCGCAGTGGCAAGACCCAACTGCTGCGCCAACTCAGCGCCAAGCTCAACATCGAGCCGCTCAACGTCGGCCTGGAGTTGGGGCGCCGTTTGGCCGCCACGCCGAACAACAAGCGCGGCTTCTCGGCAGGCGAACTGCTGCGGGAGATCGCGGACAAGGAACGAACTGAAGACCCGCTGTTGCTCGACAACCTCGAGTTGTTGTTCGAGCCGGGCTTGCAGATCAACCCGCTTGACCTCGTCAGGCGGCTGGCTCATTTCAAGCGCGTCGTGGCCGTCTGGCCTGGCGAGCTGCGCGGTGATCGCTTGGTGTACGCCGACATGAGCCATCCAGAACATCGTGACTACAGCCGTGATGGCGTGGTCGTACTCGAAATTTGACGCTACGGGGAAGAGAGAACCATATGGCCAAGAACATGAAATACGGAGATCTGATCCAGTTCGAGCAGATCGAGTCAGTCATTCAGCTGCTCGATGCCGAGCGACCGGACGAGGCCAAGAAGCTCGTCGCGACCTACGTCATCTCCGACGACATGGCCGAGCGGATCTCCAAGCTCATGGTTCCTCAGCTCAGTTTCGACGACTCAGTCGATCACAAGGGCGTTCTCATCGTTGGCAACTACGGTACCGGTAAGTCGCACTTGATGTCGGTGCTGTCGCTGGTGGCCGAGGATGCGGCCTACGCACCGATGATCCGCCACCCCAAGGTGGCCGAGGCGGTTGCCCCGATCGCTGGCCGCTTCAAGGTGCTGCGCATCGAGGTGGGTGGCTTGCAGATGCCGCTGCGCCAGATCATCACCCTGCAGCTTGAGCGCTTCCTCGAAAAGATCGGCGTCGACTACACCTTCCCGACCGCCGACAAGGAGCTCAACAACAAGGACTCCTTCGAGGAGATGATGGCCGCGTTCGCGGAGAAATTCCCGGACCAGGGTGTGCTGCTGGTTGTCGATGAGTTCCTGGAGTACCTGCAGTCCCGTCGCGATCACGAGCTGGTGCAGGACCTGGCCATCCTGCGTCAGATTGGCGAAGTCACCAAGCACTTGAAGTTCCGCTTCGTGGCTGGCGTGCAGGAAGCCATCTTCGACAGCGTGCGCTTCCAGCACGTTGCCGACAGCATGCGCCGCGTTAACGAGCGCTTCACGCAGATCCTGATCGACCGCCAGGACGTCAGCTTCGTCGTCTCCGCGCGCCTGCTCAAGAAAACGGCCGACCAGCAGAACAAGATCCGCGAATACCTCACGCCTTTCGCCAAGTTCTATGGCTCCATGAACGAGCGTATGGACGAGTACGTGCGGTTGTTCCCGGTCCACCCGGACTACCTGAAGACCTTCGAGCAGATCCACTTCACCGAGAAGCGCGGCGCGCTCAAGACCATCGAGGCTGCCATACTGGCGATCCTCGACCAGGACGTGCCCACCGACAAGCCGCTGTTCATCAGCTACGAAAGCTTCTGGAACACCATCAAGGCCAACTCGGTCCTGCGCGCTGACCCGAACATCAAAGAAGTCATGCGCGTGTCCGAAGTGCTGGAGTCCCGCGTGCAGCAGGCCTTCACGCGCCCAGCCTACAAATCCATGGCGTTGCGGGTCATCAACGCGTTGGCCGTCCACCGCTTGACTACGGGCGGCGACATCCATGTCCCCATCGGCCCCACAGCCGCCGAGCTGCGCGACGCCTTGTGCCTGTTCCAGCCGGGCGTGGAGGACATGCCGGGTGATCCGGCCGAGAACCTGCTCTCTATGGTCCAGACCGTGATGCGGGAAGTGCTGAAGACCGTCAACGGCCAGTTCATCTCCAAGGCGTCGGACACCGAGCAGTACTACCTCGATCTCAAGAAAGACATCGACTACGACGCGCAGATTGAAAAGCGCGCCGAAGCCCTGTCCAACGATGCGCTAGACCGCGCCTACTACAGCGCCATCAAAACACTGATGGAATGCAGCGACGACCTGCGTTACCCCGGCTTCCAGATCTGGCAGTACCAGATCGAGTGGCAGGAGCGCCGCGTCGAGCGCATGGGCTACCTGTTCTTCGGGGCACCGAACGACCGTCCCACGGCGCAGCCTGAGCGCGACTTCTACATCTATTTCCTCCAGCCCTTCGACAAGCCGAAGTTCAGCGACAACAACCTGGCTGACGAAGTGTTCTTCCGTCTGAAGTCACCCGACGAAGACTACAAGCGCTACCTGTCGCAATACGCGGCGGCGCTGGATCTGGCGTCCACCGCCAGCGGCGGTGCGAAGACCATCTACCAGTCCAAGACTCAAGATTCCTTGCAGTCCATGAGCAAATGGCTGCAGGAAAGGCAGATGACCGCGTTCGAGGTCACCTGCCAGGGCAAGACCAAGACGCTGCAGGACTGGTTCAAGGGCGTGTCCCTGCGCGACCGTGCGCGACTGGGCCCGGACGAGCGCATCAACTTCCGCGACGTGGTGAACATCGTCTCCGGCCTGGCACTGGACCAGCGTTTTGTCGATCTCTCGCCGGAATATCCCACCTTCTCGGTGCTTGTCACCGAGGCCAACCGCAAGCAACTGATCGGCAACGCGCTGCGCGCACTGGCCGGCGGTACTCGCACCAAGGATGCACTCGCCGTGCTTGATGCGCTAGAACTGCTCGATGGCGACCGCGTCGATCCGGCCAACTCACGCTATGCGCAGGAAGTGCTGAACCGACTCAAGGCCAAGGGCCACGGCCAGGTGCTCAACCGCAGCGAACTGCTGTCGGGAACGTCTGACGTCGAGTATTTTGCGCCGATCAAGTACCGGCTCGAACCCGACCTGCTGGTTACCGTGCTGGGCGGGCTGGTCTATTCCGGCGACATCGTGCTGTCGATCACCGGCGACAAGATCGACTCCGGCAAGCTGGGGCAACTGGCTGAGCGATCCATTGAAGAGCTCAAACAGTTCAAGCACGTCGAGGCACCTAAAGAGATCAACCTCGCGGTGCTGCGTGCCTTGTTCGAATTGTTTGACCTGCCGTCCGGGCTGACTCAGAAGGCCAGCCAAGGCGATACCGAACCGGTCATCAAACTGCAGGAGAAAGTCAGCGCGCTGGTCCCGCGTGTGCTCAAGGCCGGCTCCGACCTACAACAAGGCAAGCTCGGCTTCTGGGGCCAGAACCTGCTGCGCGAAGAAGAAGCCAAAGACTGGCACGAGCGGCTGGATTCGCTAAAGAAGTTCACCGAATCACTGGCGCCGTACAACACCGTCGGCAAGCTCAAGAATCTGCGTGTCACCCAGGAAGACCTGGACGGCCAGAAGAAGAATCTGGAGATCCTGGCCGCCGTCGAGCGACTGCTCGAACTGGTGGTGGAGCTGGGCAGCACGGCGTCCTACCTGTCGCAGGCCGAAATGGTGCTTCCCGCCGAGCATCCGTGGGTGAAGCAGGCCGAAGCAGCCCGAAAGGCTCTGCAGGAAAAGCTGAGCCAGGACCGTACAGCCGAGCACGCCGCCGAATACAGGCAGACGCTCAATCAGCTCAAGAAGGATTACATCACCGCCTACATCGCCAGCCACAGCAAGGCGCGGCTGGGCGTGGCCGAAGACAAGACCCGCAACGCCCTGCGCAAGGACGACCGTCTGCTGGCACTGCGTGTGTTGGCCGGCGTGTCGCTGATGCCTACCAGCCAACTCACCGCGTTTGAGGAGTCGCTCAACGGCCTCAAGAGCTGTTCGTCGCTGGACGAGCCCACGCTGATGACAGCTGCGGTATGCCCGCACTGCCAATTCCGCCCTTCTGCCGAGCAGTTGGAGCTGATACCGGCGGCCAAACGCCTGCACAAGCTGGACGACGACCTGGACCAGTTGGTGGCCAACTGGCAGCAGACCCTGCTGGAGAACCTGGAAGACCCGTTTACGCAGGACAGCCTGGGCCTGTTGCCGCCCACGTCCAAGAAACTGATCGACGCCTTTCTAGCCTCGCGCAAGCTGCCGGACCCGATGACCAGCGAGTTCGCCAACGCCGTGCAGGAGGCGCTATCAGGGCTGGAGAAGATCACGGTCAAGGGCGACGAGATCAAGCAGGCGCTGCTGCAAGGCGGCTCGCCAGCGACGCCGGACGATCTACGCAAGCGCTTCGACACCTTCATGAACGAGCGCTGCAAGGGCAAGGATGCCACCAAGTTGCGCTTCGTGATCGAGTGATACGTCGTGATCACCCGACCATGACAACCAAAATTTGAGGAACGACTGATGAGTGATCTTTTCCAGAACCACGCGGCCAAGTCCGATCCGGTTGAATGCCTCGGGCAGACTTTCCCGAGTGACGAGGCTCGCCGCGAGCACTACCTGAAGCTGCTTGCCGAGAAACTCAAGGACCCTGAGTTCCGGAAGATCGAGGGTTTTCCTATCGGGTCGGACGAAGATATCCTGACCCTATCTGACCCGCCGTACTACACCGCTTGTCCCAATCCATTCCTGGGTGAATTCGTTAAGCATTTCGCCAACTCCTCGTCTCACGGGAAGACAACACTTCCTTTTGGCGGTGATTTGGAGGCGGAGAGCAGGCACCCTGTCTACTCATTCCACCCGTACCACACAAAAGTTCCTCCAGAGGTAATCAAAAAGCTGATTGAGCATTACACGCGACCAGGAGAAATTGTTTTAGATGCTTTCAGTGGAACTGGGATGACCGGAGTCGCTGCACGGGAGTGCGGTCGTCATGGGGTCACCGTTGATTTGTCCCCAATAGCAACCTTCATATCTGCAGTCAATGTAAACAAGAACCCAGGCCACGAGGTGGCTATGGCGCTCAAGAAAATAATCCAGGAATCAAGGAAAGAGTTGGGTTGGGTTTATCAGATCAAGGAATCTGCAATCTTATACGAAGCAAACTATTTTGTTTGGGCAGATGTTTTTACTTGTCCAGAATGTGTTCACGAGTTTTCCTTCTTTCCTTATGGAGTGATTCACCACGGGAATAAAGTTGAGACTCGAAAGGCATTCCCATGCCCGGAGTGCGGCGCGGAATTGAATGTTCGTCGCATTGAAAGGATCATTAATTCAAGCGGGAAAAAGAAATCTCTCGTATGGGTCAATGCCGGAACAGGCAGGAATCGCATCAATAGAGAGGCAAACGATTATGATCAAGAAATTGTCGACCGTGTGAACTCATACAAATCTCCATCGTGGTACCCAAAAGACCAGATTGATCCAAACGGATACTCGGCAAAGCTCGCGCAACTTGGCGATAAAGCTATTCGCGATATAAGCAAGTTTCTCTCTGAGAGAAATCGTCTAGTTTTTTCAGACCTTTGGGCAAGGGCGGCTGAAATACGCGACGTCTCAGTAAGGAACGCAGCTAAAGCCTGCCTCACATCGATATTCACGGTAGTGTCAGAGCGTCAGGGATATTTTGGCGGTGGCGGTGGCATGTCTGGCAACCTTTACATGCCCATCGTTCGCATGGAGAAGAATATCTATGCATCTCTTGAGCGAAAGGTGAAAAAGTTAATTGATGCAGAAAATGCGAAACCGATAAGTGGTGCGCGCTGCATTGTTTCTGCGCAATCGGCAACGAACTTAAATCAGATCCCCGATGCGTCGATTGACTATATTTACACTGATCCGCCATTTGGAGCGAACATCATCTACAGCGAGATGAACCTCATCTTGGAAGGGTGGTTAAGGGTTCTCTCTTCCGAGAAGCCAGAGGCTGTTATCAATGAGGCAAAGAATAAGGCATTTGATGACTACGGCTTGTTAATGCGATCGGTATTTAGAGAGTATTACAGAGTTCTTAAGCCTGGACGCTGGATTACTGTCGAGTTCCACAATACCAAGGCCAGTGTTTGGAATCTGATTCAAACGAATTTGGCAGAGGCCGGCTTCATCGTTGCGCAGGTAGGTAAGCTGGACAAGGGATCGACAACGATACTCGCAGATATTCGACCGGGTGCAGTCGTGCAGGACCTGATTATCTCTGCATATAAGCCCAATGGAGGGCTGGAGAACCGGTTTTTACTGCAAGGTGCGAGCATTGAGTCTGCATGGGACTTTGTTGCGACACACCTTCAACATTTGCACGTAACCGACGTCAAGGAGGGTCGATTGGCTTACATCGCTGAGCGTAGTGGGAGAATTATCTACGATCGCATGGTGGGCTGGTTCATCAAAAATGGGGCAATGGTTCCACTGTCGTCTCAGGAGTTTTTCGCAGGTCTTAAGCAAAGGTTTGCGGAAAGGAATGGAATGTTCTTTTCGGAAGAACAAGCATCACAATACGACAAGGAGCGTGCAAAGTATCAATACGAACTGCAGTTGGAACTATTTGTTTCTGACGAGCGTTCTGCGATCGACTGGGTAACTGAGCAGCTTAGGCGTAAGCCATCAACTTATCAGGAGCTTCATCCAGAATTTGTTCGACAGCTGGGAGCCGGATGGAAAAAGCATGAGGAAAAGCCGGAACTCGGAAAGTTGCTTGAGCAGAATTTCCTTTGTTTCGATGGATCTGGTGAAGTGCCAAGCCAAATTCACAGTTACCTGTCCTCCAATCACAAGGATCTTCGAAACCTTGAGAAGAATGCCCCGGTCCTGGTGGCCAAGGCAAAGGATCGCTGGTACGTGCCTGACCCAAACAAGGCGCAAGACTTGGAGAAGAAGCGCGAAAAGGCGCTGCTCAAGGAGTTCGAGAATTACAAGGCCTTCACCGGTCGAAAGATAAAAGAGTCGCGACTTGAAGTGCTTCGCGCCGGCTTCCGGGCCGCGTGGGCCGCCAAGGACTACAAGACCATCATCGGCATCGCCAACAAGCT
This sequence comes from Kingella denitrificans ATCC 33394, assembly GCF_000190695.1. Lineage (GTDB taxonomy): Bacteria > Pseudomonadota > Gammaproteobacteria > Burkholderiales > Neisseriaceae > Kingella_A > Kingella_A denitrificans. The sequence continues at coordinate 1,005,245 of NZ_GL870929.1, forward strand.
GCCAGAGGAAACGCTGCAAGAGGACGAGAAGCTGCTGACGCTCTACGACCTCGCCCTGACCCGTACCGAAGACGGGATCTGAACGTGGTCAGCGGCGGATTCACCATCGGCGACTGGTGCTGGTTTACCCGACAGGCATCGCCGTGCCGTGTGATCGAACGGCAGGACGTGTGGGGCGAGGTCGCCTACCGCGTCTGGCTGCCGGCCAAGGACGCCGTGGTGCGCGCCCGGGCAGCGGACCTTGCTGCGCTGGAAAGTGTGCGCCCGAGCGTGGAGCAGATCCTGCACACCACGGCGGCAGCCAACCCGATGCGGATCGAGCAGCGCATTGGCCGTGTGGACCGCATCGGACAGAAGCACGTGGTTCGCGCCATCAACTTTGTGCTCGAAGATACCGTGGAGCATCGGGTGCGCCAGGTGTTGGAGGCAAAGCTCGAGGTCATCGCGCAGGAGTTTGGCGTCGACAAGGCGGCCGACGTGATGGATTCGGTCGAGGCCGACCCGATCTTCGACGAGTTGTTCGTGCACGGTCTGCAGAACCCGAATGCCATCGAACAGGAGTGCGACGCGGTGGTGTCACAACTGCGCTCCACCCTGGCAGAGTCGAAGAAGAATAACGATCTGCTCACTACTGAACATGATCTGGATGCCGACGATGCCCGCAAGTGGCTCGACCACCCAGCGCAGTTCTGGCTGGAGCGCGCCATCACCAGCGGGTTGGCTGTGCGCGGTAGCTTCGCCATCAAGGCGTGCAATGCATGGCGGTTGAAGTGGGCAGACGGCAGCGAGTCGGCACAGGCCTGTTTTGACGCCCGCACGGCGGATGAGAACCCGGAGTTGGAATGGGTCACGATGGAAGACCCACGCGCTCGGGCGGTGATCAGCGAGCTGCCGCGCTTTGTCGCCGGCCAGCCACTGCCGGTGATCCGCGTGACCTGGCTGCCGGATTCGGTACGCGGCATCTGGTCGCTGTGGGAGATCAGTTTGGCGGCTGAAGGCCTGAGCCGGAAGCGCTTCCTGCCGGTGTTCATCAACGAGGAAGGCCGGCCCTTCGTGCCGACCGCCAAGCGTGTCTGGGATCTGCTGCTCACTGAAACCGTAGACGTGCATGCCGTAACGGGTTCCGAGGAGTCGGTGAGGTGGTTCGAGGCATCGCATGTGGCTGCCAGTACCCAGGGTGAACGGATCTTCACCGAGCTGCTGACCGAACACCGCGCCCGGCTGAAAGAAGAGCGCGAACGTGCGCTGTATGCGTTAGAGGTCCGAGGTCAGGCCATTGGACGAATTGGCTTACCCGCCGTGCGTGAGCACCGGCGCAAGCGGCTGCAACAAGAACACGATGCACGCATGGCCGCCCTGGACGAGATGGAGGCCAGCGTGCCGGATTTGAATGCCGTGATGATGGTGCGCGTCTCCGGCGATGTGATGCCCGGAGGACAGGTGGGATGAGCCAGTGGTCAGAACGCATTCTCAGCCACTTCACGGCCGATCTCACCCGGCTGTGGGTGGCGTGCGACCCCGACGATGTGCTGCTGGACGAAAAGCTGTTGTCCGAACTGCGCGGTCGCGGCTTCGAGGTCATGCTGTACGAAGACCCGTTCGCCTTCCGTGCTGAATACGAGGAACGCTATCGCGCAGCCTGGGATTGCGGTGAGCCGGGGCCAGCGCCTTCGCTGGTTCTGCATCTGCGCAGCGCCGACGCGAATGCGCTGCCTTGGGACATCGTGCACCACGGACGTGTGGTTCGATTGAGCCTTGCGGAGCTCTTCCCCAGACTGGCATACAGCGCGGTACAGCAAGTCGAGCCGGAGCATTTTGCCGGGCTGTTTCATGCCCACCAGACCGAATTGCAGTCAGCGCGCAGCGAGAACGAGTCCAAGGACTTCATTCTCGAACACGTCTACCAACTGACGCCGAGATCCATTCGCAACTCGGTTGACTTCTGGCGCGAGCTGCTGCGGATGCACTTTGCCAATCGCTCGTTGCCACCCCTGTTTGCTCAACACGCGGCAGGCATCATTCAAGGCAAGGGGCTGTTCGTCGACCAACCCGTCGCCACATGGCTGGCATCCAAGAGTGCGCTGCTGCGCGTCGTGCAGGACGCGTGGTATCGCTACCTGAAAAACCTGGGGCTGGATGGCACCCGAACTGGCGAACCTCCGCCACCGGACTACGTCGCAAAGATCGAGATTCCGTTCGATCACTCCGATGTGCAGGTGCTGGTCGACTCCATGTTCCTCGACGGCAGCTTGAGTCCGCTCGCGGCGCACAGTGTTCCGGCGGGGATGCCGAGTTGGATCAAGGCCGGCATCGTCCAGGACCCCGCTGCATTGCAGGCTTTGGTGCTCAAAGGCATCGATGGCCTGATCGAGACGACCCCAACAGCCGCCTCCTCGCACAAGGACTGGAACGAGTTCGCCAAGCGCTACGGCGAGATCCTGGCTCGCACGCATAGCCTGCCCGGCACGGAAGGCAGCGAACACCTACCCGTGATTCGGGAACGGATCAAGACCTTGCAGGCGCAATCGGACGAGCATCTGCAAGCCTGGGTCGCAGCCAAGCATTACGCCGACCTGATCCTGCAACCAGTGACCAAAGGCCCGGTGATGGTGCACCACGTGCCACGCTTCTTGCGCCATCGGCGGTCCGCAGGGGAAACCAAGGTCGCATTGCTGGTATTCGACGGGTTGGCCTTCGACCAGTGGGTGCAGATCCGGGAGCGCCTGATTGCCACCACCAAGCGCTTCGCGTTCGATGAGGGAACCGCATTCGCATGGCTGCCGACCGTGACATCGGTATCGCGCCAGGCGCTGTTTTCTGGATTGAAACCGCGTGAGTTCGACGACTCCATCGACCGGACAGACAAGGAGGAATCCTTGTGGAAGACGTTCTGGCAGAACGAAGGCGTCAACGCGAATGAGGTGATGTATCGACGTGCGCTACGTCAGACCCATCAGCTAGACGCACTTGAAGTGGATTTGAATGACCGTCGACCGAAGGTGGTGGGCCTGGTCATCGATGAGGTGGACGATCGGCTCCACAAGGAGCGGTCCAAGAAGGACGTGGCGATGTGGATCGGGAACTGGTTGACGACTGGTTTCGTCGACCGGCTTTTCTCGCTGCTGCTGGACAAGGGATACCACATCTATCTCACGGCGGACCACGGCAACGTAGAGTCCACCGGCGTCGGCAGACCCAACCAAGGTGTGATTGCCGAGACGCGCGGCGAGCGCGTTCGGGTCTACCGGAGTGAGCCACTGCTGGCCGATTCTGCTGCGGCCTATCCCACCACAGTCAGGTTGGACATCGCTGGACTGCCCGCGAACTTCATGCCCCTATTCGCAGGCGGACGAACCGCCTTTGTGCCGGAGGGTGAGCAGGTGGTGGTCCACGGCGGGGTGTCGGTCGAAGAGTTGATCGTGCCCTTTGTGAAAGTCAGTTATGTGATTGGTACCGAATGAATTCATCAGCCCCAAAAATAGGCTTTGATCGGTTCATTCAGCTTGATTGGGCGGCTGCGGCACTGAATGTTCGTGCAGGCGTGGCTGGGCTAGATGATCTGAATGCACTGCTCGATGCAGCCGAGCTTGGCTTGGAAGCCAAGAAGAAAACACGCACCGTGCTGAATCGGTTGTGGCTGGAGCCGCGCGCCGAACTGGTCGATTACGCGGATCGCGGCGCGGCCATCCACAAGACGCAGCCGGACATACCGGTCGCAGCGCTGTGCTGGGGTATGTCCGTGGCGACCTACCCGTTTTTTGGCAAAGTGGCCGAGCTGGTGGGCCGCCTCTCCGCCATCCAGGGCGACTGCGCGTCCGCCGAGGTCCATCGCCGCATGAGCGAAACCTACGGAGAGCGCGAAGGCACCCGGCGCATGACCAACATGGTCATCCAGAGCCAGGCGAGCTGGGGAGCTGTGGAGCGGGTTGAGAAAGGCAAGCGCGTCATCCGCCTGGCACCAACCACGATCGACAACGACGGACTCACGGCCTGGTTGATCGAGGCGGCAGTGCGCTACGCCGGCAAGCCCGTTTCAGTGCCCAGTCTGCAGTCACTGCCCGTGTTGTTCCCGTTCACCCTGACGCGGCCCCTGGCCTACGTGGTGTCGAACAGTGCAAACCTGATCCTTCGGTCGGAAGGACCGAGTAACCAGTTCGTCGCTTTGCGCAGCACGATATGAAAACGGAACTTGGACAATGACGGAATCGAAGCAACCGCATGGCGACGAACCAAAGAAAAAATCGCTGAAGCTACTGCTGAGGTCGAAGCCCGTTGCCGAGGTTGAGACATCGATTGGCCGCATCTATCTGTACCCGCTTCGGGTACGAGATATGACTGACTTCGAAAAGCTGGAGCCTGCGGAGGCCATCGATCAGATCAGAAACTTCCTCACCAGCATAGGCAGCCTGGCGTTAGAATCTGATGAGACACCGGAACGTATTCCCCTCGATCCTGAGATAGCGAAGACACTTTCGGACGATGAAGTAGAGCTGCTTTCTGAAGCTTATGTGCAATCGTCGGTATGGCAGAAAGTCCGGGAAGGCGACGAGGATCGAAAGCCTGTTGCTCGGGAAGATGGTGAAACGGCCTCGGCTTATTTGATTCGTCTGGTGCGGGACGAAGTCGAACAGCAGCACCAGTCTGCAAAGCAGCTGCGCGAGAAAATGCTTGACTCCAGTCGTAGCCTATTCGATCAGGTGCGCAGGAGTACATCCGCTTTGGGCTCGACGTTGAGCTCATACGAACAACTCACAAAATTCGCAAAACCAGCACAACCGGAAATCGAGCCGATTCGCACAGATCACTTTGATGCTTTTAACAGGCACATGGTCGAGCAAGCACGGGAACGTGCGGAAGAGCGCGCCGAAGAAATGGCGTTGGCTCGCCTGACGGGCCAGATGACGGCAGAGTCCGCCAAGACGCTCAAGGATTTGGCTGAAGCGGCGACCACCCTGATGGAGCAGTTCGACGAGCGTGACCGAAAGACAGACAAGTCCACGCGCAAGCAAATCACCATCGCGGTTTGGTCGGTTGGCATCTCGGCAGTATTGGCTTTGCTCGCCTTGATCGTCTCAGGATTTGCCTATCTTCAAGATCGGGACAACGGCGTCTCCGGAGACCAGTGGCAAGCGAAATTGCTGACCGCTATCGAACAAGGGAATCAGCAGAGTTCCGCCATCGAGCGTGAGAATGAGGCGCTTCGGGAACAAGTTAAGTCGCTCAGTTCCCGCATAGCTGGTCTGGAGGCAGCGCAGCGCGCCACTGTCAAATCTACGGCATCAAACCAAAAGCCTGATTGATAATTGATGCGACGAAAAAGACTGATAAGGATATAGAAATGGCCCGAATCGAAAACCACAAGTACAGCATCGAGGAGGCATTCCGTGAGTGCTTCTATATCGTCCCGGACTACCAGCGTGAGTATGTCTGGACGGACAAGGAAGTGCATCAGTTACTGGAGGACATCGGCGAGCAGATCGATGCGGGCACGACGCGGGAATACTTCATCGGCACCGTGTTGGTGTCGCCAACCGAGCAGAAGAACCATTACGAGGTCATTGACGGTCAGCAGCGCTTGACCACGTTCTTCCTGCTGCTTTGCGCGCTGAAGCATCTGTTCCAGGGCGAGCCACAGCGCCAGATGATTGCCGGACTGATCTCGACCAGCTACGTTGACAGCGACGGTGAGGTGCGCACCACCCTGAAGCTGGAACCGCGTTACGAGAGCGCAGGCGAAGTGATGGCCAAACTGGTAGAGCTGGATGCTGAGCCACAGACCGTGCGCGCTGGCATCCAGTCTTCTGGCATCACCAGCTTCGGGTCGCTAGAGAACTTGGTCAATGCTTACAGCACGCTGTACCGCTATCTGAAGGACAACTACGGCGACACGGCCAAGCTGAAGAAGTATTGGGGCTATCTGGCCAACAACGTGGTGTTCATCCAGATCTCGACCGACGTCAGCAGCGCGCTGAAGATTTTTGAGACCATCAACGAGCGCGGCGTCGGTCTGAACCCGATGGACTTGCTCAAGAACCTACTGTTCACTCAGGTCAAGCAAGCGCAGTTCACCCAGCTCAAGGACGAGTGGAAGAAGATCACCAAGCCGCTGGAGAAGGAGAAGGAAAAGCCGCTGCGCTTCTTGCGCTACTTCCTGATGGCCAACTACGTCATCAAGAACGAGCGCGGTGATGCAGTGGTGCGTGAGGACGAGATCTACGACTGGTTCATCGCTAAGGACAACGCGGCGCTCTGCGACTACGCAGGCAAACCCTTCGAGTTCGTTCGCAAGGTGATTCGCAACGTCGAGCACTACTTGGCCTTCGCCAACGGGCTGGGGAATGACGGCAAGCCCAGCCTAGCGATGGACAGTCTCAAGCGGCTGGCTGGTGGCGCGTTCAGTTTGCACTACGTCCTGCTGCTGGCAGCCGCGAATTTCCCCAAGCCGCTGTTCGATCACTTCATCGCGCAACTGGAGAGCTTCCTCTTCTACTACATCTTCACCAAGACGCCGACCAAGGTTCTGGAGCGCAGCTTCTCACAATGGGCCGACGAGCTGCGTGCGATTGCGGAGACAACTGATCCGGTGAAGCAGAAGGTTCAGCTGAACACCTTCGTCGCCGACCGCTTCGAGAAGAACATGGCGGGCAAGTCACAGGAGCTCGCCGATGCCCTCAAGCGCTTCACGCTGTATTCGATGCAGCAGTACCGCACGCGCTACTTGCTGGCGCGTCTGACCCAGCACGTCGAGATGGCATTCAGCGGCCTTAAGAACCCAGGCAGTCTCGAGCCCTTCACCAAGCTGGAGATCGAGCACATCTTGCCCGACAACCCGAAGCCGGAGCTGCGTGCCACGTGGGCAGCAGAGAACCCGAATGCGGTCTATGACGACTACAAGAATCGCCTCGGCAATCTGACCTTGCTGGAGAAGCCGATCAACATCGTTGCAGGCAATGACTTCTACAAGGCGAAGCAGACCGAGTACGGCAAGAGCGGCAACTACCTGACGCGCAGTCTGGTGGCGCTGACCGAGGTCGGCCAGAACACATCGATTTCCCGGATCAACGCCAAGCTGGAGGCTTTTCCTGCGTGGAATGCCGCGTCTATCGAGAGGCGCCACGCGCTGCTCATCGCGCTGGCGCAGGAAGTCTGGAAGACGACGCCAACCGACGTCTGATGATGGAGGTCTATTGACATGAGTAATGCATCACCACCTGCGCCGATGTGCGATGACTGCAAGGCTTTGATTGGAGCGTCGCGAAGCACCAAGCCTCATGCAAATCTCGAGTACAAGGATGGCAGAAAGGTCTCGTCGATGATGGGCGCTGCCGATGAGGCTTACTACCGCTGCAAAGTGTGCGGCCACGAATGGCTGCACGAGACCGGATCGTGCGGCATTGGATGGGTTGCATAGCTGTGGCGACTCGCATGGCGAGATCAACCCACAATGACGCGCCGTGAAGATTATGGACAGAATCGATATCGACACTTGGGCACACATCAGCGCTGAAGGTTGGAGCTCCCTCGTTCTGGGCAACGGCGCCAGCATCGCCATCCACAAGGAGTTTGCAAACCCCACACTCCATGGCATTGCTGATGCAAAAGGATTGCTTGTCCCCACTGCTCCAATATTCGCCAAGCTCTGGACAACTGATTTCTAACACGTCAACGTGGCATTGTGGACGCCGTCCTGCCTACTCGGAAATATGCACAGCGCTGATCGAAGCGGTGCACAGTGTGCATCCGGTGCATGCCGATGTTGCCACCGACCTACAGCGGACCAGTGCGTTTGCGAGAGTATTTCCAACTAGCGTCAGCCTGAACTACGACCTCACCTTGTACTGGGCTATGCTGCTGCTCAATGCGGCGCATGGGAGTTGGTTCAATGACGCGTTCCACGACGGGGGGCAAACGGATTTGGAATATCTACGGAGACCCTATGGACAGGCTGCAGGCGCAACATTGGTTTTCTACCCTCACGGCAGTCTTGCGGTTGCGCGTGACTACCTTGGTGATGAGACAAAGCTCGCTGTTGACGCGGGAGCCGCAGGCGACCTGCTAGACACGATCACGCTCAGGTGGTCATCCGGGAACTACGTGCCCGTGTTTGTTAGCGAGGGAACCAGCAAGCAGAAAATTGCCGCAATTCGTCGGAGCCACTACCTGACGAACGTGTACGAAGAGGTTTTGCCCAGCCTCGGAGAGAGTTTGGTCATGTATGGCTGGAGCTTTGACGAAGGGACTGACGTAGATTAGCAGTTATGCTAGGCTACGAAAATTCAGATAACCAATTGTAAATTAAGCAAGAGAGTTCAAAAGAAACTGCTTGAATTTTTTGCGCTCCAAGTTACCGCCCGTTCTGCTGCCGATATTTTGGACATTCAGCCCAACTCCGCTATTCTGTTCTACCGCAAAATCCGCATGGTCATCAGCCATTATCTTGCCTTGGCTGTCGATGAGGTTTTTGAGGGCCCCGTCGAGTTGGACGAAAGCTATTTCGGCGGACGGCGTAAAGGCAGACGCGGTCGCGGTGCAGCAGGAAAAGTGGTTGTCTTCGGCATACTGAAACGCAACGGACGGGTCTATACCGTGGTCGTAGATAATGCCAAGTCTGATACTTTGATGCCTGTTATTAGAAAGAAAATCATGCCGGACAGTATTGTTTATACCGATAGTCTGAGCAGCTACGACAAGTTGGATGTGAGCGGTTTCATCCATTACCGCATCAACCATTCCAAGGAGTTTGCCGACCATCACAACCATATCAACGGCATTGAGAACTTTTGGAATCAGGCAAAACGCGTCTTACGCAAATACAACGGAATCAATCGCAAATTTTTCCCGCGGTTCTTGAAAGAATGCGAATTTCGATTTAACTTTGGCACACCGTCTCAACAGCTTAAAATCCTGCGGGGTTGGTGTGGAATTTAGGGCTAATCTAGTACAGCCCCATTAAATTTCCCTGCTTATCTAGGATAGCACCAAATATTTTTCCAATTAACCGACACGCCGCCGTCTCTGCGTTTTGTTTCCATCACTCAATTGCAACCG
>NZ_GL870929.1:1015866-1020063 GCF_000190695.1 Kingella denitrificans ATCC 33394
CGGGGGTGTTGGGCATGGTTCATTCCTTGAAGGGCGGTTTCAGGTAGCCTCAAACATAGGCCGCAGGCACGGCAACCAAATTCTCCGCCAACCAGATTTTTTGCGGGTACTGGTTGATGATCGTGCCGTGGGCGATGCCCAATTCGTTTGCCGGCAGCGTGTTGCGCAGCAGGTTGAAAGCGGCGGCCATTTTTTTATTGGGATTGGCGGTGGCTTTGATTTCAACGGGGTACAGCATCTGCTGGTGTTCGATCAATAGGTCGATTTCTTTTTGATTGGTGTCGCGGTAAAAATAAATCGGCGGTTCTTGGCCTTGGTTGTGGAAGGATTTGATGATTTCGCCCACGACAAAAGTTTCAAAAAACTGCCCGCTCTTGGCTCCGTTTTGAATGGTTTCCGGCGTCAGCCATTTGGTCAGGTAGGCCATCAGGCCGGTGTTCAGCATATAGACTTTCGGGGTTTTGATGGCGCGTTTAAGGTGGTTGTTGCCATAGGGTTGCAGCAGATAGACGATGCCCGATGTTTGCAGCACGGTGAGCCAACGCTTGACGGTATCCACCGATACGCCGATTTCCTGGGCCACGCTGCTGTAATTCAATAATTCCCCGCTGCGGGCGGCAATAGCAATCATGAACCGAGTGAAATCGCCGCTGCTGCCTACATTGACCAATTGGCGCACGTCGCGTTCGATATAGGTGGCGACATACGAGGCATAGTAAACCTGCCAGTCGGTTGCGGGTTGCTCGTATAAGCGCGGCATATCGCCGCGGTGGATAATCTGCCAGATATTTTCGTGTTCGGGCAAACTGAATACCGGTTTCCGGTCAGCCAAATAGCCTTCGTCCGGCACAAAGGCCGTCTGAAAATCATCGCCGCGCATTTCGCGCCACGACAATCCGTTTAATTTCAATACCGCAATGCGCCCGGCCAGGCTTTCGCTGACATTTTGCATCAACTCAAAAGCCTGAGAACCGGACAGCAGGTACAGGCCGTTCTGCTTGCGCCGGTCTATATCCATTTTCAGCAGGGGGAACAGCTCGGGGGCATATTGGACTTCGTCCACAATCAGCGGCGGCGTGTGGTTCAATAAAAACAGTTGCGGCTCGTTTTTGGCTTGGTCGAGCAGCAAGGGATCGTCTAAGGTAAGGTATCCGTATTCGGGCGCAATGTGCTGAAGCAGCGTAGATTTACCGACCTGCCGCGCACCGGTCAGCAATACGGCGGGAAATTGGGCGGACAGCTTTTGCAGGACGGATTGCAGGTGACGTGGGTAATACATAACAAAATCCAGTTTAACTTAAGACAGAATCTTAATTTAAACTGTATTTTTGCGCAATACATCTTATTTTGTGTGGTGATGATGTCGTAGGCTGCACCGCGAAACTGCCGCACACTCCTCGTTATACAGGCGGACATAGTTCTCAGGTGTGATGTCCCGCTCGTTTTGGCTGTTGGGCAGGTCATCGACAATAGAGACCGGGCTGCATAACACGGTAGATTCTCCGGCGGTAGAAAAGATGCGTGAAGAGTGAACAGCATTGAGCAATCAGCGAAAATAACAAGAAGTAGCTGCTGATGGTGACGCTTACCGATACGTAACCCGATTAAAAAAGAACCGCTCTTTCCAGTTAGGCAAGCTGACCGACAAAGGCTTGTCCGAACAACTGCTAAAACTAGAGTATGGCCTTTCGCAGCTACAGAGCGTTTTTGACGTGGTTCAGATGGCGCTAAGTGGATGAGCTTATGAAGTACGGCACACGGACCTCCCTACTTCAAGTACACTCAACAGAACAGCAACGGATACTGCGTTCGACCCGTAGTGATATCAATGCGGTCTTGGCGGCAGCGCATGGCATCAAACCTCCTTTCCATAACCTACTACGCACAACCAGAGATATTCAGTCCCGCCCTTCCCAAACACCATCGGGATCCCGGACCCCAGCTACAACCCTGACAACTATTGGTGGAATCAATATTAACCAAACCGCCAGCCAGTAAAACAAGCCGCCCTGATTGGGCGGCTTGTTTGTCATCGGGTGGAGAGATACATCTCGCGAATCTGCTCTTGGGTGGGTTTGGTTAAACCCCATTGGTCATTGGCACAGTGCAGAATGGATTTATTGCTTCGGCAAACATAACGTTCCATCCGCCAACTCGCATACATCTCCATGTCGGCGTACTCGACCATTTCTCTTTTCACCATTAGCCCACCTACCAACCCGAGGGCCATCTGGTCAAACCTGATGGCATAAAACCAGCTTCGCCCTCGCTCGGTTGAGACCGAGCTCAGAGTATGCCGACGGGCTTCATGCCGAATCCCGTCTCGGCAACCCGACGGCCATCGCGTTAAACCCGATGGAAGAAAACCAATCCAAAATTCCAAAATCACCGATGTATATATACTATATATGATATATATATTCTTATAATAGGTATTTATATTATATATATAAATATAAGTATGCGCTTTAAACAAAAAAAGCAATCTCTAGGACACATCATAACTCCACTTTTCCCAGACCTATAATTTCAAAAAATTTAGGAGGCAAAACAATAAAAGTTTTACCTCCCGAGAAAAATTTTTCCGAAATCTTCATATATTGCTCATATTTTTCAGCGCCTCTTCCTCCATTGCTAAATAATTCTTTGCAGACCAGTTCTTCATCTTTTTATTTGGGGCTGACGTAGATTAGCCCTAAAATGTAACTATTAATTTTCAGGGAGCCTCCAAGGCTACCTAAAAACATTTTCTGTACAGTTTGGTAGCGTGTAGGCGTATTGATCAACATGGTGGCCGCCGCCACTGCCAGCCCGGCCGAGGCCGATTACGGTAAAATCGCCACATGCTCACCAGCATATCCAAGCTGCCCGGCAGGTTCATGAAACGGCGGTGGAGGCAACAGGCGGATTCTTCCGTAACCAGCAGTTGGGTGTTCATACAAACGTAACCATCAACAGCCCCGGCGGCGCCCAGCGTTCAGTATTGGATCAGGTGTTGGCGGGTAATCCCGGCCAGAGCGTCCCCGTGCCGCCCGGCTATCAGGCAATCGACCTGCGCACCAATCAAATAGTTAGCGAATTCGTATTGGACGGCAGGGGCTTTGCCGGAATGGAGATGAAAACCGGCGATGCGGCGCTGGCACGCTCGCAGGAAGCCAATTACCGTGCGGCGATTGAAGGCAATGCCAACAGCTTTGGAGCGAAGGCGGCAGATGCGGGTTTGGATGGTGCGACACCGCGTAATATTTACTTGATACGCCCTAATCCATAAAGGATAACTAATTTATGCTAAATAAATCAGATGTAAAGAATTATTGTATTTACCTGGCTTCTCAGCACCCAGGTTGGGAATACAAATCAAACATTTTTAAAAATAAAACACTGAAGCATTCTGAGATTTGGATTGATCCGGGTTGGGTGTTGCATCTTTCGGCAGAACCCTATGTCCGCGTTTTCAATCAATCAGTAACTAAAATCTTTAAAGAGGGTTTTCAGGATTTCCAAACAAAATGGACAGCTCGTATGTTAATCCTTAGCCCCGATGCTCATAACCATTGCATGATTTATCAAAAATTAGTGCACACCCTGCCAGATGCCGAAGCCTATATCCGCGATTTTTTCGAACGCGGTTTGGATTTGGTCGAACGTTATTTCAGCAATTCGGACGAAAAGGAGTTTCTGGCCGGTTATCCGATTTATGGCGAATTTCCCAATCCGTCTACCGCAGAAGGATACGAAGGCTTGGGCAACTGTATTGCCCGCGCCATCCTGCTGGACTTTGATTATGTGGAACGGTTTATTAAAGATGATTTCCCCACCATCCGACCAATCTACGAGCCTTACCGCGAGCGCGTAGCCCAATGGCTACCCATCTGGAAAGAACGCGTCGCCGAAACCGGCAGCATCCTGCCGCCGAAGAAGAAGTAAAGTCGGCCGGATACTGCGGAGAATGTTTTTCAGGTAGCCTGTATCCAGTATGGGCTACCTGAAAATATATGGACATTCGGTGCCGCCCAACGTTGGGTATTGGATCAGGTGTTGGCGGTCAATCCCGGCCAGAATAAGCCTAGCGTGGGCAAAACATCCATGGGATGGCACTTGTTGCTCACGCGAGCAATTTTTCCCTTATTGCAACATTCTTTTCAGGTAGTCTCTATTTTCAGCATCAGGCTGCCTGAAATTCTTCCAAACAAGCAC
>NZ_GL870929.1:1020510-1031594 GCF_000190695.1 Kingella denitrificans ATCC 33394
AGTTTTGCTCAAACTGTCCGGCGCTGACCTGGTGCTGCCTGAAATTGCTGAACAACGTGCCGCCGACAAAGGTCCGGCCGTTGATTTGCACGGTTTTGCCCGTGCGCAGACAAGGCGCATCGTGCAACTGCAGGCGCACATCGCTCATGTTTTCATGATAATAATCGTGATTGCCCAGCACAAAGACATAGGGCTTGCCCGCCTCGTTGCAGGCTGCCTGAAACTGCCGCATGGCGGCCAAGCCGTTACCGAAATCGCCGGCGTGGGCAATCACATCGGCTTCGGGATGAAGGGTATAGGGGCTGCCGTGGGTGTCGGAAAGAAGCTGGATTTTCATGGAGATATGGTTTCAGGTAGCCTGCAACGGGAGATGGGAAACGGTTCGCCGGTATTGTATCATTCCATCTGAAATCGTTTGACACGATTGGCGCCGAGTATCGGCGTTGATGGTTCACGCTCATCCATCATTCATTAGGAAGCCCCCTTATGCCGACACGCACCGTCCAACTCAACTACATCTCCGATATCCACTTGGAATGGCTGTTCGATAAACGCGGGCTGCTGCAAACCGATGTGCTGAACGAAATCTACCGCCCCCTGTTCCGCTGCAACAGGCAGCCTGCAACGCAACACAATCTGTTGATGATTGCCGGCGATTTGACCGAGGCCAGGAAGTTCCACTATTTCGTGCCGTTTCTGGAAAGCGTGATTGCAGAAAACGGCTTTGACCGAGTATTTTATGTGATGGGCAACCACGAATATTACGGCGACGCCCTACACAAGGCGGTCGGACGGATTCAGGCGGCTCTGGACGGCAGCCCGATACTGAAGACGCACATGAGCATCCTGCACAACCAGTGCGCCATGCTCGACAACGGGCGCGTGCAGATGATCGGCGCACCGTTTTGGTATCAGGTGGCGCATGGGGACGAATATGCGGTGGCGCAAAGGTTGAGCGACTACCGCTACATCAAGGTCAAACGCGGCAATCGTTACGCCAAGCTGCTGTATCGCGATGTGCTGGCAGCACATTATCAAAGCGTGTGCTTTATCGAAGAAACGCTGCGTGCCAGCCCGTCCGGCGTACAAAACATCCTGTTCACCCACCACCCGACCAGCCGCCTGTTCGGCGATGCCGACCTAGGCTACGGCACGGCATTGCCTGCACGGTGGGCAGAGGATGCGGAAATCGGGCTACCTGAAAAGCTTGCAGCCTGCATTCACGGCCACGCCCACCAACACCTGCCCGTTTGTTATGCCAACGAATACGGCATTCCGACGGTGAGCAACACCATCGGCTATTATCAGGAAGAGTTTAAGCCCGACAGCCCGGCGGGGCGGCAGCAAATCAAGGACGGGCTGCCGTTTTTGATGGTGTGACCCAGGCAACACATCAAAGCGACCAGAGGGATGGTTTGCCATCCCTCTTTCTTTCTGCGTCATCAGATCAAAATCAACCGTGTCATTGATACTTCCGGTTGTTACCTGAAGGCTGGATGGAGCAGTTATTCTGCATGCTCAAAGATGTCGACAGGCACAAAGGCAAGATACTTAATTGATCATACTAGATAATTTACTATATCGTTGAATTAAAACGAATATTTCGGGTAACGAAAACAGTATCAACAATGAAACGATTGGCCACGAACCTAGTACACCTCCGGTCTTTAGGGGAGATAGCTGCCGGTCGTCGGTATGCATCATCACCTCTTGCTTAGGTTTTATCTTTTAGTGAGTAAAAGAACCAGGTCCTTGCAATCATCTTTCAGCCAAGCAAAGCTGTCTGCCTCAATACCCCTTTTGATTGCCGATTTGGTCTCGGCAATCTGCCCTTTGCCCGTAGGTATGACTTTCTGCATCGGTGCGGATATGCTGTGAGTAAGCTTAAAGTGCCTTTAATCCGGCATGCATCACCGCCGTTGCCGGCAGTGCCTTCTGTATGGATTCCATTTGCACTAATACGCTGATCTGATTTTGTCAGCCGCCGATGAACCAGGTCCGGATAACGCCAGCGATGCCTACATCGGCATACGGGATATTGGAACCTTGTCCACTCAATCCGTGCTTGATTAGGCCCAACAGATGGGGAAGTGTGCCTGACCAGGTTCTCCGGTTAGTGAGTTTTACTAAGCTCTCGGGCATAAATCACTTCAAAAATATCAATCCATTGATATTTAATATTATTTCTACTTTATATTAAAAACCATGCGGCACTCAGCATTAACAGAACCTAGTTCCATTACATGAATACACTTGCGGCCATCGTACTTTTTATAGGGATAACCAGCTACGCCAATCTAAAGTGACCTGTTATTCACTCAGTGAACAAAGGCTTTTCTACGTTTCAAACCGCCATATGGTCTGCCGATATTCATCCTTCTTTGAGAATGGGCTGAAAAAAATTTTAGGGCTTTTTACTGCTAATATAGTTGGTACCAATATAGGCAAAGGCAATGGATGCGCACCTGACATTGTTGCTTATCCCACCGGTAAATCACCCTCCCCCACGCAGTGTGGAACACAATCTGCCGTGGACAATGGATTAACTAAGCCGCTGAAAGGCGAACTTTAACTTTGGAGAAAAAATGCAAACAGAAAGACGACTCAGGTTGCCTGATGTCCGCCACATGGTTGGTTACGGTACTACGGCCACTTACTACAAGTCCTAATTACTCATATGGAGGATTGAATATGTTGAACCAAATTCAGTTAAAACGTTACGCCGAGTTGTCAGGCTATACAGAAAAGGCTTTAAGGGACAAAATCAGCACCGGCGTTTGGGTAGAGGGACTCCACTACTACCGTGCACCCGACCGCCACATCTTAATCAACGTAAAAGAGGTAGAAAAATGGCAACGAAACGAATGCCAACCGGCTTAGTTATTCGCGACCGTAGTATCAAAATATGGTTCATGTATCAGGGCAAACGATGTTGGGAAAGCCTGCCGCTTAAGCCCACCACCGCCAACATCCGGCACGCCACCAAACTCCGGGAAGAAATATGTACCCGAATCGCCATCGGCGTATTCGATTATGCCGAATTCTTTCCCAACTCCAAACGGGCGGAAGAAACGGAGCGCAGCCCCACTTTCCGTGAGATGGCCGAAGCCTAGCTAGCCACCGTTAACCAGCTATCCCACTCCACCCTATCCCGCTATCGCGGCATGCTCAACAGCCACGTCCTGCCTAAAATTGGCGACATGCCGATAGACCGTATCCAGTACAGTACCCTAGCCGGGCTGCTGGCTACCTTAGACTGTAGCGCAAAAACTCGCAACAACATCGCCACCGTTATTCGGCAGCCGTTTGTTCTTGCGCTCCGCGACGGCAGGATAAAAGACAATCCCGCCCAGCATCTGGCCAACGCCAAAGTGCAGAAAGAGCCGCCTGATCCGTTCACGCTCGAAGAGGCCGAAGCCATCCTGGGCTACCTGAAAAATGAACCTGTGTTTCACAATTACTTCGAGCTGGCCTTTTTTAGCGGTATGCGTACCAGCGAGCTCATCGCTCTCACTTGGCAGGACATCGACTTCCAAAGGCAGTGCGTGCGCGTGAACAAAGCATCCGTGGCTGGCAAGCTGAAAAGCACCAAAACCCACAGCTATCGAGACATCGAGCTCAATAGCCGCGCCTTGGAAGCCTTACATAGGCAATGGCAAAGAACAGGGCTGGCAAGCGGATACGTTTTCATCAATCCGAAAACCGGCAGCCCGTTTGAGAACGACAAAGTACCGTGGAGACCGTGGCAGCACGCTATAAAAATAGCGGGGGTAAGGTACAGGAAACCCTACAACACCCGTCATACATTTGCTACACTCAACCTCATGGCCGGAGCCAACCCCATGTGGGTAGCCCGTCAGATGGGACACAGCACCATGAAAATGCTACTCGAAAACTATTCCCGCTGGATTGACTTGGCCGACAAGCAGCGTGAAAAGTCCAAAATCGAGCAGCTTTTTGGTGGAAAATGTGCCAATAGTGTGCCAAAAAACACAGAAATGGAGATAAGTATAGGATACTTATCGGATATCTTGGTGGAGGCGGGGGGAATCGAACCCCCGTCCGAAAGCTCTCTACAAAACGTTCTACATACTTAGTCTTGTCCATTTGAAAATCTCGTTTTCATCACGCCGACAGACAGGCTTTCAGAAAACCAGTTACCTTAAATCTCGCCGTTTGCCAAGTAACCCGACAAACGGCCAGCCAATGTAATATGACGTTGCCGTAGGTTTTACCCTACACAGCCCATCGGCCAACTGCTGCAACGGCTAGCCTTAAGCGGCCAGAGCGTAAGTTTCGTCGTTTGCGACTATTTTGATTCAGTGTTTTACGGGTAACTGAAAACCCGGTATGCCCGTATTTGCTTCGTAACCCCCGTCGAAACCAAGGTCGCCCCCAAATAACCCTTGGCATTGTACACAAGTTTTACCTGCCTGAAAAGCAATAATCCTTTATAATACGCCGTTTACCGTCCACCAGTGCAGGCTGCTTTTTATGTATGACGTAAACACCCACGATGTCCGCCGCTTTTTTGCCCATGTTTGGCAACTGCGTTTCGCGCCCGTCCGGCTGGACGCTTTGCAGCAGAAAGCCCTGCGCATTTTAGAAGGCCATCGCGAATATGCGCCGATACTGGACAATATCGAGCATTATCTCGACCACAACTGGACGCCAGAACAAGGGCAGACCAACCCGTTTCTGCACTTGTCGATGCACTTGTCGATTCAGGAACAGGTGGCCATCGACCAGCCGTTCGGCATCCGCGCCATTCACGCGCAACTGTGCGCCAAACACAACGACAATTGGGGCGCGGCCGAACACGAAATGATGGAAGCGCTGGCGGAAACCTTGTGGGAAGCGCAACGTTTCGGGCGCGGATTGGACGTGAACCAATACATGACCCGCCTGCGCAAACTGGTGGATTTAGGACAGGAAGACCAGGCGCGCATCAATCCGCACGAAGTTCCGCAATCCGACCGCATCAGCGAACGGAAATAACTGTCATCGGCACACAGAAAGCAGCCTGCACTATGATTTACCCTTGGCACCAACCCATTTGGCAACAGCTTGTGTCGCATTGGCAGCGGCTGCCGCACGCCTGCCTGCTCATCGGCAGGGAACACACGGGCAAAACCGCTTTCGCCCGCCATTTGGCCCAAGCCCTGCTGTGCGAACACCCAAGCAGCCTGCACGAACCCTGCGGTCAATGCCCGTCCTGCCACCTGTTCGCACAGGACGCGCACCCCGATTTTTACCTCCTCACACCCGAGCAGCCAGAAACCGGCGAAACAACGGCGCGCAAATTGCAGCAAATCAAAATCGACGTCATCCGCGCCATTTTGGAGCCTTTGCAACAAACCTCGGTGCGCGGCGGCCGGCGCGTAGTGTGCATTTCTCCGGCGGAAAGCATGAACGTGCAGGCGGCCAACGCCCTGCTAAAAATGCTGGAAGAACCGCCCGAAGCCGTGGTGTTCATCCTTGTCAGCCACAATGCCGACCGCGTGCTGCCCACCATCCGCAGCCGCTGCCGCGCCCTGCTGCTGCCCCCGCCCGATGCCGCCACCGCCTTGCAGTTTTGGCGGCAGGCACACCCCGAATCCGCCGACCAGGCCGCACCGCTGCTGGCATTTCACAGCCACGCGCCGCTGTTCGAACCGCAGCCCGAGCAAGACCAATGGCGCGAACAATTACTGCAACTGCTGGCCGAACCGCGCCTACTGGCGATTTTGGATTATGCCGCGCAATGGGACAAACAGAAACTGCCGCTGGCCGTGCTGCTGGACTGGCTGTACAAATGGCTGCTGGACATGCTGCTCGTCTCGCAACAACAAGCGCCGCTGTATTATCCGCACCACCAAAGCAGCCTGCACACTGTGGCGCAAAAAACGCAGCCGCACACACTTTTTCGCCTAATTGACCACGTTCACCGCCTTTCCCCTTACGGACACCACAGTCTCAATGTTAGAATGCAGGCCGAATCCCTGTTGGGCGAATACCTGCTGGCGCTAAACCCGAAAACGCGCTGACCGACCCGACAACGCATTACCCAATTATTCAAATCGATAGGAAGCCCACATGAGCAACCCCGCACCTCAAGCCGCCCCGAATGCGGCCGCCAAAAGCGCACCCGGCCGCATGCTGCAACTGCGTTTGGAAAGCAAACCGGTCATCTATGCCAGCTATATGTCGTTTCTGGAATACGGCGGCGTGTTCCTGCCCACCGACGACAAATTCGATATGGGCGAAGAAATCCTGCTGGTTTTGGAATTGGTCGGTTTGGGAAAAACCGAAAAAATCTTCATCAAAACCAATGTCTGCTGGATTAACGCCAACCCAAGCGCCAGCGGCCGCCCAAAAGGCATCGGCCTGGCATTCGGTTCGGACGAGTCCGGCCTGAAAGCCAAAACCATTTTTGAAAATATATTGTCCGGCCTGCTGCACAACGAACGCCCGACATACACGCTGTAACCGCAGCCGCCCGAACACACAAAAGCAGCCTGCACTTCCCCCGTCCCCAAAGTGCAGGCTGCTTTTGCCCGCCAATCACTTTTGGACAAAGCAACCATGTTCCTCATCGACTCCCACTGCCACCTGAATTTCGACAGCCTCTCCGGCCGCCTGCCCGAAGTCTTCGCCAACATGGCGCACAACCAAGTCGCCCAAGCCCTCGTCATCAGCGTGAGCCGCGAAAGTTTCGCCCAAGTGTTGGCGCTGGCCGAACAGAACGACCACCTTTTCGCCACCGTCGGCATCCACCCCGACAGCGAAACCGCCGCCGAATTCAGCCTGGACGAACTTTTGCAGCACGCACGCCACCCAAAAGTAGTCGGCATCGGCGAAACCGGCCTTGACTACCACTGGTGCAGCGGCGATTTGACCTGGCAGCACAACCGCTTCATCACCCACATCCAAGCCGCCAACCAAAGCGGCCTGCCGCTGATTATCCACACCCGCAAAGCCGCCGACGACACCATGCGCCTGATGGCCGAACACCGCGCCGAAAAAGCCGTCATGCACTGCTTTTCCGAAGATGTGCGCATCGCCAAAATCGCGCTGGACTTGGGCTATTATTTATCGTTTTCCGGCATCGTAACCTTCAAAAACGCCAAAGACATCCAAGCCGCCGCGCAATATTGCCCGCTTGACCGACTGCTGGTGGAAACCGACGCGCCCTTCCTCGCCCCCGTGCCCCACCGCGGCAAAACCAACGAACCGGCCTATGTGCGCCACACCGCCGAATTTCTGGCGCAACTGCGCGGCGACACGTTGGAAAACATTGCCCGTGCCAGCAGCGAAAACTTCTACCGCCTGTTCGACAAAGTCACGCCTTATACCGAATCGTCAGCCAGATAGAGAACCCCGATAAAACGCCGCAAAAAGCAGCCTGCACTTTAAATTCCCCAGTGCAGGCTGCTTTTACCACCCGCACTTGTTGCCCGCCCCGCAACCTGCTAAAATCCACGCTTTCCAACCCTCCTAGATATTTGTTTATGAATATAAAATCCATTTTACTCTGCCTTATTTTGATCCCATTCGGCATTATGTCGCTGATTAGCGGCTACCGCACGACAAAAAACAACAGCCTGTTTCAGGAAACCAGCAAAACGGCCACGTTCACGCCGGCCAGTGACGGATACACCGAATACCGCAAACGCAGGAGCAGCAAGGTCTATTACACCCTGGACGAGATGACCTACACGGCGGAAACGGGCGAAACGGTCAATGTCAAATCCGTTACCGTCGATGCGGATGAATTGGCCAAACTGAAAGCGGGCGAAGGCATCCAATGCAGCTATCTACCGTCAGACAAGCAGAACGTGCGCTGCCAACACAGCGAAGAACCGAGCGCGTGGAAGGATTTCTTGTCGGGATTGGTTTCGTTGTTCGTTGCGGGCAGCATTTTCATGAACGCGCGCCGCGAGAAACAGCAATATGAAGAAGAATATGAAGACGACGAAGATGACGATACGGATCACCGCAAAGATGACGGTGTCCGCTTTTCATAAACAGTGATTTTTGCCGCAAAAAGCAGCCTGCACTTTCAATTTCCCCAGTGCAGGCTGCTTTTTATAGTGGATTAAAATAAAAATAAGACAAGGCGGCGAGCCAACGCCGTATCATTGCGATTTTAATTCACTATATGCGCCGTGTTCGCGGTTGGCCTGCTCAAAATCGTGCAGCATGGCCAATTCGAATTCGCTAAACCCTGCCCGCTGCCGCGCTTCGGTGTTCACATAGCCGCGGAACACGAACATATCGTGCTGCTGCAACAGTCGGCGGAACAAGGCCATCGGCTCCAACTGCCGCTCTTGGCACAGATGATGATACCAGCGGTTGCCGATGCGCACATGCCCCACTTCGTCGCGGTAGATAATGTCCAGCACTTCGCAGGTGGCCGTGTCGCCGCGCTGCGCCACTTTGGCGCGAATGGCAGGGGTCACGTCCAAGCCGCGCGCTTCCAGCACCCTCGGCACCAAGGCCATGCGCAACAGCGGGTCGTAGGCCGTTTGCCGCGCCATGTCCCACAAATGCGCGTGCGCCGGAAAGTCGCCGTAATCGAAACCGTGTTCGCGCAGCCGTTCGCGCATCAGCAGGAAATGGTCGCATTCTTCTTTGGCCACGCCCAACCAGTCGCCCGTAAATTCGCGCGGCAGGCTGCGGAAACGGTAGGCCGCGTCCAAGGCCAGGTTGATGGCGTTGAACTCGATGTGCGCGATGGCGTGCAGCATGGCGGCATAACCCTCCGGCGTGGAGAGTTTGCGCGATTCCACCTGCGTATGTGGCACCAGCGGCGGCTTCGGCGGCCGTCCGGCCACCAAAATGTCTTCTGCGGGGGGTGCAGGCTGCTTTTCATCGGCCGTGCAGCCTGCCAGCCAATGTTCGTGGGCGGCATAAGTGTGGCGGCATTTTTCGTCCGCATCCTGCGCCAAAAGTGCTTGGTGCAGCAGGGAATAAAGCGTTTTCATAAGCGTTTTGCGTAAACAAGTTTTAAAATCAGGTTAAACAAGCCATTTTTTCCGGATATTTTTCAAACAAATAGCCCTGCGCCTTATTTTAACACACGCAAAACCTGTGGCGCACGGCGCGAGAAATGTTAAGATTTAAGCCGTTTCGATTTTATCGCACAAAGGAAAACGAATGATGAAAAACTGGAAAACCGCTTTCGGCACCGCCATCGTCTGCCTGATGGCCGCACAAGCGCAGGCAGGCGCGATTGACGCACTCAAACAGTTCAACAGCGATGCAGACGGCATCAGCGGCAACTTCACCCAAACCGTCCGCGCCCGCAACAAAAACCAAACCGCCTCCGGCACATTCCAAATCCTGCGCCCCGGCCTGTTCAAATGGTCGTACACCCGCCCTTATAAGCAAGTAATTGTGGGCGACGGTTCGCACATCTGGCTGTATGACATGGATTTGAAACAGGTAACGCGCTCCAACCAAGACCAAACCATCGGCGACAGCCCTGCGGCGATTTTGTCCAACAAGAGCGCGCTGGAATCGAGCTACACGCTCAAAGAAGACGGCAACAAAAACGGCATTGATTATGTGCTGGCCACGCCGCGCAAAAACAACGCAGGCTACCAATTCATCCGCATCGGCTTCAAAGGCAACGCATTGGCCGCGATGGAGCTGAAAGACAGCTTCGGCAACCAAACCACCATCCAGTTTAACCAGTTGAACACCAAACCGAATTTGTCGCGTTCCGCATTCAAATTCACGCCACCTGCCGGTGTGGACGTGCTGGAACAATAAACCGTCCGCCCCTTCCCATCCGCCGCCTGTCCGCCGATTATGTGCCGACAGGCGGTTTTGCCTGCCAAAAGCAGCCTGCACCCCGCTTTTATGTTAAAATCGCGCCTTTGAATTTTTATTTGACGAAAGAATATCATGAGCTTGAAATGCGGCATCGTAGGCCTGCCCAATGTCGGCAAATCCACCCTGTTTAACGCGCTGACCAAATCCGGCATCGAAGCGGCCAACTATCCGTTCTGCACCATCGAACCGAACGTCGGCATTGTGGAAGTGCCCGACCCGCGCATGGACGAATTGGCCAAAATCGTCAATCCGCAGCGCATGCAGCCTGCCATTGTCGAATTTGTCGATATTGCAGGCTTGGTGGCCGGTGCCAGCAAAGGCGAAGGCTTGGGTAACCAGTTCCTCGCCAACATCCGCGAAACCGATGCCATCGTGAACGTGGTGCGCTGCTTCGACGACGACAACATCATCCACGTTGCGGGCAAAGTCGATCCGATTGCCGACATTGAAACCATCGGCACGGAATTGGCGCTGGCGGATTTGGCCAGCGTGGAAAAAGCCATCATCCGCGAAGGCAAACGCGCCAAATCGGGCGACAAAGACGCGCAAAAACTGGTGGCGGTGCTGGAAAAACTGCTGCCGCATTTGAATGAAGGCAAGCCCGTGCGCTCGTTCGGCTTGGACAAAGACGAACTGGCTCTGCTGCGCCCGC
Organism: Kingella denitrificans ATCC 33394; assembly: GCF_000190695.1. Lineage (GTDB taxonomy): Bacteria > Pseudomonadota > Gammaproteobacteria > Burkholderiales > Neisseriaceae > Kingella_A > Kingella_A denitrificans. Next base: position 1,030,982 of record NZ_GL870929.1, read on the forward strand.
TGTTCCTGCTGACGGCGAAACCCGCCATGTATGTAGCGAACGTGTCGGAAGACGGCTTCACCGATAATCCGCATTTTGACCGCCTGAAAGCGCTGGCGGAACAGGAAAACGCGCCCATCGTGGCAATTTGTGCCGCCATCGAAAGCGACATTGCCGAATTGGAAGACGATGAAAAAGCCGAATTCCTGGCAGAAATGGGCATGGAAGAAGCCGGCTTGAACCGCCTTATCCGCGCGGGCTACGATTTGCTCGGCCTGCAAACCTATTTCACCGCCGGTGTGAAGGAAGTGCGTGCGTGGACCATCCACAAAGGCGACACCGCACCGCAGGCCGCCGGCGTTATCCACACCGATTTCGAACGCGGCTTCATCCGCGCCCAAGTGATTGCATACGACGACTTTATCGCGCTGGGCGGCGAGGCGAAGGCCAAAGAAGCGGGCAAAATGCGCGCCGAGGGCAAAGAATATATCGTGCAGGACGGCGATGTGATTCACTTCTTGTTCAACGTGTAAACCGCTGCCGTATCGCGCATTAAAGTGCAGGCTGCTTTTGGGATGATTCAAAAGCAGCCTGCACTTTTTCTGCCGCCGCACAAAAAATAGGCAAACGGAGA
>NZ_GL870929.1:1032220-1059583 GCF_000190695.1 Kingella denitrificans ATCC 33394
CTCAAACGGTATTTTTGCTATTCGGAACAATGTGCTGAATGTGTTATCCACAGCTTCCGCACAGCGATGCCTCAGCCAATGCGGTATAACTTTGTCGATGTAATCAAAAGTGCAGGCTGCTTTGGAGCATTCCCCAAAAAGCAGCCTGCACTTTGATGATTAACTTAAAGATGCCCGATTTCCCAGCACTGATGGATTTTGCGATTGCGGAAATCCTCCGGCACGGAAAAACGGCTGATGTCTTTGATGCGGTATCGTTCCGCCAGCGCACCGTCCAGCGTGAACGAGCGCAGATTGTTGGAGAAATACAGCGTCCCCTGAGGTGCCAGCAGCCGCATCGCGCCGTCCACCAGCTTGGCCTGGTCGCGCTGAATGTCCAAAATATCCAGCATTTTCTTGCTGTTGGAGAAGCTGGGCGGATCGAGCACAATCAGGTCGAACTGCTTGCCCTGCTGCGAGGCTTCATCCAGATATTGGAACACGTCGGCACGGACAATGCGGTGCGCGGCCAAATCCATGCCGTTCAGCTCGAAATTGCGTTTGGCCCAATCCAGATAAGTATTCGACAAATCAACGGTTTCGCTACTGATGGCGCCGCCCGTGGCCGCATACACCGTGAAGCTGCCCGTGTAGGAAAACAGGTTCAGGAAACGCTTGCCCGCCGCCGTGTCGCCCACTTTTTTGCGCGTATTGCGGTGGTCGAGAAACAGGCCGGTATCGAGATATTTGTCGAGATTGACCCAAAACCGGCGGCCGTGTTCGCAGACGATGAAATCTTCGCCTGCCGTGCCGGTTTTTTCGTATTGCGCCGTGCCTTTTTGGCGGGCGCGCTGTTTCAAATGAATGTTTTGCGCGGGAAATCCGGTAACGAACTGCGCGGCTTCACACACATCGGCCAGCCATTGGCGGTATTCTTCGGGGTGCATCAGCCAGCCGGTATCGTATTCCTGCAAATGGATGTGTTCGCCGTACACATCGACGGCGAAAGGAAATTGGGGAATGTCTTTATCGTAAATGCGCCATGCTTCGAGCTGCTGCCGCTTCGCCCATTTGAGCTGGTGCTTGATGTTTTTGCCGAGCCGGTTGATAAAATCGTTGATTGCGTTCATAAATGGTCGATGCTGTGAGGGTGCAGGCTGCTTTTACCAGTCCCAAGGGCCAAACGGGCGATACCACGGGTAATAATACGGTTCGCGCCAATGGTAATAGCTTTGCATATAGCGCAATTCCTGTTGCGCCAGATGGTTTTGCCATGCCATTTTGTAGCAGGATTGGAACATGGGGTTGTTGATTTTTTCGAGATATTGCAGGCGCTCTTCGCGGCGTGCGGCTTCGTTGGCCGGCGTGCCGAAAAACTGCTGCCGCATGAGTTTGGCGGTATCGGCATCGCATTGCTCGGCCAATCGGATTTGCAGCAGTTGCTCGCGGCGTTTTGCTTCGGCTTCGCGCGCGGCACGCTGTTCGGGCGTGAGGGCGCAGGCGGTCAGACAGAATGCGGCGCAATACGCCAGAAAACGGGCAGGTTTCATAGCCACCTCTTTTCGGCTCGGTTCGTGAATGGGGGTGCAGGCTGCTTTTTCGGCGTTTGAAAAGCAGCCTGCACATGTTCAAACGATATCAGGCAACATCATTGCGCGATGTGATGACCTTGTCAATCAGGCCGTATTCCATTGCTTCCTGCGCCGACATGAAATTGTCGCGATCAGTATCGCGCTCCACTTCTTCAATGCTTTTGCCCGTATGGTCGGCCAAAATCTTGTTCAGCTTTTCTTTCAATTTCAGCAGTTCGCGCGCATGAATTTCAATGTCGGATGCCTGACCGCCCAATCCGCCGCTAATCAAAGGCTGGTGAATCATGATGCGGCTGTTCGGCAGCGCGAAACGTTTGCCTTTGGTGCCGGCCGACAGCAGGAACGCGCCCATGCTCGCCGCCTGTCCCAAACACAGTGTTTGCACATCTGGCTTGATGAATTTCATCGTGTCGTAAATCGACATGCCTGCGGTTACGCTGCCGCCGGGGCTGTTGATATAGAAATAAATATCTTTGTCGGGGTTTTCGCTTTCCAAAAACAGAAGCTGCGCCACCACCAGGTTGGCGGTATGGTCGTCCACCGGGCCCACCAAAAAGATAATGCGCTCTTTGAGCAGGCGCGAATAAATATCGAAAGCTCGCTCGCCGCGGCCGCTCTGTTCGATTACGGTCGGCACCAGATGGTTGTTTTGAATATCCAACATCATATTGTCCATTTGTCAGTTTAAGGTCGATTTGAAAAAAGCACCCAGCCGAATCCGACTGCGGTGCTTTTTGTTACGGTTACGCGCCTGCGCCCATCACTTCGTCAAAACTCAGCTTTTTCTCGGTTACTTTGGCTTTGCCCAACACAAAATCCACCACGTTGGATTCTACCGCCATATTGCTGACACCGGCCAAGCGGGAACTGTCGGCAAAATACCAGTCAATCACTTCTTGCGGGTCTTCGTAGCTGTCGGCAAATTCGGTGATGATGTTTTTGATTTGCTCTTCAGTCGCTTTCAGATTGTGTTTTTCCACGATTTCAGGCAGCAGCAAGCCCAAAGCCACACGTTCTTGCGCGCGCTCGTTGAACATTTCCGCAGGCAGTTGCAAATCATTGGCATCCAAGCCTTGTTTCACCAAGTTCTGCTTCATTTCTTCCGACAAGCGGTGCGCTTCGTCTTTCACGAACGCCTGCGGCAATGGGAAGGTATGCGCCGCACGCAATGCTTTCATCACCGCATCGGTGTTTTGCGCGTTCAAACGGCGTTTCACTTCGCGCGCCACGTTTTTCTGCACTTCGGCGCGCATTTTGGCAACGTCGCCGTCGGCAATACCCAAGGCACGGGCAAACACTTCGTCCACTTCGGGCAATGTGGCTTCGGCAACATTGTGCACGGTAATGGTGAACACGGCGGTTTTGCCGGCCACATCTTTGCCGTGGTAATCTTCAGGGAAGCTCACTTCCACATCTTTGCTCTCGTCTTCTTTCATGCCCAAAATGCCTTTTTCAAATTCGGGCAGCATTTGGCCTTGACCCAAGACGAACGGATAGTTTTTCGCCGAACCGCCGTCAAAAGGCACGCCGTCGATTTTGCCTTCAAAGTCGATAATCACGCGGTCGCCTTCTTTGGCTTCGCGCTCAACGCGTTTGTACATGGTGCGTTGTTTGCGCAGGATTTCGATGGTGCTGTCCACTTCGGCTTCGCCCACTTCAGACACCACTTTTTCAATTTCCAATGCGGAGAAATCCGCCAGTTGGATGTCGGGATAGGTTTCATACACGAATGTGAGCTGCAAATCCGCGCCGGAAGTGTCTTGGTTTTCCACGGGTTCGATACCGGTCACGGCGGCGATGCGCAAATTTTGTTCTTGGGCGATTTTATTGAAAGCAGCCTGCGCCAAATCGTTGATGGCATCGTTCTGGATGCTTGCGCCATACATGGAAGCAACCATTTTCAACGGTGCTTTGCCGGGACGGAAGCCGTCGATGCGCACGCGGCGTTGCGCCTGTTTCAACTGTTTGTCGGTTTCAGCATTGATGTCCAACCAAGGCAAAGACACGGTTACTTTGCGTTCCAAAGATTCTGTTGCGCTCATGGATAGCAGCCTTTCTATAAATCAAATACGTTAGTCAGTAAAAACGTGGAATTTTAGCACAATAATCACGAAAGTGCCGATAAAATTTGCACTGCGCCGTGTGTATATTGCGGCAGCCGAATGCCGTCAAACGCGGCGAAATCGGGTAAAATCCGCCAACACCGAAGTGCAGGCTGCTTTTTTGATTGGCCGAAAGCAGCCTGCACCGCCAACCGACAAGGATTCTCCATGCTCAGCTACCGACACGCCTTTCACGCAGGCAACCATGCCGATGTTTTAAAACATTTTTTATTATATTGCGTACTGGATTATTACAACCAAAAAGACAAACCCTATTGGTATATCGACACCCACAGCGGCGCGGGCATATACGATTTGCAGGGCAGCGAAGCGCAAAAAGTCGGCGAATTTGCCGACGGTATCGGGCGGCTGGTGCAGGCTGCATTGCCCGACACGCTGGCCTCATTCGTGCAGCACCTGCGCGGCTGCCTGCCGAACCCCAACCTATACGGCGGTTCGCCCTGGCTGGCGCAAAGCCTGCTGCGCGAAGCCGACAAACTGCGCCTGTTCGAACTGCACCCCGCCGATTTCCAACACTTGCAGCACAATATGCGCGAAGCCAAGCTCGGCCGGCGCGGCATTTTGAAGCAGGAAGACGGATTTGCCGGACTCATCGCCCTGCTGCCGCCCGTGACACGCCGCGCCGTGGTGCTGATGGACCCGCCGTACGAGCAAAAACAGGACTACGCACAAGTGGCGCACACGCTCAAAGACGCGCTCAAACGCTTCGAGCAAGGCTGCTATATGGTTTGGTATCCCTGCCTGAGCCGCCCCGAAAGCCTGCAACTGCCCGAAAAACTGAAAAAACTCTGCCCCGACAACTACATTCAGGCAGAACTGCACGTCCGCGCCCCCAGCCCGGATGGCTTCGGCATGCATGGCAGCGGCATGTTTCTTATCAATCCGCCCTACACGCTACCCGACATCCTGTGCGACACCCTGCCCGCCCTGCGCGATATTTTGCGGCAGGACGACGGCGCACGCTTTGTGTTGGATTACAAAATCCGTTAAAAAACAAAATATAGTCGATTAAAATAAAAATGAGACAAGGCGGCGAGCCGCAAGGCGTACAGGTAGTACGTCAAGGCGAGCCAACGCCGTATCATTGAATTTTAATCGACTATAAAAAGCAGCCTGCACTTGACGGTTTGAAGTGCAGGCTGCTTTTTCGTTGCAGGGCCTCTATCCGTCTCGCCCATCCCCAGTCTTTTGTTCTCGGCCGAAAAACAAAGACTTCTCTTTTACCAGAACCCACAACACGATGCCAGCAAAAATCACCGTTTGAATCACTTTGCTGTCGGGATGGGTGGAGAAAATTTCATTGCCAAGATTGGCGCAAAGGTGGAACAAAATGGCCACCGAAATACTGCGGCCGCTTTTCATATAAAGCCAGTTCATCAAAAGTACAAAAATTATCAGGCTGAATATGAAGTTGGCCGTGTAAAGCGCGCCTTCGGCGAACACTTGGCTTTGGTAATAGCCCTTCACAAAGGCGAGCGGCAAATGCCAAAACGCCCAAAACACGCTGAATATCAGCGATGAAGCAAATAGGCTGAATCGTGCGGTGAGTGCGTCTGTGCCGTAGCCGTGCCACGCGATTTCTTCGGCAACTGGGGCAATGGCGAGCATAAACCACGGCGACAGCAGGGCCGATGTGAACGACGGCTGCCCGGTGATTCGGAATTGTTCCCAGCCATGCCCGAAGGCAAGCGAAACCAGTTGCGCCACCATAAGCGTAACGGGACCGAGCAGCACGGCAATGGCGATATAGCGTTTGGGAAAGCCGTTTAAGCCGAACAGGCGGCGTTTCGCATCTGCCCAATGTTTGGGATTTTGCCGCAGCAGCCATGCGCCGATGACCGCCGGAGCAAACAACCCTGCCAAACCTAATCCGGCTTGCGCCCATTGGTGCGCAGCGGCATCGGGGCGATGGCTGATATGGGCGGCGGAAAACCAGAGTATCCAAGGAATGAGCATGGATAGGAAATAAAAGAGAAACGGGCGATAAGGCTTCGACATGATGGTTCCTTTTATTTTGCAGGCTGCAAAACAAGAGTTAGACAACACCGACTGGCAGAATAATATAGTAGCTTAAAACCGCCATGCTACTGTGTTGGCTTGCTTGGTATCATTTTTATTTTAAGCCGCTATCTTTTCAGGCATTAGAAAAACGCATGGCGGAGAAATATGCCCCAGATGAAGATTGGCAAAAGTCTCTTATGCGTTTTCAGGCTGCCTGACAACCCGTCTGTCAAACGATAAAAAACAGCCTGTATACCAATAGGCAGAATGCCATGTCCAGCAGCAAACAAACGGCTGCTGCGCGTACGGCGGACATGTTGCAAAACGATAGGGATACAATCAACAGGCTTACCAAATAATATCCGAGCAATTCGACCGAGCCTGCGATGAAGTAACCAAAATCGTGGGCGGGAATTTCGGCAATGAAACCAAACAGGCTGCCCCATTCGCCCAACATCGACAAAAGAACCAGCACATTCAAAACGGACAGTATGGCGATGATTGGGTATCAGCGCATAGATTTTCCTTATCGGAATCGATTTGATTTTTAGCCGGTTTCAGGCAGCCTGAAAGAGTGTGTTCTTACCGCTGCAAATAGCGCCGTGCCATCTCCTCTAATTGCCTGTCGTATGCCTTACAGAATTCGGTTTGGCTGACATCGATCTGCTTGCCGGCCAGTATCATATCAACCGTCTCTGGCGTGATCGCATCATTTATAAATTCATCTTGCAGCGTTCGGTAAATCTCTCTGCTCTCTGCTTGTATTGTCGGATTTTCCCATGTTGCGTTACATTCAGATTGCCTTTTTGCCAACCGGATAAGCAGTGGATGTCTTTCATTTTGATGGCACACACCAACGCGAAAACCCAGTGCACTCATATCCAACAGAAAAGTCCGGCAATCTCGGATGGGCGGTTGCGCGACAGCCAGCGTGGGGAACAGTATTGATAAGACGATAATTTTTCTGAACATGGTTCGCTCCTTGATTGCTATATTGAAGGCTACCTGAACAAGCCAAATCGGTTTTCAGGTAGCCTTTATTCCAGCCCAACGGCCTCACACCACAATATTCACCAGCCGTTTCGGCACGACGACGATTTTCTTCGGCTCTTTGCCTTCCATGAATTTTTGCGCGCCGGCAGTGGCGAGGGCGGCGGCTTTCACTGCGGCTTCGTCCGCGTCGGCGGCGATTTGGATTTTGTCGCGCAGTTTGCCGTTCACCTGCACCCTAATTTCTATCTCGGTTTGCACCAGCGCAGCGTTGTCCACGGCGGGCCAGCTTTGCTGCCACAGGTTGCCGCCGGCCAGTTCGCCCCACAGGGTTTCGCAGATGTGCGGCACGATGGGCGACAGCAGCAGGACAACCGCTTCCAGCACTTCGCGGGCGACGGCTTGGCCGAGTTCGCCGGAAGTGTCGGTTTTGTCGTATTGGTTCAGCAGTTCCATCACAGCGGCGATGGCGGTGTTGAACTGTTGGCGGCGGTCGTAGTCGTCCGTTACTTTGGCGATGGTGCTGTGCAGCTTGAAGCGCAGGTCTTTCAGGCTGCCTGACAGGGTTTCTTGGCTACCTGAAAACTTGCTCACGCCGCTGCCGCCGTTTTGCACGAATTCGTACACGGTGCGCCACAGGCGTCGCAGGAAGCGGTGTGCGCCTTCCACGCCGGCATCCGACCATTCCAGCGACTGCTCGGGCGGGCTGGCGAACATCATGAACAGGCGGGCGGTGTCCGCGCCGTAGGCATCGATGATTTGCTGCGGGTCCACGCCGTTGTTTTTAGATTTGGACATTTTTTCCACGCCGCCGATGACCACGAGCTGCCCGTCCGCTTCCAGCACGGCGGACACGGGGCGGCCTTTGTCGTCGGTCTGCACGCGCACTTCGGCGGGGTTGAACCAGGTTTTTTTGCCGTCCGCGCTTTCGCGGTAATACGTCGCCGCCAGCACCATGCCCTGCGTGAGCAGTTGTTTGAACGGCTCGCGCATGGACACGATGCCTTCGTCGTTCATCAATTTGGTGAAGAAACGGGCGTACAGCAGGTGCAGAATGGCGTGTTCGATACCGCCGATATACTGGTCGGCCTGCCCCCAATACGCGGCGGCTTCGGGCGCGACCATGTGCGCGTCGTCGCGCGGCGACATATAGCGGAACTGGTACCAGCTTGATTCGACAAACGTGTCCATAGTGTCGGTTTCGCGCTTGGCCGCGCCGCCGCATTTCGGACATTTTGTCTCGTAAAATTCGGGCATTTTGGCCAGCGGCGAACCTGCGCCGTCGGGCACGACGTTTTCAGGCAGCACCACGGGCAAATCTTGTTCGGGCACGGGCACGTCGCCGCAGGTATCGCAATGGATAATCGGCACGGGGCAGCCCCAATAGCGTTGGCGCGAAATGCCCCAGTCGCGCAGGCGGTATTGCGTTTTCGGCTCGCCCGCAGAAGCAGCCTGCAACTTGGCGGCAATGGCATCGAAGGCAGTCTGAAAACTCAAACCGTTGAATTCGTTGCTATTTACCAGAACGCCGTTTTCTTTGTCGGCATACCAGTCCTGCCATTGCGCCGCGTCAAACGGCTGGCCGTCCACGCTAATCACTTGTTTTATCGGCAGATGATATTGTTTGGCAAAGGCAAAATCGCGCTCGTCGTGCGCGGGCACGGCCATCACCGCGCCGTCGCCGTAGCCCCACAGCACATAGTTCGCCACCCACACTTCCAGCCGCTCGCCGTTGAGCGGGTTGATGACGAAGCGGCCGGTGGGCATGCCTTTTTTCTCCATAGTCGCCATATCGGCTTCCGCCACGCTGCCCGCCTTGCATTCGGCGATGAACTTTTGCAATCCAGGCTCCCTTTCGGCTGCGGCTGCGGCCAGCGGATGCTCGGCGGCCACGGCCACATACGTCGCGCCCATCAGTGTGTCGGGGCGGGTGGTGTACACCTGCACAAACTCGCAGTGGTTTTCAGGCAGCCCTTCGCGGCTGTCGGCGGCTACCTGAAAACGCACGGTCATGCCGCGCGATTTGCCAATCCAGTTGCGCTGCATGGTTTTCACCTGCTCCGGCCAGTCCAAACCGTCCAAATCCGCCAGCAGCTGCTCGGCGTAATCGGTGATTTTGAAGTAGTACATCGGGATTTCGCGCTTTTCCACCAGTGCACCGGAACGCCAGCCGCGCCCGTCAATCACCTGTTCGTTGGCCAGCACGGTTTGGTCAATCGGGTCCCAGTTCACCGTGCCCAACTTCTTGTACACAATGCCTTTTTCAAACAGCTTGGTAAACAGGAGCTGCTCCCAGCGGTAGTATTCCGGGCGGCAGGTGGCGATTTCACGCTCCCAATCCAGCGCAAAGCCCAAGCTCTGCAACTGCTTGCGCATATAGGCAATGTTTTCATACGTCCATTTGGACGGTGCGACTTGGTGGTTAATCGCCGCGTTTTCGGCGGGCATGCCGAACGCGTCCCAACCCATCGGCTGCAACACGTTGAACCCCTGCATTTTTTTGAAGCGGCTGCGCACGTCGCCGATGGTGTAGTTGCGCACATGCCCCATGTGCAGCTTGCCGCTGGGATAGGGGAACATGGAGAGGCAGTAGAATTTGGGTTTGGAAGCGTCTTCAGACACATTGAACGCGCGTTCGGCCGCCCATTTCCGCTGCGCGGCGGGCTCGATGGCGGAGGGTTGGTAGAGTTCTTGCATGATGGATTTCTAATCGACAATAAAAAACGGTGCATTATAGCAGTTTATGCCGCAAAAAAGTGCAGGCTGCTTTGCTTGTTCAACAAAAGCAGCCTGCACTTTTTACAACAGATTCAGATTAGCGTGGAGAGCAATCTTTGTACACCATGTCGTTGTTAGGTGATGTAATCATCACAGGGGCACTGCGCACGTTGCGCAATTCAAACGCTTGGCCGGACAGAGTGTAGCCGCGCGCGTCTTTGAAAGAGATGTCCACGTTGTCGGAACGGCCTTGGTCATATTTCATAACGCGGGTCGCGCCGTTTACTCGGGCAGTGGCGGTTACAGGGATGCCTGCGCCGTTAAAGCCGTAGCGTACATTCAAACGACCTTCTTGGCATTGGTAGTTTACAGAAACGGATTTGGTTACGCGGTTTGCATTAACAGGTGCTGCCTGTACAGAAGCGGCGAAACCCAAAGACAAAGCAACGGTTGCCAATACAGATACGGTTTTTTTCATTTCAAGCTCCTCAAGAGAGTCGTTAAATAAGGCAATTCAAACTTCAAAAATCAACCGGAGTCGATGGGGCGGATTGTATTCACGACACAATCGCCGTGTCCAGCTTGGCGGCGGGGCTTTTACGAAGTTTTACGCTTTTCTTACCGCCGTAAATCAACCCATACGCAACCATACCGAACCGCGCCTTTTTGCCGGCGCGAAACCATCGTTGTGCAGGCTGCAATCTTGCCGCAGGCTGCGCTATACCGTATCATATCCCGCTTTCTCCACAACGGTCGCGAACGCCATGAAATCTTCCTTATTACTCACCGGGCTTGCCCAAAGACTGCTCCTTGCCGCCGTGTTGCTGGCCGTGATTTGGGGCGTATATGCGTGGGCGGTGGCCGCATGAGCATCATCCTGGACAACCTGACCGTGAGCTATCACGCCCGTCCTGCGGTGCACCACGTGCACATGACGTTTGAAAAAGGCTGCATGTATGCGATATTCGGCCCGAACGGCGCGGGGAAATCCACGCTGCTCAAAGCCATGATGGGGCTTTTGCCGTGCAACACGGGCTCGGTGCAGTGGCAGGGGCTGCAACGCCGCGACATCGCCTATCTGCCGCAGCAGTCCGACATCGACCGCAGCCAGCCCATGAACGTGTTTGAATTGGCGGCGATGGGCTTGTGGTATGAAATCGGCTGTTTCGGGCGCGTATCGGCGGCGCAGAAACAAAGGGTGCAGGCTGCTTTGGAACGTGTGGAAATGTGGGATTTGGCCGACCGCGGCATCGGCGCGCTGTCCAACGGGCAGTTTCAGCGCGTGCTGCTGGCGCGGATGCTGGTGCAGGACGCGCAATTCCTGCTGCTGGACGAGCCGTTTAACGCGGTCGATGCCAAAACAACTTATGCTCTGTTGGATGTGCTGCGCCAAGAAAACCGCAGCGGCCGCGCCGTGATTGCCGTGCTGCACGATTACGAGCAAGTCCGTGCCTATTTTCCGCACACCCTGCTCATCGCCCGCGAAAAAGTGGCCTGCGGCAAAACGGAAGACGTGTTGTGCGAAGAAATGCTGGCGAAAGCCAACGCGCTGGCACGCAAAGCGGAAGAAGACGCTTGGTGCGAGGCATAACCAACGCGCCGCGCCAAAATATAGTCGATTAAAATTGCAATGATACGGCGTTGGCTCGTCTTGACGTACTACCTCCTGTACGCCTTGCGGCTCGCCGCCTTGTCTCATTTTTATTTTAATCGACTATAAAACAAAAAAGCAGCCTGCACTCTGTTTTTCACAGTGCAGGCTGCTTTTTATCCGTCAGGCAAATTCGACATCATCGTCATCGTCTTCATCTTTGCCGTTATCCCGCTTGTATTCCTCATAGACCCCATACAGCAGTATGATTGCAACAATATAGGCCATGATGGCATAGGTATAGCTCGACGATTCATTCATCTCCGCGCCGCCTTTGCAAAGCACTTGCTGCGTATCGCTTTTCAAATAAAGGCATTGGATTTTGTTGGACAAATTCAGCAAATCCCGCTCGCCCGTGCTGATGGGGACGCCGGACACGTTTACCGTTCGGCCGTCGGCCGTGGTGTAGGTCAAATCGGCGCGGTAAACGATCCCGGCACTGCGGCGGCGGCCGCGGAAATAGGTGTCTTCGGTAAATGCTTTCGATGTGGCGGAAAATACGGCCGCTTCCGAATCTGCAGCAAAGCGTTCGTTTATCTTGGCAGCGCGATTCACTTCAATCACTTTGTTGGTGCCGAAGACAAACAGGGCAAACGCGCCGATTATCAGGGCGATATATTTCAAAGTTTTCATAAAGTTCCTTTGGTTAAAAATGATGGAAAAAGCAGCCTGCACGCCAAATTTAAAGTGCAGCCTGCTTTTTTGCCGATGATTTACATGATGCGGACACCGTCGTCCCTGCGTCTGCGATAATCCGTATCGTCATCGTCGTCTTCATCTTCGTCATAATCTTCATACTGATTCTCGCGGCGCGCCTTCAACACCGTCATGACGATAAAGCCGTATGCCGCCAGTGCGGTCAGGAACGATTGCCAAAGGCTGGCCTCCGCCCCATCTTGGCAGCGGACGCGTTTGGGGTCGTTCGGCAGGTAAAGGCACTCGATATCCTCGCCCGCTTTCAGTTTGTCCAATTCATTGGTGCTGACGCTGATGTTGTTCACCGTTACCAGCGTGCCTTCCGCCGTGGTGTAGTTCAAAGACACGGTGTAATACACTCCGCCGCCCCTGCGGTTCCTGTGTTCGGTGTATTCGTTGGTGGCGGGCGTGAACATGGCCCTTTGCCCTTTTTCGCGGAATTGGCTGTTTTCCTTCATCGAGTTGAAGCCCATATACAGGAACACTGTGCCCAGCAAAAAAGCGAGCACGCAATATAAGATCGACTTTGAATTCATAAATAATACCTGATTGATTTTTTGAGAAGTTTGAAAGCGCGCGATTATAACAGATTTTGGCACGGCAACTAATGCAGGCTGCTTTATTCAATCAGCGCGTCCACACCGGCAGCGCAGGCTAACGCGCGCAGGGTGTCCTTGTCCATGTGGCGGTGCGCCAAACGGCTGATGTCGGCCAGCACGGGCAGGTGGCTTAATTTTTTGGCCGCCACCAGCGCATCGATGTCCAAGCGCAAATGCTCGCTGTGCCACGAAAGCGTGCCCGCGTCGCCCAAAATAATGTGCTGGTTGCCTTGCAGCACGACTTGTTCGGCGGCCACCAACCAGTCGCGCACGCTGTGGTGGGCGGCTTTGCAGACCACGGTGGGAATGTTCAGGCTGCCGATTTCTTGCAGCAGGCGGCGGTTGGCCAGCACTTCACCACCCAGATAGAGCATGTCGGCTTTGTGGTCAAGGGCGGCGGCAATGTGGGCGCTGTCGCGGATACGCACCATCAGCAGGGCGGACTGCTGCCGGCAGGTTTGGTGGTAACGGTGCAGCGTGTCTTCGGGGTGCAGGCTGCTTTTGGGGGCATACGGGTTGGCGGGAACGTGAAACGGGTCGAGCAGCACGGCCTGACTTTGCGGCGACACGGCGGCATCGGCTTCATTCGGGGCGATGAATTGGATGTGGCGCACGCCGCTCTGCCCGCCGAAACGGATGCCGCGCACGGTGATTTGCGTGTCTTCCGCCCAGGCCTCGCGGCTGATGATGCGCCATTCCTGCACAATGCGGATGGCGCGCTCCACGCCGGGCAAGGCTTCGATTTGCACCACGTCGAACACGCGCTCGTCGCCCACCGCGCCGATAATCGTGCATTCCGTGCCGCGCGAAACGTGTTCGCTCAAACCCTGCTGCCGTATGGTCGCCACCACGCGGCGGACATCTTCCTCGCCGGCGTGCGGCTGCATGACGATAATCATAAAAACTCCCTATTTTGGATTGATTTGCCCGGTGCAGGCTGCTTTCGGGCAATGAAAAAGCAGCCTGCACCCTCCCTTCCATTCACAACGCGCAAACAAATAGGCAAAGTCTTCCAACCTTGCCTATTGCGCCGTTTGCCGCTTAAAACGAAATATATTGCGCCGGATTTTGCGGCGTGCCGCTCGAACGGATTTCAAAATACAGCGGCTGGCTGCCCGTTACCGCCAATGTCTGGCCGCGCTGCACGTTCTGGCCTTTGCCCACCAGCACGTTCTGCACTTGGCCGTATGCCGTCAGATATTTCGGCGAGTGCTGCACAATCACCACCGTGCCGTGGTTGCGCAGCGGCCCGATGTGGATGACTTGGCCCGTTGCGGCCGCCAGCACGTTCTGACCGGCGCCGTTGCCGATTTTAATGCCGCGCGTTTTGCCTTCCTGATAAGGCTCGGTAATCCGCGCATTCAGCATCGGCGTTTGCCAAGCAATGCCGTCCCGCGTATTGGCACGCGCAGACGATACCGGTGCAGGTATCGCGCTAACTGCGGGCGTTTCAACAGTCCGCGTTACTGTAATTACAGGTGCAGGCTGGCTGACGGCCACAGGTGGTGCGGTGACAGGCGTGCTTTGCGTGCCCCCACGGACATTCAGCACCTGACCCAAATGGATATTGTTGCCGCTCAGGTTATTCAACTGGCGCAACTGGTTTTCACTCATGCCATAGCGTTTGGAAATGTTGTACACCGTGTCGCCCGCCACAACTCGGTGGGTGCTCGTGCCGTTGATGACGGGTGCACTGCCGCTGCCGCTATGGCCGAACGGCTTTACGCGCAAGGTCTGCCCTTTCACGATATTGTTATCGCTCAGGTTGTTCCATTGGCGCAGCTGGTCTTCAGTAATGCCGTAGCGTTTGGAAATGTTGTACACCGTGTCGCCCTGCACAACGCGGTGCTGCACGGCGTTTCTGTCCACCGGCGCGTAGTTCGGGACGTAAGTGCCCGTGCCTGCGGCGGGTGCAGACACCACTGGGGCGCTAGGAGCGGTGTAAGGCGGCGCAGTTGTTACCGGTACGCTGCCCGAATCCGCAGGCGCGCCCGGCACGGCAGGCACGCCGCCGTTGGTGTTGATGCCGTAAGGGTTGCCGCCGTCGGTGCTGACGGAGCCGCTGTTGCCGCTGTAAACCGGCGCACTGCCACTATAAACGGGGACGCTGCCGTTGCTGCTGCCGTTCACCACGGGGGCGGGGCTTTGCTGTGCGGCGGAACATGCCGACAGGAGCGCGGCAACCGCCAAACTGGAAACCAGCGGACGTGCAAAACGGATACGATTCATCATCAAACTATCTTTCTGAAATATGGATGTCAACAAAGGTGCAGGCTGCTTTTGACGCGCTGCGGCCTGATTACCGCAAGGATTTTACCGTGTTATCCGTGCGGCGACAATGCTTTAAGGGCATTCGTGCAGCGTCCACGAGCGGCTGCTTTCGCGCAAAGCGTCAATCTGTGCGTGCGCGGTCAAATCCACTTGCAGCGGCGTAACGCTGACAAAGCCCGATTCGCATGCCGCGAAATCCGTGCCTTCTTCGCTGTCGTACACGCCGCCGGCCGGCCCGATCCAGTAAATCGGTTCGCCGCGCGGGTCGCTGGCCGCCAGCATATTTTGCTCGTGGTGCCGCCTGCCCAGCCGCGTAATCCGTATGCCGCGCAAATCTTTCGCCGCCACGGTGGGAATATTCACATTCCACAACACGGGCGTTTCCGGCTTGGGCTGCCGCAACACATGGGTCAGCACGCTCCACACGGCCTTCTCCACCGTGGGCGTGAACGTGCTCATGGGGCGGCCGGCCAGCGAAAAGGCAATGGCGGGAATGCCCATCATATAAGCCTCCGTGGCGGCGGCCACCGTACCGGAATACAGCGTGTCGTCGCCCATATTCGCGCCGTGGTTCACACCGGAAAACACCCAGTCGGGCTTGAAATCGGGCAGGACGTGCAGCCCTGTGTGGATGCAGTCGGTCGGCGTGCCGTTCACAAAATAAAAGCCGTTTTCCGCCTGCCGCACGCGCAAAGGCTTGTCCAAGGTGAGCGAATTACTCGCGCCGCTGCGGTTGCGTTCGGGGGCGACCACGCGCACGTTGGCAAACTCGCCGGCCAGCCGCGCCAGCAATGCAATGCCGCGTGCCAGATAGCCGTCGTCATTGGAAATCAGGATATTCATGTGCAGGCTGCTTTCTTCGTGTGTGTTAAAGCACGGTATTATAACGGATTGAACGGCGCTTGGACGGCTTCGGCATCGTGCAGGCTGCTTTTTTTGCCGTGCAGGCGGTGTGTTGCGGCAGTTGGCATGGCGTTGCGCCGCCATACCCGCGCTTAGAACAACCGCCCGTGGCAAAGGCTGCCGCCCTTTTGTCGGCTTTGCCACGCCAACGGACGGATTCTCCGCATCCCAAAAGCAGCCTGCACTTCGGTTTTCAAGGTGCAGGCTGCTTTTTCGGATGTGCGGCAGCGTTTGCCACGGGCAGAACCACCCGCGTGGGTACGGCGGCGCAACGCCGTGAAAACCGTTAAAATAACCCTTGTTTTTGACGGTCGGCACGCGCCGCCGCCCAACTGCAAAGGAGACCCACATGCCCCCCGTTTATGCTTGGCAACACCTGCCCTCCCCGGCCGAACTGGCTGACCGTCCGCACGCGGCGGAGCAGGAGCAGCACTGGCTGTTTTGTTTGGACGACGATATTCCGCCGCCGCACCGCATCGCCCTGCCTGCCGAACCGTCCGACAACGGCCTGACGGCGGCATTGCAGGCTGCTTTGGCGTGTACCGGCACGGCCGCGCTGCACCACTTCCCTTATGCGTGGGGCAAGGTGCATTTTTGGTTCGTGCCGCGTGCTTATGCCGCCCAATGCCAAGTACATTTCGCCGAGCCGATTCAATGGCAGGACTCACCCGTGTACCCTGCCGAACCGCCGGCATTGAAAGCATGGCAGGCTGCACCTGAGCCGCTGCCGGAAGATGGAACGCCGCATGTGTTGGTGATTGGCGCGGGCATTGCGGGCGCGGCCACGGCATACGAATGCGCACTGCGCGGTGCCACGGTGAGCGTGATTGAACGGCAAAAGCAGCCTGCACAAGAAGCCAGCGGCAACCGGCAGGGTTTGCTGTATGCCAAAATTTCGCCGCACAACACGCCGCAAACCGAGCTGCTGCTTTCGGGCTACGGCTATACGCGCCACCTGCTCGCCCGCCTCCTGCCCGAACAGGCGCATTGGCAGCCCTGCGGCGTGCTGCACCTGAACCACAACGAATCGGAACGGCAGCGCAACCGCCTACTGGCACAACAAACGCAGCACGCGCATTTGTACCGCGCCGTCTGCGCCGAAGAAGCCGCGCAGTTGGCCGGCATTCCCGTGGAACAGGATGGGCTGTTCTGGCCGATGGGCGCATGGCTCAATCCGCCCGCGCTGGTTAAACGGCTGCTGGACCACCCGAACATCCGCCTGTTTGCCGAACACAATGTTGAAGAAGCCGCCTACGACCGCGAAAGCCGCCAATGGCGTGTCCGCACGCCGCACGGCACGCTTTCGGGCAGCCACATCGTGTTCTGCACCGGTGCAGGCAGCCTGCACGCCCCCATAACGCGGCAATTCCCCCTGCAAATCATTCGCGGGCAAACCAGCATCGCACCTGCCACCGAATACAGCCGCGCCCTCAAAACCGCCCTGTCCGCCGCCAGCTACATTTCGCCCGCATGGCAGGGCCGCCATTGTTTCGGCGCCACCTTCTCCCCGAACAACCCCGACACCGCATGGCAGGCGGAAGACGAGCGGCACAACCGCCAAGCCATGTCGCAACTGAACGAACCGCTGCACCGCAGCCTGTCTGCCGCATGGGGCGACGAAAGCAGCCTGCACCCTGCCGAACGCGGACACGCCGCCCTGCGCTGCGATGCCCACGACCACCTGCCCGCCGTCGGCGCATTGGGCGATGCCGCCGCCATGAAACAGGTGTATGCCAAATTCGCCCACGACAAAAATTATCCGATTCAAACACCCTGCCCTTACCTGCCCAATGCCTATCTGAACACCGCCCACGGCTCGCGCGGGCTGGCCACCGCCCCCCTGTGCGCCGCCGACATTGCCGCCCAAATCTGCCGCACCCCACGCCTGCTTTCCGCCCGCCTGCAACAAGCGCTCAACCCCAACAGGTTGATTATCAAAGAAATCATTCACGGCAAAATCGGTGCGAAGGTGCGCTGAAACGCAAAAAAGCAGCCTGCACGTTCGGAAGTTGAAGTTAGATTGGAAAAAGAAATTGGTGATACACAAGTAAGGAACGCTGGCGTGGGCGGCAAAGTAGAAACCATCTACAAACCGAATCAAAATGCCAAAGTGATCGGAACGGTTAGAATTTGAAAAGGAAAGATAATGTGCGAATTTGAAAAGAATAAACGAGCTATTTATCTGACAGAAAGACATTTTCTTCATCGGAAAAAATTTCTTGAAGAAGACTTGCAGGAAGATGTTTTTTCAATCAAAACACCCCAATGGATTTTAGATGACCCCGATTATGGGCAGAAACGTTATCAGCGTGGATTAAGCTGGAATCAAATATCAACCGCTATGCGCTACTGCCAGCTTCTCTATTCTGCAGGCTGCCCCATGCCCGAAGTCGTTTCCGCCACCCATGACATGCTCGAACGCTTCCACAAGCATTTCGACATTAATTTCCCCGAAGACAAGCTGCAACTTTGGGAAGCCGATGCCTACGCCTACACACTCTGGCTGCTGGGATTGGCCGTATTGTCCAACCATAAAGAAAGCCTCAACCGCATCCCCGGCTGGCTTTCGCCCGATTTGGACGAAAACGAAGAGCGTATTTTTGGTGGTGCGCCGCTAGTGGATGCGCCGATGAAGATTTTGCTGGATTTGGTTGGATATCGGGGCAGAATTCAGGTCAGTCCCGAACCGTTTTTTCCGAAAAGCGTCTATATGCTGATACCCGACATCATCCATCCGTCCAAAAACCCCGACAATCCGTTTGAACCTTCGGGTATTCCTCGCGGCAGGCTGCTGAGGGACTATCTGAAAGGCTGGTACAAAACCAATAAGGATACTTATTGGTATGACTACCATAAAGTCAGGGATGGAGAATTGTTCTTCGGCTACTGGGCATTTGAAACCGCCATTTTTACCCTGCTGCTTCATGCAGATATGGAAGGTCAACCCTTAAAGGCAATGGGCTTTTATCCGAAAGACTATATCGAATATGCCCGCGAACACAGGTTTGCAATATTGGGCGGCATGTAGGATGGCAATGGGAAAAGCCGTCTGAAAAACACTTTCAGACGGCTTTATGAAGTGCAGGCTGCTTTTTTGTCGGCCTTAAAAAAACGGGCTGGCTTTCACCAAACATCCGATATGTGCTTTGGCGCTGGCGGCCAGGCTTGGCAGGTGGTAGCCGCCTTCCAGCACGGACACAATCCGCCCTTTGGCATAGCGGTTCGCCAGCAGCATGATTTTTTTGGTGAGCCATTCGAAATCGTCTTCGGTCAGGCGAAGATGCGCCAGTTCGTCGTCCTTGTGCGCATCGAATCCGGCGGAAAGCAGGATGAACTGCGGCCGAAACGCTTCCAAGGCGGGCAACCAGCGGTTGCGGACGGCATCGCGGAAGGCTTGGCTGCCGTCGCCGGCTTTGAGCGGCGTATTGACGATGTGCGGATTGCGCCCTGCGGCGGCAGGCAGTTCGCCCTCGGCAAAGGGATACAGCGGATATTCGAAACTCGACAACAGCATAACGCGCGGGTCGTCGGCAAAAATATCCTGCGTACCGTCGCCGTGGTGCACGTCGAAATCCAGAATCGCCACGCGCTCCAAGCGGTATTCGGCAATCAGGTGCATGGCGGCCACGGCCACATTATTGATAAAGCAAAACCCCGACGCTTTGTCGGCATGGGCGTGGTGGCCGGGCGGGCGGACGGCGCAAAAAGCGTTTTTGGCTTGTTTGCGCATCACCATGTCCACGGCTTTCACGGCGGCGCCGGCGGCTTTGCGGGCAGCCTGCAAGGTGTGGCGGCTTAAAAAGGTGTCGTCGTTGATTTGCACTTGCCCTTGCGCGGGCAACCGGCTTTCCAAATCGTTCAGGTAACGCCGCGTGTGCACGCGCGCCAACTGCACCTCGGTCACATCGGGCGCTTCGATTTTTTGCAGCAGTAGCCACAATCCCGAACGGCGCAGCGCTTGTTCGATGGCTTCGGTGCGCTCCGGGCTTTCGGGGTGCAGGCTGCCGGCAAAATGGGTTTGGCAGTCGGGCGAATACAGCCACGCGGTGCGCCCTTTAATGTCCAGCAGCCGCAAAATTTTGCCGCGCCAATAGCGGTATTGCTGGAGGAGCTGCGCCAGAATGATGGGGGGTTTGCGATACATGGGTCGGGTTTCGGGAAAAGCAGCCTGCACATGGGCATATTGCGCCGCTTCATGGAAAATCAATCGGTTAGGTCATTGCTGCAATAGGCAAAAGCAGCCTGCAAACATAAACTTCGAATCATTAGGAAACACAATACTGAAAATATGCTGCCTTACAAACCTGCCTCATGAACTATCGCAGTTATTTCAGCCACCGCCTGCCCCCACAAACGGGGATTCTGCCGCATCCATGCACGGGTTCGCACATGCAGCGGCACAACCCGCTGCCGATCGCCAGATTGTTTCATAACAAATTCAAATATTTGATGGAAATACATATCGCGATAGGCACACAATCTAGCCACATTGCCAGCATAACAGCGATTCATATAGGCAGGCCAGGTTTGCATGAGCTGGCGCCGAGTCCTTTGATTAAACGCATTTTCTGCCTGTTTACTCGTATTCAGCCGCCGCTCTTGTTCTGGCGACATCACGGCCAGATTCGCCAGCACGATCTTGCTCAGCTCATTTTCAATATATTCGCTCGTTAGCTGAATCTGCTGATAGATTTCATCCTGGTCGAAATCCTGCTGATTTTCGGCATAGGCAGGGGCAAGCAACAAACCCAATAGTGCGGTTATCACTATTTTCTTCATGTTTATCCTTCCCAGTAAATTTTCAGGTGGCCCTTCGCCTTATTCTGCCAGTTTGCCGCTTAACGAGAACGTGCGCGCTTCAGTGATTTCCAAATCCACCATCTGGTTAATCAAATCGGCAGTGCCATGGAAATTCACCACGCGGTTGTTCGCCGTGCGCGCTTGAAGCTGGTCGGGGTCTTTTTTGGACACACCTTCCACCAGGCAGCGCTGCACCGTGCCGAGCATGGTTTGGTTGATGCGGGCGGTTTCGGCTTCAATCACTTCGTTCAGCGCTTCCAAGCGGCGCACTTTTTCTTCGTGCGGCGTATCGTCCGGCAGGTTGGCGGCGGGCGTGCCGGGGCGCGGGCTGTAAATGAAGACGAAGCTCAAATCGAAGGCGATGTCTTTCACCAACTTCAGCGTTTGCTCGAATTCGCGCTCGGTTTCGCCGGGGAAGCCGACGATGAAGTCGCTGCTCAGGCACAAATCAGGACGGATAGCGCGCAGTTTGCGGATGATGGATTTGTATTCCAAGGCGGTGTAGCCGCGTTTCATCGCGCTCAATACGCGGTCGGAACCGCTTTGAATCGGCAGATGCAGGTGCGACACCAGCTTGGGCAGGTCGCGGTAGCATTCGATGATGGCGTCGGAAAATTCGCGCGGGTGGCTGGTGGTGAAGCGCATGCGCTCGATGCCGGGGATTTCGTGGACGATGCGCAGCAGGGTGGCAAAGTCGCAGATTTCGCCATTTTCCATTTCGCCACGATAAGCGTTCACGTTCTGCCCCAACAGGTTGATTTCTTTCACGCCTTGCTGCGCCAAATTGGCGATTTCGGTCAGCACATCGTTCAGTGGACGGGAGAATTCTTCGCCGCGCGTGTAAGGCACCACGCAGAAGCTGCAATATTTGGAGCAGCCTTCCATGATGGAGATGAACGCGCTGCCGCCTTCCACGCGCGCGGGGGGTAGGTGGTCGAATTTCTCGATTTCGGGGAAGGAAATATCGACTTGCGACAAGCCAGTCGTTTCCTTGTCCATAATCATTTTGGGCAGGCGGTGCAGCGTTTGCGGGCCGAACACCACGTCCACATAAGGCGCGCGTTCGATAATCGCCTCGCCCTCCTGCGACGCCACGCAGCCGGCCACGCCGATAATCACATTGGGATTGTCTTTTTTCAGATGTTTGACGCGGCCCAGGTCGGAAAATACTTTTTCCTGCGCTTTTTCGCGCACGGAACAGGTGTTGAACAGGATGATGTCCGCGCCGTCGGGCTCGTTCACTTGCTCGATGCCGCCGTGTTCTTCGGCCAGCACCGCCAACATTTTTTCGCTGTCGTATTCGTTCATTTGGCAGCCGAAGGTGCGGATAAAGACTTTTTTCATGGTTTGCTTCTTTCAGGTAGCCCGTAATTGCGGGGCTGATGGATGGAACAGGCGTGCAGGCTGCTTTTATAGTGGATTAAAATTGCAATGATACGGCGTTGGCTCGCCTTGACGTACTATTTGTACGCCTTGCGGCTCGCCGCCTTGTCTCATTTTTATTTTAATCCACTATAACGGGCAACCGAAAAAGCAGCCTGCACACGAAACGGCGGATTTTAGCAGTTTTTATTGGAGAATCAAAATCATCTCAATAAAAAAACGCGCCGGTTTCTCTGCCGGCGCGCGAGTATTATCGCGATTATTGCGCGAAATATTTGCTCTCAATCTGTTTATATTCGCCGCTGTCGCGCACCTGTTTCAGCGCCGCATTCAAGCGGTTCAGCAGTTCCTGATTGCCCTTGCGCACGGCAATACCGTAATGTTCCACCGTGAAATCGGGCACTTGCACCATGGTAAAGCCTTTGCCTTCGTTGTTTTTCACATAGTTGGCCACCACCGCGCTGTCGCTGATGCCGGCATCCACGCCGCCGTTTTCCACTTCTTTCAGCATCAAAGGCAGCGTTTTGAAGCGGGCAATGGTCTCGCTGGTCGCGCCGAAGATTTTTTGCGCCGCAAAGTCGCCCGTATGGCCGGTCACCGCGCCCACTTTGGACAATGAACGCACATCGTTGATATTGGCTACTTTTTTACCCGGCGCCACCAACACTACCTGATTGATTTGGTAATAAGGCTCGGAAAAATCCATGGTTTCTTTGCGGTCGTCCGTGATGGTGACGGCGGACATCACCACATCCACGTCGCCCTGTGCCAATGCGGGGAACAGGCTGTCCCACGGCTTGTGCTGGAATTCGACTTGGAAGCCGCCCGCTTTGGCCATAGCGTTCATCAAATCCACATCGAAGCCTTCGATTTTTTGCTGTGCGTCCAGCGATTCGAACGGTGCGAACTCGGCGTTCATGGCCACGCGCAACACTTTGCCGGATGCGGGTGCGGAAGCCGAAGAACCGCCCGCTTCGGCATTGGCGGCAGGCGCTGTGCCGCTGCTTTGGCCGCCGCATGCGGTCAATGCCAACGCGGCACACGATACTATTGTGGATAACCATTTATTGACAAACATTTTTATCTCCTAATCATTAAAAAGCAGCCTGCACCTTGCCGGAATTTTGCCGATGCATTGCGTTTCGCCATTGTACTACATTCCGCTGCGGAAACTGCGCATATTACCGACATCGCCCCGCTGCTGCAAGTTCGGCGGCGGTTCGGCGGACAGATTGGGCGGCGCGGCGGGAATGGCGCGGTTTCTTTTTCCTTGTAAACCAAGGACGTTGCGCTTTGGCCGGAAGTTTTCCTTGTCAAGCCGCGTATTTTCTGTTTTAATGCGCTTCTTTCATCGGCCAGATAGCTCAGTTGGTAGAGCAACGGATTGAAAATCCGTGTGTCGGCAGTTCGATCCTGCCTCTGGCCACCAGTTTTAAAACCCGAACGTTGTTTAGGCGTTCGGGTTTTTCCGTTTCAGCTTTCTTCGGCGCGGATTTTGGCCAACTCTTCCAAAGCAGCCTGCGCGTCTTTGTTGTCTTGTTTGGCGGCGCGTTTCCACCATTTGGCGGCTTCGTCATAATCTTGCGGCACGCCTTCGCCTTGGGCATACGACAAACCTAGGTTGAACTGTGCGGAATCGTCGCCCTGCTCGGCGGCTTTGGCATACCAATGCACCGCGCCTTCCAAATCGGTCTTCACGCCCAAGCCGTGTTCCAGCATGAACGCCAGCTGGTATTGGGCATCGATGTCGCCCTGTTCGGCAAAGCGGCGCAGCACGGGGGCGGCGGCTTCGTAATTGCCTTTGTCGATATGGGCAAAGGCGGTGTCAAGTTGCAGTCGTTGCGGATTAAAGCTCATAGTGGTGCTTTCGGGCAATGAAAAAGCAGCCTGCACGGGAAACGGCACGGTTCGGCAACCGACCGCCCCAAAAGCAGCCTGCACTTTGAATGGGAAAAGGAAAATGTAACGCGAATTATTGCGGGCACGCCGTGCGGTTCAGCTTGCCGTAACGTCCCACCACCGATTGGATGGCGGCGGCTTCTTGGTCGTTCACATTCATAAACAAGACGTTCATGCGCGCGGACGATTGCTCGCCCTCTCCGCCGCCGCCTTCCACCACTTGGCGCGTGGCCGCATGCGGGAATCGGTTCAGCAGGCCTTTGATGCGGTGGTAATCATCTTCGGGGATGCTCACGCGGGCAGAGCAGGCGCGCGGTTGCGGGCGTTCGTCCATGGTTGCGGCCTGTTGTTTGGGTGCTGCGGGCTGTCTGGGCGCGGCAGGCGCGGCGGCTTGCGGACGCGGCACTTGTACCGCACGCGGTGTCGAGTTGGCCAAAATGCCCGTGCCGGTGCCGGAAGGCGTGTTGGGCATGGGCGACGCCACCGAACCCGTGTTGATGATGACCTGCGGCGGTGCCTGCTGCGGCACAGGCTGCTGCACGACAGGTGCAGGCTGCACTTCGGGTTTGTAAATTTTACGCGCCAAAAATGCCGTAAAGACAATCAGGTTGAGCGTGACCAATGTAAAAAACAGCCATTTCATTGTTGTTCTATCCAGTTGAGTAATCCGTAAATCACAAGATTTTCGACAATTTTAACATGATTTTCGGCAGCAAAGTTTTCGGGTAGCGCGCGCGCAATTTTGCCTGCGCCGCCGCCGGTAATGACAATATCGACCGCCCTGCCTTCCGAACGCTCTTTCAGGCGGGCGTGCATCAGCATCAACGCGCCGCAAACCGCATCGGCCATACCGGTGGCGATGGCGTTGGCGGTGGTGGTGGGAAAGGCGTACCAACTGCCTTCTGGGCGGTTCAGTTGTGCCGTCCGCCGCAGCAGCGATTCGCGCATCAAATGGAAGCCGGGCATAATCATGCCGCCAAGATAATGATTGTTGGCGGTCAGCGCGTCAATGGTCACGGCCGTGCCGCAGCTCACGACCACGCAGGCGTTTTGGGTGAATTTCCGGCTGCCCAGCGCATTGAACCAGCGGTCCGCGCCGTGTTCTTCCACATGGCGGTAATGGTTGTGTATGCCGGCCGCCTGCGCCATCGAGCCCAGCCAGGCGATATGCTGCGGCAAAGCAGCCTGCACTTTCTGCTTCTTCTCTTCGCCGCACACCGCCGAACCCATAATCTTCGTATGCGGCTGGGCATATTCCTGCCAATCCTGTTCCAGCGCGGTCAAATCGCGGTAATGCGCCGCCTGTGTCCGCACGATCTCTCCCCGCTCGACCCACGCCCATTTCAAACGGCTGTTGCCGCCGTCCAACAGTAGATAATGCGCGGCGGCGTGTTCCCCGTGTGCAGGCTGCTTTTCGGCGGCCACTTGTTCGGGGCGGCGCAGGCTCACTTCGCCGCTGCTGACCAAATGTTCTTCGCCGCGATAATCGCGCAGCAACAGCGCACCCGACACATCCACGCCTGCTGCATAACCCGACTGCACCACAACGCTGTCGCGCAGCAGGGCAACCGGCTGGTTTTGGTCGCGGTGGGCGGCTTCATACTCCGCCTTCATCGACGCGAAACCTTCCCGTTCGAACACGGTCAATGCATTGTCCAATTCGTGCAACACCGCGCTGAAAACGTCGTGCGAAGTCGGTTTGCCGTTGCAGGCAGCCTGCACGCCGATACGCCCCGGCACCGCGCCGGCATTGATGAAATTGATGCCGATGCCGATGATGGTGTGCGTCTGCCCGTTCTGCCGCACGGTTTCAATCAAAATACCGCCCAGCTTGTCCAAGCCCACTACCAAATCGTTCGGCCATTTGATGCGCACGTCGCAACCCGCACGCGCCAAACCGCGCCGGCACGCCAACGCCGCCACCAAAGCCAGCGCCGTCAATTCATGCTGCGGCTTGTCCCAGCTCCAGCCCACGCTGAACAGCAGGCTCTCGCCCAACTGCGTCTGCCACGCGCGCCCCTGCCGCCCGCGCCCCGCCGTCTGTTCCAACGCGGCCACCACCCGTTTGTGGACGGGAAGGCACGCGCGCACCCGTTGCAGCAATTCGTCGCTGGTGGAAGTGGTTTGCGGCAGCACGGTCAATTCAAACGGCGGCACGCGCCAACCGTCTTCCACCCAAGCCAAAGGCTTTGCCAGCTGCCACACGCCGTCGCGCTGGCGCAAAGCAGCCTGCACATATTCCGGCGCGTGCTGCCACAAATGGTTCAACTGCTGCGGCACACAGCCGAGCGCCTGCGCCAAATCGGCAATATGGTGCGGCCGGCCGTCTGCCAGCAGGGAAACGAGCTGTCGGGTAAGCATAGGCATATCCAAAATCAAAACCGCGATATTGTACCCGAAACACCGCATTTTCGGCATGCACCGCCTTATAACCCGAAATTATAAACAGCCGTCCCAAACAGTCTTTGCCTAAACAAACGCATTGCCCTATACTACGTCCGCTTTTATTTTCAACCGAAAAACATAAGGAAACAAACATGGCACGCTTACCCGTACACACCGTCGAAACCGCCCCTGAAGCCGCAAAAGAGCGCGTGAATGCCGCCCTGCAAGCCAACGGCTTCCTGCCCAACCTCATCGGCGTATTGGCCAACTCGCCCGAAGCGCTGACGTTTTACCAAGAAGTCGGCAAACTGAACGGCAACACCACCCTCACCCCAGGCGAGCGCGAAGTGGTGCAGATTATCGCTGCGAAACGCAACGAATGCGGTTTCTGCGTGGCCGGACACACCAAATTGGCAACGCTGAAAAAACTGCTGTCCGAAAACGCCATTGCCGCTTCACGCGCCGTGAATCCGGCCGATTTTGACGATGCCAAACTGGCCGCATTGGCCGATTTCACCATCGCCGTGATGGAAAACAAAGGCGCGGTATCGGATGCGCAACTGGCGGCGTTCCTGAACGCCGGTTACACGCAACAACAGGCCGTGGAAGTGGTGTTGGGCGTGGCTTTGGCAACATTGTGCAACTACACCAACAACTTGGCCAAAACCGAAATCAACCCCGAACTGATTAATTTTGCGTAATTGCGTAAATTAAATAACGATTAAATCAAAAGTGCAGGTTTCCCCCCTTTCGCCGCTGCTTTTTTTGCTCCAAAGACAACGGCAAAGAGAACCTGCACTTCTCTTGTTATTTGGGAAACCGACATGAAAAAAATCTTTGCCGCGCTGCTGCTGGCGCCGTCGCTGCTGGCCGCCAAACCGATTACCGACAACGAAGCACAGCTGGACAAGGCCGTGCGCCAATTTGCCGCCACTTATCAGCAATCGGGTTTACAGGGCGCCATCCAAGAAATCCAAAACTGTTATGCCGATGCGCAGGCCGACAAGCTGTATTGCATGTATTTGGACACGGCGGCGCGGATTGTGGACATTAAAGCCGCCGCATCCTACCATTTCCCCACCGATGCTTATTTTTCGGACGATGCCTATTCGGAGCGTGTCATCAAAATGGTGTACCTGCCGCGAAGGGCGACACGTGAAGAAGCCTTGCAGCACATGGACGCTTTGTTCCGCCGCACGGACGAAAAGCTGACGGAGAATGGGATATTTCAGAACCGGTAGGCAGCCCGTTGCCTGATGCGAAAGCAGCCTGCACTGTGAATTTGAATGTGCAGGCTGCTTTTGTATTGCCCACCGCCCTTGGGTTGGACGGCAATTCATCATGGCAAATATCTGAATTGTATCAATAAACTA
>NZ_GL870929.1:1059996-1092242 GCF_000190695.1 Kingella denitrificans ATCC 33394
TAAACTAAGTGCAGGCTGCTTTCCGAATCCCCAAAAGCAGCCTGCACATTTATTTCACAGCTTATCCGTGCGGGTTTTCGCGCAAATATCGGGCGATGTCTGCCGCACTGTCCAGCAGCACCGCGCCCGCCTGCGCCATTTCCTGCCACGCCTGCTCGATGGTTTCCGGCGCGATGCCCCGACACGCCGCGCGGTTCACAATCACGCGCCATTGCGGCTCGGCGCGGCACAGTTGCAGCACGGTGGCCTTCACGCAGTAATCCGTGGCCAAGCCGCCCACAATCAGCGTGTCGGCTTTGCGATAATGCAGCCATTCAATCAGGCCGGTGCTGAGTTTTTCGGCAATGTCGTGATAGCACGCGCCATACGGGTGCAGTTCGGGCGACACGCCTTTCCACACGCAGTAATCGTATTCGGTTTCCTTCGGCAGGCCGGCCAGCAGTTCGAAGCCGAAGCTGCCCACCATGGCGTGCGACACCCAGGTTTCGGGGGCGTCGGGCAGCCCTGTGGGACGCAGCTGTTCGGCGTGGCAGGAACACAGCCATTTGGCGTGCGGCGAATGGGCGTCTTTGCTCATCACCCGCAAATCGGCCAAAGCAGCCTGCGCGTTCAGTTCGGCGGCGATTTCGTCCCCGCCGGCAATCGGCAATTCCGCCTCGCACAAGGGTGTGAAGGTGTTTTGCGCGTCAATATCCAAAGCAACAATCGTCATGTTGTTCTCCCGTTTTGGTGGTGGTCGTACTGCTGGTTTGCGTGAAATGTGCAGGCTGCTTTCGGATGCGGCGGCGATACGCCGTGCTGCCGGCGGTTATTTTCCGCCGTTGCAGGCTGCCTGCCAGAGGGATTGTGCGGGCGTGTCGGGCTGCGGTTTCGCGGCGGCCGTGTCCTGCGCGCTATATTCGTGTTTGGCCAGCAACTGTTTTTTGCTGTCGAAGAAATGGCTGCTCGTTACACGCACGGTGTTGCCGCGGCAGTTCATCTGCCATTCGTTCACAGCAATTTTAAAATGCGGCGTTTCCAAATAAGGTTCTTTGTCCATATCGCGCACCACCAGGCGGCTGCGCAGGGAAACCGTGTTGCCCTGTTTTTGCAGGCTGCCCGTGTCGTAGAACACTTCCATGTTGCCGCCGTGCAGCTTGCCCACGGAACGCCAGCTGCCCTGCGCGTCCAACACCACTTTGTTTTCCGGGCTGGGCTTCGCACACGCGGCCAACAAACCCGCCGCCATTGCCCATACAAGCCATTTCATGGATTTCATCTTGCTGTCCTTTCGTCAATAAGCGTGATTGTGCCACGAAGTTTAAAAGCTTGGCAATTTGTGCAGGCTGCTTGGGATAAAACTGCTAAAATAGCGTTTTCGTTCCGCTCATTCCATCCGCATCATGAAACCCATCCTCCCTCCCGCCATGCTCGGCATTCTGGGCGGCGGACAACTGGGCAGCATGTTCACCGTGGCCGCCAAAACCATGGGCTACCGCGTAACCGTGCTCGACCCCGACCCGAACGCCCCCGCCGCACGCTTTGCCGATTGCCACCTCTGCGCCCCGTTTGACGATGCCGTCGCCTTGAAAACGCTGGCACAGTGCGCCGCCGTTACCACCGAATTTGAAAACGTCCACGCACAATCCATGCGCGATTTGGCGCAACACACGCGCGTTTCCCCCAGCGGCGACTGCGTTGCCATCGCCCAAAACCGCATTGCCGAAAAAGCATGGATACGCAAAGCCGGCCTGCCCACCGCGCCCTACCAAACCGTCGAGCGCATCGGCGACATCGACGAAGGCACCGCGCAATACCTGCCCGGCATCCTGAAAACCGCCACGCTGGGCTATGACGGCAAAGGCCAAATCCGCGTGCGCACCGTGGCCGAAGTGCAGGCTGCTTTCGAACAGCACGGCGGCGTGGCCTGTGTTTTGGAGAAAATGGTCGATTTGCGCGCCGAAATCTCCGTCATCGTCTGCCGGCTCGACAGCCGGCACACCGCCACCTACGACCCCGCCGAAAACCGCCACGACAACGGCATCCTGTCGTATTCCACCGTCCCCGCCCGCCTGCCCGAAACCGTGCAGCGGCAAGCCCGCCAAATGGCCGTGCGGCTGGCCGACGCGCTGGATTATGTCGGCGTTTTGGCCGTGGAAATGTTCGTGGTGGGCGACGCGCAGGATTTAGTGGTCAATGAAATCGCCCCACGCCCGCACAACAGCGGCCACCACACCATCGATGCCTGCGCCGCCAGCCAGTTCCAGCAGCAGGTGCGCCTGATGTGCGGCCTGCCCCCCGCCGACACCCGCCTGCTCTCGCCCTGCACCATGGCGAATATCCTGGGCGACTTGTGGGGCGGCAACGGCGGCGAACCGCATTGGGAAGCCGTGCAGCAGCACCCGTCCGCCCACCTGCACTTATACGGCAAAACTGCCGCACGCAATGGCCGGAAAATGGGGCACTTCACCGTACTGGCCGACACCGCCGACCAAGCCTATGCCGCCGCGCAACAGCTTCACGCGCAGTTGGACAATACGGAATAAGCACAAAAGCAGCCTACACTTTGGATATGGACGTGCAGGCTACTTTTTTCGTTGGATTAACCGTTGATTTTATTGAACATGATGTATATTTGGCTGATTCTCGGCATCGTTGCCCTGTGCGGCATCGCCAATATCTACCTTCTGCCCCGCCAATCACTCGCCGTACGCACCGCGTGGTCACTCTTTTGGACGCTGGCCTGCGCCGCCGCCATCGCCTTCATCTGCTACCATTTTTACGATTTCCTCCTCATCGCCCTGCCCGTCGCCTGCGTTATCGGCTTGACGGCATGGTGGCAGCAGCGCAAACAGCCGCGCCGGCAATGGGGCAGAATCCTGATTTGGGCGCTCATGTTCGCCGGCATATTCGCCACCCACGAATACCGCGCCCACGTCCGCCGCACCGAAGCGGAAGCCGTGCTGGCACAAATTCAGCAGTTTCGCGCCCTGCACCGCCGTTTCCCCAGCCGGCAGGAACTCTTCGGCGTTGAGTCGGGCAGCGGCGAAGTTCCGCAAAAATGGCGCAACCAACGGCTGATTTACATCGTGCCGGAAGGCCGCCCGCAAGCACCACTGTTCGGCTACCGCAGCACGCGCAACCCGTTCGATTCTTACCTTTACGATTTCAACCGCAATGCCTGGCGGTTCGCACCCGATTGAAAAGCAGCCTGCACATTGCTATAGTGGATTAAAATCGCAATGATACGGCGTTGGCTCGCCTTGACGTACTACTTGTACGCCTTGCGGCTCGCCGCCTTGTCTCATTTTTATTTTAATCCACTATAAAAACGCCTTTGCCAACCGAAATTCAGGTTCGCAAAGGCGTTATCTTTTCCGTCAGGCGCGCCGATTATTTGGCCAGCAATTCTTCCGGTTTCACTTTGTCGCCGTACACGGGGCGCAGGGTTTTTTCATACGCTGCCACCAAGCGGCCGTCCTGTTTCATGGCGGTGATTTCGGAATTTACCCACGCCAGCAGGGCTTGGTCGCCTTTTTGCACGGCAGGGGCAATGTTTTCAGGCTCGCCCAGTTTGCCGATGGCTACGTCGAAATTGGGGTTTTCTTTCGCCCAAGCCCACAGCAGCGCGTTATCGTGCGCCAGTGCCACACCGCGGCCGTCTTTGAGCGCGTCAAAGGTTTCGGTGTTTTGGTCGTATTTTTGCAGCGTGATGTCCGAATGGTTTTTGGTGAAGTAAGCATCGGCGGTGGTGCCTTTGTTCACCAGCAGGGTTTTGCCTTTGAGCTGGTCGATGCTGGTGATGGGCGCGTTTTTGGGCGATACGACACCCAACGCCACCTGCATATACGGTGCGGCAAAATCCACCACTTCGGCGCGTTCCGGCGTTTGCGTGAAGTTGGCCAGCAGCACGTCCACTTTACCGGATTTGATGTATTCCACACGGTTGGCCGCTTCGGTCAGGACGAATTCGACTTTGTCGGGGCTGCCGAGCAAGTCTTGCGCCATATTGCGGGCGATTTCCACGTCAAAGCCTTGGCTTTTGCCGTTCGCGTCCAAATAGCCGAACGGAGGCTTGTCGCCAAACACGCCGATGCGGATCACGCCGGCGGCTTTGATGCGTGCCAAGCTGTCGCCGCCGGCATTTGATGCGGCTGAAGGGGCGGCATTGCTCGCGCCGGAGGCATTGGTGCTGCCGCCGTTATCACCGCAGGCGGCCAGGCCGAAGCTCAATGCGATGGCGGAAAACAGGGAAAGGGTTTTGCTGAATGTCATGATTATCTCCAAGACGGTGTGAGAAAAAACAGGCGCACTTTACGGGATTTTACACAATCGGGCAAAGAATGCTTTTTTATTTAGGATAGTCGAATTTGGAATATAGGGCGCAAAAAAGCAGCCTGCACTTGCCGATATTTTGGACATTCAGCCCAACTCCGCTATTCTGTTCTACCGTAAAATCCGTATGGTCATCAGCCATCATTTGGCACTGGCTGCCGAAGCTTACGAGATGCAATAGAAAAGGGAGTCATTTCTAAATCAAATTTTACGAGCAGACAGTTGAAAGATATTATGGCGGGACGAAAAACTATTACTGGATATATTTGGCATCATAATGCACAAAGTGCGCCAAATAACATGCAGCTAGTACCTTTGGCCGTACATGATGCAGTTAGATATACTGGTCAAAATGCATTAAAGCAAGGGCGTTAATCAAGGAAATGAATAATGAAAAAATTAAATATCTGGAGAGATGAAGGAAAAGTTTCTGCTTCAATCAT
The DNA here is from genome assembly GCF_000190695.1 of Kingella denitrificans ATCC 33394. Lineage (GTDB taxonomy): Bacteria > Pseudomonadota > Gammaproteobacteria > Burkholderiales > Neisseriaceae > Kingella_A > Kingella_A denitrificans. Next base: position 1,064,754 of record NZ_GL870929.1, read on the forward strand.
TGAAAAATTTGCAGAAAATTTAGGTGTAACATTCCCTAGATCGTATATATATTTGATAAGTGAACATGATTATTTATATCCCGAAGAAGATTGTTTTATTTTTATTGATAATGATAAAAATACAGATGACAGAAATATTTTATTTTTAGGATATAAAAAAGATGCCTCCTGTCATGAAAATATCTATACCTATTCATGCATTGATGATGAATATGGCTATGGAAACCAAGTTGTTGCATTTGGAATAAGTGCAAATGGCGATTATATTTGTTTTGATTACCGTAAAAATTCAAGTAATCCATCCATCGTACTTATGTATCATGATGAATTTTACGAAGATGAACTAGGTAATACCAAGATGATTACAGTTCCCATCGCACCTGATTTTGATAGTTTTATAGATAAACTTTATCAAGATACAGATTGACTGGCATTAGGGGAAGCGACTAATTTAGGGCTAATCTGCGTCAGCCCCAAATTCAAAGTGCAGGCTGCTTTTTCAGGCTGCCGCGCCCGTCATACTTCATAATCATCGATAATATTCAAAAACGCGCGGGCACGGTCGGTTTTGGGGTGGCTGAAAAATTCTTGCGGCGTGTTTTCTTCAATAATCGCGCCCTTGTCCATAAACACGATGCGGTCGGCCACTTTTTGCGCGAAGCCCATTTCGTGCGTCACAATCAGCATGCTCATGCCTTCCTTCGCCAGCTCCAACACCACGTCCAACACTTCGCGCACCATTTCCGGGTCGAGCGCGGCGGTGATTTCGTCCAGCAGCAGCACTTCGGGATTCATGCACAGTGCGCGCACGATGGCGATACGCTGCTTCTGCCCGCCCGAAAGTTCGCGCGGAAACGCGGTTTTGCGCTCATACAAGCCCACCCGTTTGAGCAGCGTGTCCGCTTCGGCTTCCGCTTCGGCGCGGCTGCGTTTCTGCACCTTCACCGGCCCCAGCAGGATATTGTCAATCACATTCATGTGCGCGAACAGCTCGTAGCTTTGAAACACCATGCCCACTTTCTGCCGCGCCACCTGCCACGGCACGTCGCGGCCGAATTCGCCCACGCCGTCCATGCGGATACTGCCGCCCTGAATGCTTTCCAAACCGTTCACGCAGCGTAGCAAAGTGGATTTGCCGCAGCCAGAAGCCCCCAGAATCACCACCACTTCGCCTTTGTGCAGCGATAAATCCAAATTGTCGATGGCAACCGTGCTGCCGTAGGTTTTGTGTAAATTTCGAATGCTGATTAAAGACATGGCGCGCCCTTGCATGTGTTATATGAACCGGAAAATACCGTGCAGGCTGCTTTCCGCACCCGCAGGCAGGGCGGCTATGTTACCCCGAAACCATCCAAACGACAAATACCGCCGGCCGATTTCGCGCAATGCCCCATCCAAAAGCAGCCTGCACATCGCCAAACCGCGCTATACGGCAGCCCAAAAAATCGGTATATTGCACGATTCCGCATTCCCTATCGATCAACCGTAAAAAGGATTCGACATGACCAAACAAATCGCTATTTTGCGCGGCGACGGCATCGGCCCCGAAATCGTGGCACAAGCCGTGCGCGTGCTGGACAAACTGATTGCACAAGGCCTGGACGCGGCCTACGAATACGCACCGCTGGGCGGTGAAGCCTACGACCAATACGGCAGCCCCTATCCCGAATTCACGCAAAACCTGTGCCGCAAAGCCGATGCCGTGCTGCTCGGCGCGGTGGGCAGCCCGAAATACGACCAACTCGACCGGCCACTGCGCCCCGAACGCGGCCTTTTGGCCATCCGCAAAGATTTGAATTTGTTTGCCAACCTGCGCCCCGCCGTGCTGTATAAAGAGCTGGCCAATGCTTCCACGCTCAAACCCGAAGTCGTGGCCGGGCTGGACATCCTGATTGTGCGCGAACTCACGGGCGACATTTATTTCGGCGAACCGCGCGGCATCCGCACGCTGGACAACGGCGAACGCGAAGGCTACAACACCATGAAATACAGCGAATCCGAAATCCGCCGCATTGCCAAAATCGCCTTCGAAGCGGCGCAAAAACGTGGCAAAAAACTGTGCAGCGTGGACAAGGCCAACGTACTGGAAACCACCGAATTGTGGAAAGAAATCTTCAACGAAGTGGCCAAAGATTATCCCGACGTGCAGCTTTCGCACATGTATGTGGACAACGCCGCCATGCAGCTCGTGCGCGCGCCCAAACAGTTTGACGTAATCGCCACCGGCAACATTTTCGGCGACATTTTGAGCGACCAAGCCTCCATGCTCACCGGCTCCATCGGCATGCTGCCCTCCGCCTCGCTGAACGAAAGCGGCAAAGGCCTGTACGAACCCTCGCACGGCTCCGCGCCCGACATTGCCGGCCAAAACAAAGCCAACCCGCTGGCCACGATTCTGTCGCTGGCCATGCTGGTGCGTTACAGCCTGAACGACGAAGCGCGCGCGAAACAAATCGAGAACGCGGTGCAGAAAGTGCTGGAACAAGGCCTGCGTACGGCGGATATTTTTGAAGACGGCTGCACGCAGGTTTCCTGCTCGGAAATGGGCGACGCGGTTTTGGCAGCGTTGTAACACAACCTGCGCCCAAAGCAGCCTGCACTTTATTTTTCAGGGTGCAGGCTGCTTTTTATGATGCCCCGCCGCAAACGCCCAGCATGCAGAATTTTTGTTATACAAAAAAGCGGAAAATGATTATAATCCGCCGTTTAACCACATCACATATTTTTAAAGAGAGGGAACACCATGTCAGGATTAGTGGAATTGGTCAGCGTTCACGGCCACCGCATTTATCTCAACACCGATTGCATCCGCCGCATCGAACCGCGTAACGACCAACCGCCCACCACGTTGATTGTGTACAGCTACCAAAACGGCGAAACCGGTTTTGAAGTGCCGGGCAAACTGGACGATATTGCCCAAGCCATCAACACCCAAATGAAATTCTAAATCCGAAGCGCGGCCGAAAATCCGCGCTTTTTCTTTGTTTTACGCAGGCCAAAACGGCACAAAAGCAGCCTGCACCCGCCAGCCTATTAACAAGCCGCCAACGCTCGTTTTTTGTTTGCCACAGCACGCCGTAAAATCTTATAATCGCCCATTCCCCAAAAAAACCATACGAACACGATGATGACCGCCACGCCCCTGCTCGATACGATTTCCACACCAGCGGATATCCGCCGGCTCGCACCCGAACAACTGCCCCAACTGGCGCAGGAATTGCGCGCATTTTTATTGGAAAGCGTGGGCAAGACGGGCGGGCACTTTGCCAGCAATCTGGGCGTGGTGGAACTGACGATTGCGCTGCATTATGTGTTTGAAACACCGCAAGACCACTTGGTTTGGGACGTGGGGCACCAGAGTTATCCGCACAAAATCCTGACGGGGCGCAAAGACCGCATGCACACCATCCGCCAATTCGGCGGGCTGGCCGGTTTCCCGAAACGCAGCGAAAGCGAATACGACGATTTCGGCGTGGGGCATTCGTCCACTTCCATCGGTGCAGCGTTGGGCATGGCGGTGGCCGACCGGCTCTCCGGCAGCAATGCGCGCAGCGTGGCCGTTATCGGCGACGGGGCGATGACGGCGGGACAGGCATTTGAAGCGCTGAACAACGCGGGCGACATGAAAGTGAACCTGCTGGTGGTGCTGAACGACAACGAAATGTCGATTTCGCCGAACGTGGGCGCGCTGCCCAAATATCTGGCGCGCAACGTGATGCGCGATATGCGCGGCGTGCTGCACGAAATCAAGCAGCATTCCACCAAAGTGCTGGACAAGCTGCCCGCATCGGTCAAAGAAATGGCGCAAAAAGCGGAACACACGATTAAGACGATTGCCAGCGAAAGCGAACATGTGCAGCAGTCTTTGTCGCTGTTTGAAAATTTCGGCTTTGCCTACACGGGCGCGGTGGACGGGCACAATATCGGGCAGCTGGTGTCGGTGCTGAAAGAATTGCGCAAACGCGAAGGGCCGCAGCTGTTGCACATCATCACCAAAAAAGGCCACGGTTACCAACTGGCGGAAAACGACCCCGTGAAATACCACGCCATCGGCAAGCAGCCTGCACCCGAATCGGCCGGCGCAACGCAAAAGCAGCCTGCACCGCCCACCTACACGCAAGTGTTCGGCCAATGGCTGTGCGACCAAGCCGCCGCCGACCAACGCTTAGTCGCCATCACGCCCGCCATGCGCGAAGGCAGCGGGCTGGTGGAATTCGAACAACGCTTCCCCGACCGCTATTTCGATGTCGGCATTGCCGAACAGCACGCCGTTACCTTTGCCGCAGGGCTGGCCTGCCAAGGCATCAAACCCGTGGTGGCGATTTACTCCACCTTTCTGCAACGCGCATACGACCAACTCCTGCACGATGTCGCCCTGCAAAACCTGCCCGTTTTGTTCGCCATCGACCGCGCAGGCATTGTCGGTGCAGACGGTCCCACCCATGCAGGCGCATACGATTTGAGCTTCCTACGCTGCGTGCCGAACATGGTGATTGCCGCGCCCAGCGATGAAAACGAATGCCGCCTGCTGCTGTCCACCTGTTACCAACTCGACCAACCGACCGCCGTGCGCTATCCGCGCGGTGCAGGCTGCGGTGCGGCCGTTGAAAGCAGCCTGCACACCATGGAAGTCGGCAAAGGCGTGGTGCGTCGCAAAGGCAAGAAAACCGCCATCATCGCCTTCGGCAGCATGGTGCAGCCTGCTTTGGCCGCCGCCGAAGCCCTCGATGCCACCGTGGCGGACATGCGCTTTGTCAAACCGATGGACGAAGATTTGCTGGCAACGCTGGCGCAATCGCACGATTATCTGGTCTGCGTGGAAGAGAACGCACAGGCGGGCGGCGCAGGCAGCGCGGTGCTGGAAGTGCTGGCGGCGCAGGGCAATTTGAAGCCCACCCTGTTGTGCGGCATTCCCGACATCGTTACCGAACACGGCGACAGCACCATCCTGCTGGACAACATGGCCTTGGGTGCAGGCAGCCTGCAACGCAAAATCGAACAATGGCTGCAGCAATATAGCCGGCAGTTATAAACCAAAGCCGCATAAATTCTTTCACTTGCCCCGGCAGCCGTATTATGATGTCTGCCAAATTATCCGTATTTTTTAAGGAACTTCATCATGAATATCGCAAAAAGCATCACCGATTTGATTGGCAACACCCCCCTGCTGGAGCTGCAAAATTTAAGCCGCGGCCTGCCTGCGCGCGTGGCCGTGAAACTGGAATTCTTCAATCCCGGCAGCAGCGTGAAAGACCGCATTGCGCTGGCCATGGTGGAAGCGGCGGAACGCGAAGGCAAAATCAAGCCCGGCACCACCATTGTGGAAGCCACTTCGGGCAACACGGGCATCGGCCTGGCGATGGTGTGTGCGGCCAAAGGCTACAAACTGGTCATCACCATGCCCGAAAGCATGAGCAAAGAGCGCAAAATGCTGCTGCGCGCATACGGTGCGGAACTGGTGCTCACCCCTGCTGCCGAAGGCATGAACGGCGCGATTGCCAAAGCCGAAGAATTTGTGAAAAACCATCCCGAAACCTACTTCATGCCGCGCCAATTCGACAATCCGGCCAACCCTGAAATCCACCGCCAAACTACTGCCGAAGAAATTTGGCGCGATACGGACGGCAATGTGGATATTTTCGTGGCCGGTGTGGGCACGGGCGGCACGCTGTCGGGCGTGGGCGAAGTGCTGAAAAGCCGCAAACCCGCAGTGCAGGTTTATGCGGTCGAGCCTGCCGGTTCGCCCGTTTTGAGCGGAGGCCAAAAAGGCGCGCACTTGATTCAAGGCTTGGGCGCAGGCTTCGTGCCCAAAACGCTGAACACTGAAATCTACGACGGCGTGATTACCGTGTCCAACGAAGACGCCATGGCCACCGCGCGCGCATTGGCCGACAAAGAAGGCATCCTGTCCGGCATTTCTTCCGGCGCGGCCGTGTGGAGCGCGCTGCAATTGGCGGCGAAACCGGAAAATGCGGGCAAATTGATTGTAACCGTGCTGCCTTCCTACGGCGAACGCTATCTTTCTACCGCGCTGTTTGCCGATTTGGCATAAGCGCACCGTTCAAAATCAAGTGCAGGCTGCTTTTCGTCTTATTGGAAAGCAGCCTGCACTTTTGTTATAGATAAAAAATAAAGGGCTTGGCTTGAATTGAATACGCCATCAACCGGATATCCGAATCAAGCCCAAAAAGCAGCCTGCACTCTGATTGCCAAAGTGCAGGCTGCTTTTTTCATTCACGCCGTCAGCTCAACAGCAGCGAATCATCGCTCACTTTTTCGCCGCGCGTTTTTTCAAACATATCCAGCAAATCGCGCACGCCCATGTTCTGCCGCTGGCTGCCCGACACGTCCAACACCACCTGACCTTGGTGCAGCATCACCGTGCGGCTGCCGTGCTCCAACGCCTGCTGCATGGAATGCGTCACCATCATCGCCGTGAGTTTGCCTTCGGTAATGATTTTGTCGGTCAGTTCCAGCACGAAGGCGGCGGTTTTCGGGTCAAGCGCGGCGGTGTGTTCGTCCAACAGTAGGATTTTGCTCGGCTGCAAACTCGCCATCAAAAGGCTCACCGCCTGCCGCTGGCCGCCCGAAAGCAGGCCCATGCGGTCGGTCAAACGGTTTTCCAAACCCAGTTTCAGCACCGACAGCTTTTCGCGGAAAAATTCGCGGTTGGCTTTGTTCAGCGCGCTTTTCAGGCCGCGCCCCTGCCCGCGTTTGTAGGCCAGCGCCATGTTTTCTTCAATGCTCAAATTAGCGCAGGTGCCCGCCATCGGGTCTTGGAACACGCGCGCCACCAAACCCGCGCGGCGGTGTGCAGGCTGCTTGGTCACATCGGTGCCGTCAATACGGATATTGCCCGAATCCACCATAATATCGCCGCTGATGGCGTTCAAAAACGTGGATTTTCCCGCGCCGTTGCTGCCAATCACGGTAACGAATTCGCCGTCCCGAATGTGCAGGCTCATACCGCGCAAGGCTGGATTTTCAATCGGCGTGCCTGCATTGAAGGTCAGGCGCAGATTTTCTGCTTTCATCATGGCTGGGCACTCCTTTGTTTCAGCTTGGCTTTGATTTTGGGCAACATCATCACGCACACCACCAAAACCGATGTGATTAAATTCAAATCTTGGGTTTTCAACCCCAAGCCAGACAGGGTTTCGCTGCCCATCGCCACCATAATGAACAGGCGGTACACAATCGAGCCGATAATCACCGACAGCGTAATCACCCACATTTTTTTGCTAGGCAGCAAGGCCTCGCCCAAAATCACCGCTGCCAAGCCGAACACAATCGTGCCCAAGCCCGCGCTCACGTCCGCGCCGCCCGCCACTTGGGCGAACAAAGCCCCCGCCATCGCGATTAAACCGTTGGAAAACGCCATGCCCAGCACCACCATGAAATTGGTGGAAATGCCCTGCGCGCGCGCCATACGCGGATTGGCGCCGGTGGCACGCATGGCCAAGCCGGTTTCGGTGCTGAAAAACCAGTTCAACACAAATTTAATCAGCAGCGTTATCAGCAACAGCACGGCGGCGTTCTGCCACATGCCGCTGCCCAACACGGGCGTGAACAAATCGAAGATGGTCTTCTGCCCCAACAGCGACACATTCGGCGCATCGCCAATCCGTAAATTGATGGAATACAGCGCGGTCATCACGATAATCCCTGCCAACAGCTGCAAAATGCCGAGTTTCACATGCAGCCACGCCGTCAATACGCCGGCCGCCGCACCCGCAGCAAAACCAATGCCGATGGCCAAAACGGGATGGATGCCGGCCGTCATCGCCACGGCGCAGGCAAACGCACCCAATGGGAAACTGCCGTCGGCGGTTAAGTCGGGGAAATCAAGCACGCGGAATGACAGCAACACGCCCAATGCGACCAGTGCATACACCAAACCGGTTTCAAATGTGCCAAAAAGGGCAAGCAAAGACATCTTATACCTTTATTTATCAATATGTTTTGTATAGTTCAACAAAGTGCAGGCTGCTTTTGCATTACCGGCGGCACGCAAAAGCAGCCTGCACTTCCAAAAAACACCACAGGTTATTCGGTCACCTGAGTTGCCGTTTTCAGCAACTCGTCCGGAATCGTAATGCCCTGTTCGCGGGCATGTTTCGGGCTCAGGTACAAATCAAACTTGCTCATGCGTTGCGACGGAATGCTGCCCGCCGCCTCGCCGCGCAGAATACGCGCAATGATTTTGCCCGCCTCCACGCCGATGTCGTGGTAATTCACACCCAGCACCGCCGCCGCGCCGCGCGCAAACGAACCCGTGTCCGAAGCCACCAGCGGCACTTTGATTTCGGTCGCCGCTTTATACATCGACTCATACGATGCCACAACGTTGTTGTCCAAAGACGTATAAATCAACTGCGCTTTGCCGCCCAAGCTGCGGGCTGCGGGCAAAATATCGGTCGTGCGCTGCGCCGCCACCGGCACCAAGTTGATATTTTGTTTGGACAATGCGGTTTTCAGCTGCTCCAAAACCACGGTGGAATTGATTTCGCCGGGGCTGTACACATAACCCACGTTTTTCAGATTCGGCACCAGTTTGCGCATCAAATCAATTTGCGGCTCCAGCGGCAGCAAATCGGACACACCCGTGATATTAGTGTTCGACGCTTCCCAAGAAGGCACCAGTTTGGCCGCCACAGGGTCGGTAACCGCGGCATAAACAATCGGAATATTTTTGCTGGCCGCCGCCATGGCCTGTGCGCTCGGCGTTGAAATGGCCAGAACCACATCAGGCTTGTCACCCGCAAATTTTTTCGCAATTTGCGTTGCCGTTGCCGGATTGCCCTGCGCCGACTGGAATTCGATGATGATGTTTTTGCCCTCTTCGAAGCCCTCGGCTTTCAGCTGCTCAATCGCGCCGGCACGGACGCCGTCCAACGCAGGGTGCTCCACAATGGCGGTTACCGCAATGCGTTTCGTGCCCGAAGCGGCAGAAGCACCGGCATTTCCGGCAGCCGCCGAAGCACTGTTGCCGGTAGATTGCTGGTTGCAGGCTGCCAATACTGCGGCGGCCATCAAGCTCAATAAAGCGGTACGACGTGTCAACATCTTCCATCTACTCCTGTTGCTGATGAAATATTTGTTAAAAAATATAGCGTTTTTTAAAAAAGTGTCATCATATACAAAATACACCGCTTTGTGTATGGCTGACCCACCCAAAAATACCAAATAAATTGGAATTTAATCATTAAAATATTTTAAATTAAGCAATTTTATACTCCATTTCAATCGTGAATTACAAAAAAATGCGAACAAAGTCTGTAGCCATGCAGTAAAAATTCTTGTTGCACACACATAATTCATCTATGACGGCGATAGATACCGTATTCGCAAAAATCAACTTTTTGTCTAATTTTCATCTTTGTTCGATTTAATTCAACCAAAATTAAACAAAATACTTGTCAATTTGTCCAAATTACATAATAATCGCGTCAAACAAATCATTGATTGGACAAAACCGCTATGCAGCTAGACATCGACCGATTAATCGCCTATTTCGGCGGCGTAAATGCCCTTGCCGAAGCCTTAAAACAGCAAGACCCCGAACACGCCGCCAGCACGGCCGCTATTTATAAATGGCGCACGCGCGGCTCTTTGCCTTTGGCACAGTTGCAGAAATTGACCGCTCTGGCACAGGCACAGGGGCGGCCTTTGGATTTGAACGCCTTTATCCACCAACAAGCAGAATTGGAAAAAAACACCATGAACACAAACAACCGCGTCATCATATTCGACACCACCATGCGCGACGGAGAACAATCGCCCGGCGCATCCATGACCAAAGAAGAAAAGCTGCGTTTGGCGCGCCAGTTGGAAAAACTGGGTGTGGACGTGATTGAAGCGGGTTTTGCCGCCGCCAGCGAAGGCGACTGGGAAGCCGTGCACGAAATCGCCAAAACCGTAAAAAATTCCACCGTCTGCTCGCTGTGTCGCGCGGTAGAAAACGACATCCGCAAAGCGGGCGAAGCGCTTGCACCCGCGCCCAAACGCCGCATCCACACCTTCATCGCCACCAGCCCCATCCACATGGAGCACAAGCTGAAAATGAAGCCGAAGCAAGTGGTGGAAGCCGCGGTGAAAGCCGTGAAAATCGCCAAAGAATATACCGATGACGTGGAATTTTCCGCCGAAGACGCCGTGCGTTCCGAACACGATTTTCTGGTGGAAATTTTCACGGCCGTTATCGAAGCGGGTGCCACCACCATCAACATTCCCGATACCGTGGGCTATTCGATTCCCTCTGCGTGGTATGAACGCATCCGCGCCATCATCAACAGCGTGCCCAACAGCAGCAAAGTCGTCTGGTCTAGCCACTGCCACAACGATTTGGGCATGGCGGTGGCGAACTCGCTAGCGGCGATTCAGGCGGGCGCGCGTCAAATCGAATGCACCATCAACGGTTTGGGCGAACGCGCGGGCAATGCCAGCTTGGAAGAAATCGTGATGGCGCTGAAAGTACGGCATGATTTGTTCGGCTTGGAAACCGGTGTCGATACCGCGCAAATCGTACCGACTTCCAAACTGGTTTCCACGATTACGGGCTATCCCGTACAACCGAACAAGGCGATTGTGGGCGCGAATGCCTTCTCGCACGAAAGCGGCATCCACCAAGACGGCGTGCTGAAACACCGCGAAACCTATGAAATCATGTCCGCCGAAAGCGTGGGCTGGTCGGCCAACCGCCTGACTTTGGGCAAACTTTCCGGCCGCAATGCCTTCAAAACCAAATTGCAGGAATTGGGCATCGAATTGGACAGCGAAGAAGCATTGAACGCCGCGTTTGCCCGCTTTAAAGAGCTGGCGGACAAAAAACGTGAAATCTTCGATGAAGACCTACACGCGCTGGTATCGGACGAAATGTCCAATTTGGAAGACCGCTACAAATTCGTGTCGCAACACATTGTTACCGAAACGGGCGAAGAACCGCGCGCACAAATTGTATTTAGCGTGGACGGCGTGGAAAAACGTGCCGAAGCATCGGGTTCCGGCCCTGTGGATGCCATTTTCAAAGCCATCGAAAGTGTGGCGCAATCGGGCGCGACCTTGCAGATTTATTCGGTGAACGCGGTAACGCATGGTACTGAAAGCCAAGGCGAAACCACCGTGCGCCTGTCCAAAAACGGCAAAGTGGTGAACGGCCAGGGCGCGGATACCGACATATTGGTGGCCACGGCAAAGGCGTATCTGTCGGCCTTGTCCAAACTGGAAAGCGGCGCGGTGCGCATTAAGGCGCAGGGCAACGTGTAACACGGCGGCGCGAACGGCAAAAAAGCAGCCTGCACTTCAATTTTGAAAGTGCAGACTGCTTTTTCATCACCCGGCTAACCCCCCGCCGCCTTGCGGATTTCTTGGCGCATTTTGTCCAGAAAACGCCCCTGCCGCACGGCCTGCGCCGCCTGTTCGTATTGCTCTGCGGCGAAATATCCGCGCAGTTGCCCGTACAGTTGCTGCTGTTCGCGGGCAATTTCTTCGTCCAACCGTGCCATGGCGGCCTCATCGTGGGCAGCCTGCGCGTCTATCAGGGCTTCGCGCCACTGCATTTGCTGCATTAAAAATTCGGGCGGGAACTGGGTGTGTTCGGGCGCATCGGCATCAATGCCCTGCATTTGCAGCAGTTCTGCCGCGCGGTTCAACGGGTGCGACAAACATTCATAGGCCTGATTGAGCGCGGCGGTCATCATCACCGCCTGCTTTTGCTCGAATGCGCTGGCGGCGGCGAAACGGTCGGGGTGGAACTGCGCGGCCAAGGCGCGGTATTGGCGGGACAGCTGCTCTTCGTCCACGTCAAACTGCGGTGCCAATTGAAAAAGCTGGAAAGCGCGGGACATGATAACTCCTTGATGTGTATAAATTCATATTGTGTTTTCAGGGTGCAGGCTGCTTTTTTCATGCCGCAAAAGCAGCCTGCACTTTCCCAAATTCGTTCTTCGAAATTATACCGCAAGACCTATGCAGGCTGCTTTCGATTTATAATACGACCATTCACCCACCCTTATGAAAGCCCGTCATGTCCATGAAGCCCATGCTCACCGCCGAACAATTAACCGCCCTGTGGCAACGCCGCGCCGCCACCCGTGCCTACGACCCCGCCAAAAAAATCCCCGATTCGGATTTCGAAGCCATTTTGCAGGCAGGACGCTTATCGCCCAGCTCCGTCGGCAGCGAGCCTTGGCAATTTCTGGTGGTGCAGAACCGCGAATTGCGCGCCCAACTCAAACCCGTGTCTTGGGGCATGGCGACACAAGTGGACGATGCCAGCCATCTGGTCGTGATTCTGGCAAAGAAAAACGCACGCTACGATTCCCCGTTTTTTGACGACATCATCGCACGGCGCGGCTTTACCGGCGAAGCGGCGGAAGCGGCGCGCGCCAAATACGCCCGTTTCCAAATCCACGACGCGGACATTCTGGCCAGCGAACGCAGCGTGTTCGACTGGGCGTGCAAACAAACTTATATCGCCATGGCCAATATGATGACGGCCGCCGCCGCGTTGGGCATCGATTCCTGCCCGATTGAAGGCTTCGATTATGCGGAAGTCAATCGCATTTTATCCGGTGCAGGCTGCTTTGACGCACAAGAATGGGGCGTGTCCGTCATGCTCACCTTCGGCTACCGCGCCGCCGACATCAAACCCAAATCGCGCAAACCCATGGAAGAAGTGGTGCGCTGGATACGATAGCCGTTTTGTCCGCCGCGCACATTCGCTATATAATGCCCTCTTTGCCTACACCGCGCTACACCATGAAAAGCCAATTCCAACACATCGGACTGATAACACGCCCCGACACGCCCAATATCGCCAAGGTGATTGCCGAATTGTCGGTTTTCCTGCTGCAACAGCAGTTAAACGTGTATATCGACGAACAATACGCACAACAAGCCGAACAGCCCCTGCCCGCAGGCTGCCAAATCAGCAGCGATTTGGGCAGGCAGTGTGATTTGATTCTGGTGCTCGGCGGCGACGGCACGTTTCTGGCGGCCGCACGCCAAGCCGCGCCGTACCGCGTTCCGCTCATCGGCATCAACCAAGGGCATTTGGGCTTTTTAACGCAGGTAACGCGCGAAAACATGTTCCCCGAACTGGCCAGCATGCTCACCGGCAAATATCTGGCGGACGAATGCTTGGTGCTGGAAGCCATCGTGTCGCGCGACGGCGAAACCATCCATCAGGCGCTGGCCTTGAACGATGTGGTGCTGTCGCGCGGCGGCACTGGGCAGATGATTGAATTTGAAGTGTTTGTGAACGGTGAATTTGTTTACACCCAACGTTCGGACGGTCTCATCGTCTCCACGCCCACCGGCTCCACCGCCTATTCGCTGGCCGCCGGCGGCCCCATCCTGCAAACCACATTGCGCGCCTTCACCCTCGTCCCCATCTGCCCGCAATCCATGACCAACCGCCCCATCGTCATTTCCGACAATTTCGAAATCAAAATCCTCATCACCAAATCCCGCGACGCACGCCTGCATTACGACGGCCAATCGTTTGTCGATATGCAGAGCAAAGACATCATCACCCTGCGCCGCTACCACCACCACCTGCGCGTGCTGCACCCCACGCATTACCAATACTACAAAACCCTGCGCCAAAAACTGCACTGGGGCGAGCAACTGATTTAATATAGTGGATTAAAATTGCAATGATACGGCGTTGGCTCGCCTTGACGTACTACCTGTACGCCTTGCGGCTCGCCGCCTTGTCTCATTTTTATTTTAATCCACTATAAAACCCGCCGCATCCGTCAATACGGCAAAAAGCAGCCTGCACCTTGAAAAACACAAGTGCAGGCTGCTTTTACGAACGCGGATGATATTGCTCCACCACCTGTTTCAGCCGCGCATTGGCCACGTGCGTGTAAATCTCCGTGGTCGTCAAACTTTCGTGGCCCAGCAGCAGCTGCACCACACGCAAATCCGCGCCGTGATTGACCAGATGCGTGGCAAACGCATGACGCAGACCGTGCGGCGACAGCGCGGGCAGACCGACCTGCTGCGCGTATTTTGCCACCACCTGCCAGGCCAGTTGCCGCGAAATCCCCACTTTCTTTTGCGACACGAAAACATACGCACACGCCTGCCCTTTCAGCAGTTCCGGCCGCGCGGTGTGCAGATAGCGTTCCAGCCAATCCGCCGCCACCTCGCCCAGCGGCACAATGCGCTGTTTGTTTCCCTTGCCGATGGTATTGACCATGCCGCGCGTCAAATCCAGTTCGTTCAGCGACAGTTTCACCGCCTCGCTCACGCGCAATCCGGTGGCATACATCAATTCCAACAAGGCTTTGTCGCGCAATCCGTGCAGCGTGTCCGTGTCGGGGGCGGCGAGCAGCGCGTCGATTTGCGCTTCGCTCACGGGCTGCGGCAGGCTGCGCGGTATTTTGGCTGCCTTCAAATCGCGGCTGGGATTGTCGTGCCGATGCTGCGTATCATTCAGATATTGATACCATTTTTTCACGGCGGACAAGGTGCGCGACTGGGTGCTCGGCTGTTCGTCGGCGGCATAAACCGCATCGGCAAGCTGGCGGTTGTCGGCGTGCTGCCAGTCGGTTTGCGCGGCGGCCAGGCGTTCGGCCACTTTGTGCAAATCGTGGCGGTAGGCTTCCAGCGTGTTGTGCGCGAGCCGCTCTTGCAGCCACAGGTGTTCAAGGAATCGGTCGATGTCGGGCATGATGGATGGGAAACTGTGCGGTGAATGGGGTGCAGGCTGCTTTGCAACGGGAAAAAGCAGCCTGCACGTTGTGTCGGCGGCCATTGTTGGCCATGCGTCCGTTTGGCATTGGCGCGGCATTGTACCGCAAAAAAGCAGCCTGCACTTTGAACACGTGTTGTCAAAGTGCAGGCTGCTTTGGGTTAAATGCCGATACTCAAATTATTCGGCACGGCGGTATGCGGCATCCGCTTCGTCAAAACGTTGCTGTACGGCGGTGCTTGGCGCTTTGTCCAGCAGCGATACGATGACCACGGCCAATCCGCAGGCGATGAAGCCCGGAATCATTTCATACACATTTTTCAGCCAGGATGCACTGTCTTTGAACATCGGACCCCATGCAATCACCACCACTGCGCCAGCGATCATACCGGCCAATGCGCCTTTGGCGGTCATGCGTTTCCACAGCAGCGACAGAATCACCACCGGACCGAAGGCCGCGCCGAAGCCCGCCCATGCGTTCGCCACCAAGCCCAGCACTTCGCTTTCGGGGTTATAGGCAATGACGATGGAAATCACGGCAATCAGCAACACCATCATGCGGCCGAGCCACACCAGTTCTTTTTGCGATGCGTTCGGGCGGAAGAAGCCTTTGTAGAAGTCTTCGGTGATGGCGCTGGAACACAGCAGCAGTTGGCAGGACAAGGTGGACATCACCGCCGCCAAAATGGCCGACAGGATAATACCGACAATCCAAGGGTTGAACAGCAATGTGGTCAGGGCAATGAAAATACGCTCTTTTTTGCCCGCCAATGCGCCCACGTCGGCAGGATTCGCGCCGAAATAGGCAATGCCGAAATAGCCCACGGCCACCGCGCCGCCCAAGCACAAAATCATCCACGTCATGCCGATGCGGCGCGCGCTGTGCAGCGATTTCACGCTTTCCGCAGCCATGAAACGCGCCAGAATATGCGGCTGGCCGAAGTAGCCCAAGCCCCATGCAGCAGCGGATATAGCGGCCAACCAGCCTGCACCTTCCGTGGGGAAGAGTTGGCTGTATTGCACGCCGCTTTGGGTGGCAGCCTGCGCAATGGCGGCATTCATTTCCGCCGCGCCGCCCAATGCCAGATACACCATCACCGGTGCCAAAATCAGCGCAAAAATCATCAGCGAGGCTTGCAGCGTGTCCGTCCAACTCACGGCCAAAAAGCCGCCGATAAACGTGTAAATGATGGTAGCGCCCGCGCCCAGCCACATGGCGGTTTCGTAGCTCATGCCTTCAAACAGGCTTTGGAACAGCCGCGCACCCGCCACAATGCCGGAAGCGCAATAAATCGTAAAGAAAAACAAAATGATGGCGGCGGAAACCACTTTCATCAGTTTGCCGTGTTCGCCGAAACGGTGCGCGAAATATTCGGGCAACGTCAAGGCGTTGTTGTTCAATTCGGTGTGCACGCGCAACCGGCCGGACACCAGCAGCCAGTTGAAATACGCGCCGATGGTCAGGCCGATGGCAATCCATGCCTCAATCAGGCCGGAAGCGTAAATCGCACCGGGCAGGCCCATCAGCAGCCAACCCGACATATCGGACGCGCCGGCCGACATGGCGGTAACGAACGCGCCCAGGCTGCGTCCGCCCAAAATATAATCGTCAAAATTACGCGTGGAAAAATAGGCGAAGAAACCGATGCCCAAAACGGCCACCAGATATAGCCCGAACGTGATATAGACTGGATTCATGTTGAAAACTCTCTCATTTAATATTTTTCTTCTTAGCAAAAGCAGCCTGCACTCGGCCGGCGTTTTTGCTGCATAACCCTGCGGGCTGACGGGAATTTAACCCAACTTGACAAATCTCGTCAATATTTTGACGTTCGCAAACAAATTACTTTTACAGGCGGCAATGCTACAATCGCGTTTTTCAACCCGAAAAGCAGCCTGCACCCCGTGCAAAACCGCCCCGCCATGACCGCTTCCGCCCTTGCCATCATCGCCCCCACCGCCAGCGGCAAAACCGCGCTTTCCCTGCGCATTGCCGCCGAAGTCCCCTGCGAAATCATCAGCTTGGACAGCGCGTTGGTGTATCGGGACATGGACATCGGCACGGCCAAACCCAGCGCGGCGGAACAGGCCGCCGTGCCGCACCACCTCATCGACATCATCACGCCGATGGAAAGTTACAGCGCGGCGGATTTTGTGGGCGACTGCGTGCGGCTGGCCGGCGAAATCCGCGCGCGCGGCAGGCTGCCGCTGATTGTGGGCGGCACCATGATGTATTACCACGCGCTCACGCAGGGGCTGAACGAATTGCCCGAAGCCGATGCCACCGTCCGCGCCGAACTGCAACGGCAGAAGCAGCAGCACGGCCTGCACAGCCTTTACGAACAACTGCGACGCGCCGACCCGGAAACCGCCGCCCGCCTGCCGCCCGGCGACAGCCAGCGTATCGAACGCGCGCTGGAAGTGTTCCTGCTCACCGGTAAACCGCTGTCGCAGCATATCCGCGCCGCACAAAGCGCCCCTGCCCTGCCGCTGCACACCATTGCGCTGATTCCCGAAGACCGCAGCCGCCTGCACGCGCAAATCAACCGCCGCTTTGAACAAATGCTGGACAACGGTTTTGTGGACGAAGTGCGCCGTTTGCAGCAAAAATATCCCGATTTGCCACCCGACGGCACCGCCATGCGCTGCGTGGGCTACCGCCAAGTGTGGCAATATCTGGACGGGCAAATCAACAAAAGCGAACTCGTGGCGCAAGGGCAGGCCGCCACGCGCCAACTGGCCAAACGCCAGCTTACCTGGCTGCGCAAACTGCCGGCCGATGCCGTGTTCGACCCGTTCGGCACGCCGGACTATGTGCAGGCTGCCTGCGAAACCGCCCAAACCCTTTATTCATCAATCAAATCCGCATCATGAACCACACCCCAGCCCCCTTGAAACGCCGCCTGACCGCCCTGCTCTACGAATCGCTGCTGGTGGGCGCCGTCACCATGTTGGCCGGTGCATTGGCCGGCGGCTGCACCACGCTCATGCAGCAATTCGCCCCCGCGCTGCTGCCCGTGTCGTCCTGGCTCACGGTCGGCCTGCTGTTGGGCGCATGGTGGCTGTATTTCCGGCTCAACTGGGTGCGCGAAAAGCAAACCCTGCCCATGCGCGTGTGGCACATCGGCCTGGCGGACGCAAAAAGTAGCCTGCACCCCGCGCCGCGCCAACTGCTGTACCGCTTTTTATGGGCGTGCGTATTCATCGTCTTCGTGCCGCTGCTGGTTTATGCCGCCTGCCGCCATTTCGGCCTGACGCAAAAAAATGCAGGCTGCCTTGCCCTGTTTTGGTGGATACTGCCGTGGGGCTTCGCCTTGTTCCACCCGCGCCGCCAATTTTTATACGACTATCTGGCCGGCACGGAATTGATCGATTTGCGCGAACAGAAAAAATATAGTGAATTAAAATCGCAATGATACGGCGTTGGCTCGCCTTGACGTACTACTTGTACGCCTTGCGGCTCGCCGCCTTGTCTCATTTTTATTTTAATCCACTATAAACGGCAAAAAGCAGCCTGCACTTCGTTTTCCAAATGTGCAGGCTGCTTTTTTGTCCGCAATCCAACCCTTTCAACAACCAAAATCCGCCAAACCCTTTGCCAAAACCAACACTCGCACAACATTTTGTTGCAAAACCAGAACAAAATTAACGGATAGATGTTAATCAATATATTTTATTGTTAATATTAGTGATTATCGATTACAATCCATGTTTTTTCCCGACGAGGTTTTGTAATGAAAAAACACATGCGCCCCGCCCTGATTCCCGCCCTTTTGGCCGCCGCCTTCCCTGTTTATGCCGACACAGCCAACAACGGCGAAAACAACGAATCCTACGCCTCAACGCTGCCCACTGTGAAAGTGGTCGGCCAAGCGGACACCAGCGTACTCAAAGGCTACATCAACTACGACGAAGCCGCCGTTACCCGCAACGGCCAGCTCATCAAAGAAACGCCGCAAACCATCGATACGCTCAACATCCAGAAAAACAAAAACTACGGCACGAACGATTTAAGCTCCATCCTCGAAGGCAACGCCGGCATTGACGCGGCTTATGATATGCGCGGCGAAAGCATTTTCCTGCGCGGGTTCCAAGCCGATGCTTCCGACATTTACCGCGACGGCGTGCGCGAAAGCGGGCAGGTGCGCCGCAGCACCGCCAACATCGAGCGCGTGGAAATCCTGAAAGGCCCGTCTTCCGTGCTTTACGGCCGCACCAACGGCGGCGGCGTCATCAACATGGTCAGCAAATACGCCAACTTCAAACAAAGCCGCAACATCGGCGCGACTTACGGCTCTTGGGCCAACCGCAGCCTGAATCTGGATATCAACCAAGTGCTGAACAAACACGTCGCCATCCGCCTGACGGGCGAAATCGGGCGCGCCAATTCGTTCCGCAGCGGCATCGACAGCAAAAACGTCATGGTGTCGCCCAGCATCACCATCAGACTCGACAACGGTCTGAAATAGACGGGGCAATATACCTACGATAATGTGGAGCGCACGCCCGACCGCAGCCCGACCAAATCCGTGTACGACCGCTTCGGGCTGTCTTACCGCATGGGTTTTGCGCACCCGAACGATTTTGTGAAAGACAAATTGCAAGTTTGGCGTTCCGACCTTGAATATTCCTTCAACGACAAATGGCGCATCCAGTGGCAGTTCGCCCACCGCAAGGCATCGCAGGATTTCGACCATTTCTATGCAGGCAGCGAAAGCGGCGGCCTTATCCGCCGCAACTATGCTTGGCAACAGACCGACAACAAAACCCTGTCATCCAACCTCACGCTCAACGGCGACTATAAAATCGGCCGGTTCGACAACCACTTGACCGTCGGCCTGGATTACAGCCGCGAACACCGCAACCCGACATTGGGCTACCGCGGCAGTTTCACCGTGCCCATCGACCCGTACGACCGCGCCAGCTGGCCGTCTTCAGGCAGGCTGCAACCCGTGCTGACGCAAAACCGCCATAAAGCCGATTCCTACGGCTTGTTCATCCAAAACATCTTCTCTGCCACACCCGATTTAAAATTCGTGCTCGGCGTCCGCTACGACAGCTACAAATTCCGCTCGGAAAACCAACTGAACGGCGACAAACGCCAATACAGCGGCCATTCGTTCAGCCCCAACATCGGCGCGGTGTGGAACGTCACGCCCGCCCACACGCTTTACGCCTCGTACAACAAAGGCTTCGCGCCTTATGGCGGACGCGGCGGTTATTTGAGTATCGACACCTCGTCTTCCGCCGTGTTCAACGCCGACCCCGAATACACCCGCCAATACGAAACCGGCGTGAAAAGCAGCTGGCTGGACGACCGCCTCAGCACCACATTGTCCGTTTACCAAATCGAACGCTTCAATATCCGTTACCGCCCCGACCCGATTAATGACCCTTATACTTACGCGGTCAGCGGCAAGCACCGTTCGCGCGGCATCGAATTGAGCGCCATCGGGCAGATTGTCCCCAAACGGCTCTATCTGCGCGGCTCGCTGGGCGTGATGCAGGCGAAAATCGTGGAAGACCGGGAAAACCCCGCCCGCGTCGGCCGCCGCCTCGACAACACCAGCAGCGTGACCGGCAACCTGTTTTTCCGTTACACGCCGACCGAAAACCTCTACGGCGAAATCGGCATTACCGGCACAGGCAAACGCTACGGTTACACGCGCAGCGGCGCACCCAACCATATTCCGGGCTTCGTCCGCACCGATGCCATGGTCGGCTGGAATTACAAAAACATGAACCTGACCTTTGCCGTGGGCAATGTGTTCAACCGGCAATACTGGCGTTCCGATGCCATGCCGGGCAATCCGCGAAGCTATACGGCGCGCATCAATTACCGTTTTTAATGCCAACGCAAAAAGCAGCCTGCACTCCAAAATTCAGAGTGCAGGCTGCTTTTTAATGTGCCGATACCGTTAATGCGCCGCCGAAGCAGGAGCGGGAGCAGACGAAGCCGCCGCCAGTACCAATACGTTGTCTTTCGGTTTCAAATCCACCGCGCCGCCTTGGCTGGGCCGCCATTTCTCTTCCACGCGCCACACGCCGGCATTGTCCTCCACGCGGACATACCAGTGCGCGGTGTTCGGCAACGCAGCCTGCAAATTGGCCGCATATTCCACTTTGTCGCCCGACAGCGCGCCGGTCGGCTTCAAATCCACCACATGGTCGTCCGCCTTGCGTGTGGGGTGCAGTAGCGACAGCTTCAAGGGCTGGCCGTGGTCGAAATGACCGGCAATAAACACCTTCGCCGCCGAACCGTCCGCATTGAACAGCACCTGCGCCACAATGCCGCGCTTGGCCGCTTCCACGTCGCGCTCCAACTGCAAATTGATGTGCTTGCCGTCTTTGTAATAATCGTCGCTGACCAAATCGGTTACGGTGTTGCTGGCGATGTTCAGCGTAACGAATGCCGCCACCACCACAATCATCGGGCCGCTCATCAGCATCCAAAACACAGGCTGGCGGTACCATGGGGCTTGGTCTCGGATATTTTCGGGCGTCTGCGCCATCGCTTATTCTCCAATGAAAATCGATTTTTCTTTAATTTCACGCACTTCGGTTTCCGGCTGCCCTTCGTAGCGGTAGCGGAACGTGAACATGATGGGGTGGCTGCCTTTTTCGGCGTATTCGGGCGGCACGTTCACCTGCACGGGCGCACTCACCAGTTGGCCGGCCGGCACGACGATGCCTTGCGGCGGCATGCCGGTAATGTGGATGTCTTCCAAGCCCGACACTTCGGCGGTTACGATTTGCGTCTTGTCGCTGGCGTTGCTGATGCTCAGGTTATAGCTGTTCTCCAGCAAGCCTTGCGTGTTCTCGCGCACCATCACGCCGCGGTCTTTAATCACGTCAATCTGCATGGTCTGCCGTGTGGCAATGCCCACCGCCAAGCCGATAACCGCCGCCAGCAAAACGCCGCCGTACCCCACCACTTTGGGGCGCAACAGGCGTTTTTTGATGTCTTGGTCGGTGTATTCGTGTTTGAGTACGGCTTCGGTGGTGTAGCGGATAAGGCCGCGCGGATAGCCCATTTTGTCCATCACTTCATCGCAGGCGTCAATGCAGGCTGCACAGCCGATGCACTGGTATTGCAGGCCGTCGCGGATGTCGATGCCCACGGGGCACACCTGCACGCACATGGTGCAGTTAATGCAGTCGCCGATGCCGCCTTCGCCGCGTTCTGCGGTTTTCTTGCGTGCGCCGCGCGGTTCGCCGCGTTCTTCGTCATACGAAATCACCAACGTGTCGTGGTCAAACATGGCACTTTGGAAGCGGGCATATGGGCACATGTGCAGGCACACTTGTTCGCGCATGATGTGGCCGAACAGCCAGGTAACGAAGCCGTAAAACGCGGCCGTACCCAAGGCGATATGCCCTGCCGTGCCGTTGAAAATGGCGGGCACAAACTCGCGGATGGGGGTAAACCAGCCTGCAAACGTGATGCCCGTCCAAGCGGCAACAATGAAAATCAAAAGATATTTCAGTGCCTTGATGCGGATTTTGCGGAAATTACACGGTTCTTTGTCGAGTTTCAGGCGTTTGTTGCGGTCGCCTTCGACAAAGTGGTCAATCCAAAGCATGATTTCGGTATACACCGTTTGCGGGCAGGAATAGCCGCACCACAAGCGGCCGGCCACGGTCGTCCACCAAAACAGGCCGAATGCCGACACAATCAGCAATCCGGTGAGGTACAGCAAATCGGCCGGCTCGAACACGAGGCTGAAAATATAAAAATGGCGGCCGAGAACGTCGAACCAAACTGCCTGCCGCCCGTCCCAGTTAATCCACGGTACGCCGTAGAAAAAAAGCTGGGTGGCTAGAATCATGATAATGCGGATATTGGCAAAGCGTCCTTTGGCCAGCTTCGGGTGAATGCGTTTTGCGCCTTGGTAAACCTGTATCGGCTGCTCTTTAACTTTTTTTTGGGGTTGCGGTTCTTCCATTTGGTGTTCCTCGTCAATGGTTTGTGCTGCTTTTGTTTATAAATTTTCGCGCCATTATACGCCTGCGTTCGGGCGGGATAAATAGCAATAGGCGATTCAAATCGACCCGATACCGTGTTGGCATATTCCGTTAAAGTTTCCTATAATATAAAACTTTAAAAGTGCAGGCTGCTTTTTGCCCTGCGACCACTAACCAATCAAGGAACACTATCATGACTGAAGCATCTGTTTGGCAAACCGCCCCTTTGAATGCAACTGTTGACCATGTTTTATCGCGTTACCACGACACGCACCGCCGCCAGTTGGAAGGCATCCTGCCGCTGTTGGACAAAGTGCGCCAAGTCCACCAAGACACGTTCCCGGCCGATTTGTATGCCGTGGTAATGCATTTGGCGCAGGAATTGGATTCGCACATGCAAAAAGAAGAACGCATGCTGTTTCCCATGATTAAGCAAGGCATGGGACGCAATGCCGCCATGCCGGTGCGCGTGATGATGATGGAGCACGACGACCACTCTTCGCTCACCGAACAAATTTTGCAACTGACCGACCAGCTCACGCCGCCGGCCGATGCGTGCGGTTCTTGGCAAAACCTGTATGCGCAACTGCGCGAACTTTTGACCGATTTGCACGACCATATCGAGCTGGAAAACACCATCCTGTTCCCGCGCGCGCTGAACGAATAAGCGCAAGGTTTGCAATTTTCAGGCCAACTGTTATAGTGCAGGCTGCTTTTGGCGATATAATCCGAAAGCAGCCTGCACTTTCATAATGTCCATTCAAAGACCCATCATGATGCCCCAATTCACTCAAACCGCCAGCGCGGCAGATTCCGCCGCCCAACTGGCACGCAGCGTGGCGCAAGACTTGCGCAGCGTTTTGGCACAGAAAGAACACGCCGTATTGGCCGTATCGGGCGGCAAATCGCCCATCGCCTTTTTTCAGGCGCTCAACACGGAAGACTTGGACTGGCAGCGCGTCCGCATCACACTGGCGGACGAACGCATCGTGCCCGTGCAACATGCCGACAGCAACACGCAGCTGGTCCGCCAACACCTGCTGCAAAACCAAGCCGCGCAAGCACAATGGCTGCCGATGATTGACGACAACGCCACCGAAAGCAGCCTGCACAATATCGAACAGGCCGTGACCTTTGCCCTGCAACATTACCAACAACCCGACGTGCTGGTGCTCGGCATGGGCGCAGACGGACACACCGCCAGCATTTTCCCGCAGGCACCGCAATTTGCCGACGCAATTTCCCCCGATTACCCGCAGCCGCTGCTGCACACCACGCCCGTTACCGCGCCGCACGAACGCATTTCCATGACGCTGGCCGCCATCGAGCGCACACCGTCGGTCTATTTATCAATTGCCGGCGCGGAAAAACTGGCCGTGTACCGCCAAGCCGAGCAAGGCAGAAACCCTCAGTTCCCCATCAGCTATGTTTTGACTTCCGCAGAGGTATCCGTCCATGTCTTCTACCACCCCTAAATCCCAAAACTATCCGCGCCTGGTTGCCGATATTGGCGGCACCAACGCCCGATTCGCACTGGAAACCGCACACCAGCAGTTCGAATACATCGAAGTGCTGCCCTGCAACGACTACGACACCATTGTCGATGCGGCAAAAGAATTCCTGCAACGCGCCGGCAATCCCGACATCAAGCACGCTTCGGTGGCCATTGCCAACCCCGTGGTGGGCGACTGGCTGCAAATGACCAACCACCACTGGGCATTTTCCATCGAAACCACGCGCCAAGCCTTGAAGCTGGATACTTTATTGTTTATCAACGACTTCACCGCGCAGGCACTCGCCATTACCAAAGCGCAGCCGCAGGACTTGGTGCAGGTGGGCGGCTTCCAAGCCATTGAAAATGCCCCCAAAGCCGTTATCGGGCCGGGCACAGGCTTGGGTGTGAGCGGGCTGATTCCGTCGCCCACGGGTTATGTGCCTCTGGCCGGCGAAGGCGGGCACACCAGCTTCCCACCGTTTGACGACACCGAAATCATGATTTGGCAATACGCCAAGAAAAAACACGGCCATGTGTCCGCCGAACGCTTTTTAAGCGGCGCAGGCTTGGTGCTGATTTATGACGCGCTTTCCGAACGCGAAGGCGTGAAACGGCAAAAAATCACGCCCGCCGAAATCAGCGAACGCGCATTGAGCGGCTCGTCGCCCTTGTGCCGCTTAACATTGGACATTTTCTGCGCCATGCTCGGCACCGTCGCCTCCAATCTGGCGCTCACGCTGGGCGCACGCGGCGGCGTGTATCTGTGCGGCGGCATCATCCCGCGCTTTATCGACTATTTCAAAGCATCGCCCTTCCGTAACCGCTTTGAAAACAAAGGCCGCTTCGATGCCTATCTGGCCGCCATCCCCGTGTATGTGGTGTTGAGCAAATACCCCGGCATTACCGGCGCGGCGGTGGCGCTGGACAACCATTTGGGCTAATAAATCCATCAACGCCATTAAAAAGCAGCCTGCACTTCAACATCCAAAGTGCAGGCTGCTTTTTTCATTGCCGAAACACGCCTTAAGAAGCTTTCGGTTTGCCGTCCAAGGCCTCGCGCAGTTTTTCCGCATCCAGCGCATTTTCCCAACGCGCCACCACCACCGTGGCACACGCATTGCCCACCAGATTGGTCAGCGCGCGGCATTCCGACATAAAGCGGTCGATACCCAAAATCAGCGCCATACCGGCCACAGGGACGCTCGGCACCACCGACAGCGTTGCCGCCAGCGTGATAAAGCCTGCACCGGTCACACCCGCAGCACCTTTGGAGCTCAACATCGCCACCAGCAGCAGCGAAAACTGTTCGCCCCAGCTCAAATCAATGCCGACCGCCTGCGCAATGAACAACGCCGCCATCGTCATATAAATATTCGTGCCGTCCAGATTGAACGAATAACCGGTCGGAATCACCAAGCCCACCACCGATTTTTCGCAGCCTGCTTTTTCCATTTTCTGCATCAAAGTCGGCAGCGCCGCTTCGGACGATGACGTGCCCAGCACCAGCCACATTTCGTCTTTGATGTATTTCACCAGCTTGATAATGGAAAAGCCGTTGTATTTCGCCACCGCGCCTAGCACCACCAGCACGAACAAAATCGACGTGATATAGAACGTTGCCACCAGCAACAGCAGGCTGCCGATGGACGAAATGCCGTATTTGCCGATGGTAAACGCCATGGCGCCGAATGCGCCGACGGGTGCCAGGTTCATCAGCATCGCCACCATGCGGAACACGGGCGCGGACAATTCCTGCAGCAAATTGGTAATCGGGCGCGCTTTATCGCCCACCATCGCCAGCGATACGCCGAACAAAATCGATACAAACAAAACCTGCAAAATATTGCCGTTCACCAACGGGCTGACCACGGTATCGGGGATAATGTTCATCAAAAAGCCGACCACCGAGCTGTCTTTCGCCTTATCCACATAAGTGCTGACTTTGCCGGCATCCAGCGTGGCCGGGTCAATGTTCAAATGCGAGCCGGGCTGGATCACGTTTGCCACCAGCATTCCCACCAGCAGCGCCAATGTGGAAAACGTCAGGAAATAAACAAACGATTTGCCTGCCACGCGGCCGACTTTTTTCATATTGGTCATGCCGGCAATACCGGTCACCACGGTCAGGAAAATCACGGGGGCGATAATCATTTTGACAATTTTAATGAACGCATCGCCCAGCGGCTTCATGGCTTCGCCGGTGTGCGGGAAAAAGTGTCCCAGCAAAATGCCCACCACAATGGCAAAAATCACCTGCACATACAAAATTTGATAAAACTTCTGTTTTTTAATCGGCTGTGCGGAATTGAGTTCAGATGGATCGATATTTAACATAAAAACTCCCTGAATTGAGTGATTTGCGTGTTGTTCTAATATTCTGTAGTCCGATGTACTTGGCAACAGAAGTTTGTACTCTAACCGTTAATATTCATTAAGGCAAATGTAAAGTTACACAAATACGGCCAAAAAATGCCAATTGTTTTATTTTGTAAGGGAATTATTTTTGTAAAAAGATGATGATAGGGGTGCAGGCTGCTTTTTGCCCTATTCAAAAGCAGCCTGCACACGCATCACCCGTAAACCCGCTCCCGCACCCTGATGAGTGCCGCCAACGCCGAAGCGGCATTTACCGTTTCGGGCAGGTCGGTGGCCTCAAACGCTGTTTCCACTTCCGCCATCAGCCGTTCCGCTTTTTCCAGCAGTGCTTCGTAGGAGGATTCGCCGCGTTTGATGGCGAGCAGTTCGTCGCGGTTGGGACGGCGCGGACGGATTTCGCCGTGGCGGGCGATGTCGAGGGCGGTTTCGAGCAGGCGGAAGGTGTGCATCATGTTTTTGGCGTCGTAGCCCTGTCCGTGTGCCTGCGTGCCTTGGTAGCGCGTTTCGTTGCGTTCCGCCAGCCATTGCTGGTAGGACGCGTATTCGCGGCAGTAGCTGCTGTATCCGTCTTGGTTGAAGGAGAGGTAGGCAAGCGGGGTTTCGCCTTCGGGAACGGAGCTGAGGGAGAGGTTGGTGGCTTCGGATTTGGGCGCGATGCCGTGGTAGCCGCGCGTGCCGTCGGGGTCGTAAAACAGGGCGTAGAGTTCGCGGGCGTGGGCGATTTTGACCAAGCCGACGCGCCGTTGCTCCATTCCGCGTTGCGAAAGCCAGTGTTGCAGCGGCACGGTTTGCGCGCCTTCTACGATGTGGCAGAAATCAAGCACGCTTTTCTTTTCAGACGACATCGGGTTGCTGATTTTCTTGTTCAGCCCGCGTGCTTTTTTGATTTGCCCGTAGGCGTATCCCGCGAAACTCTGGCGGCAGGCTTTGGACACAAACCATTCGGAGA